>DGHQ01000030.1 GCA_002392915.1 Bacteroidales bacterium UBA3844 | reverse complement strand
TCCAATATGGTTCGATTAAAAGAAGTTCTCGACTCTCAATTAACAAACTTCCGACTACGTTTCAATTCCAATATGGTTCGATTAAAAGGAATAAGGAGTATTTGGGGAGGGAGACGTAGGAGCGGGTTTCAATTCCAATATGGTTCGATTAAAAGTCAAAGGGGAACTTCCAAGATTTAGTGCCGTAAAACATGTTTCAATTCCAATATGGTTCGATTAAAAGTGGCTGTTTGTAGTCGATTGTGACTGGAATACCCTCGTTTCAATTCCAATATGGTTCGATTAAAAGCCGTATCAAAAATACGATTTTTTAGCAAAAACAATGGCTTTTGAGCCTATGTTTTTGCTAAAAATTCATAACTAATGTTGTCGATGGGCAATTCTACGAAAATCCCCTACCTTCGACAACTTCATTAAATATCTGATTTCCAACATGTCAAAGATCTCAACTCTACCATATTATCTCTTTTTCCTCTAATAAATTAGCCGGCGACAACATGGCAAAAAAGAAATGTCTGATTTTCAACTCTATATAAAATTGTCTATATCAGATAATTCCTTTCCTAAAATCTCCTTATCTAACCACTTTTGTTGGCTCGACGAGAAGACTATTATACTATCTTCTTCCGGATCCATAATCTTCAATGCTTGACTTTTCAACTCCTTTAACTTCACTTCCGTTATTTCTCCCTCAAACACTGAATTTTGTATCCAATTCAAGTATTTTCTACACAACTTCAACATCTTCCCCACTCGTCGCTCTCCACAATCATATACTAATATCACGTACATATCACCACCACATCTTAAAAGGTTTGTACTCCTCCATCTCCAACAAATGCTTTGCCAACTTATAACACTCTAACTTTATCAAATGCTTATAGCTGACACTTCTATTCAATGCCCTATGCTTTATCGTCTCATTCAGTCGATCTTCAAATGCTTTTACAAAGATCTTCTTTCCCGTCGGATTCAACAAACATCTATTCATCTTATTGTCGAAATGTTTTGTCTGAATCTCTTTCTTGTTCAACAACTTAAAAATAACTCTGTCTACCAGAATTGGCTTGAAGATCTCCGACACATCCAAACACAACGAAAATCTTCGTTCTCCCGGACTATGCAGATAGCTTATTGTAGGATTCAATTGTGTCTGATGGATTGCTCGTAAACATTGCGAATAGCACATCATATTACCGAACGAGATTAATGCGTTCACTTCATTCCTTGGCGGCTGCTTACTTCGTCCACCCATCTCGAAATCGTCAATGATCAAATCGAACGCATCATAATATGTTTGACGGATATTTCCCTCCAATCCCATCAGCTCGCTCACACTCCTCATCTCAACTATTTTAGAGGAGTAGACTTCAATCTGCGTTATTATAGATTCCATATCCTTTCCTCTATTATTGTAATAGCGAAGATTCTTGACCATATTGTATGACGCTCCTTCAATAAACTTTTTAGCAATCTCCAGACGTCGACCGTCTTCTTGATAAGCAGATGTCTGAGCCATCAGCATTTTGCCAGAAAGCAATCCGTCTCGTGGCATAAACGATCCTGTGTAATTCTCATAATAATCAAAGAAATGGACAGGAATGTCGTGCTGTCCCAAAAAATTAAAGAGCGAACTCGTTGCATGAAGAGAACCGAAAACATAAAATTCACTCACGTCCTCAACTGGCAAATAACGAGGTGAACCTACTGGCTTCACGTCGCCATCTTCCAACTCCTCGAAAGGCGTGAATTTTAATGTATTGTCCTTTCTTTCCAACTTGCCTGGATTAAATAGATAATACGTTCTTTTCATACATCATCAGTTTCCGTCACACAACAAAAATCAAAATAGCTGCAATTTCGACATATTTTCATAGCCACTCTTTCCGGACATTTTTCAGACACGATGATTTTTTCTATTTCACTTTTCATTTTTTCTATTTCACGTCTATCATCATCCGTCAACACGATGGGAGTTGTCTTTCTCATCGTAGGGTACTCTAAAATGCCCCGGACTCCGTCTACTCCATTTTGCTCCAAGACATATATATAGTATTTCACCTGCCATTCATGAGCATCCTCCACCTTGTCGGAACGTTTGATTTCATGCACTATTTTATTTTTAGCGTCATAAAAATCAATTTTAACACCATCCACCTCAAGTTCCTCATATCGTTCCGGACGTTGTGGATACGAATCCTCGTGTATAAGTTTTCCATCATACACAAGGTCGGAATTATGCTCCATGTTGATGCCATTGGCAAAGAGCCATAGTTTCCGATGGCAGATCAAATAATAATTGAAATGGGTGCCAGTGATTTGCATATTGAAGCTATTTATCTCTATTTTTCACTTTGTTTTCTACGTCGTCAAGAATTTTAATGTCCTCTTCATCAGCCATAAGAGCATCATATTGTTTACGTCTACTATCAAATCGTTCGTAAACCTGAGTCACAAAATTCTCCATTTGATCCTTTGAAACAGTTCCATTACCGACAAGGACTTTTTGACCTTGAAATTCAAGAAGTTGGTTGACATTGTCACGCCAAAAAGCAAGAGTCAAGTCTTTTCTACCTTTTACACGAAGTTCAGCCGATTCCAAGAACAGATTGACAAGTCTGTTGAGCATGTCAATTTCTTCCTCATTGAGATAATTCTTTGCAATTATTATATCACCCTTTCTGACAATACTTCCTTTCCACGTTGTCAGACCCATATTTGGTTTATTCTCATTCGCTCTATTGACGATAATCTCCGAAGCAGTTTGGTTTGTAACAGCATAAAGGAGTTTGTTTTGCGTTTCAGCGAAAAACATTTGAGTCGCTTTTTCTCGTGTTTCGTAGTCACTGCTGAGTGCGAACAGATCCCTAAGTTTCTGATAAAATCGTTTTTCAGAAGCCCGGATGTCACGGATTCGTTCAAGAAGTTCATCAAAATAATCAGGCCTTCCATCAGGATTCTTCAATCTTTCGTCATCCATGGTAAATCCCTTGATGAGATATTCTGACAGATGTCTTGTAGCCCATTGACGGAATTGCGTTCCACGCTTGCCTTTTACTCTGTAACCTACAGCTAAAATCATTTCCAAAGAGTAAAATATAACGTTATATTGCTTTCCGTCAGATGCAGTTGTCAAAAATTCTTTGACAACTGAATTTTTATCTAATTCATTATCTTTTAGAATATTAGATATATGATAGCTGACTGTTTGTTTTGAGGTGGCAAAAAGTTCCGCCATCTGCACTTGGTTCAACCAAATCCTTCCATCCTTGGCATACAAAGCCACCGACGCTTTGCCGTCAATGGTATTATAGATGATTATGTTGCTCTGTTCGTCCGTCATAATTTTCTAATTATAATATACATTCTACATTATCCAAATCTACTCCTTTCTCTTTTGTATAACTGAACGAACTGATTTTTTGCAAATCAAAATATTTTTCATTTTCAGAAAGCGGAGCATTTTGACCTTTTTTCAACCGTACTTGAACAATACGGTTAGCCATTTTTTTCAAATGATTTTCAATTTCTTTTTTTTTAGCTTTGATAATCGTGAAGTTAACTTTCGGTCTTTGTTTGAGCAATTCTATCAATTGTTTTTGTTTTTCAAGTAACTCCTCAAACTTAGAGTCCTTATCATTCTCTGCCACATAAAAACGCATTTCTGTTCCGAAATATTCTTCTTCGATAAGTTTGAAATTTCCAATTTTCTCAAACATACATGATCTTATGTCTTTCAAAAAATCGTTTTCTATATTTTTCCCATAATGTGCAAACTTTGTTTCTGATTGAATTTGATTAAAAAAATTTTTTTGTACCGTCAACAAAGATTTCTCCTCATAAAAATCTTCAACAAAAGCATTGGATGTATAGTTAATCCAAACTTTGTCATTTCCTCTGAAAATCAACTCATAACGTATTTTATCATTGTTCATCAGTTTGAAAAGCACAACTCTGCCTTTTTGTGGCATTTTGCCGTTTCGGTTGCAACGTCCTGCTGACTGCACAATACTTGCAACAGTTGTAAAATCACGATAAACAATTGGAAAGTCTATATCTACGCCCGCCTCAATCAGTTGTGTAGAAATAACTATAACTTTTTCTTTTGACGCAAGTTTGTCTTTCGCTTCCTGAATTTTTATCTTCCTATCGTCAGGTGTAAAATGAGTATTCAAGAGAATTAACGAACCATCAAACCTATCCGACAACAGATTATAGGCTTCTTTTGTATCATCAATCGTGTTCAAAATCAACAAAACAGAATTATCTTCTTTAATTAACATTTCGATTAAAGAGTTAACATCAATGATTTCCGCTTTGTATGTTATGGTATATCTATTGAACAATTCGTTTTTGAAGTAACTCAGCGGCAACAATGGAGCGGGTTTTTCATAATCAGGGAAAAACGCTTTTATGTTGTCGTCATAATCAGGTAATTCAAAATTAGGTTGTGTAGCCGTGGATATAATAGCGTAACTATCAAACATTTCGCAGAATTTCGACAAATACGCGACAAAGAATCCATATAGCCTCGGAGGAAGTGCCTGAATTTCGTCCAAAAGGAAAACACAATTTGAAAAATTCGGAAGTTTTTGTAAAACAGAATTTCTGTTGCTTAAAAGCGATTCAAAAAATCTTACAAAAGTGGTAATTATCAAAGGATATGAAAATGTATCCTCTTTAAAATCCAAGGCGTTTAATTCCTCGATTTTTTCTTCGTCGGGCATAGAGTCCAATTCGTTTTGGATTTCGTCAAAACGCGGATTAACAGATTTTGAATCAATACGTTGCATATATTGTTCGTATCCTTTGTATATTTTCAAAACTTCCTTTTCCACTTGTTCGGTAATTGACAAAAAGGGCAAAGCATAAATGATTCTCTTTGGGCCTTCCTGTTTGATAATTTCTGCCGCCAACGACAACAACATCAATGTTTTACCCGAACCCGTAGGACTTGTCAGGTCAAAAACTCTCTTTCCTTTCGGCAATAAACCGTTTATGTTTTCAACTGCCTCACATCGTATTTTTGTCCTCAGTTTGTTTAAATCAGAATTTTGGTTCAATGTGTTCAAGAAAGCATCAAGCGTACTGCAAAAAACACCCGAAAAAGAATTTACATCTTCTTTGTCATCTGCAACATAGGAATCGAATTTTGCAGCATCAGCCTTATCCGCCTGAATCAAATTGGCAAACGCTGATTGCATTGTCAAAAAATACGGTAAAGGAGTTGAGTTGATTTTGGGAGAAAACACTATCCGTTCCAAAAAACATTTTTGAACTCTTTCATCTTTTATCAAGTTGCTAAAATCAGATACTTGATAAAAGTGATTGACATAATCACATACAGGCAAATCGTTATTTTTTAAAAACGAAATCAAATCCTTGATTTCATTTTTCGACAAAATATATCCGTCATTTCCTGATGGGCAAAAGTCCGGCAGATTGCCGTGATGTTTGGCTATCAAAACAATTAATCCGATTATGTCATTTGGAGACAACTTTCTATTTTTGTCTGCCAACACCATACAATAAAAAGCATACGCCGACAAAAGCGAGTGATTAGAATATCCTTTGGATGTTTTACCTTCCAACTTTGCCTGAAAATTGGGATTCATTTTGCCCAAGTCGTGAAATACAGCGGCTGTTTCCGCAATTATGAAATCAGTTCGGTTGCGGACATTCTTAACAACACCTTTGATATGTTCCACCAACAACTTGTCGGGATGCGATTTATATGCTGTTATATCAGACATAAATTTTCTGTTTTATTACCATCGTTGTAAACATAATACTTACCTTCTACCGTAATCTTGTGCGGATAATCAGGATAAATTATGTTGACATATTTATCGGGAAGATTCCAAAAATCATCGTTTTGATATGTAGGAAGTTTGTCAAATCCAATTCTAAACTCTCCTTCAATTTTTGGTTTGTATCCTGCGACAACGAAACCTCCTGTCTTAAATTCACCGTTTTTTTCATCCGAAAATTCTCCTGATGATACAAACGTTAGTTCAGCGGGACAATTATGCCAGCCCAAAATGGGAGGATATTCTGCATTCCCATTTTTTACAGCATCTAAAAAACTGTCATACAATTTTTCTGACCGCTTGTTTTGCAATGCAATCCACACATAAAAAGCCGGTTCTCGCAGGAACTCAAAATATTTCGGCGTACCCGCAGCCGTAGGATTTATAGCAGTATGACTTGTAAAACCCCACGAAATCTTTTTTACGGGATGCTGCAACTGCACTCCGTAAAGCAAATCTTCCGACAGTTGCGGAAACAACGGTTTCATTTTCTGCCGTTCAATACCCAAAACCGCCCCAATCATTCCAATTAAAGCGGTTTTGGTTATCAAATCGTGCGAAAGCGGATTATTGTTAGTTTCCGGTCTTTTGAAATGTCCCCAATTACCTTTTATTTCTAATTGAAAACCTTTCATAGTTCCATTTTCACAAATTTGTCATGTTTTCTCAATTCTTCATCGATTTCTGGAATTTCCGTGTAGTAACGGACATTTGCAATCCTCTTGTCTTCTTGCAATGCAGTCAATTTAGTGAAATCAAAGTCGTAGTCGTCCATACTACGGATTGTTTCACCCTTTTTCCCGTTCTTTGGCTTGATAGAAATCAACCTGTCAGCACCATAAATCTTTTTGTTAGATTCGGCGTAAACGATTTCCACCAAGAGAACTGAATTTTGTCCAACCTTGCTTCGCGAAAACGAACTGCCCTCGCCGCTTGTTCCGTACCAAAGACCTTCGTACATCTGTTCCAAATCTGTGCTACTTAGTCCCGTAGTCTCAGCGACTTTTGGATTAACCCATCCGTGAATCTGTATTAAAGAATATGGGACGAGGGTTGTTGTTCCAATAGAACCTTGTGCATTGCTTTCATTCGATGTAAAATGTGTTGTATTCTGATGCATTCTTAAATCCACCTCGTTAAGCGACGGATTCAACAGAGCAAATTGAACGGGACCTGTAAATTGTACGTGTCCGTTGATATAATCCTTGTCTTTGATTTTTAGTTTATCGTCAAGCGTAGAAATACCACCGAACAATCTGACATCGATTAGCTGTTTGAGAATTTCTCCGATATCATTTGATTGTTTCTCATTTCTGTTTTCAGCAAGCCATTTCAAAACATTCTTTGAATCTGTTTTACCTGCACCTGTTTTTTCACTTACATATATTGAAAGATTCTTGACATCCTCCAAATACGTTCTGATAAAACGCTTGATTCTCACATCGCTGACAAGAATTTTTTTGGTTTCCTCGTCGTAGCGTTGTTCTCCAGTAAACGGATCACCGTTAGGAATGTTGTACGAGGTTTCGTACAAAAATAGGATTTCTGATTTATTCACATCCTGATTAGTATTATGCTCTTTACTCATTATCGTTATCTTTTAATGATTCAACAACTTCTGCAATTTTATCAACTTGGCTGAGAAACTCATTATTACCTTTGTAATCAAACAATATTTTTTCAAGGCGTTTTTTCAAATTCTTTTTTGAAACACTCTGTTCATATTTGAAATAGCCTTCAAAAAAGCCAAATGCAAGATGCTCCTTGTCATATTCCGACAGAGGGAGATTCGCCAATTCATTACATACTTCAGCACACATATCATTGTATGCTTTTTCGTGCATAGTTAGTTTTTGACAAATGTCGTTTACAAATTTAATACAATCATCCTTCGTCGTAACACGTCGGGTCAACATTCCAACATACGATTTTTGAAAAGAAGCAATTGAAGTTTTCAATGGCTTTGACATTTGTCCCAATTTAAAACCTAACTTGTAACTCTTAGTCTCTGTAAGTTCCATATACTTATCGGTTTTAGAATTTTGAATACAATACAAAAATTTCAAGTCGTATTTCAAAAATGTAAATTTGTTATCATCTGAACGAATCGAACTTTCTACATTTTGAATAAACGCTGGCAACAATACATCATCATTGACGTAGTTGTCGAGATATATCAGCGGAAGTACTTTCAACAAATGCGACTGATATTTAGGGTTTTCAACTATTTTGAGCTTTTTTGTTTTTTCGTCATAAAACGGATTGCCCAAAATATTCAAGAAAGAATACTCTATTGATAATGAGGTTAATTCTTTTTCTATTTTAATTTCGTTAGCACGTTCCTTATAAATACAGTGTGCAATTTCAGAAATTCTTTCGTTAGTGTGCCTAAGTTTGCTTTTTTCTATACCAGAAATTTCCACCAAATCGGAATCAGGTGAAGTCATACCTCCTTTTTTACAAAGAATTAAATCAAATACTGTTATATCATTGTTTCCCGTATCGACAAAATCAAACAAACTATTGCTATATTCGTTAGAATTAACGATTGATGTTTCATTATTTTTATCAATAAACTCTGCATAATCTTCCTCTGTAAGATTGTCGCCAGATGGCAACACAATCAGTTTAATGTCTGTTTTATAAATAGATTTACCCTTTGAAGTATAACTTGCTGCATAAAACAAACTGCTGATTTCTTCATCTGTGAAAGATTTAGCTTTCTTTTTCCCTTTCAATGAAAAATTTGGAAATTGAATATCGTTTTTAGTATCTCCTGAACAAAGATTTTTATACAATGATTTTTTTAAAACCACACCACCATCTTCTGTTTCTTCAACAAACTCTTCCGTCATTTTTGCCGAAACTGCATCGAAACTATCTTTCAGTTCGTACCAATGTTTGCCATTATAATCAAAATGGATAAAAATTCTGTTGTCAGGCATATCAAAGATTTTCCGTCTATCAATAATATCCGTTTCGGGAAATTCCGTAATTTTCAATTTTGCAAGGCTCTGTTTGCTTATCTTATTATAATTGTTCTTTACAGAAATATCATAAAGATTTTCCTCATTATTCAAAAAATCCGCAAAAGGAATAGTCATTTTGTTATCAAAATAATATTCCACCGCTGAAACATATTTCAAAATTGTCTCAATAGTAGTAATACTTTTAGTCATTTTAACTCTAATACACTCCAATTCCGCAACTTTGCTTTTTGTGTTTTTTTGAATAATGCTGTTGTAATCGGCATTACCTCGGTCAAACGAACCGCTTTGATAAGCCTTAGAATTGTTTGGATTTGGTAATCTATAATATCCCTTTTCTGAAACAACAGGAGATGAATTTTTAACAGCCCCAACGGTCTCGTAAAAAATATCACCATAAATATATTTCACGAGTCCATCACTATCTGATGTTTTAAAGGTCAGATAATACAATTTTTCTCTTTGATTTTCAGGTACAATAGAAACACTATTAAAATCAATAGAGAAATCGTCATCCACCTTAAACGACAGACACAAAGGAAAATTCCCTTTCTTGTCCTTCGGACACGATTGTACATACTTGAAGTGCTTCAAACTATTGCTTGAATTCCTGAGCACATTCCCTATTTTCAATACTGTATCTAAACTCATAATTTTTATGCAATATATTATAAATTCTTAATCCCCAAACATCCGAATCCCTGGCTATTTCCTTCTCCCAATCCACTTTCATATGCTATACGCAATAGATCAGCTGGGCAATGCAAAGCAAGTCTGCAAAGGAAACCTCGGACTCTTGTTTCATACCGTGTATTAGCCTTGATAGAAACCAATACTGATTTTGGATCTGTGAGCGTCATCATTTCAAAAAAGCGTTCGCCCTCAAATTCTTTACCATAGAAAGCTTCGTACTTATCCAACAAATTCTTAAACAAACGTTCTCGCACCCAAGGTGCATTGGCAAATTCTTCAGCATTCTGTGGATAATAATCTCGCCCATCGTCCAACTTTTTGCTTACAAAAATTGGAGACAAAGCCTCAAAAGTCATCATGTCTGTGAATTCAGGCGATGGCAACATCTCTATGCTGTCCACCTGAAACTGCACTACCGATTGTTTGTTGCCAACTTCAAACACTCGCTTTTGAAACAGACCTTCCACAAACTTCTGTGTCGAATGTTCTGGCAGAAAAGATATTTGCCACTCTACTTTGTCCGACAACAATTCCAACTGGTTCGATTGACGTAATATTCTAAATTTTTCAGGATTCAGCCTCGAAAATGTAAACAACTTGAATTGTTTTCCATTATCCATCCTAAACCCATTTTCATGCAGCCACTCAGCAAACTCCTCATTGGCACTTGCCAGAATATGGTAAGTTGCTGCAGATAGCTCATATTGGTAGTTGAGCGGTAGCAATCGTCTACTGCCTTCCACTCTTAATATAATATGAAATCTCATATCGATATTTTAATAATTATTATCTTGTAAAATTAACATAATTTTCGAATAATCAAAAATTTGTGTTCTTATTTACTTCTGCATGCAAATTTAACATGCAGGTGTGCAAGAACTCTTCAGAGGTGAAATTATTTTTTTTTATTCATCTCCTTATCCTTACACAACCACAAAAATAGCATGTCAGTATGTAAAATTCTGGCATAGCTTGCATTTTTTTTGAAAAAAATAACAAATAACTGAAATTTCGCAGGTAAATAGCATTTGATAGGAAAAATTACATTCCTAAAAATCAAAAAAGACGTTGGCAATGCAACGTCTATATTAATAAAACAGATTGGGGTTCACACCCTACCCTAGAATATATCGCACATACAGTGCTGGCATATTCCCACAATTATGCATTATGAATTATGAATCACCACACGATTGGGGTTTTTCCGTGTTGTATCAGATATTCGTTCGCTTTGCTGAAATGTTTGCAGCCGAAGAAGCCTCGGTAGGCGGATAGTGGCGACGGATGTGGCGCTTTCAACACAAGATGTTTCTTTGTGTCTATCACAAGGCCTTTCCTCTGCGCTTGCGATCCCCACAACATGAAGACGACATTCTCTCGTTTCGACGAGATTAGTTCCACCACCCTGTCTGTAAACTCCTCCCATCCTTTTCCCTGATGGCTCAACGGAGCTGCTCGCCGCACCGTCAACACATTGTTGAGCAATAATACGCCTTGCTTCGCCCACCGCTCAAGGAATCCAGAATTGGGATATGGAGAGTGCACATCGTCGACAATCTCCTTATATATATTCTGTAGCGACGGTGGTATCTGCACTCCCGGTTGCACGGAAAATGCCAAACCATGAGCCTGGCCGGGTTCGTGGTAGGGATCCTGACCAAGTATCACCACCTTCACGTCGCGGAATGGTGTGAGGTCGAACGCTGAAAATATCTTGCTTCCGGGCGGATACACTTCCGTCTCCTGATACTCTTTTCTTATAAATGACGCTAACAATGAGAAATATGGCTTCTCAAATTCGTCTGCCAATACTTCTTTCCAAGATTGCTCTATTCTTACTTCCACGATTCGATTGATGGTTGATGGTTGATGATGTCTGGTTGATGATGTCTGGATTTCCCCACAATTATGCATTATGAATTATGCATTATGAATTAAAATGGTGCTGGGGCTGAATCCATGAATGCCGGCACAGATGAATCCACATTGACAGCATCATTGCCCGACGCATAGCCGGGATTGATGTTGGACTGAACCTCCACATACTGGTCTGTCGACACGATTCCTCCATCGTCGTAGTTGCAGAATTTCGTCTGCGCACCCATGAATCGAAGAATCACGTCGCCCACAGATCCGTTACGATGCTTGGCGATGATGATTTCGGCAAGTCCCGCGGCTGGTGTGGTGTTGTCGGACATGAATTCCAATTTATAATACTCCGGACGGTGGATGAACAACACCATGTCGGCATCCTGCTCGATGGCTCCAGACTCACGCAAGTCGGACAACTGCGGACGCTTATCCTGTTTGTCTCGGCTCTCCACACTACGGTTCAACTGCGACAATGCGATGATCGGCACCATCAACTCCTTCGCCAACTGCTTCAACGAACGTGAGATAGTGCTGACCTCCTGCTCACGGCTTCCGTATGCCATACCGCTGGCGTTCATCAGCTGCAAGTAGTCGATGACGATGATCTTCACTCCCTTGTCTCGCACCAGACGTCGTGCTTTTGTGGCAAACTCAAACACGGACAGACTCGGTGTATCGTCGAGATAGATTGGTTTCTGGGCAAGATAATCCAGACCTTGGTTCATTTTCTTGCTCTCATCAATCGTAAGCTGACCCTTCTTGATCTTCTCCGACGGGAGTTCAGTGACATTCACCAGCATACGAGTGGCAAGCTGGTCGTTGCTCATCTCAAGGGAGAAGACGGCGACAGGAATATCTTTGTCTGCGATGTTTCTTGCCATAGAGAGCACGAAGGCTGTCTTACCCATGGCAGGACGTGCGGCGATAATGATAAGGTCGGATTTCTGCCAGCCGTTGGTCATATTGTCGAGTTTGGTGAATCCGCTCGGCACACCACCGACACCCTCCTTATTGTTGGATGCCGCCTCATAATTGGCTTTGACGGTTGGAAGGACGTCGCTGATAGGCGTAAAATCCTTCTCAATATTATGCTGTGAGATATCGTAGAGCATAGCCTCAGCAGCCTGGATCAGTTTGTCGACATCCTCGTCTTCACTGAAAGCGCGACGCTGAATCTCAGTGGAATATTTGATCAGTTCTCGTTCAAGAGCCTTAGCCGCAAGAATCTTGGAATGTTCATAGACGTTGGCGACGGAAATCACATTCTGAGTGTACTCGATAAGCACCGGCATTCCGCCGATTGTATCGAAGAGGTCACGTTTCTTAAGCTCCTCAGAGACGGTGAAAAGGTCGATAGACTGCTGTGTACTGCCCAAGTAGGAGATTGTCTCGTAGACGAGAGCATTTTTAGGCACATAGAAAGTCTCCTTCTTCAGGATCGTACATATTTCAGAGAAGCATCCCGGATTTGTCAGGATAGCTCCGATCACAGAGTTTTCGATCTCCGGTGCCTGAGGAGGCACAACGCCACCCATGTCTCTGACCTCGATAATGTCAGGAGCCACACCCTTCTTTGATTTCTTTGTTGATTTAGATTCGCCGATAGCCATTGTTTAATTGTCCACTTTTTGTTTTTCGTCTGCAAAGATAGACAATCTAAAGGCAAAAGCCACAGAAAGACAACAAATGTTATTAGTAGTTTTTTCACAAGGTATGAACAATGGTTGTGGAGACGTCGCATTGCGGCGTCTCAAATGGATTTACACACGGATTGGTCTCTCTCTCGGAGCGAATTCATCATCCGTATCGGGTTCACACCCGACCCTATGTTATGTCGCACCTACGGTGCTGGCACGTACCCCACAATTTAGCATTTTGCATTTCGAATTTATAATTTCACCCAACTTCCACCACGGTGATTCCGGCTCCACCGAAATCGACATGTTCGTCACGGAATGTTTTAACCTGTGGCACCGTCTTCAGATACTCACGGATCACCTGTCGTAGCACGCCTGTACCTGTGCCGTGCAGGATTCGCACTGTGCCGGCATCAAGCATTATCGCATCTTCTATATAATAGCTGACCGCCTGCAGAGCCTCGTCGGCACGCATTCCTCGCACATCTATCTGCAGCTTGAAATTCTTGGAACGCTCGTGGACAATGTCTGAATTGTTGGACGAAACTATGTTGAAACTGAATTTTTGTGTTTTCTGTGTAGCTTCCTGAGTCAATTGAAGATCTTTCAGTTTGACGGTGGTGCGGAGATTTCCCAATGCGACATCCACACTATTACCCTTGATTTCCAACACTTTACCTTTCGCTCCACTTGTTTTTATCTTCACCGTGTCTCCCACAGAGATTGGTTTTTCCTGCTTCTGCTGGGTCGGCGTTCCTCCCTTCTGCTGGCTCTTGGCGTTAAGCCTCTCCACCTTCTTTGCGAAAGCGTCATTCTCGTCGCCATCAACAAAATCATTCTTAAACTTTGTCAGATCCTCACGTGCCTGACGTGTGGCATCCTTCTCTGCCTTTGCCTCCTTGATCAACTTGATCGTACGCTCAATCTTGGCGTTCGCGCCGTCGAGCATCTCCTTGGATTTGGCTTTTGCCTCGCTGAGGATTCTCTTGCGCTCTGCGTTGATATTATTGACGTCGACGGTGAGTTTCTCCTCAAGTTCCTCGATATGTTTCTCTTTCTGGCGTATATTCTGGCGTTTGTTCTCCCAATAACGTTTGTCTCGCACGATATCCTGGAGATACTTCTCCATATTCACATAGTCGCTGCCGACTATCTCCGTAGCACGGGCGATGACGCTCTCAGGCAAACCGATTTTTCTTGCGATCTCAAGGGCGAACGAGCTTCCCGGATTTCCTATCTCAAGACGGAATAGCGGCCTCATTTCGTGGCGGTCGTAGAGCATCGCACCGTTCACAATACCATCCGTATCTGTGGCAAACTGCTTAAGATTAGTGAAATGCGTAGTGATGACTCCAAACGATTTCTGACGGTTGAAATGGTCGAGCAAGGCTTCTGCAATAGCTCCACCGATTCGTGGCTCCGTGCCGCCTCCAAACTCATCTATGAGCAGAATCGTCTTTCCATTACATTTTTTCGCAAACTCCTTCATATAAGAAAGATGCGAACTATATGTACTCAAGTCGTTCTCGATGCTCTGCTCATCACCGATGTTGATCAGGATGTCATTGAAAATTCCCACTTCACTATCGGCATGCATCGGCACAAGCATTCCGCACTGTGCCATATACTGGATCAGTCCGACGCTCTTCAAGCATACACTCTTACCTCCGGCATTCGGACCGGAAATAAGCAGTATTCTGTTGTTTTTGTCGAGATGGATGTCGAGCGGAACAATCTCCTTGCCCGACGCTTGATGGGATAAGAAAAGCAACGGATGGATGGCGTCACGCCAGTCGATCACCTGCTCATTACGTAATTTTGGCATCACACTGTTTGTCTTCAACGCAAACAACGCTTTTGCTCTTGTAAAGTCCACAACCGACAGATAATCAACTGAAAACAGCAGTTCATCCGTACGTGGACGCAATATTTCAGTAGTGAACTCAGTAAGGATTCTTACGATTTCTCGCTGCTCCTCAGCCTCCAGTTCACGCAATTTATTGTTAGCCTCAACAATCACCTCCGGCTCGATGAACACCGTCTTACCTGTGGCGGACTCATCATGGACTATACCACGCAGTTTCTTCTTGAAAAAGGGAGAGATGGGAATCACCAGTCGACCGTCACGCACAGCCGGAGTCGTACCCTTATCAACAATTCCGTCTTCCACCGCCTTACGAAGGATCGACGACATATTTCTTGAAATACTGCCCTCCGTAGCCGATTTCTCACGACGAATCTCACCGAGTTTCGAAGATGCGGTGTCCTTTATCTGACCATATTTATCTAGAATTCTTGCGATTGCACGCTGAATGTCGGGAAACGTGAAGACATCTCTCGACAACTCCTGCAGATAATAATATGTGCCCTCCTCACGGTTGGAAAAGAAGGTGACGATACTGCCAATTGCTTCAACAACACGGCTCAAATCAAACAGTTCCGCCGGCTCGATATAGGTGCCGACCACCTTGATTCTTTGGATTGCCTCCCTGACATCATAGAAACCGTCGGTAGGGAAATCCTCTTCCTGAAGTATACGGACAAACTCATTAGTGCGGTTTGCCTCTTCCAATATAGTGTCGAAATTGGTAAGGAACGACATCTTGTCGCACTTTTCCTTACCAAGGTCAGACAAGCATTCCGCCTTAACCAAGTCGCGAATCTTGCCGAATGAAAGTTTTGATTCTGTCATCTGTTGACGGTGATCAAGCTGATAAACTCTTCTCTTGTCTTTGCTGTCTCAAAAGCTCCGGTAAAATCTGATGTGGTGGTGACTGAATGCATTTTCTGCACACCACGCATCTGCATACACATGTGCTGGGCCTCAATAACGACCATCACACCAAGTGGCTGCAACGTCTCCTGAATACAATCCTTAATCTGTGTAGTGAGTCGTTCCTGAATCTGAAGTCGACGCGAAAGGATTTCCACTACTCTAGCTATCTTGCTCAAACCAGTTATCTTGCCGTTCGGAATGTATGCCACGTGAGCCTTGCCGAAGAATGGAAGCATGTGGTGCTCGCAGAGAGAGTAGAAATCAATGTCTCTCACAATCACCATCTGGCTGTAGTCTTCCTCAAACATCGCGCTCTTCAAGACGTCACACGGATCAATCTTATAACCGTAGGTCATAAACTGCATTGCCTTTGCCACTCTGTCTGGAGTCTTTAGCAATCCCTCACGGTTGACGTCCTCACCCAACAACTCAAGCTCTTGCCTAACAAGAGGCGCGAGCTTGGCTGTCAAATTCTTATCGGGATACTTCGCGATATCCCATGGTTTTATCTCTAAATCCTCGTTCATTTATTTCTTTGCCTGAAAACTCTTTGCAGCAGCTTGGAACTTCTGCAAATACATATCTATTTCCTGATTTGCCTTAGATGTGAAGCAATAATACTTGCCTGATGTGAACACCACCATAGCATAAGACTTCGACTTCACCTCACCATTGACTGTCTCAGTAATGAAAAATTCATAACCTGGAAGACCGTTCACCTCCACCGCATTCTCAGATGTGATAGTCTCGTGGTCGGAAACCAACGCCTTAACGACCTCTGTTGCAAACATTTTCTGCTCCTTTGGCTTAACGGCATCCTCGTTCATCAACACCTTGAAATAAACCAAGCGGCCTGTTGCCTGCTCTTTTGCAAAATCACCCGACTCACAGAACGCAACAAGAGTCGAACCTTCTGGTTGAGCGCGGAAGCCCTGGTTGGCGATGCTATAAAGTGAATTCTCAAAGATCGGATTGCTTGCCATATCAGCAGGATCAACATACACTACCGACAAAAGAGCCTCCTTTGTCTTCTCAATCTCAGCCAAATCGTCCACTGGAGACGACGCTGTGATCATCACTGATCCGTTATCCTCTGGCACAACAAGAGTTGTGAAGATACGGCCGTTCTCAGTCTTGCTCACCAAATAGTGCTCAGCATCGTTGATATAGACAGACTCGTTAGTTTGGTAGCCTGAAACGAAATTCTGGAAAGTCACCTTCAAAAGCTCGTTCTCACTTGATGCGTCGAGGATCATGTTAAGGTGAGAAATTGAGATGCTGGACTTCTTATCTGGATTTCTGAACGCAGTTCCATTATCTGTCAGCTCGTAGCCTGCAGGTGGAATGATAGCGTATGAATAGTTGTCAAACTTCTTGTGATCGGCAGTACGTTCGTTACTTTTTTCGATTTTTGCCGACGCAGAAAACAATGTTGCAACAGCTGCTGCAAGTGTAATAAATCTTTTCATTTTAGCCCTTTTTATTTTTTACTTTTTTTCTCTTCTTTTTTGTTTGTTGTTGCCGAAGCAGACGCATCCGCTTCCAAAGACGTGTCTCTCACCTCATCATCTTTTACAATAAGGATCTCCGAACTCAACTCTGGGAAATCCTCACGAAGTTTCTTAGCCATCACAAGAGCGTCTGCATGAGTGCGATAGTCACCCACACGAAGTTTCCAGAATGGAGATGAGAAGCTGATATATGTTGTAAGATTTTCGTATTTTTCTTTTAGCTTTTTCTCTCTTGCGTAAGCCTCATCCTTTGATTTCTTCTGGTTATTATCCATATACACCTGAATTCGATAACCGGAAAAAGTGATATATTTTTTCGACTCACCCTCTTTGATCTTTCTGTTTACCAAAAGGTTGACCTTTGGATTCTGCTGTAATTTCACAGTGCCATAGCCAGGCTTTGTCTTAGCCAAGTCTTTGAAAATATCCTCGCGTTTCACCTTCTGCGACTGTGCCGACGCTGCAAAAAAAAGCATTGTCAACAAAACCGTCAAAACAAATTTTATTCTGCTCATAATCTGTAAGTTCATTATACGGTGCAAAGGTATAAAAAATATTGGATTTCATCACCAAAATTTATCCGGTGAAATGACAGCTACACGTTGTAGACCATCTTATAAATCTCTTTCACCGCATTTTCAATCTCTTGTTTGCCAACCTTTCCATAGGTCATCAACGACATAGGCACACTTTGTTTGCTTGGCGAATAAGATGGCTGGACATATGGTCTTGCAGACAGTTCAAATCCGCATTTTTCGTAGAATGAGATTCTTCTGACAGCCTCTTCTGTCGACGGAAGTTCAACCTCCAAAATCAATCTTCCGACGTTCGACATACGGATTAGTTCAGCCAGTGCAAGTTTTCCATATCCACGTCGACGGAATGCCTCGGCTATAGCAAAATGCTCCACATAGATGATTTCCGTCAATGTCCATACTGTGATAAAGCCGACACTCACGTCGCCATCTTTAATCACCAGGCATCGCATACGATCATCATCATCCACAATCCGACGTTGCAGAGACTCATCACGCCTTTCATCAGAAGGGAAAGACGAGAGCATCAGCGTCTCAACGAAATGATATTCAGACGATTTAGTGTCTATATTTATCAAGTCCAACTTATCCATAACAAAAACAAAAGAGACGCGAAAATATCGCGTCTCTCTATAAAGTTTGAAACTGATATCCAATTATTTTTTCTTGGTAGCAGCACCATTCTCCTGATCACGGGCAGCCTTAGCAGCACGTGCCTCTGCAGCTTTTCTCTTCATCTCCTGCTGCTTACGGTAAGAGTCTGAGTTATCACGACCAATTGTCTTGATCACAACGATTGTATCCAATGTTGGATCGTACTTTTCAACATGCATTGTATACTCGTATCCACTCTCGTAATAGAAGTTACGGAATCCACCACAGAATGGCTCCCACTGAGTCTTATCCTTACGGCTGTAACCGCGACGGATCTGATAACAACGCTGATTGTCTTCTGTAAGAACCTTTTCAGCACTCACCTTCATAAATTCCTGTGAGTTGATACCAGAAATAGAGCAAAGGCATGTCAAAGCAGCCATTATTATCTTTTTCATATCCAAAATTCTTTTAAATTTTTCAAATAACAAAAGTAAAACATTTAGTTTGCTGACAAAAAAAATCAGCCTTTATTTTATCTAATTTAGTTAAATATCGTTGTAAAAAGCGGAATAAGATGTTCCACAACATATTTATGGTTGAACTGTCCGTTCTATCTCACTAAAATAATCCCGTACCAAATTCCAGTCATAATAGTTGCCAACGACAGGCGACTTTGATACAGGAAGTTTAACTTCACGTTCGTTCAAAAGAAATTTCACCAAATATTGGCTACCAGAAACATTAGGTTTGTTTTTACGGTAGAAGACAATCTGTAAGTTTCCGGCCATCGGAATCACAGAAAAATCCTGCCAATAATTGTGAAGCAACTCCAAATCTGTATACGACTCACCTATTCCATCAAGGTTGAGAAGAGCGACAAGTGGCAATAAACCAGTATCGTGGCCAAAACGTAAATTAGCAGCCACACCATTGCCAGCAATTGCAGCGTCGGCTTCCTTTCTGATCTGCTCCACTAAGAATCTCGCTGAGTTCTTTCCTACTCCACCATTTAGCGGACAATTTGCATAATCCTTATACCAATATAAGTTTTGAGCCTGCCATTGAGCAGCCAACTCATTGGAAGTAAACACCTTAGTCAAAGAGCAATTACGTTCATCCAGATTATCCACGTCTACTCCCTGCAAAGAAATAAGCATATAATAAAGAGTTTTCACAAACCTGTCCCTATTTACATATTTCTTTATGACATTTTTATTTGAAAAGATTTTGTTTAGCACTTCCTTTCCTGTATCTCGCTTCTCATAAAAAGCAGTCAATTCCGGATTGCCTTTATCTCCCGAAAAATCTCCGACCACCTTTCCATGACACATATAATTCTGGTATCGTGCACTCGCATCATTATCAATGTAAAGGTTCGGACACAGCTTACTCAGTTCCTGGCAAAATGCAGTCATACTCAAGGCACAACGCACGACCGTCGTGCTTTTAGCATCTATTTTCTTATTATCTCCCGAGAAGACGGAAGGGAAATTCTTAACCATTCGTCTTGCAATCCCTCGATGTTGCTCTCGACCTAAAGGAGTAAGATCACCAGCACGTTTGTCGGCATCTTCACATATCTGTTTCATCTCTACAAGCAACTGCTGACCAAACGGAGTAAGTCCAGACTCTGCAGCGGCTTTCTCAAATATGTCAACTATATATTTATAGTCCTCCTGACTATAATGATAGCGTGAACCGTGACGACCATAATGGCTGATATAAAATGGAGAGTAACCCTCAGGAGTTTCTGATAGTGTCGGGATTTCATAAACGCCCGTCCGGACTTTATTGATTCCCTTTACACTTGCTTCGTAAGAGATATAATTAGAACTAAAGAAATCCGGTTGAGATTCCAATTGTGCATTTGTGATTGTTGCATTCAAATTATGAGAAAAAAGAAATGCAACCGACGATGTTAAAAGCAATTGTAATGCATTCATAATATTAACTGAATCTTTTTAAGGCATTTATGCAAAGATACGAAAACCAGAGAGAACTGCGAATATTTTCGGTGCAAAGATTCATGGAAGAAACAAGAAAAGAGGAGCGAACTCACGTTTGCCCCTCTTCACATATAGTATAAAATTATCTTGATTACTCTACAGTAACACTCTTAGCAAGATTACGAGGCTGATCCACATCACAACCCTTAGCTACAGCTATATGGTAAGACAATAGCTGCAATGGAATTGTTGCCAAGATTGGAACCAAGCACTCAACTGTGTCTGGAATCACGATTGAGTAGTCGGCAATCTTACTTGCCACCTCGTCTCCCTCAGTCACAATTGCGATAACCTTACCCTTACGAGACTTAATTTCCTGAATATTGCTGACCACTTTCTCATAAGTAGGAGAATTTGTCGCAATAACGACAACTGGCATCTCAGCATTAATCAATGCGATAGGACCATGCTTCATCTCAGCGGCTGGATAACCTTCCGCATGGATATATGAAATCTCCTTCAATTTCAACGCACCTTCCAACGCAACAGGGAAATTGTATCCACGACCTAGATAGATGAAGTTTGACGCATAAGTAAAGATTCTTGAGAAATCTTTAATCTTATCATTCTGAGCCAAGATAGACTCAATCTTCTTAGGCAAAGTAAACATCTCCTCCAATACATGGTGGTAGAAACCATTGTCTATTGTATTCTTCTCCTTTGCAAGAGACAATGCCAACATAATCAAAATCTGAACCTGAGCCGTAAATGCCTTAGTAGAAGCTACTCCGATCTCTGGACCGACGTGAGTGTAGCAACCTGCACCTGTCATTCTTGCGATACTACTTCCCACCACGTTACAGATTCCGAATAGAAGAGCACCGTTTTCTTTTGCAAGCTCAAGGGCAGCCAATGTATCGGCAGTCTCACCTGATTGAGAAATCGCAATCACAACATCACTTGCATTAATAACAGGTTTTCGATATCTAAATTCAGATGAATACTCTACTTCCACTGGAATCTTAGCGAATTCCTCGATAGCATACTTTCCGATCAAAGCGGCATGCCAACTTGTACCACATGCAGTGATAATAATACGGCTAGCCTTCATGAAACGCTCCTTATTATCTATAAATCCACATAGGGCGATATTATTCATGTCGACATTGATACGACCACTTGTGGCTTCCATAACAGTACGAGTCTGCTCGAAAATTTCCTTTAGCATGTAATGCTCGTAATCACCTTTCTCAAGTTCAGACAAATTCAGCTCCAATTCCTGAATTTTTGGTGTCTTCTCCACGTTAGCAATAGTAAGCACCTTGATTGCCTTTCCTTTTGTAAGGATAGCTATTTCTTCATCAGCCAAGTAAACGACCTTGTTTGTATACTCAATGATTGGAGTTGCGTCAGAAGCCAAGAAATACTCGTCATTTCCGATACCAACAACAAGAGGGCTACTCTTTCTAGCAGCAATTATTGTCTCAGGATGCCCCTTTTCTATAACAGCGATTGCATAGGCACCAACAACCTGACTCAAAGCCAACTGAACAGCAGTACAAAGGTCACAATTGTTTTCCTTCTGAACAAACTCTATCAGTTGAACAAGGACCTCTGTATCAGTTGTACTTCTGAAAGTATAACCTTTTGAAATTAAAGATTCCTTGATAATAGCATAGTTTTCAATAATACCATTATGGATCAGTGCCAGATTCTCACTCTGTGAATAATGAGGGTGAGCATTACAATCGTTTGGCTCTCCATGAGTAGCCCAACGAGTATGAGCGATGCCTATTTTACCGCTTAAATCCTTATCTCTGGCGTAAGCTTCCAAATCAGAAACCTTACCCTTCGATTTATAAACGTTCAATCTTCCTTTGTCGTCTATCATAGCAACACCAGCACTATCATACCCTCTATACTCAAGACGATGCAAACCCTTAATCAAAATAGGGTATGCGTCCTTAGTTCCGATATAACCAACAATTCCGCACATAAAATTCCAAAAATTTCTTAAATTTATGCAAAAATATACATTTAATATTAAAATGCAAATGCTAAAATAAAATTCAAACTTTCTGTTTTCTTAAATAATGTTAATATGTCTTTACTCTTCAACAATTGACACAATAAAATGCTACACTATTCTCAGAAATAAAAGACAAGAAAATCGTATACATTTGCAATTTTATCAATCAACAATCATATCCACGGGCAAATGCCTCTTGCAACAACATGGTCTTGATTTTCGAGTTTGGCAGGATTTTTCTCAAAGGGAAAAGCAAAGAAACAGCGACATTCAAAGGAAACTTGTATCGCATATTCATTTTACAATACGCCTTTCTAAAATTAAATTGCTCGATCAAAAAAGACTGGATATTCGAATGTTGAGTAACGCTTCTCCATCCTGCATTCACATAAGACAAATTACGCTCCGCCAAGTAGTGCTGATTCATCGTGAAAAATAATCCATAAGATGGATATGTGCTGTCCAAAAATTGAGAATCTATCTTTACTGTCTCATACTCGCACATATTCTCAAAAATATGAGTAATAGACCACGCAACTGGAGCATTATCCTCAATACGAAACATAATCCATGCCTCATAATCTTCATTTTCCGCCACCATACGAAACCTTGCTTCTAACGACTCCTTTGTTACTGGGACACTCTTCACTTTATATTTTGCAAATGCATTATAATAGATGTCAGCCCCATATCGTAGCATTTCATCTAATGTAGCTTTGCGTATCTCGTAAGTTTTCAAAGCTTTTCTAACCTTGGTCCTTACTTTCTTAGACAGTTCGTCCATATCACCGAACTGATCCTTGATGACAGCATAAAAACTTGTTTCTGACTGAGTGTCAAAATCAAAGGTTTCTCGTATTGCCCATCCTCCTTGCTTGAAAAGGGTCTCACATTCTTCCTCTGTTAATTTAGAGGTGTTGTGGGGTGCATGCTCTGACACCCATACTTCTTTATAAAGTTTACTCACTTTTAGGTAAATTTAATTTCTTTCTTGGTAGTTATTATCCTAAATTTTGCAATTTTAGTCCTATAATCTTGACATCGCCTCCTCCACATCTGATTTCTCCGAAAATCCGGAGAATCTAACGTAGCCTTCACCGCCAGGACAGAACCCAACACCTGGTGTACAAACTATAGATTTCTCATAGAGCATCTGCTCAAAGAATCTCCACGAGGTCACCCCGTCTGGTGTTTTCACCCACAGATATGGTGAGTTGTCTCCTCCTGCCACCGTCAAACCGATAGATTGCAACTTTTCTTTGATCATCATGGCATTCGTCATGTAATAATCCGCGATCTGCCGCATCTGTTTCTGTCCTTCTACTGTATATAGTGCCTCTGCCGCACACAATCCCAAATATGGGATCCCCGAAAATTTTGAAGTTTGCCGACGTCGGCATAATTGATTGAGAGACATTGCCTTTCCCATCTCTGTATACGCCACCACTTCACTCGGAATAATTGTAAATCCGAAGTTTGTGCCGGTATATCCCGTCGTCTTTGAAAAACTCCTCAATTCGATTGCGACTTTCTGAGCTCCTTTTATCTCATATATTGAGCGTGGCACTTTTTTTTGTCTCACATAATGAGCATGCGACGCGTCATATATAATAAGTGTATGCGTGTCGTTGGCATACTTTACCCATTTCTTCAACTCGTCAGTGGTAAGAGTCGTGCCTGTCGGATTGTTCGGCAGACTCAAATATACCACATCCAAACGCTCTTTGGGAATCGACGGCACAAAATTATTCTCCGCATTACATGGCAAATAGACAAGATTGCTCCATCTTCCGTCTTCCATCTTCAGACCAGAACGACCACTCATCACCGTATTATAGATGAATGCTGGATATGACGGATCAAACACCCCGATAATATTATCCCTGCTCAACAAATCCAACACATCTGCCGCCGCATTACGCGGATCATCGTTGATAAATATATCATCAACAGAAAGTTTTATACCATTGCTCTCATAATCGGTTTTTAGGATCTTCGTCTCCAAAGCTTTCAATCGTTCAGGAATGTCAGTCGACTTTGTGGCATGAGACGAAGCCATCATCTCAAGGTTTTTGCGGAAAGTATCCACATATTCCCCTTGAAGGATATGGTTGGAATCTCCAGCGTCAAGATGAATCACCTTTGAGCCGGGACGAGTTATCTTAAAAATATTTACTTTACGGTGAATCTCCGTGAAAAGATAATTTTCAGGAAGCTTCAAGTAATCTTCGTTAAGTAATGCCATCTGTGTTAAAAATAAGGAGATTGAACGAATCCATCTCCTTCATTGTTATACTATTTTTGAGAAAGCGGACGTATATCCTTAATCATCAATTGTGTATTAGAGCTACCATTGAAGTTGTTTTCCTCAATCGTGTAGCAAATATCCACCGGATTAAATGCCTTAATATAGTCGTTATACTCCGACAATCCGAAAGCTATACCATTCATGATGCACTCACTCTGTGAATCCACCAACTCAAGTTTCAAGTGTTCTTTTTCCTTACCAACGACACGGCTTGTTCCATAGTCAAGCACCTTGCGTGTGGCAAAGACCGGTTTCATATTCTCAGGACCAAATGGGCTGAACTGTTTTAGCAGGCGCACAAACTTAGGCGTTATCTCTTTGAAATCGATGAACGCATCAATATATTGCTGAGGTTTCTGCTGCTCAGTAGTGATATTTTCAGTGACATACTGCTCCATTCTTCTGCGGAACTCCGGCACATTCTCTGGTTTCATACGTAATCCTACGGCATACATATGACCTCCAAAGTTTTCCAGCAAGTCGCTGCAATTCTCTATCGCCTTATACAAATCAAATCCAGACACCGAACGTCCAGAACCAGTGGCCAGATTGTTTTCCTGAGAATAAGTCAACACAATCGTTGGTTTGTAATGCAACTCCGTCAAACGGGAAGCCACAATACCGATAACACCCTGATTCCAGTTGGGATTATAAATCACAATGGAATTGCTGCTGTCAAGCTCCTCTTTCTTATCCTCAAGTTGGGCGATAGCCTCATCCGTCACACTTTTATCTAGGTCTTTTCTCTGCTGATTGTATTTGTCAATGCAATCGCTCTTCTCACGCGCGAATGTCAATTCTTTAGAAATCAACAGTTCCACAGCCTCAGAAGCAGTCTTTATTCTTCCTGATGCGTTCAGACGCGGACCTATCTTGAATACAATATCCGAAATTGATATTTCCTTGCCTGTCAATCCACACACATCGATAATACACTTCAAACCAAGACTCGGATTTGAGTTCAACTGCTTCAATCCGTAATAAGCCAGGATTCTGTTTTCTCCAATGATAGGCACAATATCAGAAGCGATACTTACTGCAGTAAGGTCAAACAAATCGGTGAGTGTGTCAGGAGAAATGCCATTGTTTATCGCGAATGCCTGCATCAGTTTGAAACCCACTCCGCAGGCAGACAAGTTGGAATCCGGATACGTGGAATCCTCACGTTTAGGGTCAAGCACTGCTATAGCGTCAGGAAGATTGTCATCTGGAGTATGGTGATCACAGATGATAAAGTCGATACCCTTCTCCTTGGCATAGTTCACTTTGTCGACAGCCTTGATTCCACAGTCGAGAGCGATAATCAGTTTGACATTTGTCTCAGAAGCATAGTCAATTCCACGGTATGAGATACCACTTCCCTCCACATATCTGTCAGGAATATAGAAATCGACATATGAATAGTTGAATTTCAAGTATTTGTAGACCAAGGCGACGGCAGTTATCCCGTCGACATCATAATCTCCATATATAAGGATTCGTTCCTTTTTTCCCATTGCCTGGTTCAGACGATCTACCGCCTTGTCCATATCATTCATAAGAAACGGATCGTGAAGGTCTTCAATGCGTGGGCGGAAGAATTTCTTGGCAGCCTCCACCGTCGTGATGCCACGACGTACAAGAAGTTGACAAAGGATCGAACTGATGCCAAGTTCTTCCGACATCAGATCCCTCTGCTTATTTTGCTCTTCTGTAAGAGATGTATATACCCAATTTGCTGCCATATCACAATCTTTATTTACTAGAATGAAGACGAACGGAATCGACATTCTACCGCAATTAACCATTATATTTTGTAAAATTATAAAAAAGACGAGAAAAAAAATATCAAATCAACACAAAAAAACTCATTATAATAAAAATAAGGAGAAACAGGGGCATGGAATGGAAAATTAGTTGTAAATTTGTTGTTCGCAATTCCCTTGGCTTTTTGAACTTCCAAAGGAACGAAATAAAACTACAGAAATGCATAATTTACAACATAGATTTCAACAATTTCTGGTTTGGAGAGAGCATGCCATCTCGGCGAGATACTTCACAATGATACTAAGTATTTTCGTCGGATTGTTTTGTGCCTTGGCCGCCCATGTTTTGAAAAGCATCATTGAATATCTTCACGAAGTAGCAAAGAATGCGGTGGAAGCAAGTGATGTCAACTATCTTTTCTTTGTAATGCCAATCGTCGGCATTTTTCTTGCCAGCACATTCGTCCGCTACATCGTAAAAGACGACATCAGCCACGGAGTCACAAAAATATTGTATGCCATTTCACAAAGAAAAGCAGTCATCAAGGCTCACAACATGTGGTCGTCTCTTGTTGCCAGTTCGCTGACTATCGGATTCGGAGGTTCAGTCGGAGCCGAGGCCCCTATCGTACTTACCGGCTCTGCCATCGGTTCTAACCTAGGCAAGGCATTCCGTATGGACAGGAAAACACTGATGCTTCTTGTTGGTTGCGGTGCATCTGCAGCGGTGGCAGGTATCTTTAAGGCTCCAATCACAGGCGTGCTGTTCACATTGGAAGTATTGCTTCTCGACCTTACAATGTCGACAATCATTCCACTGCTGATCTCTTCTATCACAGCAAGTGTGGTGACCTACTTCCTTTCCGGATCGGATTTCATGTTCGGTTTCACTATCAACGACCCGTTCACTCCGTCAAGAACTCCATTTTATATCGTCCTTGGTGTGTTGTGCGGATTCATATCATTATACTTCACACGCGGAATGACAAAATTGGAAGCCAGTTTCGGTACCGTACAATCGCCAACCCACAAGATGGTGATCGGAGGTATAATGCTTAGCGTGTTGATTTTCCTACTTCCGCCGCTTTATGGTGAAGGTTATACCACTATCACTGCCCTGCTCGACAATGATGCTGTGAGAGTGACAGAAAACAGCGCATTCTATCAGTTCAGAGACCATTTCTGGATGCTTTTCCTATTCCTTGGACTGCTTGTGATGCTCAAGATATTCGCATCAGCAGCCACAAACTGTGCTGGAGGAACCGGAGGAATCTTCGCCCCAAGTCTGTTTGTGGGCTGTATCACAGGTTATCTGATGGCTATGTTAGTAAACTATACACAATGGGTTCGTATACCTGAGAAAAATTTCGCGTTGGCAGGAATGGCAGGCGTGATGGCAGGTGTGATGCACGCTCCTCTTACAGGAACATTCCTTATCGCCGAGTTGACGGGAGGATACGGACTCTTCGTGAGCCTGATGATCACTGCTACTGTGGCATACATGACCATCATCGCATTTGAGCCTCACAGTCTGTATGCGCAACGTCTTGCTCTAAAAGGAGAGCTTCTTACCCATCATAAAGACAAGACCGTGCTTACCCTTCTAAAAATGGACGACGTGATTGAACGAGACTTACAGAAGTTGCGTCCAGACATGTACCTTGAAGAGCTGGTGAAGGTGATTTCACGCACAAATCGTAATATTTATCCCGTCTTAAACAAAAAAGGACAGCTGATCGGAATCATCACCCTCGATGAAATCCGCAACGTCATGTTCCGCCCCGAATTATATACAAAATTCCAGGTGAGCGACCTCATGACAGCCCCTCCTACCATCCTTTCAATACATGATTCCATGGAATCAGTAATGAAGAAATTCGAGGATACTCAAGCTTGGGATCTGCCAGTGGTAGAGAACAATAATTATGTCGGATTCGTGTCGAAGGCTAAAATATTCAACGAATACCGCAACATCATCGTTCAGCTATCTGAAGAATAACGCTACTGAATAAGACTATGGCAAACGACATCAACAACGACATATTCCACCGCGTCAACCTTGTATTAGGTGAAGAGTTCGTGAAAAAAGCAGGAGATCTCAAAGTCATTGTGCTCGGACTTGGTGGAGTGGGAAGTTGGTGTGCTGAAAGCCTGTTCCGAACAGGATTCACCAATATGACAATTGTCGATTGTGACACAATAAATGCGACGAATATCAACCGACAGATGCCGGCTCTTTCAACAACAATAGGAAAGAAAAAGACAGAAGTCGTGAAAGAACGTCTGTTGGCTATCAATCCAGATGCCAATGTGACAGCTGTAGACAAAGCCTATACTCAGGCAAATCAAGCTGATTTCCACCTTGCTGATTATGATATCATAATTGATGCCATAGACAGTCTGACAAACAAAGCGGCACTGATTTTGGAAGCAGCATCGTACGATGACAAAATATTCGTTTCATCTATGGGAGCAGCATCGAAAATAGACGCCACACAAATATCAATAGCGGAATTCTGGAAAGTGATGGGGTGTCCGTTGGCTGCCGCTATCCGCAAAAGATTCAAGAAATTCAAGACGATGCCTAAACATAAATTCAAGTGCGTCTACTCACCCGAAATACCATACCGTCGAGACGAATACTTGACCGAAGAAGACAAATCTTCTTCAAAACAAGTGAATGGTTCACTTATCCACATCACCGGAATATTCGGATTCATGATCACCAATGTGGTGGTGAATGAGGTAATAAAACAGGTTAATTCTGTCGACAATCTAAATAAATGATAGATATCCAACAGTAAATAAAGAGAGTTCGACGAATTTTAATCTGTGAATCATTTTCCCCACTTTCTGATTGAAATCTAACCTCCTTTTCTCATAAAAAACAAAATCTTTCTCTGTGAACTTGCGACTCTGTAGTTGTTTCAATGTGCTTGCTAACGGCTCATACGAAAACACTCAACAAAAGAGCAATAAAAAGGGTTTGTAAAGAATCTTTACAAACCCGCAAGGTGAGATTATTATAAACTAAATTGTTTCACTTACTGTTTCTTCACACGCTCGATTGAAATCTCCTCAATCATATATGAATTCTCGAAAACACCCGTTTGCTTTGTTCCACTAGCGAAGATATAGACACCCTGTCCGTTTCTCTTACCCTCTAGGAACTCGCCCTCATAACGGTCTCCGTTTGCGAAACTGTATACGCCAGTACCGCTTGGTAAACCATCAACAAAGTCACCTGTGTAAATATCACCTGTAGGATATACATAAGTACCCTTACCGTGGCGTTTTCCAGCCTTGAACTCTCCAGTGTATTTTGCGCCGGAATTGTAGGAATATGTTCCCTTTCCCTCAAACTGTCCGTCTACGAATTGTCCATCGTACACTTCGCCATCTTCAAATGTATAGATACCTTTACCGTTTCTACATTTTCCCTTACACTGAGAATATGCATCTACACTGAACATCATTAGCGAAACAATCGCGATAAATAAAACCTTTATCTTCATAATATTGCTTACTTTTCAAACAACAGCGTCAAAGGTAAACACTTTTTTGAAAATGTGTGTATAAATATTTAACAATTTTTAAAAATATGTTGTAAAAATGCTTTTTTAGCCGAGTTATCAACCGCGGAACATCTTTACCATCATTTTTTTCGATTCCTCATAGTCGGATGCTTTTGGCTTAAATCCGTCGCTGTCCATCAACTTCTCCATCTCTTTTTTCTCATCCTTCGACAAATCCTTTGGAATGAAGACGCTGACATAAACCAACAGATCTCCACATCCATAAGAATTCAAACGTGGCAATCCTTTACCTTTCACTCTCAACAACTTACCATGTGTTGTGCCTGGCTCTATCTTTACCTCACACTTCTTTCCGTCTACCATAGGCACTTCTACCTTTCCTCCACACACAGCCATTGGAAGTGGAATCAATGCGTTGTAGATCAAGTCATCATTGTCGCGGAACAAATCAGGATCCTGCTCCTCTTCGATCTGGACTATCAAATTGCCCTTTTCCCCACCTCTTCCTGCCGCATTTCCTCCTCCTGGGACACGAAGGCTCATTCCGTCCTGAACACCTGCAGGAATCTTAAACTTCACTGTCGCCTCTTTCTGTACAACGCCAGATCCGCCACAACACTTACATTTATTCTTTACAATCTGTCCTTCTCCATTACAATCCGGGCAGTATGACTGTGTTCTCATCTGACCCATGATGGTACGCTGCACTCTATATACGACACCCTTACCACCACATGTCTGACATGTTGTTGTCTGTCCGTCTGCCGAACCTGTTCCATTACACTCTGAACACGCCTCATTACGTTTCAACTTCACCGTCTTCTCGACTCCGTTCATAACGTCTTTCAAAGTGACTTTGACTCTTACTCGCAAATCGCCGCCACGACGTGTGACACGTCCGCCACCGCCGAAGCCGCCACTGAACGCTCCACCGAACGCACCGCCAAAAATATCACCAAACTGTGAGAAAATGTCTTCCATTGACATTCCTCCACCGAAGCCGCCTCCACCGAAGCCACCCTGATCATCAAGTCCGGCATGACCATACTTGTCGTATCTAGCACGTTTATTCTCGTCGCTCAACACTTCATAAGCCTCTGCCGCCTCCTTGAACTTAGCCTCTGCCTCTGGATTGTCAGGGTTTCTGTCAGGATGATACTGGATAGCCTTCTTACGGTATGCTTTTTTCAACTCTTCTGCTGTGGCTGTCTTTGATACGCCAAGCACTTCGTAGTAATCTCTCTTCTCTGCCATGACTTTATGCTCCTATTACGACTTTGGCAAATCTCACGACCTTCTCACCCATGATATAACCTTTCTGAGTACAGTCGATGACAACACCTTTTTTATCTTCTCCCATGGGCACCTGAGCGACTGCCTCATGGAAGTCGGTATTGAAGGGCAAGCCTACAGTCTCGATTTCTTTTACATTGTTACTATCAAGGAATTTAACAAATTTATTATAGATCAAATCTATTCCTTCTTTCACTCCTTCCACAGAATCTGCATTCTGCACAGACACCATTGCTCTCTCCATATCGTCTATAAGCGGAAGCATCTGCTCTAGCACATTCTTGCCTGCTGTCTGGATCAGTTCTGCTTTCTCCTTTAACGTACGTTTCTTATAGTTGTCAAATTCGGCGTAAAGGCGCAAATACTGGTCTTTCTGAGCTGCCACCTGAGCCTCTAGTTCTGCGATCTTTGCATCTCTCTCGTCCACAGGCTCTGCAGTAGCGGTCTCTTCAGCCTCTGTAGCTGTTGTTTCTGCTGTCTCCGACGCTGCGGCTTCTGCTGTCTCTGCTGTAGCCTCAACAGTCTGCTCTTCTGCGTTTTCCACTTTTTGTTCTTCTATATTATTATCTTCTGCCATATCATTAAATTTTATCTATATTATATAATACACATTTAATCGTAATCAAAAAGTTTGCCAAACTTGCAAAACTGCAAATTTGGCAGACAATTCAGTTTTTTAGTATGTCACTTATGACAAATAGTCATTTGGGGAATTCTGAAATCAAAATTTAATTATCATTAATTAGAAACAAGCTCCCAATATTATACTGATAATACCAACAATGATAGGGAACCATATTCTTGAGATGCTCTGCCAGACACGGCTGACATTCTCTCCCATAAACTTTGCGGTTGTATCCACGGCTTTTTCAAATCGCTTAGGATTTTTTATCTTCTCGTAAAGGTTATAGCCTCCAAAGGTGACGGCAATCAAGCCAATCACAACAAAAAAAATAGGATCTTCATTCATACCTTTTCGTTTTAGTCAAACACATTACCATTATTAGATGTCAGACGCACCATCTCATCATACTCTTCCGGATTCAAATCCTGGAAATAATAGTTGCGAGGGTCAGTCACTTTGCCTTTATAATGCACCTCATAGTGAAGGTGGGTACCCGTACTCTTACCAGTATTACCCATATAACCAATCACGTCGCCACGATTAACCTGCTGGCCTCGCTTCAACTTGAATCCGTCCATGTGGGCGTATAGTGTCTCATAGCCGAAGCCATGGTCGATGATCATACAGTTTCCATATCCCTGCTTCCAACCCACAAATGTAAGTGTTCCTTTGGCTGTGGCAAAAATTTCAGAACGATGGGCTCCTGAGAAGTCCATTCCAGCATGGAACTTAGGAGTCTTGTATATAGGGTCGATACGCATACCATATCCAGATGCCATACGCTTCATATCCTTGTTAAGCACTGGCTGGATAGACGGTGTACGAAGGAGACGTTCCTCATGATTCTTTGCCGCGTCGAACACCTCATTGAATGATTTGCTCTGCACATATAGTTTACGACGCAGTTCATCCACTTTTTGTGTGGTGAGTGTAGCAATATCAGAAGATGTTTTCTCTCGCAAATCCTTATACTTCACAGATGTCTTGTCGATTTCTCTTGCCTCACTTGGCACAGGATCAGCGTTCACAACGACACGATACAAGTTATCGTCACGCTGCTGTATATCTGTCAACACCTCCTGAATCTCCTCAATCTGCGAGTTCAACAATTCGTACTGAGCCTCCAATTCAAGCTTCTCACTACGTAGTACCTTCTCATTGGGGCTCTCAAACAACATTACAAACAACACGAAACATGCTAATCCTGCAAACACGCTCGACACCAAATGCGAGATGATATTGGATATCCTATACTGTATCTTATTATCGATACGGAAATAGGTCATAGTTTTCGGGTCAAAATGATATATGGGTTTAGCCATTTTCTCTCTAAAGTTACAATTAATACGCAAATATATCTTTTTTATCGGTTTTTATAAAATATGCTCTGCTAAAATGCTTATATTTGCTGATAAATATAAAAAAATCGGTGAAATGGCACGTTTTAAGAGAATTTTATTGAAGTTAAGCGGAGAATCATTGCAGGGCAGCAAAGGCTACGGTATAGACGAGACTCGTCTTGCGGAATATGCACAACAGATAAAGGAGATCAAAGAAATGGGTGTCGAGATCGGCATCGTAATTGGTGGAGGAAATATTTTCCGTGGATTGAGCGGAGCAAAAGCCGGATTCGACCGTGTGAAGGGCGACCAGATGGGAATGCTTGCCACAGTGATCAACGGTATGGCGCTATCATCAGCTCTTGCATCTATCGGTCAGCCTGCAAAGGTGTTGACTGCTATCCGTATGGAGCCTATCGGTGAATTCTACACTCGCGACAAAGCAGTGGAGACAATGCAAAGCGGTGCGATCGCAATTATGACTGCCGGCACAGGTTGTCCTTTCTTCACAACTGATACGGGTTCCGCTCTCCGCGCTATCGAGATCGGAGCAGACGTGATGCTTAAGGGTACTCGTGTTGACGGAATCTACACTGCAGATCCTGAAAAAGACCCTACAGCAACTAAGTTTGACGAAATTAGTTACGACGAGATTCTAAACCGTGGATTGAAGGTGATGGATGTCACAGCCACAGCTTTGGCTAAAGACAACAAGATGCCTATCATGGTGTTCAACATGGATGTCGTAGGCAATTTGAAGAAGGTGATGTCGGGCGACAATATCGGCACTTTCGTTCACCCTTAAATGAATTAAGAATTCCAGCGGAATACATAATTACGCAGAGGTCAAACACCTCTGCGTTTCTTATTTTAGATATAAATTATAACTGGATCGCAAAATGAAGACATATTGGTTTGCATTCAACGAAAAATCTGAAATCGTAGTTGAGAAAAAATCAGAAAGCGGATATAGTATTCCGTTTGCAGAGACGGTGCCGTTTGCAATAAAGTCGGGAACAATCACTTTGCCAGAATTGAACGGATGTCCTGCCAAAGCCGTCTCTATTGATGGTGAATTGCCGTCGACTTTAGAATTTTCCGGATTACGCGATTCTTATGCCAAACTGCCTTTCGATGAATACTACGCAGCAGGAAAGGCTGCCGAACTAATCAATTTCCACACCAATATCCGATTCTGCTCGCATTGCGGAAAAGAGATGGAGAAGAAGACGGATATCAGCCGCGTCTGCACAGGATGCGGCAGAGAGATCTGGGCTCCGGTGCAGCCAGCGATCATCGTGCTTGTTTCCAGAGGCAAAGATGAAGTGCTGCTAGCAAGAGCAAAAAATTTCAGACGTCCGTATTATGGACTTATTGCAGGATTTGTAGAGACGGGAGAAAGCATCGAGGAGACGGTGCGACGCGAGGTGATGGAAGAGACGGGATTGAAAATCAAGAATATCCGTTACTACAAATCACAACCATGGCCATACCCCAACAATCTGATGCTTGGATTCTTTGCGGAATACGAAAGCGGAGAGATCAAAGTCCAGGAGGAGGAATTGCTCGACTGCCGATGGTTCAACCGTCATGCGATGCCAGAAATTCCAGGAAAACTATCCATGGCAAGGATGTTGCTAGATGAATGGCTCTCTTGGGAAAAAATGAAAAATTAAGAATGAAGAATGAAGAATGATGGGACTGTAAGTCCAACTACAACATAGCCCAGGGTAAAGCGAAGCGAAACCCTGAGGCTTATAATGTTCCGATGCAATGATGCCCTGAAAGGGCAAAATCCATAAATAAATTATTATATCAGCTCGCCTTACGGCTCGCACTTAGGGAGAGGTTAGGGCGTTCCGCCCTTAACAATCCTCAATCTATAACCAAATTTGAACAGATTTCCCGAATACCCCAGACGCAGATGACAGGGTCTTATATAAAACAAAAGACGGGGACATGCCCCGTCTCTACAAATATCGTTAATCTTTAACCATTAATCTTCCTCAATCTTTTCTCCATCTCCTCCATCACCGGCATCTCCACTCCTTTCGCCAATCCTAATCTGAGTGGACGGGAATAGATTGCCTCCACCTCAAGCCGGCGTCCGTGTGAATAATCCACGTGCATGCTTGGATAATATGGTTTCATATTGAGAGTCATCTCTATCATCTCATCGGCAAACGATTCATCCACATCAGCTCCGTTAGCCTGGGCTGCTTTGATGATCTCCAACATCGCCGGTTTGACATACATTTCTTTCTCTCTGCCAAACAATAATTCCTCTGTATTTTTCCCAAACAGCACCGACTGACCGTTGAATCCTGTATTCCACACCAGTTTCTTCCATCTTGCTGTGTTGAGATCATCCGCACGAACGACGTTGATACCAGCCTCCTCCATGTCCGCAACCATTGCGTCGAACGCATCACATGGCTCATCTCCAAGAAGAGCTAGCGTCAATTTGCCATAGTCGTAATGTGAAACGACTGCCGGTGCCGTTTTTTCCGCGCAGATGAATGCCAATCCACCACATATTCTCGCTTCTGGAAACTCCTCCTGCAACTCCTGTTCGTAGCCGATGCCATTCTGTATCAACGCAATCAGCGTTCCCTCCTTCACAATGGGGTCAAGCAATTCTGGAAGGAGCCGGTTCTGCAACGTCTTCAGACCAACCAAAACAACATCAGCTTTGGGCATCGAAGCCGTGGAGTTATAAGCATTGATATGTTCGATTTCGAAATCTCCGTTGACGGAATTCACTCTCAATCCGTTGCTCCATGCAGCGTCGTAATCAGAATGGAAAAGGAAATGGACATCCGCGTCAGCATTTGCCAGCATTCCTCCATAATATCCGCCAATAGCGCCAGTTCCAACTACAGCGTATCTCATCTTGACTATATTATTTTGAAAAATATTCTATTGCTCTGACAGTTATATAAAGAGGTTTGCCTCCCTCATACTCTGTGCATGTCAACCAATTCTTATGATCATCGAATGTATATTCCCATGTGTGAGGCACAAATGCCTCTCCTTCTCCGTCCACAGCCGTTTGCGAAATTGCGTTTCCATTCTCATCATAAAGGAAACTGACAACCATAGTCACATTGCCATCAGGCTCTTTCACTGTAAGTTTTTCAAGCAGACCAGCCGAATTGTATTTCTCCTCACGCCAATTTGCCAAATCGCCCTCACGACCATAAATCTTTGTCACAAACGGCAATCCTCGCTTCGACATGCTCTGTTCGATAGTCTGAAGCAATTCCCCTTTGAAATTGTAGTAACGAGTATAATTTAAATTATTCTCGTCGTCATATTCATAGTTCACACGTCCGGAAATACTCTCTTCGGCGTTATACTTTTCGATTCTGGCAAGTTTGTCATTTTTATAGAAGAAGACGGATTTGTCGACGGGATTACCTTCAGCGTCATAATTCATTTCACACACCTTCTGCCCCTGCTTGTTGTAGGCATACGTAATGCTTCCGACATCGTCGCCCGCGCTGGTGGTCAATCGCACAGTGTCAAAATATCCTGCCTTGTTGAAGATAATTTCACGGTCCCACTCTCCTTCTTCACGGAAAGCCTCGCCACGAGTCACCTCTCCAAAACGCTCCTCCGCATAATACTTGAATTCGCTCAGTTTGTGTACATCGCCAGACATTCCCATATCCTCCACATCAGTAGTATGTTTCTCACCACATGATGCAAAGCCTATCAGCAACGACGTCGCAATATAAATCAGATTTTTTTTCATATCTTTTTATTTCTTCTCCACAAGTGCAAAATCAAGCTGTTTCTTATCCAAGTCGGCACGGGCGATCTTCACAACAACTTCGTCGCCAAGCTGGAATTTTTTCCCTTTTCTACGTCCCGTGATACAATAATTCTTTTCATCAAACACATAGTAGTCGTCATCAAGTTCACGGATTGGTATCATACCCTCACACTTGTTCTGCGTCAACTCGACATAGATACCCCACTCTGTCACACCTGAAATCACACCGTCGTAGATCTGTCCAAGACGCTCCTTCATATACTCCACTTGCTTGTACTTGATAGACGCACGCTCTGCATTTGCTGCAAGTTGTTCCATCTTTGAGCTATGGTCACAAAGGTCGTCGAACAATAGTTTGTCGGCGCTCTTCTCGCCTCTCGCATATCTATCGAGCAGACGATGCACCATCATATCCGGATAACGACGGATTGGCGAAGTGAAATGAGTGTAATAGTCGAAAGAAAGTCCGTAGTGGCCCACATTATCTGTAGAGTAGATAGCTTTTGCCATCGAACGGATTGTAATTGTCTCAATCAGATTCTGTTCTCTTGTGCCCTGCACCTTGTCGAGCAAGTTGTTGATTGAAGTTGAGACTTCTTTATTCTTGCCTGTCGTATTCAGTTTATATCCGAAGCGAGAGATGAACTGAGACAGATTGTTCAGTTTGTCAGGATCCGGATTGTCGTGGACACGGTAGACGAAAGTTTTCGGATTCTTTTGTCCGCCGATATGTTCAGCCACAGTCCTGTTGGCAAGAAGCATAAATTCCTCGATAAGTTTGTTGGCATCCTTGCTTTCCTTGAAAAAGACGTCGATAGGTTTACCATTTTCGTCAATTTCAAATTTCACCTCAGTACGCTCAAATGCGATAGCTCCGTTCTTGAATCTCTCCTCACGAAGTTTTTTAGCCAGTCTGTCGAGAGTCAGGATTTCGTCTTTCATATCACCCTCCTTAGTCTCAATAACGCTCTGAGCATCCTCGTATGTGAAGCGACGGTCGGATTTGATGACTGTGTGGACAATCTGATAGTTGATCACTTTAGCATTGTCATCCATTTCAAACATCACCGAATAACAAAGTTTTTCTTCATCAGGACGAAGAGAACAAACCTTATTACACAATCTTTCAGGAAGCATTGGTATAGTTCGGTCGACAAGGTAGACGCTGGTAGCACGGCTGACAGCCTCCTGCTCGATACAATCGTCGAGATGGACATAGTGAGTGACATCGGCGATATGTACACCGACCTCCCAGTTGCCATTGTCCAGTTTGCGTACAGACAACGCGTCGTCGAAGTCTTTAGCATCACGAGGGTCGATAGTGAATGTTGGGATATCACGGCAGTCCAAACGTTTTGCGATCTCTTCCGATGATATTTCATCTGGGATAGTGTCCGCGTAAGCCTCCACCTCAGCAGGATAGCTATAAGGCAGACCAAATTCGACAAGTATGGCATGCATCTCAGCATTATTGTCGCCTGAGCTACCGAGCACCACCGTCACCTCACCGACTGGATTTCTTCCCTTTTCAGCCCAATCAATGATTTTAACAATTGCCTTATCTCCATCTTTCGCACCATTCAGTTTATCGATCGGCACAAAAATATCGTTGCCAAGAATACGGTTGTCGACGAGCAAGAACGCATAATTCTCCTTCACATTCAGTTTTCCGACGATAGTGTCACGTTCACGTTTCAGCACTTCCATGACCTCTCCCTCCTGCTCTTTACCCTGACGACGAGCAAACAGACGGACTTTCACAGTGTCGCCGACAGCAGCCTTATTAAGGTTACGGTCGCTGATTATGATTTCATCCCCACCGTCTTCAGGCACAAGAATTGCACCTCCACCGCGTTTGGCCGTGATGACACCGACAAGAGAACCCATACGAGGATTCAAACGGTATTTTCCGACAGGAGACTCAATAAGATAACCCGTCGCAGCAAACTCCTGAAGCACATCTATGATCTGTTGGCGAGCAGTCATGCCGGAATAGCCGAGAGTGGCAGCCACATCCTTGTAAGAGACGGGATCGCCCTGATATTCGGCAAAATATCTAGATATATCATTCACTATCTCTTTCTTTCGAACAGAGACGGCTGATTCATGCTTTCTATTTTTATTTTTCGGACGCATAGCTTTTTTCCCGATGCTAAACGCCTTATTCGATTTTTTTCCTCTTTTCATAAATCATCAATTTTATATCTCAAACCTTAGATTTGCAAAGTCAAT
>DGHQ01000047.1:87334-95025 GCA_002392915.1 Bacteroidales bacterium UBA3844 | reverse complement strand
AACCATATTGGAATTGAAACTTGTTTTCAAATTATTTTGTAACTGCAAATCAGCCTCCTTTTAATCGAACCATATTGGAATTGAAACTAAAGAGGGCGAGACAAGGATTTCGGACAAGTTTACTTTTAATCGAACCATATTGGAATTGAAACGTGAAAGGAGAACCATATGAGGGTGAGCTAACGCCAACTTTTAATCGAACCATATTGGAATTGAAACTAAATGTAAAAATTAACCCCCCAACAAGGGGGGGCCTTTTAATCGAACCATATTGGAATTGAAACTTGTTATGGCAGAACTAGACCTCCTAATAAAAGAAGCTTTTAATCGAACCATATTGGAATTGAAACGCATCAGCGATATCCTTGAGACAGCGTTCGCCAAAGCTTTTAATCGAACCATATTGGAATTGAAACGCGGATTGTCGTCCTCCGTGTCCTCGTCCCAATACTCTTTTAATCGAACCATATTGGAATTGAAACTAAGCTATGCTAAATAAGTTCTGGAAATTTTGCCCTCTTTTAATCGAACCATATTGGAATTGAAACACGGAACTTCAATGAACCTATCACGATAGAGAATGCTTTTAATCGAACCATATTGGAATTGAAACACCAAAAAGTTACTTTTTCATCGTTTAAGCTGGCACGACTTTTAATCGAACCATATTGGAATTGAAACAGCGGTATTACTCAGGTGGTGCAGAAAACTTCTGATCCTTTTAATCGAACCATATTGGAATTGAAACAAATGATATTGTGTTGCGAATAGCAATCATTTTGGTCTTTTAATCGAACCATATTGGAATTGAAACATGGCTTTGGGACGCTGTAAGATTCAAGATTAAATTCTTTTAATCGAACCATATTGGAATTGAAACGCGATGTTACCTTCTATGACTTTCGAATGAGTTTCCTTTTAATCGAACCATATTGGAATTGAAACTGTGGAAAGCATTGTAGTCATTACGAACTGAACGTACTTTTAATCGAACCATATTGGAATTGAAACAAGCAAGTCAATAATTGTGCGTGCCTTGGTGTCGTGCTTTTAATCGAACCATATTGGAATTGAAACTAGTGATATTAATAACAGGGTAATAGACAAATGGCTTCTTTTAATCGAACCATATTGGAATTGAAACGTCAAATGTCCGACTTGGTTTCTCGCAACCTCTTCTTTTAATCGAACCATATTGGAATTGAAACTTGGACACCGTCTAATTCTGACTTTATCAGTTTTCCTTTTAATCGAACCATATTGGAATTGAAACTTCCTCAGAGTCATAATCTTTTGCATTACGATTTTTCCTTTTAATCGAACCATATTGGAATTGAAACGCACGAATAGCACCTTCTTTTTGCAATCTTGCGGAACTTTTAATCGAACCATATTGGAATTGAAACAGGCAATGTGCTCCAACCTCAGCCTCATCCCTTCCCTCTTTTAATCGAACCATATTGGAATTGAAACCAGACAGAAGGAGAAAGAGGTTCAGCGGTAGTTTGCTTTTAATCGAACCATATTGGAATTGAAACTAGTCTTACGAATTAGAAGTTAATAGGTTGTAAGTCTGCTTTTAATCGAACCATATTGGAATTGAAACATATTATATTTACGACGCAATGGTTTTACAATAGCCTTTTAATCGAACCATATTGGAATTGAAACAAAAAAGAATGATTTTTTTGCGAACGAATATAAAACCTTTTAATCGAACCATATTGGAATTGAAACTTCACAGGCATTAATATTGGCGACTCTGTCAAAGGCTTTTAATCGAACCATATTGGAATTGAAACAAATCTTTGACATTATCAAAATCGTTACCATCATCACTTTTAATCGAACCATATTGGAATTGAAACGACATACGAGGAATCAAGCCAAATGACTGTGTGTCCTTTTAATCGAACCATATTGGAATTGAAACTTGCATTTGTATTCGTATTTGGAAAATCCGTATTTGCTTTTAATCGAACCATATTGGAATTGAAACTTGTTTTCAAATTATTCTGCAACTGCAAATCAGCCTCTTTTAATCGAACCATATTGGAATTGAAACATGCGAGTCAGGGACAACAACAGCAAGAGCGACCAGCTTTTAATCGAACCATATTGGAATTGAAACTTGTTATTTTCATGCCATCCAAAATTTGTGAAAATGCTTTTAATCGAACCATATTGGAATTGAAACAACAGAAGAAGTTGCAGGTGAGGGTAAACATATTACCGCTTTTAATCGAACCATATTGGAATTGAAACTATTGAACAGATACCAAGCTGTATACATGAACTCCGTCTTTTAATCGAACCATATTGGAATTGAAACGAAATTTGTTTTTGTGGTGCAATCTCTTCGTTTAACATCTTTTAATCGAACCATATTGGAATTGAAACACATAATCAGTTTTATATGCGACTTATTAAGGAAATTCTTTTAATCGAACCATATTGGAATTGAAACTTATCAACGAGGCTATCATACTCAATATAAGTACCGCCTTTTAATCGAACCATATTGGAATTGAAACGTTGATTATTTTTGTGTTTAATTCTAGAAAGGAGTACTTTTAATCGAACCATATTGGAATTGAAACTATAATTCACATTGTAAATCTTAACTAGATTGAAATCTTTTAATCGAACCATATTGGAATTGAAACATCATTATCAAAAATAGGTATCTCAGTCGTTGGAAGCTTTTAATCGAACCATATTGGAATTGAAACCGTTATACCGGTTTTAAGTCTAGTCCTTCTAATGTTTTCTTTTAATCGAACCATATTGGAATTGAAACTGCATATACATCAGTATAAGGAAGGGGCAAAAGCCAACTTTTAATCGAACCATATTGGAATTGAAACTAAGTTTTACCTGATTGGCGTACTGCGTTCTCTGATTCTTTTAATCGAACCATATTGGAATTGAAACTAAATAACATATGACGAGTAGTCTCCACGACACAAACTTTTAATCGAACCATATTGGAATTGAAACCAACGTGGCTCAAATGAGCCGTGAAATCGGGGTTTCTTTTAATCGAACCATATTGGAATTGAAACACGTTTCGCCTGTTCCTGTTTCTAGCTTGACAAACAGCTTTTAATCGAACCATATTGGAATTGAAACTTTGCTCGCAAGCAATCAACGTTGATCCGCTTCCTCCTTTTAATCGAACCATATTGGAATTGAAACTTCTGAACTCAACCGGGACATCATTCACTTTGGCGATTCTTTTAATCGAACCATATTGGAATTGAAACAGAGAAAATTCCCCGTCAAAGAAATGCGGTGCTTTCCTTTTAATCGAACCATATTGGAATTGAAACAAGATAATGAAGTGTTGCACCCATTTTGGTTGCTCTCTTTTAATCGAACCATATTGGAATTGAAACCTTGTCTCCACGGGAGTTTCCTCGTTGCTGATAAATTCTTTTAATCGAACCATATTGGAATTGAAACCTGAACGTTTATATCCTTGCCTATACGTATTCGTCTCCTTTTAATCGAACCATATTGGAATTGAAACATCTATGCTAACGGCAGACTATTCTTTTGCTCTCCACTTTTAATCGAACCATATTGGAATTGAAACATATTCCAAGATGCCAATCTATGCTAACGGCAGACTCTTTTAATCGAACCATATTGGAATTGAAACTTAATACATTTTAATACTCCATCTTCTTCTAGTTCACTTTTAATCGAACCATATTGGAATTGAAACAGATTAATTACACCGCTTATCGAAGGAATATTATACCTTTTAATCGAACCATATTGGAATTGAAACAGTATAGCATTAGGGGAAGATTCAAATCCAAAACCATCTTTTAATCGAACCATATTGGAATTGAAACCTCCACAAGTCAATGAATGAACTTGCGACCATCATTCCTTTTAATCGAACCATATTGGAATTGAAACTGCAAATTGCTATCAACTGTTCAAACATACCTTTGACTTTTAATCGAACCATATTGGAATTGAAACTTTTTTTTGATTGTTAAATTAAACTGTTGTTCGTGACTTTTAATCGAACCATATTGGAATTGAAACCTTAGATAAAGAGAGAACACCGCTCTATCCTTACCCCTTTTAATCGAACCATATTGGAATTGAAACCAACCAAGTATCAACTTCTGAAACCTTAAACCACGTCTTTTAATCGAACCATATTGGAATTGAAACTCCTCATCTGACTCCTCAATAGTCTTACGACCTACACCTTTTAATCGAACCATATTGGAATTGAAACACATTTAGCATTATTTATGCGGTCTGTTACCATTTCCTTTTAATCGAACCATATTGGAATTGAAACAGAAGTAACACTACCATATTCGTCACATATTATATAACTTTTAATCGAACCATATTGGAATTGAAACCACACGCACCTACAACACAAGCTCCTTTGGATGATCGCTTTTAATCGAACCATATTGGAATTGAAACGGAACAAGGTCGTCATAATGCGTCAATGTGATGACCTTTTAATCGAACCATATTGGAATTGAAACTTGGGAGACACTTCGATAGATTTTCAAGTAAAGAATTCTTTTAATCGAACCATATTGGAATTGAAACGCAGGAGGAATCGAAATATTAATTCCAGGCTGCCAACTTTTAATCGAACCATATTGGAATTGAAACGACAAATACAAGCTCTCAGGTAAGAAAGTACTTGTCTTTTAATCGAACCATATTGGAATTGAAACTTCGATAGCTTTTATAAATCTTTCTTTATCAGTCATACTTTTAATCGAACCATATTGGAATTGAAACCATGTTGCGGTTCTTATCGACTCCCACATGGGGAACTTTTAATCGAACCATATTGGAATTGAAACTTGGAAATATATTCAAACGTCGTAGTACTCAGGAAGGCTTTTAATCGAACCATATTGGAATTGAAACTTGGATTCTCCCTGCTGATTGTCGATAGCATCGCGCCTTTTAATCGAACCATATTGGAATTGAAACTTCGTTAACGGTAGCAAGTCCTGCGGCAATTGTCGCCCTTTTAATCGAACCATATTGGAATTGAAACACCGTAACAGCAGAGAAGTCATCACTTTCGCTAAGACTTTTAATCGAACCATATTGGAATTGAAACTTGATAATGCGAACGTCCTAAGATAAAAGCATTTTTCTTTTAATCGAACCATATTGGAATTGAAACGTCATTGTCTAATGCTGTTGCTAATAATTTCGTCGCTTTTAATCGAACCATATTGGAATTGAAACAGGTGCAGGCGGTCGACCTCAACGCGGTGGAGTACCACTTTTAATCGAACCATATTGGAATTGAAACGGGAGTATGAGATCACAGCCCCGATATTCATCGACAACTTTTAATCGAACCATATTGGAATTGAAACTCACGTCCTGCATGAGGCTCGTAAGCAGGTAGATCTCTTTTAATCGAACCATATTGGAATTGAAACCGCTTCTTCCCTTGGCGAGCGACACGATCCTCGTCTTTTAATCGAACCATATTGGAATTGAAACCTGCGAGCTGCAGTCTTGCAAGAGGATCCTTGGCAGCTTTTAATCGAACCATATTGGAATTGAAACTGGAGAGGCTTCTTGTCAGATACGTCGACGCCTATGCCTTTTAATCGAACCATATTGGAATTGAAACGCCGTCAACAACGCAACCATCACGATTAAACAGCAGGCTTTTAATCGAACCATATTGGAATTGAAACTTCTGCTCGCCGAACGCAACCTGCACAGATATTCGGTACTTTTAATCGAACCATATTGGAATTGAAACACCTCATCCGCTTATCCGAGAGATGACATACGTTTCCTTTTAATCGAACCATATTGGAATTGAAACTTGGTGATGAGCAGTTTGCCCGTCTCCTCCTTTTCGCTTTTAATCGAACCATATTGGAATTGAAACAGGCTTTCTTTTTCTTCTCAACCTCCTTCTCCTCTCCTTTTAATCGAACCATATTGGAATTGAAACCAAGATTTCGGCTCAACGCAAAGTTTGCTTTTGTTCACTTTTAATCGAACCATATTGGAATTGAAACTGCGATACATGGGGCGGGGATTTTCAGAGACAACTCCTTTTAATCGAACCATATTGGAATTGAAACAGGTCATGCTTCGCTGACAATACAGCGACTATATATGCTTTTAATCGAACCATATTGGAATTGAAACGCAAGAGTAATGGGGTGACAACCGTGACAATCACGGCTTTTAATCGAACCATATTGGAATTGAAACATATGAAGAGGTGCAGATGAAAGCTGGAAAGATAGGCTTTTAATCGAACCATATTGGAATTGAAACTCATCTATTGTGGCTACATGACTACCATTCTTATCCGCTTTTAATCGAACCATATTGGAATTGAAACATATTCCGCAAGCATCTTCTTTGCCTGACAATCTGGCTTTTAATCGAACCATATTGGAATTGAAACACGGAATGCCAGAAAACGTGCTTTGCTGTTTCGAAGCCTTTTAATCGAACCATATTGGAATTGAAACGAGATTCGGCTCTCGCATTCTCTATCTGGAAATCGGCCTTTTAATCGAACCATATTGGAATTGAAACCAAGTTCTGCGATATACTCTTCTATGAGTGTCTTGCTTTTAATCGAACCATATTGGAATTGAAACATGGTAAAATTCACTAGTAGTAATTCTGAAGGTACTTTTAATCGAACCATATTGGAATTGAAACGCGCTTGCGGTCGCAGATGAGGCACGTGTTTTGGCTTTTAATCGAACCATATTGGAATTGAAACTTGTAAGGTTGCTACCGCTCCATCCGTTCATGAAACTTTTAATCGAACCATATTGGAATTGAAACCCCTGTGTAGAACCGCCACCCGATGTCTGAGATGGCACTTTTAATCGAACCATATTGGAATTGAAACCTGAGATACACGAATACGACCGTAGTTTGAGTAAGCTTTTAATCGAACCATATTGGAATTGAAACAGCGAAAAGTGGCAAAGGCCAAGTGAAAAAATAACCCTTTTAATCGAACCATATTGGAATTGAAACCACAGTTGACAGTGTAAAGGATACCGTCAGCGGCTGACTTTTAATCGAACCATATTGGAATTGAAACCATAAGGTTGATTAACTGCTGTTTCTTTGCATCGTCCTTTTAATCGAACCATATTGGAATTGAAACAAGGTTTGCAAGTTCACGAACTCCAACAATTTTTAACTTTTAATCGAACCATATTGGAATTGAAACTTAAAAACGCATCTTCCAACTACGATACTCTTTTCTTTTAATCGAACCATATTGGAATTGAAACGCAAGAGAGAAATTGCGTTCGTATGCCTTTGTCAGCCTTTTAATCGAACCATATTGGAATTGAAACTATAGTAAGGAGCGAAATTATCACGGAAAGTAAAATTCTTTTAATCGAACCATATTGGAATTGAAACTGTGCAACTGACGTTTTGCACCCCCCAACACTCCGTTCTTTTAATCGAACCATATTGGAATTGAAACTAATTAAGTTAGCTATAGCATCATATACACCTTCGCACTTTTAATCGAACCATATTGGAATTGAAACATGTGGTTATGACGTTCGCAATATTCTCGTAAGCCGCTTTTAATCGAACCATATTGGAATTGAAACCCAGTAAACCAGTATTTTGAGTCTATAGGACTCCAACTTTTAATCGAACCATATTGG
>DGHQ01000047.1:81803-87293 GCA_002392915.1 Bacteroidales bacterium UBA3844 | reverse complement strand
GAACCATATTGGAATTGAAACAAATATCTGTTATCCGTAAGCTGACGTGGTGGGTTCCTTTTAATCGAACCATATTGGAATTGAAACATATTAATCTCCTCCCCGTTTTTAAGCAACTTGAAGACTTTTAATCGAACCATATTGGAATTGAAACTCCTTGTCGGACGCGCTACCGACAGCGAACAGTTCTCTTTTAATCGAACCATATTGGAATTGAAACAGAGAAAATTCCCCGTCAAAGAAATGCGGTGCTTTCTCTTTTAATCGAACCATATTGGAATTGAAACTACATAATCGGCTCTGTAACCTTTGTTCTTAATTAAACTTTTAATCGAACCATATTGGAATTGAAACTAGTTAGAATAAGCCACACCCGGCTCTTTTCTCAACTTTTAATCGAACCATATTGGAATTGAAACAGCGGAATCATGGGAGCTTGCAGGATAGGCAACGAGCTTTTAATCGAACCATATTGGAATTGAAACTTCAAAAGGGATATGGCTATTCTTTCCACAACGTCCTTTTAATCGAACCATATTGGAATTGAAACTAGTCTTCAATATTTAATTGTTAAATCTCGTTGTCTTTTAATCGAACCATATTGGAATTGAAACGTGAAAGTGTCTTTGCCTTTAGCCGCCACTTCTGCCTTTTAATCGAACCATATTGGAATTGAAACTTCCTTGTTCGTTCTCATTCCGTCTCTGCTATTTTCCTTTTAATCGAACCATATTGGAATTGAAACGATTTATCTTGTGTTGAACATACAGCTCCCACGGTCCTTTTAATCGAACCATATTGGAATTGAAACTGCTGTATACATGAACTCCGTTGGCAGAGCGGCATCTTTTAATCGAACCATATTGGAATTGAAACATGCCATCAATTGTAAATTAACGTTGCTTTCCTCACCTTTTAATCGAACCATATTGGAATTGAAACTTGGGAATTGTCGTCTGTGGTGCGACTGGTGCTGCCTTTTAATCGAACCATATTGGAATTGAAACTACTTTATCCCTCCTGTTCGTTAGATGGTGATTGTATTTTTAATCGAACCATATTGGAATTGAAACGGAGTACCCGTCGATTCTTTTACAGGCTGATACACTCTTTTAATCGAACCATATTGGAATTGAAATGAAGGAGGCGTGCCTTGAAGTTCATGAACTGCCTCTTTTAATCGAACCATATTGGAATAAGAAACTTCAAAATTAGTATCTTTGCCCCCGATTTCGTTAGCTTTCCCGAGGTATATAATCCCGTAAGCTAACTAGTTATGTTAACGTTAAAATTCCATCTCATGAGACATCTTGTCAGATATATTATCATTGCTATTTTGGTGATAGCTGGTTTCCATTCTGGCGTGGCGCAGACGGTGGGGTATCTGCACAAACCGTTGTCGCCGGAAGGTTGTCATGTGGAATACAATGTTTCGAAGCAAGACAGCTCGTATTTTATCATTGCTACTGTGACTTCGGACCGTTTGATCTTTCTCGACAATCCTACAATGAAAATCAGAACATTCAATGATGATGTGATTACGTTGGAGGGCGACGCGATTGGAAACAGAAATGGCGTGTCGTTCGGCTATTCGATAGGTTATGTGGGCGTTTCAGAGTCGGAGATAAAATCTACAGCTCAGTTTTATATTACTCCGGATGTTTTTTTGTTGCTGAAGGATGGTGTGGCGAAGGTGAGATTGTCGATGAGGCCGATGAATCATGAACGTGAATTCAAGAAGGACAAGATTGGATTCGCCCTCTACCAATTGTATCTTGACGCCAAAAACAAAGACGAAAATTTCTAACTCTAACCTCCCCACCGTCGACCCTCCATCATCCGCCTTCTATCGAAAAAGTTCCGATTGGTAATGTGGATTCTTTTTAAAAAGTTGCGATTGTCAATCGTGATTCTTATTTTTGCATTGTAAATAAAGAAAGAAGATATGATATCAAAAGAGCAGTTAAGACAGGTCGTATATGACCAACGAAATCTATATTATGATCTTGGAATAGAGAGAAATATAGATCGGACACTTGTCGACTGCCCGGAAGTGTTGGTGCTTACTGGTGTCAGACGTTGTGGAAAATCGGTGTTGATGCAACAGATTCGAGCCCGACGGGAAGAAAAGGATTATTTTATAAGTTTTGATGATGATCGTCTGCTTCATTTCACAATTGAGGATTTTCAATTGCTTTATGATGTCTTTGTAGAGGATTTTGGCCTTCAGCATACATTCTATTTCGATGAAATACAGATGGTTGATGGTTGGGAACGTTTCGTCGACAGATTATATAAGCATGGAAATAAGGTTTTTATAACTGGAAGCAATGCTAAAATGTTAAGCAGAGAATTAGGCACTCTTCTTACTGGACGTCATGTCAGTAAAGAGGTTTATCCATTCTCTATGAGTGAGTATATGGAATTGTTGGGAGTTAAAGTGACACGTGATTCGTTTTACACAACAGAAGGACGTGCCATGTTGCAAAATGTTCAGAAAGATTACCTTAAAGATGGCGGATTTCCCCAATATCTCAGAAGCAAGAATGTGGAGTATTTGAAATCATTGTACAACGACATCATATATCGTGATATCATAGTAAGATACAGGTTGATGTCTGATAAACCATTGAAGGAGACGGTTTATTACTTGATAAGCAATGCAACACATCTGTTTACATATAATTCCGTGGCAAAATCTGTTGGATTGAAGAGTTCGGAGACTGTAAAAGACTATATTTCTTATCTGGAGGAGACATATTTGGTTGGTTTGTTGCCGAAATATGATGTCAAGGTGGGAGAGCAGATAAAAAGTCCTAAGAAAATATATTTTATAGACAATGCACTTGTTGGCATTATAGGGTTCAGTTTCAGTGGAAATGAAGGAAGCCGACTTGAAAATGCTGTGTATATAGAGTTGCGACGTCGGGGAAAAGAGCTGTTTTATCATAATGACGGAAATGAATGCGACTTCATTGTGCGTGAAGGAATTCGGATAACGGAGGCTTATCAGGTATGTTTGTCGATGCATGATGAGAAGACGCGTCAGAGAGAATTGGAAGGCATTCGTTCCGCAATGAAAGCATATTCATTGTCAGAAGGTTACATCATAACCCGAGAAGAGACAGAAGATGTAAAAGTGGAAGAAGGAGTTGTACATTTGGTGTCGTTTGCCAGATGGACCCTATAAAATTTCGGGCTGATTGGGTGAAGTATTTTCAAAACTCAAATGTTTTTTGTAGTTTTGCAGATATTTTTGTGAAAATTCAACAATTAAGATATGAAAGTAGCACTTGTTACAGGAGGTTCGAGAGGTATCGGTAGAGCTTGTTCGGTCAAGTTGGCAGAGCAGGGATACTACGTGCTTATCAACTATCAATCAAATGAGGCCGAGGCATTGAATACTTTGGCTATGGTTAGAGAGAAGGGTAGCGACGGTGAGATTATCAAGTTCAACGTTGCTGATTGTGAGGCTACAGAGTCTGCGATCACAGCTTGGCAGGAGGCTCACAAGGATGAATATATAGAGGTGTTGGTCAACAACGCTGGTATCCGCCGCGACCAGATCATGGTGTTCATGACTAATGAGGATTGGAGAAACGTTATCGACATCACAGTCAACGGATTCCTTTACGTCACTCGTGCTCTTCTTCAGCCAATGGTGAGAAAGAAATTCGGACGTATCGTCAATATGGTGTCTCTGTCAGGATTGAAGGGTCTTCCTGGCCAGACTAACTACTCTTTGGCTAAGGGAGGTATCATCGCCGCAACAAAGGCTTTGGCTCAGGAGGTTGCGAAGAAGAACGTCACTGTCAACGCTGTGGCTCCTGGATTCATCCGTACAGATATGACAAAGGATTTGGATGAGGCTGAGTTGAAGAAACAGATCCCTGCCAACCGTTTCGGTGAGCCTGAAGAGGTGGCTGCTGTCGTAGGTTTCTTGTGTACAAAGGAGGCTGCTTACGTTACAGGTCAGACAATCTCTGTAAACGGTGGTCTTTACACATAATCGGATTATTCAATCAAATCTATATTTGGGCAGACGGATGTTCTGCCCTTTTTTATAACTCTGGGCTGTGTGATGCCATCGAATTCCCGTGTGTGTTGCCATCGAAATCCCGTGGGTGTTGTCATCGAATTCCGTGTGATGCCATTGGATTCCCGTGGGTTGCCATTGGATTCCCGTGGGTGTTGCCATTGGATTCCGTGTGATGCCATTGGATTCCGTGTGATGCCATTGGATTCCCGTGGTGATGCCATTGGATTCCGTGTGATGCCATTGGATTCCGTGTGACGCCATTGGATTCCCGTGGGTTGCCATTGGATTCCCGTGTGTGTTGCCATCGAAATCCCATGGTTACGCTACGCTCATCCTGGGCTGTGGTATGTCGCCTAATCCTAGGGTTACGCTACGCTCACCCTAGGCTGTGGACTATCGCCCTTTCAGGGCGTGGTGGATTTTTCATTTTTAATTCTACATTTTTAATTTTAACCATTATGCCCTGTTGGAATGGCAAGACACGTGGAGGTTCGTTCGGATACGGATTCTTCATCTTTTTGATCAAACATTTAGGATTGAACGCAGCGTATGCGTTCTTGTTTGTCGTCGTGCCATATTTCGTGCCGTTCGCGCCGAAAGCCACAGCCGCAAGCTGGAAATATTGGCGTAGGATTCACAATAAATCGGTGTTGTGCACCATCGGTAAAATCTTCCAACACTACTATCGCTTCGGACAGGTGATAATCGATAAGATCGCAGCGTCGTCGGGACTGGAAAAGGAGTTCTCTTTCTCGTTCGACGGAATGGATTGCCTGATTGATCATTTGAAACGAGGGGAGAAGGGCGCTGTGATGATCGGGGCTCATGTTGGAAACTGGGAGGTGAGCAGAGTGTTTATGAAGGAGTATGGCACCAAACTGAATGTTGTGATGCTCGACGCTGAATATCAGAAGATTAAGGATAAATTGGAGTCGACGATGGGAGCCAATACATTTGGTGTCATTCCCGTCTCCACGGAGAATATCGACCATATTTTCAAAATACAATCGGCATTGGCATCCAATGAGGTGGTATGTTTTCAGGGCGACAGATATATCAGGGAGGAAGATGCGAAGACGGTGCAATTCCTTGGCCACGACGCTCCATTTCCACCCGGACCTCACCAGATCGCCACAATGACGGGTGCCGACACATTTTTCTTTTTCGCTGTCAGGGAGTCCGGCAAAAAATACCGTTTTATCTGCCGAAAAGCGGAGGCCGCCGCACAGGAGACGAACCGAAAGCAGAAAGTATCCGCGTCGATGCAGGAATACATAGGCATTTTGGAGACCATTGTCCGCCAATATCCAGAACAATGGTTTAATTTCTACGATTTTTGGTCGTAGAGACGGTTGAAGGTTGACGGTTGAAGGTTGACGGTTGATGGTTGATGATTGAAGGTTGATGATTGAAGGTTGACGGTTGAGGGTTGAGGGTTGAAGGTTGAGGGT
>DGHQ01000047.1:0-81706 GCA_002392915.1 Bacteroidales bacterium UBA3844 | reverse complement strand
TTGAGGGTTGAAGGTTGAGGGTTGACGGTTGAGGGTTGAAGGTTGAAGGTTGAAGGTTGACGGTTGATGGTTGAAGGTTGAGGGTTCGTCCAATATTCGTTGGCATAAAAAAGGGCGAGCATAAAGCGTCGCCCTATATCATTCAAAATGCGAAATTATTGGAAAACACAACGATGGAATATCTCAGATGAGCATCTTAATTTAGCATTTCACATTTATAATTTTTAATTTTATCTCTTGTCCACGTTTCCCTCGTAGAAATTGATGAATGCGTTTGTCACCAGACGATTGCCGCCAGGAGTAGGGTAGTCGCCGGAGAAATACCAGTCGCCACGATGGTCAGGACATGCGGCATGGAGATTGTCAAGTGACTGATATACAATCTCTACTGGAGTTTTGACATCTTTGGGCGTAAGCAATTCCGCTATCTCTGCTGAAATCTCTTCGTCGGAGAATGGAGCGTAGATCTCTTTCACATAGTTGACATACTCCTCTTTCTTCTTACCCACTTGTGCCTTGCTTTTTTTATACACATCCTCGATGACATTCTCCATTCCTCTCTTTTTCAGCAAAGAAATAGCGGCTTTGAATGCGATAAACTCGCTCATTCGGCTCATGTCGATACCGTAGCAGTCGGGGAAGCGAACCTGTGGAGATGAGGAGACGATGACGATCTTCTTTGGCTCAAGACGGTTGAGGATCTTGATGATGCTTTGTTTTAGAGTCGTTCCTCTTACGATAGAGTCGTCGATCACGACAAGGTTGTCGGTCTTTGGATGGATAGATCCGTATGTGATATCGTAGACGTGTGCAGCCATGTCATTACGGTTTTTATCCTGGGCGATGAACGTGCGCATCTTGATATCCTTGATTGCGATTTTCTCCTGACGTGGACGTGCGGAAAGGATTCTGTTCAGCTCCTCGTCTGAGAATTTCTTTCCTGAGAGGATAGCTCGTTTCTTATCCTCAATCATCACATTTTCAATACCGTGCATCATTCCGTAAAATGCCACTTCGGCGGTGTTAGGGATGAATGAGAAGACGGAATTGTTCAAGTCGTTGTCGACAGCTTTCAGAATTTGTGGAGTGAGTAGTTCGCCGAGTTTTTTGCGCTCCTTATATATGTCGATGTCGCTGCCACGGGAGAAGTAGATGCGTTCGAACGAGCATTTTTTTATTTCTCCTGCTTCACGAATCCGCTCGAGATGGAACGACGCGTCTTTTTTGATGATGATTGCCTGCCCTGGCTGAAGCTCATTAATGTCATCAATCTTTACATTCATCACAGTTTGGATGACAGGTCTTTCGCTTGCGGCGACGATAATCTCATCATCGTAGTAGTAGAAGGCTGGACGTATTCCGTTAGGATCACGGAAGATGAACGAGTCGCCGTGTCCCACCATACCGCAGATGCAGTACCCACCGTCGAAGCCTTTTTCGCTACGTCTGATCACTTCACCCAAGTCGACATTCTTCTCAATGAGTTGCGAAATCTCATCGTATGATTTTCCTTGAGCGTCATATTCATTAAACTTACGCTGGACTTCCATGTCGAGCTGGTGGCCGATGGTCTCGAGCATAAGGATAGTGTCGCCCATATCACGAGGATGCTGGCCTATACGGGTAAGGTTGGCGAACACCTCGTCGACGTTGGTGAGGTTGAAATTGCCAGCCAGCACCAGAGTGCGGTCTTTCCAGTTGCTGCGTCGCAAGAAAGGATGGACGTATGACAGACCTGATTTTCCAGTTGTGCTGTAACGGAGATGTCCGAGGTATAGTTCACCAGCAAAAGGGAGATTGTCGGCAGCATAATCAGCGTCTGCCCAAATTTCAGGAGTGAGGTTCTGATAGTTCTGATAAACAGTTTCAAAGATTTTGTCGATTGCCTGGCCTCCCTCCGCTCTTTCACGGAAAATATACTCTTCTCCGGGTTTCGCATGCAGTTTGACGCAAGCCAAACCAGCGCCTTCCTGTCCACGATTGTGTTGCTTTTCCATTAGGAGATACAGCTTTTCAAGACCGTATTTCCAAGAGCCATACTTCTCGTAATAATACTTGAGTGGCTTTCTTAATCTTACATACGCAATTCCGCACATGCCGTCTTATGTGTTAAGTTAATTTCAGTTTGTGATGCAAAATTATATAAAAATGGTTAAAATGAAAGCAAAATGTTGCGTATTTTGCAGAAAATGTGGATTTTTTCTATCGTGAAGGTCCGTGTTAAACAACATAATTAAATATAGGGTGCAGAGACATTTTTATTGTATCTTTGTAAATATCTTTTTTTCTTAAATTTTTAGTGATAAATAAAAATAGAATATAGTATGAAGAAATTATTTGCGTTTGTTGCAGCATTGTCTCTTTCTATCTCCGTATTTGCAGGAGATATGGTGGTCCACACGGGAAACGGATATGCGGTGATTCATCCATTCCCTACAAGATCAGAGGTTAAAGAGATGACATCTCCATGTGTCTTGGACTATGGAAACAAGACAGAGGAATTCTATCGTTTTGATTTATCTTCCAAAGGAAATGTCAAGGTCAAGTCGACGGAAAAGTCGTCTTGGGTAGAAAAGAAATATCCTTCAGTAAAGTCAATCACGCATACTTTTAAGGATGGGTCTATTAGTAAATTTATTCCGTTGTATGAGGCTGATAATAAGGCATACATAAAGGGCACAATAAAGAAGGACGATTCACCTGCGTGGTTTTATCTGTTGTTGGAGGGTGAGATTTCTATCTACTTCTTATCTGGAATAGGCCCATATACAGGTTTGACAAAGGCTGGTGCCCCACCTATATTATATCTTCATCGCAAGGGTGATGATTTTGCAGTGAAAGTTTCCAAAGCCACTAGTGTGGGAGCTGAATTCGCTTTGGTGCCGGAAGTCATTGCAGAGTTTGTCAAGGACAATGCGGAATTGGCTGCTACGGTGAAAGCGGAGAAGAAACTTCCGTCTAAGAATGAGACCTCAATCGGAACTTTGGAAAGAATTATTCGAGAGTATAACACTGCAAAAGAGGCGAACAAATAAAGACAAAATCCAATTTAAATAGACAGGTCCGGACTCACACAAGTCCGGATCTTTTTGTATATTTGCAGAAAATAAATAAGATTAGTAAAATTAGTTTTATATGTGGAATAGTAACAGTGATATCCTATATGGATTGGCATTGACGTTTGTCCATGGTGTCGGATCCGCAAAAATCAAGGAATTATCACAGAAATATGAATCGTTGGGCGACGTTTTTGCATTGCCCGAGAAAGTGTTGGTGGAGCAGTGTAGACTGAATGAATCGGCGGCTAAAGCAATTTCAGGAAATAGTGCGACGTTGCTTCGTCTGGCTGAACGGGAAATCGAATCGGCTGGGAAAGAGGGCGTGAAAATCCTGTCGATCTACGATGCCGACTACCCGTCTTCGTTGGTGAAACGACGTTCAGACACTCCTTTCTTCATCTATTACAAGGGATCTGCATCTCTCAACGATCGCAGGATCATCTCCATCGTCGGCACACGCAATATGACTCATTATGGAAAATCGTTCACGGAATCTTTTGTGTCGGATATCGCAAAAATCTACCCTGATGCGTTGATAGTGAGTGGATTGGCACGTGGAGTGGATATCACCGCGCATTGTGCCGCATTGAAGAATGGGCTAGACACACTCGCTGTGATGGGCACAAGTTTTCCCACAATCTACCCGGCAGACCATCGACGTTATGTAGGAGATATCATGGAGCATGGAGGGTTGGTGACACAGTTTCAATACCAATCGTCGACAGACAACAAGAATTTTGTGGAGCGCAACAGGATCATTGCGGCTATTGCGGATGTTGTGGTGGTTGTGGAGAGCAAAGGGAATGGAGGATCAATGTACACTGCGGAGTGGAGTCATAGGTTGGGAGTGCCGTTGTGTGCGTTGCCTGGCGACTACGATAGAGTGCAAAGCGAGGGGTGTAACAGTTTGATTCGCAGCGGAAAAGCACATCTTGTCACCTCAGCTGCCGACGTGGATGAGATACTTTCAGGCAATCGTGATGATTCATTCCTGCGACGTGTCTCAGCCATACAGTCGCATCCATCGTCTGAGAAAAACTCCCCACAAAAGCCAGATCTGTCTGCCCTTGATCTTGACGAAGACAAGAGACAGATTGTGGAAATTCTCGCGTCGACAGGGCCTTCACATAAAGACATCATAGCCAGAGAGTCGGGCAAGACCATTTCGGAAATCTCCGACCTTCTTTTTGATCTGGAGATGGAAGGAATAGTGAGGGAGACGATGGGAGGAGGATATGAAGTGGTGTGACTAAACGTGAGTTTGCAAGATCATCAAGTAAAACCGAGGATTGTTAAGGGCGGAACGCCCTAACTTCTTCTCTCTCAGCGAGACCGGAGGTCGAGCTGTTATAAAACTTTGTTTTTGTGGTTTATAAGTTATAAAAGTGCGGATTTTTGATATTTTGTATTCTATGGAATATGAAAATGTGGATTTAGCGACTTTTATATTTTATAAAGAATAAAAATGTGGATTTTATGGATTTTGTATTCTATAGAGAATAAATTTGTTAATTTTGTGATGTAGTCCGATTTTATTAGATATGAATTCAGGTTGTAGAATTAAAGAAAATAGTTTTACAATCTTATATACAGAAAGTGATTTCGTTAGTGTTTAAAAATATTAATATGAAAAATTTCTTACTATTTTCGACTATATGCTGTTGTGCATTAGTCAGTTGTGGAGGTTCAAATAACAGCAACGGTCAGGATTCTAAAAGCAAGGAAGATACGTCTGTTGTGGAAGGAAAGATTGATACAGTGTCTGAATCTGTAGAGAAAGCGGATCTTTATACGATGACAGACGGAAAGTTTTTCGACTTGAAGGGAAATGTGAAGAAGTGTGTGGTATCTGTTTACGCTGCCGACGAGAATGGCAATCCGGAATCCTCAAAAGCGGAGAGTGAGACAACAATTGAGTTTGACGCTGATGGTAAATATTCCGTCCATTCAGGATATGATAACTGGGACTGTGTCCGCAACGACAATGGTTCGATAAATAAGTTCACTTGGTATTGCAGTGATTTTGGTGTAACGTTTGTAGACTCAGTTTCTTACAATAATGCGGGATTCCCAGTTGCTTTGTCGTCAAAAAATCTAGGGCATCAGACTTTTGTTTTCGAGTATGACGCGGATAATGAGCTAGTGTCAAAATCATCAACTGCCACATATGAGGAGGGAGTGGAAGGCAAGACCGTGTCAAAATACAAGATTTTGAAGCGAGATACGAAAGGAAATTGGACAAAGCGTGTGATAGATGTGACAGAAGGAACCAAAGAGTTTGGAGCCGCTGACTATGATTATAAACGTTATAAATCATTGGAGGTCAGAAAAATAGGATATTGATCATTGATCTTTGTAGAAATTGTCTCAGCAATCATAGAATTTTATTTTCTTGTGATTGCTGAGTATTTTTTCTTGCCAATATTCAAAAACTTACCTATATTTGCCTTGTGAAATAATTGAGTGTGTTTTTAAGAGCAAAATCAGTTTTTGACTTTAATGATTGATTGTATATGGATTTTTCAACAACAGTAAACAGAGATAAGAACGGTACATTATTAGCGTATATCTGCCTGAATGTTCCCGGAATCAATTTGCGTAAATTGCTAAAACTTGTCTATTTGATCGATGAGAGATTTGTTATGACCCGCTGCTTCCCTTTGACTTGGTTCTCATATTACGCATGGGAAAAAGGACCTGTCGCATCTGAAGTTTATGATATTAAGAACGGCGGTTTTTCTGATTTCGTATGTTGTAAAAAAAATAAGGAAGGACAAAACATTGTTTTTCCTATCAAGAAAAAAAACTGCGAATCAATTAATATGGATGAGTTTTCTCAATATGAGATAAACTTGATTGATAGCGTGCTGAACGAATTTGGACAAAAATCAGCAGATGAGCTTTCTGATTATACACATAGGAAAGATTCGTTGTGGACTAAAACAGTTTCTGAAAAACATGTCGTTTTTGACGATGGCAAATCAAATGTGGCGATTGATCTTGATGAGATGAACGACGACGAGGAGAAAAAAGAAATCTATATGGAAGCTTTGGAATATATGCAAATTTGTTCGTGAAATGCTAAGGGCTAAGAATATTATTTATGGTTATTGTTTAAGGACTACACCCAATAAATACAAGTATTTGATTTCAATTTACAGGAGCGACGAGTTGAATATTGTTGCTGTGTTTCCTACATCTCAAAAGCGTTCTGGTTCATCATCTCCTGTACATGGAGCCAATATGCGAGACGGAAATATTGTATCGTATGTTTTTAAGGGGAATGTTTCTATTGGATATATGCCTAATTCGGAAGAAGCTTTTTCGTTTCCTTTGGATACGACTATACCTTTTGATTATTGTTTTTGGAATGATAGTCAGGAGGATATTCTTAAGAAGTTCCGAAATCCGGAAATTGTAGGAATACTATCAGATAAGGAATATATTGATTTGGTGTATGCATTTTTGAAAAGTCCGTTGACACCTAATAGGTATCGTCCGATAATGGACAAGATTCTGAAAGAATATTTGGATAATTGATGTGATACTATGCTATAATAACGTGAGTTTGACGAATTGTAATCAGTGAATCATTTTCCACTTTCTGATTGAAATCTAACCTCCTTTTCTTATAAAAACGCGTGACCTTTCTCTATGAACTTTGTAACTCTGTGGTTTTATTAAATTCTGTGTGCTCGCCTTCGGCTCGCCCTTTGGAAGGGTGGTAAGGGCGTTCCGCCCTTTGGAATCCTCATTTATGACACTCCAACTATCATTTTTTCCAAACTATAATGTTCTTTTATGTCATCGAATTGACGTTATAATATATAATTCTGTCTTTCAACAAATTCCTCAAATCTTATTCATTCCCACAATATTTTTATATCTTTGTCCTTCAAACAAAGAACATTATGTGTAATATAAAAATTTTGGCGGCTGCATTCCTTATGCAGGTTTGCGTAGTGGCAAACGCTTTGGAAAAAAACAGCACTTACGTCAACTATATCTCGAAATACAATAAGATTGCCGTTGAAGAGATGCGTTCCAACGGTGTGCCTGCAAGTATCACTCTTGCCCAAGGTTTGCTTGAGAGTGGAGCTGGTCTCAGTGAACTTGCAAAGAAAAGCAACAACCATTTCGGAATCAAGTGCCATAATGAGTGGACTGGTGAACGTGTCTATCACGACGATGATAAGCTTCAGGAGTGTTTCCGAAAGTATGATAATCCGGAACAGTCGTTTGTGGACCACTCGTTGTTCTTGAAAAAGGCTCGTTATGCTTCGTTGTTCACTTTGGACCCTACCGACTACAAGGGCTGGGCAAAAGGGTTAAAAAAATGTGGCTACGCTACTGAGCCTCGTTATGCGGAGCGTCTGATTGATTTGATCGAGACATATGAACTTTATAAGTACGACCAGAAGACTGATATCGAGGAGGTTGTGAAGACGGTGCAGGAAAATCAGGTCGTGGCTGAGACAGAAAAGAAATATCTTACAGAGAGTGCGATGGGTAGCATTCCCGTCGGCCCATATCATAAGGTTGTGAAAATCAAAGGCAGAAAGGCGATAGAAGCTCGTAAGGGTGATACTTATGAGACTCTTGCCAAGGAATTTGGCATGCGTCCGTGGGAACTTCGTTGGGCAAACAGAGCAAAACGTGGTGACTCAATCGAGGTGGGAAGCCCTGTCTATTTACGTCGCTGGTAATTCTTTAATAAGTATAGAATGAAGACGAAGTTGAGACTGCAATATAAAATTTATTTGGTTCTTTCGTATGTGATGGCGGTGCTTTATATTGCCAGATACTATGATAAACCAGTTTATTTGCTGATGATTATCGCATTGCTTGGGTTTGTGGTGTGGAATTTGCCGATATATGAGGCGACGGAAGATGCGATTGTGGAGTGGAGACTGGGGATCCCTGGACTATTGAAAGGTAAGGTGTTGAAATATAGCGAGATCACCCGATATATGCCTGATAATAAGAATGCAAGATTAAGCAACTACGGCATCTATACGGAAAAAGAATCAATATTCCTGTCGGAACGAAGGTTTTCCAACATTGAGGAGTTTGTGGAGTATTGCAAGGCAAAATCATAATGTGATGTAGGGGCAGGTCTTGTACCTGCCCTTATATTTTATGTGGCTCTCAAATGTTATGCGACAAAGGGCAGACACGAGGCCTGCCCCTACGGTTATCGTATTATCTTAAACACTCCGTTCTCTTCGATTTTGATTATTTTCGACGGTGATGATGGCGTCTTGTCGTCGCGTCTGAACTTTACGACGTAATCTGCTGCATTCAGAATCTCTTCACTTATTTCCGCAAAAAATTTCGCTGATGGCTCGCCTGAGATGTTGGCAGATGTGGAGACGATCGGGAATCCGAATCTTTCACACAGTGCGTGGCTGAACTTCTCTTTTGTCACTCTGATTCCGACACTTCCGTCTTCAGCAATCACATTGGGAGCGAGTCCTTTTGCTTTTGAATAGATGATGGTCGTCGGTGTGTCGGCACACTCGATAAGATCCCATGCGATGTCCGGCATAGCGTCGGAGTATAGGGGAATGCGTCCTGGTGCGTCGACAAGCAAGATCATCGATTTGGAGTCGGCTCTACGTTTGATCTCAAACACCTTCTTCACTGCTGCTTCATTTCTCGCGTCGCAGCCTATGCCCCAGATGGTGTCAGTAGGGTAGACAATAATTCCGCCGTTACGTAGTGTGTCTATTGCGGCTTTAATGTCCTCTTTGTCGTAATTCTCGTTCATTACTCTTCTCTTTTTCTGCGTTTCAACTCGAAATCTCTTCCCAAATATTTCTCTTTCACAATGGCGTTTGCCGCAAGTTCTTCCGGTGTACCTTTGAAAAGAATCTTGCCTTCGAAAAGCAGATATGCGCGGTCTGTGATCTGCAACGTCTCATCCACGTTGTGGTCTGTGATAAGGATTCCGATATTCTTGTCCTTTAGTTTCCACACGATATTCTGGATGTCGGCGACGGCGATAGGGTCGACTCCGGCAAATGGCTCGTCGAGCATGATGAATTTTGGTTCGATTGCCAAGCATCGCGCGATCTCGGTTCTTCGACGCTCACCTCCAGATAGACGGTCGCCAAGGTTGTGGCGCACGTGGTTGAGGTTGAACTCGTCGATGAGGCTTTCCAACTTCTCTTTCTGATACTCTTTGGAAAAATTGGTCATCTCCAGCACAGCTTTGATATTGTCTTCCACACTCATCTTTCTGAACACGGAAGCCTCTTGAGGAAGGTATCCCACTCCCTTTTGAGCTCTTCTGTAGACGGGATCTTTTGTGATCTCCTCGTTGTCGAGGAAGATGCGTCCTGCGTTTGGCACGATAAGACCTGTGGTCATATAGAAAGTGGTGGTTTTTCCAGCTCCGTTAGGACCAAGCAGTCCGACAATCTCTCCTTGCTTCACGTTGATTGACACATTGTTGGCGACGGTACGTTCTCCATACTTTTTCACCAAACCTTCTGTGCGCAGCGTCATGCGTCCCTCCTCAATGACGATTTCCTCTTTCGAGTTGAGCATGGCTTGCTGCATTGCCTCGATTTCTGCGGCTGATATTTCTATTTTTTCACTCATGACATTCTAATTCTGTGGTTGCCCGTTACATATCAAATGAGAATGGAAGGAACGAACCAACTCCTTTTATATAGTAAATTACCTCTGTCCCGTAGAGATAAAAATCGATCGCTTTTCCGCCTCTTCTTTCCGTCTCCAATAACACCTGCAGACATGCTGCGCATGGCACGATAGGCTGGGCTAAAAAATTGCCTTCAGTCTCAGCTGCGATAGCCAGTGCGACGACTGCTTCCTTAGGATACTGTGCTCCACAAGCAAACACTGCTGTTCGTTCGGCGCATAATCCGCTTGGGTATGCCACATTCTCCTGGTTGGATCCGCAGACTATATGGCTGCCATCTGTCTCCAATGCGGCTCCTACGTGAAATTTGGAATATGGTGCGTATGACGTTTTTGTAGCCTCCTTTGCTTTGTCGATCAACTGTTTCACGTTGTTTGGCAACTCATTGTAAGCCACCTCACTATATTCGATTTTCTTGACTTTGCTTATCATAAATTGTCAATCACTTTGTTAAGAAAGAATTTGTTGTCGTGCTTAGGCATCATCACTTTCAATCCATGGTGGATGATGCGTATGTGGATATCTTTCTCTTCCAACACTGGTTCTCCGTCGATGTGGAATTCTCCGCTCTCTTCTCTGCACAGTGTGATGTCTGTAGCCTCCACAAATGTGAAGTATCTTGATTTTAGAAGATTTTTGGTCATAAGCTGTGCGATTATTGCTGGAATAGCAAACATCGTGAACGGTTTGAGGATGCAGACGTTAAGTTTTCCATCCGCAATATTAGCCTCTGGTGCTATGTAGGCGTTGTTGCCCCACTGAGCTGCGTTGGCGATAGTGATGAGGAATGCCTTTTGAAGCACTGCCATGCTGTTGGCTTTGATGACGTAGTTGTATGGTTTGTAGTTCCAGTACTCCCTGCACATCGTTTTGATGTAGGTCATCAATCCCCTGGTTTTCTGGTTGCTGAATGAATGGCTCACATGTGCGTCAAAACCTGTGCCGCAAGTGCAGAAGAAGCATCTGTCGTTGGCTTTTGCGTAGTCGATATGTTCTTCATTTGCCTCGTTGATTTGTTGCAATGCTTTTGATGGACTCATGGAATAGCCAAGATGGCGGCCAAGTCCGTTGCCGGAACCAAGAGGAACGATAGCCAAAGCGGTGTTGGTATGGACGATAGCCGACGCGATTTCGTTCACAGTACCGTCGCCTCCGCATGCCACCACAACATCATATCCCTCTGCAGAGAGTTGTTGCGCAAGCTCCTTGCCATGTCCGGCATATTGGGTGTAGACGATTTTGGGCTCGAATTTCTCTTTGTCCAAATTCTTCTCAATAAGCTCAGGAAGCGACTCCTTGCTCTTTGTTCCGCTTTTGGGATTTATTATGAATGCAATTTTTTTCATGTTATTTAGTCTTCGACGGCATCTTCCTCTACCTGTAGGTTCTCAATGATCAGTTCCTGACGTTCGAGAGTGTTGACACCCATGTAGAAACTTAGAATTTCAGCCACTGCGTCCTCTTTTCTCAGTTGCACTTGGTCGAGACGGATGTTTTTTCCGATTACATCACGGAACTCTTCTGGGGAGATCTCACCAAGACCCTTGAATCGTGTGATCTCAGCATTTTTGCCGATGGCTTTGATGGCGTTTTCTCTCTCCACATCATCGTAGCAATAGAATGTGCGTTGCTTGTCGCGGACACGGAAAAGAGGAGTCTGAAGAATGTAGACGTGGCCTTTCTTCACCAAGTCTGGGAAAAACTGGAGAAAGAATGTCAAAAGAAGTAGACGGATATGCATTCCGTCGACATCGGCATCTGTAGCGATGATGACTCTGTTGTAGCGCAAGCCTTCAAGACCGTCTTCTATATTTAGTGCCGCTTGAAGAAGCGTCATCTCTTCATTCTCGTATACCATTTTCTTCGACTTTCCGTAAAGGTTCTTTGGCTTACCTCTAAGGCTGAATACAGCCTGGGTGTTCACATCACGGATTTTTGTGATACTTCCTGATGCGGAGTCTCCCTCAGTGATGAAGATGCTTGTTATATCACGTGTATCGATATCTCCTTTTGGAGCTTTGTTGTCGTTGAAGTGAATACTGCAGTCGCGAAGTTTCTTATTGTGAAGATTTATCTTTTTGGTTCTCTCCTTTGCCGCTTTCGACACTCCTGCCAAAGCTTTTCGTTCTCTTTCAGACTCTTTGATCTTCTCCAACATTTTGTCGGCAACATCAGCATGGATGTGAAGATATTTGTCGAGTTTGTCGGCCACAAAGTCGTTGACGTATTTGTTGATAGAGACACTGTCGTCGCCGGGAGCCATCTCCTTTGAACTCAACTTGTTCTTTGTCTGGCTTTCGAACATTGGCTCCTCTACATTGATCGCAATGGCTCCAACAACACCGTTGCGGACGTCAGCAAGATCAAGGTTTTTGTTGAAAAACTCTTTGATTGTTTTTCCTATAGCCTCACGGAATGCTGTCTGGTGAGGACCACCAAGAGAGGTGTTCTGACCATTGACAAAAGAGTAGTATTCTTCGTTGTTTTGGTCGGCATGAGTGAGTGCGATCTCCAACTCGTCATCCTTGAAATGGATGATAGGGTAGAGGGCGTCAGATGTCATTCTGTCGTTAAGAAGATCTTGCAGACCGTTCTTCGACGACACTTTCTTGCCGTTGTACAGAATTGTCAGTCCAGTGTTGAGATATGCGTAGTTCTGAAGCTGCTCCTCTATAAAGTCTTTGCGGAAAGAGTAGTTTTCAAATATCGTGTTGTCCGGCTCAAATTCAACGAATGTGCCACGTGGTTCATTCTCAGTGTTGTCCACGATGCCGGTATCAGAGACAAGTTTTCCTTGTTTGAATTCCATGCGTCGGCATTTGCCGTCACGGTATGCACCTACAGCAAACTTCCAAGAAAGTGCATTTACCGCTTTCAGACCCACACCGTTAAGACCTACTGATTTTTTGAAGGCTTTCGAGTCGTACTTACCACCAGAGTTCAGCTTAGACACAGCCATCATCATCACGTCGTCGCCGGCTTTGTTTGTTCCCAACGGTATACCACGTCCGTTGTCGCGGATACGAACTTTTCCGTCGGCCATGGTCACTTCGATCTGCTTACCTTCTCCCATACGATATTCGTCGATAGAGTTGTCTATCGCCTCTTTGATCAGGATATAGATACCATCGTCGGAGTGAGAGCCGTCGCCCGCGCGTCCGATATACATACCATATCGAAGACGGATGTGCTCGATGTCCTCGAGATGACGGATGTTGTTCTCGTCGTATGTCACTGACTTGTCTGCGACTGGTTGCTTTGAAAAATCTAATTCTTCTGCCATTGTATAGTTCTTTGTAGTGCCGATGCAATAGCATGGCTTATTATAGCTGTCCGCTCTCCACAAGTAGGATTATGCGGTTGACAATCTGATGTTCCTCTTTTGTCTCGTCGAACCCTGATTTCAGGTCGGCACCGAGAATTTTAGCGAATCCTTGCCAAAAGAAAGCTCGGAATCCTCCACGAAGTTCCTTGACGATTTCGTATCCTGTCATATCACATTCTCTGTCGACAAGGGTGATGAGCATTTTGCCTTGACGTAATGAGAGCTTTTTTAGCATGGGTTCATATTGCTTGTAAATCTCATCTTCTTTTTGTTTCATGAATGCTTTTTTCTCTTTGTCGCTCATACCTTCCATTTGGGCATGAAGGTCTTTTAGCATTGATCCGATAAGTTTTGCCCACGGAAGTGTCCTTTTCACGTCGCGAACGGTACGCCAGTAGAATTTCTCTTGCTTCTCGTTTTTGAATTCTAAAGGAGGAAAAACGTATAGGTTAGGAAGCCCTGCCACAAGAATGGTATCTCCGTTTTCCACAATGGCACGGAAGACTGTGCCTTCTTCATTCTTGATCTCTGACGCATTGCAGACAGAACAGAAAAAGACACTCAAAATGGACAATATATGTAAGATTCTTTTTGTCATAATATTGCTTACAATAAAGGCATCTCTATTTTGCAAATATAGCATTTTTTGCAGAAAAATGTCTTCGCTTTTTGACCAAAAGCATTTTTGTGTCCCTGAATTAACAATTTTTTATGAATTACGAAATGAGACGCTCTAAACAATTTAGCATTTATATTTTATAATTTATAATTGAGTGTTATTCCGCATATTTTGTTGGAAACCATGCTGTGACCAATCCGATGGAAAGCACTGATATGATGATGATCACTATGTCCCAGAATTGTACTGCGACGGGATAGTGCTCTATCACAAAGTCGGAGCCTTCACTCAGTTTGATGATTCCAAACCAACTTTGTAGTCCGCATAGAAGCAGGCCGAGTATCACACCTGCAATGCAACCGATGGCAGTCACCATCCATCCCTCAAGCAGGAATATCCTGCGTATTGTACTGTCTGTTGCTCCAAGATGTTTGAGTGTCTGTATGTCGTTTTTCTTCTCGATGATAAGCATTGATAATGAGCCGATGATGTTGACTATGGCAATCATCAGAACGAAGAATAGTATAAGGAACGTCACCCATTTCTCCACTTGGAGCATTCTGTAGAAATCTGCATGCAGTGTCTCTTTGTCGAGCACTTCAAAAGTATATCCGTCGACGGTAGACAATAAGTCTTCGACTTGTTTTTTGATTGATTCAATGTCTGCTTCATCTTCGGTTTTGATATCTATATATGATATGTCGTGAGGTCCGTATCCATACATCTCCCTTGCCACATTGATGGGAATGAAGGCGAATTTGGAATCTGTCTCCTGTTGGTTGACGGAATATAGTCCGCTCACGAATAGCTGCATCTGGTTGAATGCTCCTTCCGGATTAGAGATGCTTAGTTTTGCGTCGTGGATGGGAGCATACAGTGTTATTGGCAGGACAAAGTGGATGCTGGCATTCAATTGTGCTGCTAGTGCCACTCCAAGCACCATATATGGAATATCGTCTTTCCCGACGTTGAATTCACCTGCGTAGACGATATCTTTTTTGATGATATTGTAGTAGTTCTCATCCACACCACACAGAGTGGCGGATGTCTGTTTCTCACCATTCATAAGCACAGCACCGTCTGACAGGACTGGAGCTTGGACCTGAATCCCTTTTATTTTTCTGATTTCTGCTAATTGTGGAAGTGAGTCGGGGTATGTTTTGCCCTCTTTTGGTTGGATTCTGAGGTCGGGATCGAACGACGAATATAGGTCTCCGACTACGCTTTGAAATCCATTGTAGACGCTCAGAATACATACGAGTGCCAACGATGCCACACAAATGCCTGTGGCGCAAACACCAGAGACAATGTTGATGGCATTCTGCTTCTTCTTTGAAAAAAGATAGCGTAGGGCAACTCGTAGTTCAAAACGCATTGTGGTTAATCTTTTTGAGTTTCGGTATCGTTTTCTGTCGCAGCGTTGACAGCGTCTCTGTCTACTGCTAGCAGACGATCGATGGTCTCTAGCTTGTCAAGCGTCTCATCAAGTTTGAAAATCAACTCTGGAATCACACGCACCTGATTCTTTATTCTCTTTCCTAGCTCATAACGGATGCTGCGGCTGCTGTTTTTCAACGTTTCGATCACATATTCGCTCTGCGATTGCGGAAAAACGCTGATGTAAGCTTTAGCGACACTCAAATCAGGTGAGATTCTCACCTCTGATACAGAAAGAATTGTCCCTTTGAATGTAGAGGATACGTGGATGAACATGTCTCCAAGTTCTTTCTGAAGCAGTCTCTCAATTCTATTTAATCTTGTATTCTCCATTTCTATTTTTTTTGATTAGGCTGCAAAGTTAATCTTTTTTCATCAATTTTGTGGTATCGGGTACCACATTATCATTCTGCCATTGCCTGTTTGCATTACATTCCCAATAATTAATGCTGGTTAAGTTTTTTTTAGTTTTCATATCTCTTTATTTTTCGTACTTTTGTGATGTTAATTGATTATTATATATGGCAGACGGATATTTGGAAAGTCGTTTTGACGCATATGAGAAGAAGAAGGCTGAGTGGGAGCGTAAAAAGAAACTTGGTTTGCTGAAAAAGAAAAAAACTTCTTCAGATGTCAATCAGACGGAGTCGGATAAATAATAGGACGATTGTATGTCGTTGTGTGGACGGTTTCATTTGCGTCTTTTTAATATGATTTTTTTATGAAAAGGATATTATATGTAATATGCGTATTGCTGATGTCGGCGTCTTTTGTGTCGGCGCAGACTACCTACGCAAGCAAAAAAGAGGTCAAGGAGTATGAGACGGCTGTACTTCTTATGGGTGACGGAAAATACACAGAGGCTTTGCCTAAACTTCAGGCGTTGGTGCGTGGAAACAAGGAGTTTGTCGACGCTGCATGGACTTTGTCTGAACTTTATGGATATATGAACAATGAAGCCAAGATGCTCCAGACTCTTGAGGGTGTGGCAAAACCAAAATTGCCTCGCTACTACAATTCTGTCATGCGTCTGGCTAAAGCCTACCACAACACTTGTAATTATGAGAAGGCTATCGCAACGTATGAATTAATTCCTCAGAAGGAGATGACTTATTATAAGATGGCACAGAAGGCTATCGTCCAATGTAAGGATGGAATCGAACTCGCGTCTTCCCCTATTCCTTTTCAGGCTAAAAACATGGGACCTAATATCAATACCCAGTATGATGACTATTGGCCTTCTATCACTGCCGACGAAAGCCTTTTCTCCACTACTGTTAATATAGGAAAACTTGAAGGTCAGTCGACGGTGGGAAAGGGAGTCCATGAGGATATTTTCATCTCAAAGAAGCAAAGTGGCAGCTGGGGAAAGATTCAAAATGCGGGTCAGTCGCTGAATTCTATCGGAAATGAGGGAGCTCAGTGTTTTTCTTTGGATGGACGCTACCTTTTCTTCATTGCGTGTGATCGCCAGCAGGGAATGGGTGGTTGTGACATCTATTACTCTATTCGTGAGGGCGATGGTTGGTCGAGAGCCATCAATCCAGGTGCTCCACTAAACTCTAAACACTGGGAAACATATCCAAGTTTGAGCCCGACTGGTGATGAACTATATTTTGCCAGCACACGTCCAGGTGGAGTGGGAAAATCTGATATCTGGAAATGTAAGGTGAAAATCAAAGACGACGGAATGCTGGAATTCTCTGAGCCTGTGAATATGGGAGCACCTATTAATACTGCAGACGATGAGCAGTCGCCTTTCATCCATGCCGACAACCATACTTTGTTCTTCTCGTCAAAAGGTCATAAGGGTTTGGGTAAGATGGATATCTTTGTCTCATACAAGGATGAGAATGGCAAATGGAGTCAGCCTAAGAATATGGGTTATCCGCTCAACACATGCAGAGACGAGATTGGATTTGTGGTGAATGCGAATGGAGACAAGGCATTCTATTCGTCGGACGGACAGGAGAAGAATGGCAAGGGTAGGGAAGTGTATGAGATAGATATGGCGAAGAATCCGTTGAAACCGATGAAGAAGATGAAATATAGCCGAGGTAAGATAGTTGATGAGGCGACGGGAAAACCGATCCAGACAAAGATCAATGTGTATAGCACGAAGACAAATGAAAAGGTCTTCACCTCTGTTTCTGATAGGTCGACGGGAGAGTTTGTGACATGTGTGCCAGAAGGAGAGGAGACGGGATTGAATGTCAACAAACGTGGCTATATGCTTATCAGTGAACATTTCGACAATGACAAGGCAGTCAAACTGGATGATAAGAAGGGTATGGCACTTGAGAAGATTGAGGTTGGCAAGAAAATCACTTTGAAGAATATCTTCTATGATTTCGACAAATCTACACTGAAGACAGCTTCATATAATGAGTTGGACAATCTGATTCAATTCTTGAAGACCAACCCTACAGTTAAGATTCGTCTGTGTGGTCACACAGATAGCAAGGGTAATGCGGAATACAACAAAAAACTGTCGGATACACGTGCGAAGACAGCCTACGATTATCTTGTGAAGAAGGGTATCAATGCCTCACGTCTGGAATATAAAGGTTACGGTGCGGAACAACCGATCGCCGACAATAAGACTGATGAGGGCAGGGCATTGAACCGTCGCACCGAATTCTTGATTATCGGAAAATAACGATTTTTATTTCAAAGAAAAACATATGGAGATGGGCATTCCCCATCTCTTTTTTGATGTGAAAAATACCAGCGATGTGCAAAAAAGTGTAATGTTTGACATGGATAAGTGCAAAAAAGTGTAGTGTTTGATAAAAATAAGTGCAAAAAAGTGTAATTTGGGGTTGTCGTAAATGGAGAAAAACGTATGGAAAGATTGGTAATGAATAAGTTAGTGGAGTGGAAGAAAAAAAGAATAGAAAACCACTTATTTTGAATGGAGCAAGACAGGTTGGAAAAACATGGTTGTTGAAGGAATTTGGAAAGTTGCACTATGAAGATGTAAAACCTATTGAAGTAAAGGCGGATGGAAATGTGAGATCAAATTCGTTATCTGAGTATCTTAACAACAATCCTGAAATACGTGGTATAAGATATTCAATGCTTCCGTATATCCAACAGGAACATTTTGATAATATTCCGCTTTGGGCTATAGAATAACAGACTATCGTTTGCAAAGTATAATACTTTAATGTGTGAGGCTAATAAAAAACGGTCGGAGAAACATCCTCCGACCGTTATTATTATTGATTAATAGAATCTACAAATCTATTTTTTTGCTTTTTGTCCCTACGTTGACTATATAAACTCCCTTTTCTGGTAAGCTGATCTGCACTTCATCTCCGCCTTCCCTACAGGTAATGAGACGGCCTGCGACATCAAAAATTTTGATTTTGGATCTTGCACCGGAAATATAGATGGTAAGATCTGTGATACTGATTGACCAATCCTTTTCACTTAAATACTGATCAACTCCAACATTTTGATGCTTTACTTCCCATCCTTGAGGAATTCTATTATCGTCATAATACTCGATCAACTGGACCGGACAGATAAAAGTTCCTGTTGGTGCAACATTTTCAACCCAATAGAAAGTTGCGTATGTCGGAGAATTTGAATATTCCCATGTTGAGAAATTTACTGTTATTTCAGAAAGATTTGTACATCCTCGATACATGTTTGCGTAGCATTTTTTTGTTAGTTCCATAGCAGGAAGTATTGGAGCCTTAATCAAGCTTGTGCAATTTTCAAACATATTCTCATAACAGTCTTCTGCTAGAGTTCTAGCTGGAAGTGTATCTTGAATTTGACTTAAAGCAGAACAATCAGAAAACATACTAAAATAGCAACGTCTTGCTATTTTGGTAGCAGGAAGATTTGGTGCTTTCGTCAATCCTGTACAGCCGCTGAACATTGACTCATAACAAGATTCTTCCATTGTGGTGGCAGGAAGTTCAGGAACATTTGTTAAATTGACACACCCATAAAACATACTATTATAGCATCGTTTTTGTAGCTTTGTGGCTGGGAGTGATGTCACTTCAGATAAACTGACACACCCGCTGAACATTGAGGCATAGCAATCACGTGCCAGTTCAGTTGTCTTGAGGTCGGGTGTCTTAGTCAGATTGACACAATTGTTGAACATAAGACTATAGCAAAAACTTGCCAATTTTGTGGCTGGTAATTCAGGTGCTTGTGTAATGTTTGTGCAATCCGAAAACATACTTAGATAGCAACAAGAGTCCAACTGCATAGCTGGAAGTTTGGGTGTCTTTGTCAGTAAGGTACACCCTTCAAACATACCACTATAACAATATTGCGACATTTTAGTGGCAGGAAGCTCAGGCGTTTCTGTTAGACTTGAACAGTTTTTAAACATGTTGTTATAGCATCCGTTTGCCAACTCTGTTGATTTAAGCTCAGGAGCATTAGTCAAGTTTTTACATGAATTAAACATGTCTGAGTAACAAAAGTCAGACAGTTGTGTCGCTGGAAGTTCAGGAGCCTGCGTGATGCTTGTACAATTCATAAACATCTCGGTATAGCATCTGTCAGCCAAGTTAGTGGCAGGAAGTTTGGGTGCTTGTTCCAACCTTGTGCAATTCTTAAACATGCTGTAATAACAGCTGCTTGTTAGCTGTGTGGCAGGAAGTTCAGGAGCCTCTGTTAGATTTGAACAATCTTTAAACATGCCGTAATAACAGCTACTTGTTAGCTGTGTGGCAGGAAGTTCAGGAGCATGTGTTAGTCCTGTACAATTGTAAAACAAATTGAAAAAGCAATAGTCGCCTGTAATCTTATCGCTCTCTCCATTTCCATCAATAAGACTCATTACGCTTCCGCTAGCTGCAATAGAACCTTCAATTTCGAAATATGTGTGGTGTTTATTGCTTGTGCTGAATCCACTCGGGTTATCTCCTTTTAGTAATGCTTTGTCTCCCTTGTTCTCTAATTTGACTCTTATGAAGGATTTTAGGGGAGTCCATGTTATGCCTTCATCCAAAGAATATTGAACGTCTGGATCATCTCCGCTGACATTTATATTGAAGCTTGAGTTCTCTTCTTCAGCGGTAAATGTAAGATAATTCGCAGCGTTTGTAGCACAGACAACAAATGACATTATAATAGACAAAAGTTTTCTCATAATTTTTATCATTGCAGAATTCAAATTAAAATATAGGTGGTTAGTCGTTATAGTTTGGTTAATTTCGTCTTCAACAATACTGATTTTACCTCTCTATTAGTCGCATATATCTAAAATATGAAGACTCTAAAGTGTGAAAAGGTCGGAGATCATATCTCCGACCTTTTTATTCAATATTAGATGTATTGAGCAAGTCTCATGTCGCCCTTCTCTGCGAATGCAGTGTGGAAAGCAAATGCGTTCTTCAAAGATAGTGGAGTATGAGTTGATCCGCCAAGCTTCAAGTAATCCCACATCAACTGCTTGTAGTCTGGGTGAACACAATTCTCTATGATTGTCTTAGCGCGCTCGATTGGAGTAAGACCACGAAGGTCTGCGATACCCTGCTCTGTGATAAGAATCTTAACAGAGTGTTCGCTGTGGTCGCAGTGGCTCACCATAGGAACGATAGGTGAGATAAGTCCGCCCTTCTGTGTTGATGGACATGTAAAGATAGAGATGTATGCGTTTCTAGTGAAGTCACCGCTACCACCGATACCGTTCATCATCTTTGTTCCAAGCACGTGAGTTGAGTTTACATTTCCGAAGATATCTGCCTCAAGAGCAGTGTTGATTGTGATCAAACCTAAACGACGGATGATCTCAGGGTTGTTGGAAATCTCGATTGGGCGAAGAAGCACCTTATCGTTGAAGAACTTAAGGTTAGAGTAGATGTCTTTAGTCACATCTGTACTTGTAGTAAGGGAGCATCCAGACGCGAATGAAATTCTGCCTTTCTCCATCAAGTCGATCACAGCGTCCTGAATAACCTCTGTGTACATAGTGAATGTAGGCACGTCCTTATTGTCGCCAAGAGAGTATAGCACAGCGTTTGCCACATTACCCACACCACTCTGGATTGGCAAGAACTCAGGTGGTACTGTTCCTCGCTTCAACTCGCCAGCCAAGAAATTAGCAACGTTCTGACCGATTTTGGCTGTTGTGGCGTCTACTTCAGTAAACTTAGCCACGTTAGTGAATTCGTTAGACTCAACGATTGCGACAATTTTCTTTGGATCTACTTTGATTGTCTTGTCACCTGCACGGTCGGAAACCTTGTAGATTGGAAGTTCTTTTCTGTAAGGTGGGTTTGCAGGAATGAAGATATCGTGCATTCCGTAAAGCTCTTTTGGCTGTGTGCTGTTGAGCTCAATGATGATCTTGTCTGCCAACATACAAGCTGTTGGAGCAAGACCTACACCTGCTGAAGGAAGAATCTCTCCATCAGGAGTTACATCTGCTGCCTCGACAACAGCAAAGTCCAATTTGCCATAAAAACCGTATCTTAGCTCCTGAGAAAGGTGAGACAAGTGCATGTCGCTATATTTGACAGCTCCTGTGTTGATGCCATTACGCAAATCCTTGTTGCTCTGGTATGGAGCACGGAAGTTGATAGCGTTTGCTCTTACCAATGCACCGTCTAGCATATCTCCTGATGATGCACCAGTGAATACGTTGATTTTGAACTCTTTACCTTCGTTGTGAAGTTTTTCTGCCATTGCAGCAATTGCTGATGGTACGACTTTAGGTGTACCTGCTGCAGTAAAACCACTAAATCCTACGTTTGCTCCATTGAAGAAGAGTGATGCTGCTTCTTCAGCCGACATGATTTTGTATGACATATCCTGTATTATTATGCAATTTGCTTAAAATTTCCGCAAAAATACTCTTTTTTTATGTATTTTAAAAGGTTTTATTGCTTTTTGTCATTCTGGCTTCTGCCACTTTGTATGGAAACTTATGCCTCTAACCATTATGTCTATATCATCATTGTCTTTGATGATGTTCACGAGCTGAGAAATGACATCCGCAACTTTTGTGATTACCTCTGTGCTGACATCCTTCTTGAATTTCATAGATATCTGACGTCGACCTGAGAGTCGCACGAGCAACGTCGACCTGCCATCACTATCTTTTTCGATGGAATACTCCCATTTATGCTTCTTTACAATTCCTTGAAGCACCATGTCAAGTGTGTTCTGGTTGATTTCCATCGACTTGCGTATCTTGGATTCTTCAATGCTCCATTTGTTTTTCCATTCCTCTTCGACTGCTTCGAATTTGTTGACAGCGTCGATCGTTTGATCTGCGGAATCTGCACACAATGAGAAATCCTCGTATCTGTCAATGTCAAAAAGCTTGATTATCGGTTCTTCCCATTTGTGCGATTTCAGAACATTTGCCCAAAGGGTGTGCCCTTCTTTACACATGACCAGACCTTCACGCATATAATAAAGTCTCGAATAAAGTTTCATATATTTTTCGAGCACATCTCCGCTTATTTCGGTAAACCCATTCTCACGTAGCTTTTTTATTATTTCGTCGCGTCGGTCATCATTGTCGGAGAGACGTTTGGATTCGCGTGGTAGCTTTAAGGCAGAGTCGAGATATTCCTGGTGGATATGTTTAGAATCGCTACCAGCTATTATTAGTTTTTTTATCTTTTGTTTTGTGAATGCAGCCATGATTATGATGAATTTTTGCAAAGTTAGGATTAAATGATCCAAAATAAAAAAGAGGGTGTATCAAAATGTAAAATCAAGTTTTTCGAACTTACATTTTGTCACTTTTTATATGAACAAAGCCGTTTCAGAGCTTAAAAATTACAGTTAAGTCTCTGAAACGGCTATATTTTTGGAGAAATTAAAAATCAACTTACATTTTGATAGTTTGATTTTTGATAAATTGAGTTTTGATACACCCTCTCATTATCTATGTAGACTGTGTTATGGTTCGACGTAGATTGCTCGAATCGTGAATCCGCTTCGTCGGCTCAACGGTGTTGTCTGGATTCCTTCATCTTTGTTGAATGTCAAGTTCCAGCTCAAGTAGTCGTTAGAACTGAATGCTACACTTGCCCAATACCAGCCTGTAGTGCCTTGGTTTCTGATATCATATTGGTCTTTGCTACCTGCGGCAGGCAAGAATATCGAGTTAGTGTTTCCTTCTTGTTTGCTCTTGATCTCGTATCCTTCAACGCCACCTACATTAGTCCATGTCCATGAGCATTCGTTGATCAACTCTTGGAAATCTTCTCTAGTAGGGATTTTCCAGTAGCCACCCCAGTAGTGCTGGGCCACATCGTATGTTGGATTTAGCACTCCACCTCTGTTGGTGTAGCCTTGCATAGCGAGTTGCTCTACAGTTTTACCGAATGTCATACAGTTTGTTGATGAATATTCGGATTTTGTGATTGTATCACCCCAAGCGTAGTATTTACCCCATTCAGAAGGGCTGTTTGCTCCGACGTTGCAGGAAGCCCACAAGTTACCGCTAGGAAGACCAAGGTTGATCCATTTATGACCTTCTGCTACACCTGTGCCTGGTTTTGAAAGTTCTCCGAATACGTCGCCTCCTTCAACCATTTCCCAAGTGACACCCTGATCCCAAGAAATCATAAGCTTGCCGTCCTCTATCTTTAATGAAGGAGTTTTTCCGTCTTGTCCGACAGCAGAACCGATTGCTTCCCAAGTCACGCCATTGTCGTAACTGATATACCAGACACCGTTCTCAATTTTTAGTTGTGGACATATTCCATCCTTACCGTCTTTTCCGTCTTTACCTGTCGCCTGACCGATAATCTCCCATGTTTTGCCTTGGTCGTAGGACACCATCCAGTATCCGTTTTCTATCTTCATCAAAGGAACGATTCCTCCACCTTCGCCTTGCTCTCCCTGTTCGCCTTGGTCTCCTTTATCTCCTTTCTTACCTTCAGCCAAAACCATCTTTCCATTTTCGTCAAGGAGCCATTCTCCGTTAAGAGTCCAATAGTGCAAACCATCTTCGGCGATCTTCACTCCGATGACAGGGACGAAAGATGTTCCGGTGGAGTCGGTGAGGATACCGTCTTTTCCGTCTTTGCCATCATTTCCGTGATGCAATTCGACGAATTCTCCATCTGTGAAGGAGATCACATATCCGTCTTGCATCTTGTAGACGTTGGAGATGTTGACTCTTTTGGCTTGTTCCTGAAGCAGCTTCTTGATGTTTTTTGAATTGTTATTGATTGTGTTGCACAACTCTTCAAGTGCTGTGAACCTATCTTCAAGTCGGTATAGTCTGTTTCTGTCAGAGATGTCGTCTCTTTCTTCACATCCGGAGAAGATAGATAGTCCCAATACAACGAAAGGAATCGTTTTCATTAATTTATTTAGTCTCATAATCAAATCCTATTTAAAGTTGAATCCTGCCAAAATTTGGAAACTTCTGTTTTTTAATTGCTTATATCCGAGCATTAGTTCGTTGTCTCCATATATAAGGTCTTTCTTGTCTATCTTGTAAAGTCCCAAGTCGTATGTGAATCCGATTTGGACTTTTCTTACTACGAAGTCGACTCCGAATTTCACACCTGCGTCGAAACGTTTGAGTGCACCTTCTTTCAAAAGATCAAATTCATGTTCCGACTTGAATAGGTCGGTTGCGGCAGGAGAATCAGACACTTCGGTCGTTAATGTGGCTTTCACTGCACATGCGACGTATCCACCTGCCTTGTATGTTACGTTAAGAGATTCTCTTCCTTGTCTGTAACACATCATCGCAGGCAATTCAAGATAGTATATTTTAGTTTTGCTAGGTTCGAATTCTTTTAGACTATATCCTTTACGGTTGATGAACAGACCGACTTCTGAAAACACGTTTTTTTCTCCAAACCAGATTTGATCGACGGCTCCGATAGTAATGCCGTTGAGGTGAGCGGAAGAAACTCCGTATGATGTCGCTTTTGATGTGCAGCCACCAAATCGGATACCCAGTACGTTTTTGATATCTCCGTCTAGGCGTTCGGTCTCATTGTTGGATGCAAAGAAATCCGTATCAAATTCATCTGAATTTGAAGTTGTAGATGTTTTGTCTAGTTGTGCTTGCGTTTGTTGAGTTTCTGCTTGTGTGGCAGGTCTGTTCTCAAAAGAATTGTTTTCTTCTGTAGCTACAGTTTTTGTCTCAACAGGTTCGCTTTTTACGTTTGTCTCTACCTCTGTGCTCTCGTTAACGGGCGTGAATGTCACGTCCATTTTTTCTTCTTGGGCAGAAGCATACAAAAGATTTAGTATTGTCAACGCCGATACAAAAAAATTCTTCATAAAAATAGTCTTTTTTCAATCCTTTCGCTTGATTATTTCGCATACCATACAAAACAGAGTTTTTTCCTGTGTGGTCATAATCATATAGCGATACAAAAATAGTTAATTAAACTAAAACGCAAACGGCATAATTGTTAAAAAAACTAAAAATCGGCAGATTGTTGAAAAGTCAATATGAAACGTGTTGAAAATTTGCCGAATGAAATTGCAGGTCGTCAGATTTTTGTAATAGTTTTCTGTCTGGTAAATATATTTGCTTGTAAATTAATTTGTTGGTCAAAACGCCTTTGGGTGCTGCACCTTGCAGAGTTTTCTGTCTGGTAATTATGGATTTTTAGTTGTTTCCTTCGAAGAATAAGTCGTCGCCGAACTCATATTGATTAAATGACCGCAGAGGCTAAAAGCATACTGATTCAGAAAAATTGTGATTTTTGGAGTGTGGAAAATGGTTGTTTGGGGACATCGCGTAACATCCGTCGGAATGATGTTATAATTAGTTTTTGTGGCGACGGTGCGTTTAAAATGAAAAAAGTCAGTTTTCACTGACTTCTCAATTTTTGAGCCTCTTGTCGGATTCGAACCAACGACCCCGAGATTACAAATCACGTGCTCTGGCCAACTGAGCTAAAGAGGCGTAAGGAATAGACCTTATTGAATATGAGTAGATTGCAACCGCAATCTTTTTGAGCCTCTTGTCGGATTCGAACCAACGACCCCGAGATTACAAATCACGTGCTCTGGCCAACTGAGCTAAAGAGGCGTAAGGAATAGACCTTATTAAATATGTGTAGACTGCAAGAGCAATCTTTTTTGAGCCTCTTGTCGGATTCGAACCAACGACCCCGAGATTACAAATCACGTGCTCTGGCCAACTGAGCTAAAGAGGCGTAAGGAATAGACCTTATTAAATATGTGTAGACTGCAAGAGCAATCTTTTTGAGCCTCTTGTCGGATTCGAACCAACGACCCCGAGATTACAAATCACGTGCTCTGGCCAACTGAGCTAAAGAGGCAAGTGGGAAAACCTTCTACATCACACCGCTACAACCGACGTACCCTTGCTGCGTTCAAACCCTGGGGGATTAGAAGGGAGCTGGTTGTGTAGCGCTTTCCCGGGTGCAAAAGTATAAACTATTTATCACACAACAAGTGTTTTCTGCTTTTTTTTTGAAAAAAGTTGCTTATTTCTCTATGAATTATGCAAATATAAATTGATTTTTTTCAAAAAACAGATCAAGGTAAAATTTTGCCATGTGTGTTTGACATGATAAAATCATTATAAAAGACGTCGGGAATATTTTTTGTCTTAAATATTTGTGCACAAAGCATGGGAGAAAGGTTTGCAAAATAGTGGAATGCTATTATTCCCACATCATTTATAACGTCAATTTGATTCTATCCTCTTTTTTATTTTTTTATGTGCTCGTCTTCGGCTTGTGCTAGAAATGTGGGGCCTAAAACCAATATTTATACGTGGTCCATTTACAATCATCAACTCGATAACCAAGTTTTTTAATTAATTTAATCATATTCTAAGGATTCAAAAATGGATTTTTTTACTTTGTTTTTTAGTTCATTTGTCATTTTTGGACTTGTTTTTTTGCCATAACGTAATTTTTTTTCCGCTTTTTTATATTTTTGTGCTCAGTTTAAGATTTTTGACATGGAGAATGGGTAAAATCCCATTGTCATAACACATTTTCAATTAAAAACTTGATAATGGATACAGTCCTCAATTTGTTATCGTTGTTCGGCTCACTCGCACTCTTCCTTTTTGGAATGAAAACGATGAGTGAGGGTTTGGAGAAGTTTGCCGGCGACCGTTTGCGCGCAATTCTTGCAGCAATGACAAAAAATCGTGTAATGGGTGTTGTTACAGGAATCGTGATCACCGCTATGATCCAGTCCTCAAGTGCCACTACTGTGATGGTTGTGAGTTTCGTGAATGCCGGATTGATGAGTTTGACTCAGGCAATTGGTGTGATCATGGGTGCGAATGTCGGAACAACAGTGACGGCATGGATGATTTCCGCGATTGGATTCAAAGTGAATATCGCAGCGTTGACGCTACCTCTGATGTGCGTAGGTATGCCTCTGATTTTCAGCAGCGTCAGCAAAAGAAAAAGTGTCGGAGAATTTATTTTCGGATTTGCTTTCCTTTTTATGGGTTTGAGCTATTTGCAGCAGTCGGCCACCGACTTGAATATAGGCTCTTACGTAGCAAACCTACTTGCTGGAATGGCGGATGGAGGTTTTCTTACAATTCTGCTATTTGTTGTAGTGGGAGCTTTGGTTACAATGTTAGTTCAAGCATCAGCGGCCACAATGGCAATCACGCTGATGCTTTTTGATATGCATATACAGGGATTCGGATTTGAGCAGGCCGCAGCTTTGGCAATGGGTCAGAATATCGGTACGACAATCACAGCCTTTATGGCTTCCCTTACTGCAAACACTCAGGCAAAACGAGCAGCGTTGGCACACATGTTCTTCAATGTTTTCGGTGTGCTTGTCGTATTGATAATCTTCTATCCGTTCTGTGATGCAGTGACATGGATCGTTACTAATGTGCTTCATGCAGGCGACAATGATTTGTTCCGTCTCTCTGCATTCCATACGGCTTTCAACATCTTCAACACATTAATATTGATCGGATTTGTGAAGCAGATTGAAGCATTTGTTTGCAAGGTGTTGCCAATGCCTGAAAACCAGGATGCTGAAAACCGTTTGTTGTTTATCTCAGGAGGTTTGCTTTCCACTGCGGAGCTTTCTATTCTTCAGGCAAACAAAGAGATTGTGGTGTTCGGAGAACGTTGCCGCAGAATGTTGACGTTTGTGCCAAAGGCGTTGGATAGCAAGAAAGACGAGGATTTTGAAAATGCGTACAAAAAACTGGTGCATTACGAGCAGATCACCGACAATATGGAGGATGAAATAGGCAAGTATCTTGGTCTGGTGAGTGAAGGACGTTTGAGTGGAGAATCGAAAAATGCCATAGCTTGTATGCTCCGTGAGATAGGAGAACTGGAGAGTATAGGTGATAGTATCTACCATCTCGGACGAACAATCTCCCGTCTTCGCGAATATGGAGAGGAAACATTCAATGAAGAGCAGAATACATATATCAATAAGACACTGAAAATCGTGGACGAATCTTTGGTGGCTATGATTAATGTCCTTTCATTGCCAGAGGAGAAGACTGTAAATCTGAAAGAAAACATCGGAATAGAGGACCGTTTGAATGAGCTTCGTACTCGTTGCACAGAGAGAAATGTAGAGGCAATCAACAATAAGGAATATAGCTATCGCCTTGGTACATATTACATTGACTTTATAAATGAATGTGAGAAAACTGGCGACTATGTGATGAATGTGGTGCAGGCTGTGGCTAAGATGAGGGAGTGAAAAGCAATATAAATGCTGAATGCTAAATAAAACGCCTCTTGATAGGGGCGTTTTTATTGTGTAATATCAGAACATCACCATGTATCTTTATTCGCTTCGATTTCTTCGGCTTCCTCATTTGTGATTTCTCTGCGATGCCATTCTCTCATAACTGACCCGTTGTAAATCTAAAATTCGTATGTTTGAAACTTTATGAACAATAGCAACGTCTATATAAATGAATTTCACTATAATTTTGTTATTTTTGCACAAAAATAAATTTATATAGATGATTTCTGTAAACCAAGTCACTGTTGAGTTTGGTGGCTTCACTCTGTTAGATGATATATCTTTTGTGGTCAACGACAAAGACCGCATCGCTCTTGTTGGTAAAAATGGCGCTGGCAAATCGACTATGTTGAAAATCTTTGCTGGCTTGCAAAATCCATCAAAGGGTTCGGTGTCTGTGCCAAAGGAGACCACTATCGGTTATCTTCCTCAGCATATGATCCACAACGATGATTGTACTGTCATGCAGGAGACTGAGAAGGCTTTCTCCCACGTCTCCGATCTTCAGGCAAAAATCGACAAACTTGGGGCTGAACTTGCCGAACGTACTGATTATGAGAGTGAATCGTATCATCAGTTGATCGACCGTCTTACTGAGGCTAATGAGAAACTTGCCATTCTTGGTGGAGGAAATTATATAGGAGAGATAGAGCGTACTCTTTGTGGACTTGGATTCACTCGCGAGGATTTCAACCGTCAGACAAGCGAGTTCAGCGGTGGATGGCGTATGCGTATCGAATTGGCAAAGATTCTTTTGCAACGTCCCGACGTGTTGCTTCTCGACGAGCCTACCAACCATTTGGATATCGAATCTATCTGGTGGCTTGAGAATTTTCTGAAATCATCAGGTTGTGCTGTTGTGCTCGTTTCACACGACCGCGCATTCATTGATAATGTCACAAACCGTACTATCGAGATTTCCCTTGGTCATATCTACGATTATAAGGTAAACTATTCTCACTATGTGCAGCTTCGCAAGGAGAGACGCGAGCAACAGCTTCGCGCGTATGAGAATCAGCAGAAGCAAATCGCAGACACTGAGGAATTTATTGAGAGATTCCGTTACAAGGCGACGAAGAGTGTGCAGGTGCAGAGCCGTATAAAGCAGCTTGAAAAAATCGAGAGAATCGAGGTCGACGAGGAGGATAACGCTGCTCTACACTTGAAATTTCCACCTGCTCCACACAGCGGGTCGGTGAGTGTGGAGGCTAAGAACCTTACCAAGAAGTATGGCGACCATGTGGTGCTCGACAATATCGACATCTGCATCAAACGTGGTGAGAAAGTAGCTTTTGTCGGCAAGAACGGTGAAGGTAAGTCTACGCTTGTGAAATGTATCATGAACCAAATCGACTATGATGGCGAATTGAAACTCGGTCATTTGGTTAAGATTGGATACTTCGCGCAGAATCAGGCATCTTTGCTGGATGGCGAGTTGACAGTGTTCGACACTATCGATTATGTGGCTACTGGAGAAATCCGCACTAAAATCAAGGATATTCTTGGCGCGTTCATGTTTGGCGGAGAGGCGTCTGAGAAGAAGGTGAAAGTGTTGTCGGGAGGAGAAAGAACTCGTTTGGCGATGATTCGTCTGCTTTTAGAGCCAGTCAACTTCCTTGTACTCGATGAGCCGACCAACCATTTGGACATGCGTACTAAAGATGTCCTGAAGGAGGCGATAAAGGCATTCGACGGCACAGTGATTGTCGTTTCGCACGACCGTGAATTCCTCGATGGATTGGTGGAGAAAACGTATGAGTTTGCCAACCATAAGGTGGTGGAACATCTCGGTGGAATCTATGACTTTCTAAAGACAAAGCAGATGGATAGTCTTCAGGAGCTGGAGGTGAAGAAACAAGTTGCAGACAACACCGTCGCTGCTAAGGCTCCGACAGAAGGCAAACTTTCTTATGAGGCTCAGAAGGAGAAGCAGAAGCAGGTCAGAAAGGCAGAAAAAGCGGTTGCCGACAACGAGGCTGAGGTGACAAAACTAGAGAACAAAATTGCAGAAATTGAAGCAAAATTGGCGGAAGGAGATACTGATGCTGATTTGCTGACACAATATGAAAAGGCTAAGAAAAGCCTTGATGAAAAGATGTACGAATGGGAAATCCTGACGGAGGAACTCGAAAAATTAAAGAATGAACAGTGATGAAAGAGAATGAAATGATATTTGGAATCCGCGCGATCATAGAAGCGATCGAGTCGGATAAGGAGATTGACAAAATCATATTGAAGAAGGATCTTCAGAGTGAGTTGTCGCACGAACTTTTCGAAGTCCTTCGTTCACATCCGTTGATTCAGGTGCAGCGTGTGCCTCTTGAGAGAATCAATAAATATACCCGCAAGAATCATCAGGGAGCTATTGCTTTCATCAGCAGCACTCATTATCAGAGGGTTGAGGATCTTGTGCAGAATATATTTGAGGAGGGAAAGGATCCTTTCTTTATTATATTGGATGGAGTGACAGACGTAAGAAATTTCGGTGCTATCGCGCGTACTTGCGAGTGTGCCGGAGTCGACGCGATTGTGATTCCGTTCCGTGGAAGCGTCAGTGTGGGTGCGGATGCAATCAAGACATCGGCGGGTGCACTGCACACATTGCCTGTATGTAAGGAGAAGAATCTTGTGCAGACGGTGAAATACCTGAAAGCCAGTGGAGTACGCGTCGTCGCAGCCACGGAGAAAGGAGATAAAGTCTACACAGATACAAATCTGACAGGTCCGTTGGCAATCGTCATGGGGGCTGAGGATACAGGAGTGTCGCCTGAGATCATAAGATTGTGCGACGACTTGGTGAAGATTCCAATCAACGGAAAAATTTCATCACTTAACGTGTCTGTTGCGGCAGGAGTGATGATTTACGAGTCTATACGTCAGCGTCAAAAGTAAAATCCGCTATGGAGGTATTGTACGAAGATAACCATATAATCATTGTAAACAAGACTTGCAGAGAGATTGTGCAGGGCGACAAGACCGGCGACACGACTCTTGGCGAGCAGATTGCGGCATATATAAAGGAGAAGTATGCCAAGCCAGGCAATGTCTTCGTCGGTGTGGCTCACAGGCTTGACCGTCCTACAAGTGGAGTGGTGGTTTTTGCCAAGACAAGCAAGGCTCTCTCCCGTCTTTGCGATATGTTTGCAAAGCACGATGTGAAGAAGCTTTATTGGGCGGTAGTGAAGAATGCTCCCAAAGAGGAAGAGGGCAGGCTGGTCAATTATCTGAAACGCAATGAAAAGCAGAACAAAAGTTTTGTTGTCGGCAAAGGGGTGAAGGATGCTAAAGAGGCTATACTTTCCTATCGTACGATCGCAAAATCAGACAATTATACTTTGCTGGAAGTCGATTTGTCGACGGGACGTCATCATCAGATTCGATGCCAGTTGGCAAACATCGGTTCGCCAATCAAAGGAGACCTAAAATATGGTTTTCCACGTTCCAATCCAGATGGTGGAATTTCACTCCATGCTCGTTCGATTGAGTTTATCCATCCAGTGTCGAAAAAAGAGATAAAGGTGGTGGCTCCTGTTCCAGACGACAATTTATGGAAAGAGTTGGAACGATTGGCGGTCGAAGAAGAACGATAGGGAGTTAATTCTTAACTGTTAATTCTTAATTTATTCTAGGAGGATGGATATTTTCAGCCAGGAAATAGAAAATTATATAACGTCTCACATCGAGCCGGAACCAGATTTTTTGAAAAAGCTCGTGCGTGATACAAATTTATATACACTCAAGCCGCGCATGCTTTCGGGTCATTTGCAGGGACGATTGCTGAAGATGTTCTGTGCGATGACGGGAGCAAAAAGAGTCGTGGAGATTGGCACTTTCACCGGATATTCCGCGCTTTGCATGGCAGAGGCATTGCCTGAGGATGGAGAAGTGCATACCATCGACATCAATGATGAACTGGAAGAGTTGATACTCAACGGATTCGACAGAGCCGGAGATGTTGGTAAGAAAGTCCATTTCCATATTGGAGACGCTGCGAAACTGATACCGCAGATGGAAGGAGAGTTTGACGTCTGCTTTATGGATGGTAACAAACGTCATTATATGGAGTATTTGGAAGCAGTCTATCCTAAGATGAAAATGGGAGGGTTGATCATCGCCGACAATACTTTGTGGGACGGACATGTGTTGGAAGAGGACAGAAACGATGCCCAGACGGCAGGCATAAAGAAGTTCAACGATTCGGTTTGTGCCGACGACAGATTCTTCGTCACTATGGTGCCGTTGCGTGACGGAATGACATTGATTAGAAAAATTAAATAGGAATATTATGAATATCAGATTATTATTGGCAATAGCTACACCACTTTTTGTGGCATCTATATTTTCTTCATGTGACGACGACGATGATGAAGATACTGCAAAACTTAATTCATATCAAGAGAACAAAGAATATGGAGAGAAGTTTTTGATGGAGAAAAGGGCAGAAGAGGGCATAACCGAGTCAGCAAGCGGATTGTTGATCAAAGTCAACACATTAAACCCTACAGGAATCCGTCCCGAAGATGGTGATACAATTTATGCTGTTGTGACTGGCAACAAGATTGAGAATAAGCAGAATGAGTTTAGATACGATACGATCAGAACGTCTATGCATGGACAGGTGAAAGCATTGGTGGAGGGCGTCAAATATATGACAGTAGGCTCTGATTTTGACTTCTATTCACCATACTATCTAGCATACGGAACAATTGCTTATGAAGGCGTGAGTCGTGAACCAAAGATGAAGGTGACGGTGAATCCGTATTCTGCGGTAAAATTCAATGTCAAGTTGCTTGGAGTCAAGAAATTGGACAAATAACAGATTAAAATAATTAAGACTCCTTCCAATTTAGCAACTGATTTTCGAGGATAGTTAAGGGCGGAACTCCCTAACCCCTTCCAAAGTGCGAGCCGAAGGCGAGCCCATAATAAAAATATGAGCGCTCGTTCTTATGAACTCGCAGATGTGGTGTGGTTAGGTAGTTCCGCCCTTAACAATCCTCAAATAGGATAAACAGCTTTTTAACCTTTCATCTCAACATGAGCCTTTCCATCTTTAATTGTAATGATTTTGTCCGCACCAGCAATGGTTCTCAATCTATGTGCGATTACCAACACTGTTTTTCCTTTGATGAGTTTTGAAATGGACTGTTGTATAAGAGTCTCGTTTTCAACATCAAGAGATGCGGAAGCCTCGTCCAAAAGAATTATTGGGGCATTTTTAAGAAATGCACGTGCTATTGATATACGCTGACGCTCTCCGCCTGAGAGTTTCTTTCCATTTTCACCGATTACGGTATCCCATTTGTCTGGTAATTGTTCAATAAATTCAGTACAGTTGGCTAATGCGGCGGCTTGTTTCACTTGATCGTCTGTAGCGTTTTTGTCGCCGATACGGATATTTTCCATAATGGTGTTGTTAAATAGAGTTACATCCTGGAACACAATTGAGTAAAGGTTCATCAGTGTTTCTGGATCAACCTTAGAAATATCCTGTCCACCTACAGTTATTTTGCCGGAATCAATATCCCAGAATCTTGCTGCAAGGCGAGAAACAGTGGTTTTGCCACTTCCAGAAGGACCGATTAATGCTGTGACTTCTCCTTGTTTGGCTGTGAATGAAACACCGTCGAGAATTTTTTTACCGTCTTGGTATGAGAACTTGACATTGTCGAATACAATATCTCCACCGTTCACTTTAAGTTCCTCCGATCCTGTTTGCTCTTTGTGTAGGAGAATCTCGTTTAGACGGTCACTATTTACGTCGAGAGCTATTATAGCGGCAAAATGTTCGAGTGATACCAACAGAGGATCATAAAGTCGGGATGCCATAATCAGAAAGAAGAAGTATTCCAACACTCCCAATTCTCCTGATTTCAGAAGCATAGCTCCGACAAGGGCTGTGGTGGCAATACAGAATTTCAAAATCATTTCTGCGTTGCAGACAAAAAGTCCTGTGCCGAGTTCGCTCCACAACTTACGTTTTTCCAACGTGTGGATTTTGTCTTTGACCTCTGTATAATAGCTGTCTTGTTCGTTATTCTGACGTAGATCACGTATTGTCTCTAAACATTCCTGAATTTTTTCTGTCATCTCTATTTGTGCAACACTCTGTTTTCTACCCAGACGTTGCTGAACTCTACGTGAAAATGCCACAATCAACAGACAAATAGGTAGTGTCCAAACTGCAGCTAAAGCCATTTTCCAGTTTATGAAGATGAGAAATACAGCCAATATGCATGAACTTGCTATGGATCCGATCACTTGTGGTATAAAGTGAGACGATGCTTGCTCAATTTGCGCGGCGTCGTCCATGATCGTGGATGTAAGATCCGCACTGTCTTTCTTTGAGAAAAATGATAATGGCAGGCGACGAAGTTTTTCCGCCAATGAAATACGTCTGATACCGCTTTCTTTGTATGTTGAGAAATAGCAGGTGTTGTATTGGATGACGGTTGTTATAGCCATAATCACGACCCATGCGCAAATGCCTGAGATATAGAATGTAGATTTGCCTTCAATGGTTCCGCCCAACATGTCTTTCACCAAAAAGTAAAGCAATGCGACTGGTGAGAACAGAGCCAAATTGTAAAAAATATTTGCGATCGACGCTACTGCCATTCCTTTTGCCCCCTCGTCTGACAGGGCATATTTTTGTTTGAAATTTGTCATAGTTATAAATATGAATTTTAATTCTCAATTTTCCATTCCACCGACTTCTGATAATCACCAAACATCTTTGAATATGTGCCGTTCTGCGACATTAGTTGCTGATGTTTGCCGCTTTCTATGATTTTGCCGTCCTTGAGTACAAAAATTTGATCGCAGTCCACCACGGTAGAAAGACGGTGAGCTATCTTGATTACTGTTTTGCCTTTTGATATTTCGTTAAACGCCTTCAAAACTTTTTCCTCGTTTTCTGGGTCGGCAAATGCGGTCGCTTCGTCGAGCACGAGAATAGGAGCGTTTCTCAGCATCGTACGCGCGATTGCAATGCGTTGTTGTTCACCTCCGCTTAGATAAGTTCCTTTGCTTCCGATTATGGTGTTAGCCCCATCAGGAAGTTTTGCAATGATGTCGGAACATTGTGCACGTTCGATGACATCCAAGACCTCTTGGTCTGTAGCGGATGGTTTGGCGATACGGACATTATCCATTATGGATGTTTTCAGAAGTTTGCTGTCTTGGAAGACAAACGACACTGTTTCTGACAGTTTCGCTTGTGGAATGTCGCGTACATCTACGTCGCCGATTAAGATTTTGCCTTCCGTGACATCCCAGAATCTGGAGACAAGGCTTGCTAAAGTAGTTTTACCTCCACCTGAAGGTCCGACGAATGCCACTTGCGAACCAGCTGCAATTTTTATAGAGATTTTATCAACTGCGTTTTTTGTCGCACCGTCATATCGGAAAGAGACATTCTGAAACTCGACGGAATTGTCTTTAGGAAGTTGAGGCGTTTCTGTTTCTTTGATTTCGGCTACGTCGAGTACTGAATCTATTCTCGAAAAAGCATTGCTGACAATCATTCCTGCTTCAGATGAATACATCAACTTGTTGAGTGTCACTGCTATAATAGGAGTGAAGATGATGTAGAACATCAGGTTGGTAAGCAGTTCATGATCAGATAGAGTCACATTGTGGTAAAGTGCAATGGCAATCAATATTGCAAAAGAAGAGTTGATCACAATCGTAAACGCTGTCATCGGAATACGGAATTGTTGTGTGTAGCTGATCGTGAATTTGGCATAATCGTCGATAGCCTTTTTGAGTTTTTTGAATGAAAACACCGATTGCCCGAATGTTTTTACAACAGGAATACCTCTGACATATTCTACAGCCTCTTTGGTCATGTTTTCAAGTGCCAGGTTGTATGCCTCCATATCTTTTTTTAGTTTCGGACCTGTCATGAATGATCCCATGATAAGGAATCCAACGATTATGGTAGAAAGGCATAGAAGACCTATTTTCCAATCGAAATACATCAGTAGTGCAATCATTGCTATGGGTGTAGTTATAGCTACGGTTTGGTCGGGAACTATGTGTTCAAGAAAATTATCCATCGACGCGGTAGAATCGATTATGATCTTTCGTATTTTGCCGCTTCCCTCGGTTTCTATGTATCCCAGTGGCAGACGCATCACTTTCGACATACAGCTTTTGCGGATGTTGGCGACAGTGCGGAATCCGCCTACATGTGAGCATCCCAACGCACAGAAATATACACACATGGCGTTGATCGCGTATTTCACAGCAGTCATTCCGTATTCTTCGATGTTGGTGGCTTTTGAATAGTCTGGCATGACTGAAAGCACTTCGTCGATTATTTTCCAAATATACACAAACGGCATAAGCGCAAGACATGCACTTACAGCCGACAGCACGATAGAACCGATAGTGAAGTATTTGAAACTTCCGGCATAATCCATTAGTCTTAGGAGATTATTCTTCTCTTTCATTGTTTTTTGGTAAGTTTAATTCCTTCAATTATTTGTTTTTCTTTCATTCAACTTGCAGACATTCAACAATGTATGTCGTCAATGTCCGTAGGCATATACTGGCTTATCTTGTCCCATGTTGGCATTGGAATGCTTTTGTGTTGAAGTCTCCATTCTTCAAATTTTTTGTGGATGTAAATCATCTCTTTGATTCCGTTTTTGCAATGGTCGGCAACCATCAGTTGCCCAAGGATGGTTTTAGAAATAATTCTGTATAAGAGAAACATTGCGTATGTCTTTATTCCACCGTTATAAAATTTATCCTCGCCTTTGGGCATTACTTCTATTCCGGTGCTTTTCAAATATGCGAAACACTCCTTGGTGGCCTGCATAATAGTCTTTATATCGCGACGTTGGAGCTTTTTAAGATTGCCGTCGACTTTGTAACACATATATCCATACGGCATGACTTCTGCAACGTGGCAGAGGTAGTAGGCATACATGTTGTCAACTGGTGTTATTTTGACATCCTTTGGATTAAAGGCTTTTTGTATAGCCACAAGGTCTGTTTCGGATGCCGCATTGTGTAATCCGCCAACAAATAGTTTGGTGACGGGAAGTCGTGCCGCAATAGCTTTTGCTCCTTCACGATGTCCGGCAGAATTTTGAAATCCGAAAAGAAGATGTAAATCTGGTTGTTCTTCTAATATGCTGTTTTGACAGAAATCAGCTTCTAAATTATTGCCGACAAGCACTAAGATATTTGTGTCCAATTTTTTGAATGTCTCTAGCAACTCTTTTTGCTGTTGCCCCTGCATCACTGAAAAAGCGATGTCAAAATGTTCGTCTGTAGGGACACTCTCTAAAATCGTAGGATGGTCGATGCTAGTCTTTCGTTGTAGATAATGTTTGACAATCAAACCGTTACGACGAAGCTCATCAGCGGTACTCCGTGCCACCACTGTTACATCATTGCCTGCTTTGCACAGAAAGTGTATCATTAGAGAGCCTAACGCACCTGATCCGAAAACAATAATTTTCATCGATGTAGTTTTTCAATCTGGTTTTTCATTAATCTTTCTGCAATTCGCATACCGATAATGGCGACGGGAATGGTCAGCACTATCACTGCGATTAGAGCTGGTGTATTGTCGATGACTGGCTTCATCATGGCGTCGTAGCCGGCGGGCATCTCTGCTACTGCGGCAGCGAGTGAACCTTCTGTGTCTGTCCACCAATGTGCTGTATATGCAAAAAACGACAATGCAAATGGTATGAAGCTAAAACGGATACCTTTGATTTCTGAGTATCCGCAAAAGAATCTTATTATTTCAGCAGCGGCACTCAAAAGGATAAGTCCGACAACAAGTGAAATGTCTGCTTCTCCCGCAGCCCCCAATAATATGAGTAAAAATCCGTTGAGCACTGTCGCCGCACCGAAATTTTGTATTGTGCATGTGGTAGGCAAATATACGAGTGCAAACAACAATGGTAGCAAAGCACCTACGTAGGCATAGCACATTGGATGTATTAATCCGCTTGTGCCTCCTAGTATGAAAATTGCAAGATAGGCAATTGCTAAAAGTGCGATTTTTAATGTTTTATTCATTTTTTTATGCTTTTATATATAGTTCGACATCTTGTTAATCAATATGACAGTGATCTCTCAAAAACGAACGATAGTCCAAAATGTTCAAAAAAAAGAGGAACTTATTTCTAAGTTCCTGACAATTCAAATTTTGAAAAAAATATTTATTTGTTGGACTCATATTTTGCTTTTGTTTAAGACGGTGCAAAATTCTAAAAAAGGAGGATGGGGGTCAATCGCCATTAATGAGGATTTTGCGAGTGAAATAAGGAGAAGGATGGAAGTGATTATGCGGTTATAATAAAAAATGAGGATTGTTATGGGTAAATAACAATCCTCGTAAATTAGTTGTAGACTAGGACTCGACCTTTTATTTATTGATCATCAATTTAAGAGCTGTAGCGAACTGATCAGGACATGATGTTGGCTTTGGTCCACAAGTTGTGCCAGCAAACCTTTCAATTACAAATTCCGCCTTTAGTCCAACCACCAAACGACTGATTCCAGCGGCGTTGCCTGGGCAACCTCCGATGATTTTGGCCTCTTTTATCTCGTGAGTGTTTTCGTCAATGACAATGTCCATCATTCTGCTGCATACCCCTTGTGGAAAATAGCGAGCCACGATATTCCCTTTGTCATCTTTCTTACATTCTATTGTGTTTCTGTTAATAAATTCCATAATATACGTTTTTATGCTGTAAAGATACGTTTTTAATTCTTAATTTAGTGGAATAAACATTATTTTTGTAATGTTAAGTTGAAAAGAGTGAAAAATTTAGTTAGGGTTTTAATACATTTCATCCTGCTTTTAGCAGTTATTTCGTGTGCGAAAAAAGCACCCGAAACAGTGGGTGTGGCTGAACTTAACGAAGGAAACAATTCAGACTTGGTCGAAGTCAACATTGAAAATATACTTTTGCAGCAGGTCGCTCACGGATGTTATTGCGAGGCAGTGTATGAAGATTCTGTGAAATATCGTTTCACTAAAGCGGATATGCTCGCGTTGGGGGATGTTTTAGCCAAAGAAATGCAAGACAGAGGACTGAAGCTAAACCCAAAAAATTTTCGCAAGATGGCAAAAAAGACACATGGAGTGGATGTCACCGCACCGTGTCATTTCTCTTTGTATGAGAATAGAATGATGTTGTACATGATTCCAGGATTGTACAAGCCAGAACCCGAATATGATTTTAACATAGACCTTTCAGAGTCACGTCGACGTTTTATTTGGGATGTCATTTTTGATCCACGTGTCGGATTGTTATATCCAGCTTTTTTCCTTCCAGAAGTAATTGATTATGCGGAGAAATATCCAGAAATCAAGAAGGCAGAGGAGATTGCTGTGATGCCTAAGTTTGGCGGAGAAAGGGTAAAAAAGTGGAGCGATGAATTGAGCTTGAAAGTCAGCCGTAAGGAGAATCTGGAAATGATTTACCACATTAACAATTATGTCCTTTATGAAAGTAGAGAGAGTCTGACTTGGCTGGTGACAAATTGTATGCCGGTTTTGCAGGCGATGTTTGTCGATTTCCACATGGAGCATGAACCTATAATAGATTCGCTTGTGTTGGTCAGAACCAGAAGTGGTGAGGCTCGTATTGAATCCCTTTTTGCTGAGAGAAATGCAGATGGATCTATCTACATAAGAGATGGTTTGCTTGAATATATCTCTCAAAATGAAAGGTTGAAGACTCCAAGATTCAGAAGTATAATACAGCAGTATGTCGCTGGATGTTTCGGACATGATGTTTATTATGATCGTATGGAGCGATTTCCTCAGGTATTGCTGGATAATTTCACGCTTGAGGAGCGACGTATGATAGTGGCAAAGATTATGGATGTGGTCTTTCCTATATATCCAGGTTGTGAAATAGATAAGATAGTTAAGACTATAGTTGAAAATGATCCAGGATTTATAGACAATGCTGTAGATAAAAACTATTATGGTCTGGAGAATTTGCGCATGGGTATATCTATCTATAGAATGCGTTTCCGTGCGGAACATTGGCGAGTTATCTCACCGTCGCAAATAAAAGAAAAAGATGAGGAGGAGAGACGGTAATGATGCCGCCTTATTATTTTTTGTATAATTATGAAAAGTGAAGAAAGAACATGGAGTTCTGAAATCGCAGGGTTGGTGCGTATTCAGCCAATCGCGGACGCAGTAACAGATGCGGATATTTTTGAGAAACTGCCTCAGATGATTGCTCTTGGTAAATACCAGGAAATTGTAAGCATCTGTATGAAATATGCTCAGCAGTCAGACAAAGTGCCCGCTGTCGGATTTGTAAAACAGGATAAGAAGAGCGAAGCGAATCCTGTGCAGGCTTTTTGTCAATTCATCCTTGGACGGTTGAACGAGACTGTGGCTGACGACAAGAAAAGCGCGGCGGATTTCTACAATAAGGCTATTGCTAACGGGAATGTTGAGGCCACTCTCTACTCGGTTGAGGTGGCGTTGAAATCATTGGATGAGAATGTGCGTAAGGATGCCGTCAGAATGCTCAAACAGCTTGCTCTGACTGGTAATCCATCTGCTTGTATTCGTTATGCGGCGTTCATTCTGGATGAATATAAGTCGTCTGGCAAAAAATCCCGTCTCAACTTTGCATTTGAACTTCTCCGTAAGGTGGAGGATGAACCGTCGATCGATTCATTCAAGTGCTATTTGTATATGGCTCAATGCTGTAAACGCGGATTGGGTGTGAAACAAGATGATCAGGATGCTGACGATTATTTTCAGAAGGTGATTCTAGCGGCTCCAATCCACGAATTTTATGATAATGCAGGTGCATGTGCGGAGGCATTCCTTGAATTGAAATCTCTCAACAGGGAGGTTGTCGAGGCTGTTCTGCCTTTGGCTCCCGTCGACGGAAGGGTGGCAATGCAGATTATCATTCATTGCCCTTTTATGAGAGACGAACAATGCAGGAAGATATTCCTGGATGTGGCTCAATTCCTGTTGGAGACGGAGGGAGTGGACGAACAGTTGAAAATGCTTGCCTACTGGCGTTTGTTTGGCTACTATTCGGAAGTGGAGAAAGACGACGACAAGGCCCTCGTCCACCTTATGCGTGCCGCTAATATGAAATGTCCGGAAGCTATGATATGGCTTTCTGAGGCTTATCGTGAAGGACAATATGGATTGAACAAGGATATGTATCAGACATATCAGCTGAAGAAAGGTGTCACTCTTCTTGATAATATAAAGGAAGACGCGAATTATCCTGGCTATCTTTTTGACTTAGGTGATTTCCTTTACGAGTGTGTTGACAAATATGAGTGGGCAGACAAGAAGATTATGTTGGAGTCGTTCAAAAAGGCTGCTGAACTTGGAGATGAGGAGGCTAAACTACGTCTTGTGCGTATGACTCTGTCGGGAGAGTGCAGAGGCGTCTATACCAAAAAAGAGGCCAAACAGGTGGTGATGGAGTTCTTGGATAAGGATAGCGGTGAACTTGAGGATAGGGCAGGTCTAATGTTTGATTTAGCCCATATATATTCCGACAAATCGTTCGGTGAGAACTTTGAATCTGCGATAGAGATTCTTGATGACGCATTGATTCTTTCCGACAATGATTCTGAAATCCTTGATTATAAGGGAGAACTGCTTATGAATCTAGGAAGGGAGGCTGAAATAGCTGATGTCTGGGATGAACTCATATCGTTATATCCTGATTATGTGAAAGTGTCTGAATCTCCTTTTTGCAAGGCGATGAAAGATAAATGTTCGATGGTGGAGAAAACTTGAAAATGATGCTTATGAATAAAAACATAGATATGCATAGAGTCTTAACATACATAGTAATTATGCTATGGGTATTGTTGTTGGCGAATGAAACGTCAGCACAACGTGTTATGCCTGTAGTAAAAATCTATGGAGAGTTCTATGATGAATATACAGAAGGGAAAATTATTGTTTGTGATCCTGATTCTTTGGCTCCTGACACTTTTAACATGTTTGCAAAGTTTCGAGGTGGTACTTCTCAACAATATGAAAAGAAGAATTATGCAGTCAAGCTTGTTGATGAGTCTGGATTAAAACTGTCTGCACGTTTGTTGGGAATGCGTAACGACAATAGTTGGATCCTTGACGCAATGGCTGTGGATAAAGCAAGAATGCGTAATCGCGTCGCATTTGATATTTGGAATGCCATGGATGTGAAACCGTATTACTATGAAAGTGAACCAAAAGTACGGACCGGAATATCAGGAAAGTTTGTGGAACTTTATTTGAACGATGAGTATAATGGTATTTATTGTTTAAATGAAAAGTTGGATCGAAAGCAGTTGAAACTAAAGAAAGTAAAGGATGATGTGGTGAGAGGTGTATTATATAAGGGCTTTAGTTGGAATGGCACATGTTTTGGTGATGAATCAGAAGCGTATTCTAATGATAGTTCCGAATATCAGGGATTTGAGTCTGTATATCCTGATGTGAAAGATAATGGAAAGACGGAATGGGAACCTATTATCGAGAAAGAGGATTTTGTTGTAAATTCATCCGAAGATGTGTATGCTGCCGAGTATGCGGAGCATTTTGATGTGCCTATGTTGATGAATCTGCATATTTTTATAAATACAATCAGTGCTATTGACAATAGAGGAAAAAATCAGTTCTTCTATATTTATGACATCACGGAAAATAAGAAGATGTCTTTTGCTCCATGGGATATGGATTCCTCATTTGGAAGGGATTGGAGATCATGGGAGTATGAAGATTCTTATGATAAACTATGGTTTGAAAATCACATTATTACACAGATAAATGATGTGGATAGTACATTTTTGAATAATGTGGCTAATCTTTATTTTAAGTTGCGAAAAACGCTGCTTGCCAACGATAGTATAAAATCTCGTTTTGATGAATATTTTAAATTATTTGAAGAAACTGGTGCTGCAAAGCGAGAGTATGCAAGATGGAATGGAACAGATGACATAGAACTCAATTTTGAAGAGGAGAAAGAATTTATACATCAGTTTATAGATATTCGTATGGCATTCTTAGATGGATATTATGGCAATTATTCTGGTGTGCGGAATATTCCATCTGAAATTTCAGACGGAATTATCTATGATATCTTTGGAAGAAGAGTTTATAATCCTCAGCCTGGACAGGTTTATATAATGAATGGTCGATGTGTATATTTTAGAAAGTAAGTGCCGAAATACTTTATACATTTTTTGTATTTGATTTATAACAAAAAGGATTCTTCTATTTTCGAGGAATCCTTTTTGATTTTTAATGAAAAAAAGGATTCATTTGAACTCCAAATACTTTTCCGCTCTGCCATTCAGGTTCTCATCGTATCCGATTTCTGCTTTTATCTCGTCAAACGATTTGTACCGCTTCCCATTTTTGATTCTCTGCTTGATCGTTTTCAAAAGTTCACCTTTAAGATAGGGATGCCAAAGTTGGTATGGAATAGTATTGTTGATGTCGATTTTGGCGACGGAATTGCCATTGCATACTATATATTTTTTCAGCCGTTCCACTAGTTCCGCATCTATGCTATACACTTCTGCCAGCTGTTCCACAGTGTAGAATCCGCCAAGTGAGGTGCGGTATTTCACAATATTCATAGCCCGTTTCTCACCGATGCCTGGCAGCTTACGCAGCTCGGCTGTGTCGGCAGTGTTGATGTCGACTTGCAGCCCGGCATAACGATCTTGTCTGAAATTCTGTTTCGTCGCATCTTTGAAATGGCCGGAAGTATATTCCGTCTTCTTAGACTCTTTTTTATAATCTAATTTATTGAAATGTGATTCTTTAGATGAGCGGAGATAGCTGGAATCACTATTGGAAGAGTCTCTAACCCACTTAGAATAACGTAGATGGGAAGTCTCACTTGCCTCTGCAATCTCCTGTTTGAAACGCCTCACGTCTTCCTCATACTTCAATTCAAATTCAGATTTTGCCTCCTTAGCATTCGCAGTCATCAGGTAATTCCGCATCGCCATTACACCAATAAGCATTGTCGCCACGATTGTCAAACTGACCGCGACATTCACATTACGATTGTGTTGCTCGATTTTTTTGAACAAATGTTCATCGTCGAATTCTTCTTTTGTATCCATTCTAATCCTTATAAAAATTCATATTTTCGTCAAAAATAATATGTTTTGGTCAAATTTGACTATTTTTGTGCAAAAATAGTGAAAGAAAAATCTGATTATGCTGATTAATTTAAATACAAACGACGCAGAAGCAAATTTGCTTTACGCTGCTTTTTCCGACAGATTGATTGGAATTGTGCCAAAGATGGGAAACCGTCATGGCTTGATTGCAGGTGCCACAGGTACTGGTAAGACTGTCTCGTTGCAGGTCTTGGCTGAAGGATTCTCTCAGATGGGAGTGCCTGTCTTCATGGCCGACATGAAGGGCGATTTGTCTGGTGTGGCAAAAGAGGGAAAACTCAACAAGTTTATGGAGAAGCGTCAGGCTGAGTTTGGAATTGAATATGGATTCCAGGCTTTTCCAGTGGAGTTTTTTGATGTTTTCAAAGAGCAGGGCAATCCTATTCGTGTGACAGTTAATGACCTTGGATCACAGTTGTTGTCTCGTATCCTTGAACTTAACGACACTCAGGAGGGTGTGTTGACAATCGCATTCCGTGTGAGCAGAGAGCAGAACAAGCCAATGGAGACGTTGGACGACCTTCGCAAGATGTTGACGTATGTCAGTGATAATGCACAGGAACTTTCCGCTACTCTCGGAGCCGTGTCTACAGCCAGCGTCGGAGCAATCCAACGTGCTCTTCTTCGACTTGAAGAGGAGGGTGGTGACAAATTCCTATGCGGAAAGAGTTTCAATGTGATGGATTTCATCAGAACGAAGGATGGTAAAGGTGTGATCAACATCTTGGCGGCAGATAAACTTGGAAATTCTCCGCTTCTATATTCCACATTCCTATTTTGGTTGTTGACATCCCTTTATGAAAATCTTCCGGAGGTTGGCGACGCGGATAAACCAAAGTTCGTTTTTTTCTTTGATGAGGCTCACCTGCTTTTCAACGACACCCAGAAGGCAGTGCTCGACAAGATTGAAAAGATTGTCCGTTTGATTCGTTCGAAGGGAGTAGGAGTCTATTTCATCACACAGTCGCCTATAGATATTCCAGAGAATGTGTTGGCTCAGTTGGGAAACAAAGTGCAGCATGCTCTTCGCGCGTTTACTCCTAAGGATCAGCGCACAATCAAGAGCGTGGCAGACGGATTCCGCGAGAATCCGAAGTTCAAGAGTGAAGAGGCACTTCTTGAGTTGGAGACGGGAGAGGCACTGATCTCATTCTTGGATGAGAAGGGTGCACCGTCGATGGTGGAGAGAGCGAAAATGTTAAGCCCTGCCGGTCAGATTGGTCCTATCACAGAAGAGGAGAGACGTGAAATCATCACGAAATCATCGTTTTATGAGAAAGAAACTCCAGTTGTGAGACAACGTGAGGAGGAGGAAAAATCAGAGCCGAAGGTGAAGGAAGAACCAAAAGTGGAAGATAAGAGTTCGGAACTATTGGCTGAGGTTGAGAGCATTGTGTCTGAGATGCAGACGAAGGTGGATGAGATCACTGAGTTGAAGAATAAGATCACAGAAATGAGATCTGTGACAGAAGATGCAACTGAAGCGAAAGATACAATCAAACCTTATTTGTCTGAAGCAAAGAAACTAAAGGATGATGCTAACGGTTTGTATAAGAACGTCGTAAAAACAGTTGGCGCATCTACAGACAAGAGTTTGACTTCATTGTTAAAGAAGGGAGAGAAGAAGTACGATGATGCAGAAAAGGCTCTCGACAAGTTGAAAGCAGAGTATGACGCTGTATTCAAAAAGTTGTCGGAGCTCGAGAAGAAGGAAAAGAAAGAAGATGAGAAGAAGAAAAAATGGTGGTATAACTTGTTTATTTCTATACTTCACATATTCGTGCCGTCTTCAAAGAAGGTGTTGAAGAAAAAACGTTAATAATCAAACAAGATTAGAAGCTGTTTGATTTATAAAAATTGAGACTATAGAGTTTGAGGATTGTTAAGGGCAGAATGCCCTAACTCCCTTCTCTTCTGAGAGTTCGTAAGAACGAGCTGTTATGAAAGTGTTCAGTTTTTGTAAATTAATCATATATAGTAAATTAGAGAATATGGTCTTAACCAATTTCTCAATCAAAAATAGAAATATGAAAAAATTATTGATTTCAGCGTTGATGCTATTGGCTACATTGTCGGCATCCGCACAGTTGATTTCTGCCGCACGTGATAATGATGGTGTGAAATTCGGAGTAAGAGGTTCGTTCGCATTGAGCAATATGAACCAAGAGGCTAATGCTTCAGTGAATCTATTAAATTTAGCTGATGCTACAGTCACTACAAAACAGTTGCCTGCTTTTGCTGTAGGATTTGCGATGAATCTTCCTATTTTGGAAAGTTTCCACTTCAACATCGAATTGAAGTATGCGATGAAAGGTCAGAAAACTGTAGAAAAGGGAAAGGCGTTAACTATCAATCATGAGGTAGTGTCGTTGGAGCGTCTTGGCTATTTGGAGTTGCCAATCCAGCCTCAGTTCCGACTTAATTTCAGCGAAAGCTCACATTTGAACGTGAACGTTGGTCCATATCTAGCATTGGCATTGCATGGTCATGTTAAGACAAAAACTCACGTTGAAGGAAAGGATGATGAGATCTCAAAGTTTTATACATTCACAGGAAAAAGCTTCACAAGAGTTGACGGAGAGAGCAGAACTTGGACAGATCCAGACGACAACTACAAAGATCCATACAGCCGTTTGGATGTAGGTTTGGCATTTGGTGTTGATTACCAGATCGAGAATTTCCACGTCGGCGTATCGTACGACCTTGGTCTAAAGGATATCAATGCTTTTGCTAAGGATATGAACGATGAGGCAGGTTACACTCCAATCAAAAACCGCACTGCATTGTTCACACTCGGATTTGATTTCTAAAAAAGGATTCAATTTTATAATTTAATAGTAGAGACGGGGGAACCTCCGTCTCTTTTTGATTGATTATTCATGTATATTATATGATTATGAAGAAGTTATTAATTTTGACTATGATGATGTTTTTGTTTACGTTGTCTGCATCCGCACAGTTGGTTTCTGCAGCTCGTGATACTCAGGGCGTGAAAATTGGAATACGAGGCTCGGTTGCGTTCAGTACAATGAATCAGAAGGCAGCTCCGTTTGCACTTTATTTAGGAAAAGATGGAGATGTTGCATTAAGACCTTTGGCTGCATATGCGTTTGGCTTTGCATGGAACATTCCTGTTTTGGAGAGCTTTCATTTTAATATTGAACTAAAATATACAATGAAAGGAGAGCGAATCAAATCAAGTGGAAGTATTCAATATCATGATTATAAATCAGTCCGTTCTGATAGATTAAGTTATATAGAGTTGCCGATTCAACCTCAGTTCCGACTTAATTTCAGTCCACAAAAACATTTAAATTTGAATGCAGGTCCGTATGTCGCTTTTGCAGTAATTGGTTGCGAAAAGGAAAGAATCCATTTCGATTATAGAGGAGAGAGATACGATGTTAGATTAAACGTATTTACAGGAAGAAGTTATACAAAAAATGGGCATGACAAAAGAGAATGGACACCAGGTTCAGAAGATTTTAAGGCATTTTATAACCGATTTGATTTTGGAGTCGCATTCGGAATAGATTATGTGATAGATAGATTTCATGTAGGAGTATCGTTTGATTTGGGGTTGATTGATATTTACGAATTGGAATTAACAGAACTTTATGAGTTATTTTACACTCCAATCAAAAACCGCACTGCATTGTTCACACTCGGATTTGATTTCTAAAAAAGGATTCAATTTTATAATTTAATAGTAGAGACGGGGGAACCTCCGTCTCTTTTTGATTTTTTTTCACTAATTTTGCCGTCCGTAAAACGATAATGAACAATGAATAAGGAAAAATTCGTAGGAATCATTCCTGCAAGATATGCGTCGACGCGTTTCCCTGGCAAACCGTTGGCTTCCATCGGTGGCAAACTGATGATTCAGAGAGTGTATGAGCAGGCATCCAAGGTGCTTGATTTGGTTTACGTCGCAACTGACGATCAGCGTATATATGATGCTGTTGTCGGCTTTGGTGGCAAGGCTATCATGACCAGCGACAAGCATAAAAGCGGCACCGACCGTATTTGTGAGGCTTACGAGAAAAGTGGCTGCAACAGAGAGGTCGTGGTCAATATCCAGGGTGATGAGCCGTTTATTATGCCAAGTCAGATCAGTACGGTATGTGATCTTTTCGATTCTCCCGACACTCAGATCGCCACACTTGTCAAACAATTTTCTTCTAACGATTCATTCGTCGATCTTGAAAACCCCAACTCTCCCAAAGTTGTGATCGACGGTGCTGGCAATGCCGTCTACTTCTCTCGCAGCATCATCCCTTATTTGCGTGGAGTGGAGAAATCGGAATGGCTAAAACGTCACACTTTCTTCAAACATATCGGTCTGTACGCCTATAAAGCTGTGGTGCTGAAGCAGGTGACTAAGATGCCTCAGTCGACAAATGAGATTTGTGAAAGTTTGGAACAGCTTCGTTGGATCGACAACGGATTGAAAATCAAGGTTGGCCAGACAGAGACCCAGACAATTGGAATCGATACTCCAGAGGATATGGCAAGAGCGGAAGAATTTCTTAAATCCATTGAAAAATGAACCAGTTAGACCGTTCTATCTGCCCTCCTATACATGAGATCAACAGCATTGTTGTGCCTGAGGTGGAGACAATCAACCTTAGGAATGGATCGCGTCTCCACTGCATGAATGTCGGCATTGACGAGGTCGTGCGTGTGACTGTGATCGTGGGGGTCGGACTTGATGTGCAAAAAGTGCCGTTGTCTACCCGTATGATGTCGAGTATGCTTTTTGAAGGCACGAAAAACATGACACAATCAGAAGTGGCGGAGAAATTCGACTTCTACGGAGCAAGAAAAAGTATATTGCCTGGCATGTATGCCTCTTCATACGACCTTATTTCACTGACAAAACATCTTCCCCAAATTATAGACGTGTTTGTCGATTCTGTCTTCTCTCCAGCTTTGCGTGAGGATGATTTCAAACGTTTGTCAAAGATTATGAAGACGAACATGAAGGATCTGTCCAAACGAGTGGATTATCTAAGTGATAAAAACCTCGACTACATGCTTTTCGGCAAAACAGCAAGAATGATTCATCCGGAGCAGGAAGATATAGAAAAACTGACGGTGGAGGATTTGCGTAAACTGCATTCCGACTATTTCCATATTGAAAACGTGGAATTTGTTGCGTGTGGAATGATCACGGACGAAGTGAAAAAAGTTTTGATTGACACGTTTTCCAATATCGCACCGTCGGGCCGGACACGCAAGACAGACAACCCTTTGATTTTGCCGGAAATGGATAAAAAATACACATTCCATCACAAGACGGGAGTGCAGGCAGGCGTTTGTATCGGACGCCAACTGTTTGGCCGGGCAGACAAAGATGAGAAAGGAATGCGTTTCCTGAATACCGTGTTGGGAGGTTATTTCGGAAGCAGACTCTCTTCCAATATACGTGAGGAAAAAGGATACACTTACGGCATCTATTCCGACACTTCTATCAACAAGCATCACGGCACAATGTGCATCTCCACTCAGTGCGACAATAAATATGTGCAGAAGGTGATCGACGAGACATTCAAGGAGATGGATCTTCTTTGTACTGAGAATGTGCCAGACGATGAAATGGAGAGAGTGAAGAATTATTTGCTCGGCACAATGTGCAGCACGTATGGCAACGCGCTCGCTTGGAACAGTGAGATGATCAGAGCTGTCACATCAGCCAACGGAGGGGATATCTCTCTTGCATATATCAATGAGTTTATCGACTATATACGTTCTGTCTCAGCCGACGATGTGAGGAAAATGGCACAGAAATATTTTGGCAGAGACGATTTCGGAGTCTCGGTAGTGGCAGACAAAGAGAAACTGGATAGATGAAAATCAAAATAATAGTAGACAATTATGCGGCACAGAGCAACGTCTTCGCGGAGCATGGCTTCTCTGCGTTGATTTGCGATGGCGGCAAGAATATTCTTTTCGACACCGCTTCCGGATCTCTGGCACTACTTCATAATCTTGAATGTTTCAAGGTGGCGACGGAGGAGATCTCTGATGTCGTGTTGAGCCACGGTCATAACGATCACAGCGGTGGAGTGGCGACGATGATGAATCACAGCCGGGAATGTAGGTTTTGGGCTGGAGATGGTTTTGATGTGGCACGCACAGGCAGACGTGGTGTGGATATAGGGTTGAAACTCACAGCCGAGCAGAAATCAAGATTCAATATAGTCGACGGAATAGTCGGACTGACTGAGAATGTTTTTGCTGTTTCAGCCAAAGGATGCGAGTTGACAGAATTGTCGCACACAGAAGATTTTTATGTTTTGGCGGAAGACGGCACCAAACCAAACGATTGTTTCAATGACGAAGTATATATAATATGTGTGCATGGAGGAAAAATGAGTGTCGTCACCGGCTGCGCTCATAGGGGAGTGTCGAATATAGTGCGTCATGCCCAACAGCAATTCCGTCTTCCCGTCGACACAATAATAGGAGGATTCCATACACTTCATGATTCCCGAGAGAAGTTGGAGAAACTTGCGTCGGAATTGAAATCCGTGTCGCCACGGCAAATTATCTGCGGACATTGCACAGGAGCAGAGGCATACGCCGAATTGAAAACGATGATGCCAGAAATCGAGATGATGCACACGCAGGTAGGATTGAATGTTTTTTGTGAATAAATGTCGTACATAAAATTTTCCTGACTGACACTTTGGCAGACTTTGTCATATTATGCCACAAAATTGGCATGAAAAAGGCATTGGCATATTTTTTGAATTAATTAATGCGAACGACGATGAGATCGTTCATAACGAAATTTTGAATAATAATAAAAAAGAATAAAGTCATGGGAAAGATTATCGGAATTGACCTTGGTACAACAAACTCGTGCGTAGCCGTAATGGAAGGTGGCGAAGCAAAAGTTATTCCAAACAGCGAGGGTAAGAGAACAACTCCTTCCGTAGTAGGTTTTTTGGCTGGTGGAGAGAGAAAGATCGGTGACCCTGCAAAGCGTCAGGCGATCACAAACCCAGAAAAGACTATTTTCTCTATCAAGAGATTCATGGGTGAGACATACGACCAGGTGGGCGCTGAGATCGCAAGAGTGCCTTACAAGGTTGTAAGAGGCGACAACAACACTCCACGTGTGGATATAGACGGACGTCTTTACACTCCACAGGAGATTTCAGCAATGATCCTTCAGAAGATGAAGAAGACAGCTGAGGATTTCTTGGGTGAGGAAGTTACAGAAGCCGTTATCACAGTGCCAGCATATTTCAACGACTCACAGCGTCAGGCAACAAAGGAGGCTGGTGAGATCGCAGGTTTGAAAGTTCGTCGTATCGTCAACGAGCCAACAGCATCAGCATTGGCATACGGTATCGATAAGAAAGACAAGGATATGAAGATTCTTGTGTTCGACTGTGGTGGTGGTACACATGATGTGTCTGTCCTTGAGCTAGGCGACGGTGTGTTTGAGGTTAAGGCAACTGCAGGAGATACTCACCTAGGAGGTGACGACTTCGATGAGAAGGTAATCCAGTGGTTGGTAGATGAGTTTAAGGCAGAGAACTCTGGTTTCGATCTACGTAAGGATCCTATGGCATTGCAGAGATTGAAAGAGGCTGCTGAGAAGGCAAAGATTGAGCTTTCAAACACAACTACATCAGAGATCAACTTGCCATATATCACAGTTGTAGACGGTGCTCCAAAGCACTTGGTAAGAACATTGTCACGTGCTAAGTTCGAGCAGTTGGTAGACGACTTGGTACAGCGTACAATCGAGCCATGCCGTACTGCATTGCAGAGTGCAGGTTACTCAACATCAGATATCGACGAAGTTATCCTAGTGGGTGGATCTACTCGTATTCCTGCAATTCAGGAGGCTGTAGAGAAATTCTTCGGTAAGGCTCCATCTAAGGGAGTTAACCCAGATGAGGTTGTGGCTCTAGGAGCAGCAATCCAGGGAGGTGTCCTTGGTGGTGATTTGGCCGACGGTGCAGGCGGTGGCGTATTGCTACTTGATGTCACTCCACTTTCTCTAGGTATCGAGACTTACGGCGGTGTGATGACAAAGCTAATCGACGCTAACACAACTATTCCAACTAAGAAGGAGCAGATCTTCTCTACTGCTGCCGACAACCAGACATCTGTAGAGATCAATGTGCTTCAGGGAGAGCGTCCAATGGCTGCACAGAACAAGTCGATCGGACGTTTCCACTTGGACGGAATTCCAGCAGCTCCACGTGGTGTGCCTCAGATTGTAGTGTCGTTCGATATCGATGCTAACGGTATCCTTAATGTAACAGCTCTTGATAAGGCAACAAACAAGGAGCAGAAGATCCGTATCGAGTCGTCATCAGGTTTGTCGAAGGAGGAGATCGAAAGAATGAAGAACGAGGCAACTGCAAACGCAGCAGCCGACCAGAAGGAGAGAGAGCGTGTCGACAAGTTGAACAATGCCGACGCAATGATCTTCCAGGTAGAGAAGCAGCTTAAGGAGATCGGTGATAAGATCCCATCAAGCAAGCGTACTCCAATCGAGACTGCATTGTCAAAACTAAAGGATGCTCACAAGTCACAGGATCTAGCAGGTATTGATGCTTCAATGAAGGAGCTAGAGAATGCGCTTCACGCAGCAAGCCAGGATATGTACAACGCACAGCAGCAGGCTGGTGGTGCGCAGGGTGGCGGCTTCAACGGTGGTAACGCCGGCGGTCAGTCTGGTCCTAACAAAGATGACATCACAGATGTTGACTTCGAGGAAGTTAAATAATCTGAGATAATAGACAATAAAAAATCCCGCATGATGAAAGTCGTGCGGGATTTTTTGTTTTTGTGATGGGGGAGTAGACTATATTTACAAAATCAATATTGCTTTTTGTCTCCAAACAATAGTTTCAACTGTTTATCAAAATCACTCATGATTTCACGGTCTTGAATGACGCGGAACTTATCGTATTCAGTGAGTGCCTTTTCTACAGCCTGTTCATGAGTCACACGTCCTGCATCTGGAAGTATTGGACGGTTGTTCAAGTCCATATAGCGTTGTAGGAGAGTAGACCAATCTGCCATTGTCATCAGTATATGATCCTCTGCTCTTTGTTCGGCAATGTCAATGAAGGCATTGCTCAATCTGTTCAACGAATCTACTTCTTTCTCGCTGAGATAGTTCTTTGCAATGGTGACATCAGATTTTACGACTCTACCATCTGGTGCATTTTTCCATGTGGTCAATCCCATGTGAGGGCGTTCAGCGTCTGCACGGTCATAGATAATTTCGGCAGCGGTCTGTTTTGTCACGGCATAATGCATCATATTCTGTACCGTCTTGAAGAACAATTGTGTTTCTTCAGAATCCTTGTCATAGTCAGAACTACATTCGCTATATATATCCGTAATCTTCTGATAGTACCGTCGCTCGCTGATACGTATCTCCCGAATGCGATCGAGCAAATCATCAAAATAGTCTGCCCCGAATACGTTCTTTCCCTTCAGTCTCTCATCATCCAACACAAAGCCTTTGGTAAGGTATTCTTTAAGAACTTGTGTGGCCCAGATACGGAACTGAGTCGCCTCGTAGCTATTCACGCGATATCCCACAGCAATGACTACATCAAGATTGTACATCATCACCTCTCCAGACCATTTGTCCGAAGGTATTAAAAATTTTTTAATTGCATCGGACAAATGGATTTCTCCACTATTATCTATTTGTTGCAGATGATAAAATATATTTGGAACAGTTACTCCAAACAACTCTGCCATTCTCTGCTGAGAAAGCCAAAATGTATTGGTGTCGAAGACAACTTGAACTTGCACATTCCCTCGTCCACTTTTATACATCAAGATGGAAGATTCCATGCTTCTCACGGCTAGATCAGGATTCATAGTCGCACTGAAGTACTGTTGTGCGGCATTCACCATCTCTTTCTTTTGGTCGGCATTCATAGCAACTGCCATACAAGCAGCACGTGATAGGCGGATACTCGTCACTTCTCTGACAGCCCCACTGCCTAGTTCTGCCATCTCGGAGATTTCCACAAAGTGATCGCCAAGATGGTAGCCCTTCTGTGTAGTCCATGCCTGTGCCTTTGCTATGACACGTTCAAAGTTCCAGTATTTGCCATAGCCCATCACTCGTGCCAGCTTACGCGAGTTCCACCATTCCCTGCCATCCGCATCGACCTCTCTTAACTGCTCGAAAGGAGATTGAAGTTCTGGAATATTGTCGTTATTATTCATGTCGTTATTGTCTTTTGTAACTATCATATTTTCCTTCTATCTGGAATATCAAGAATTCAGCTGTGCTATTTCTTATTTTTTTTCATTGTGCTAATTTAAGCTTTATGAAAAGACAAGTTCAAACTAATTTTTTTTGTTCTACGAATATGTGAATCATAGGAGGAATGGGGCAAAATCGTCTGATATTAGCTTTTCAATTGGATTTTTCTTCAACATTGCGACTAATTAATAGGTTTGAGTTCTTTGCCTGCAAATGTGCCATATGGTTTTCCTGATATTTCTCCTTTTTTGTAATAGTCTCCCAGTGCTTTTAGTATAGCATCTATGTATTCTTCATTTTCTATAGAAAGCTTATCATTAATAATCGGTAACGTCTCTCCGTATTTCTTTAGTATTCTTTTCATTGTATTTATGGTTTTAGATGATAGTTTTTTGTATTCTCCCAACTTTTCCACCTTAATGAGTTTTTTATGAATTGATGGCTTTTTCTCAATAAGTTCTTTTAATTTGTCTCCACCGAGAAAATTACCACTATTTATCATGTTATCCGCAACCTCAAGTGCCTTTTCTTTATATTCTTCTTGAAGTCCGACTATCTGTTCGAAATTAGCTTTCTTTATAACGTAGAAAGTTTCTTGATGATATATGCAGTCAATCTGTTCATCAAGATTTACAGTTTCCTCTTTCAATAAAGTCAGTTGTTGACTTTTAGGACTAAACATCGCTCTAACCCAATTTTTTGCATTCTCATCAACCCCGACTTTGCTTGGAAGTATTTTTCGAAATGTGAATATTCTTTCTTCTGTTTCATTATTAAAGAATTCAACGCAATAAGCCCATAAATCTTCTGTCTTAGTTATATTAGCAATGCTTGTAACCTTTGGAGCAGTCTTAAGTAATTTGTTTGTTACCACATCGTTGAATGAAAAAACTTTATTCTGGATGTTGTATGTAAACAAATGTTCTGTCTCATCTGTCAAAATATCATAATCCAACATCTCATAGTTCTTCTGGATTGTTTTGTTCAACTGACGAACAGAAGCATCGTATAGGTATGAACGTACCTCATCATCGCAATCTATCTGAAGTACATTAAACATGTACTTATCTTTAGCTGGAGTTCTCTTTGAAACTTCAGGTTTAATCAATCTCGTTACAAAATAGAGTTTTACATCTTCTTTTTTTGTGATTTGGATTCTTTCTTGTAATTCTGTTATATTCATATGTTTCTTTTTTTATATCCGTAAAATAGTTGGTGTCCTACATTATAAATTTTCACTTTGTCATATTCTAAGATATCATTATCATATGAAATTAGTATTCCTTGACGAGGAATGTTTCCATCTTTGTATCTAACCGTATAAATAGAGTATTTGAGACTTAAAATAGGATTAACAAGAATTAGTTTAGAATGGATATATAAAATATAAATAATTAGAAATATACATATAATTGAGAGGCAATCTATTGGACTATTATAGTCTACAGCTAATAATGGAATAATGTATGTTGCAATATAAATCAATGGCTCATCATTCATACTGGATATCTCTTCAATCTTAAAAGTGTATCCATTTTCAACTCTTTTATTGAGATTCTTGAAAACGAGCCAAGTTCCAATTAACCCAAATATTGTCATGACAAAGCATATGATTGACATTCCGAAATGTTTTATCATACAAACAAATGAATCTGAATTTATTCCACCCCATGATAGATAATCAAAGTTAGAATGAGTTTGTCGTATGATAATTAAAACAAATAAAGGCACATATGAGGTCAAGAATAACACTGTTGGTGCCAAACCGATCCAGCTATTAATTCTTGTATATGCTTTAGTCGAGTTCATATTGCTATCAATTTGTTTTAACAATGCTTTATAAGTTTATTTTTGTTGTAATTGCATTTTTTATGTCAATTGGCAAACTTTATACTTTAATTAATCCTCTTTTATACATGAGATTTGGACATAGGGAGAAAATAAGTCTAATCTTTTAACGATAGTTATAATAGAGAGGAATCATCTAAAAAGTTTTCGTAACTTACTTCTGTATTAGAGAATGATATACGATAAAGAGATTCTCCATTTTCTGTGTTTTGATGAAGATTTTCTATGCAAATGCTATCAAATCCAAGACGGTCCAAATCGTCGATGGTCACCAATTCGAAATCTTTTTTATGAAGGATTTTTCTTAATAGCCACTCTCCTAAATCTTTATTAGGATTGGTCATTAAGGCTTTTCCGTTGTCTTGACAAATCTTTGCGCTAAGAATGGTTTTGTCTGGCATTTCAAGGGCAAAAGGAGTATCTCTATTCGGAAAGAAATTAGGATAGCTTTTATGTATGGCAATTGGCACAGGCACATAAACCTCTAAAGGGTTTCGTTTGCGTCCACCTGCATTAAATTGGTTAAGACCAGATTTTTCTGGCACATATTTAATTCCACTTTTGACAGAATAAAGTGGTAGAATTACATAATCTATACCTTTAATTCTTGCCTTTGAATCTTCAATTACATCTTTTTTTGTCATGAAAAAGGATTCAAGCAAAGCAAGAGGATCTTCTATGATGTCAACTTTTACATCCATGCAAGTCTTTGGCACATAGAATCGTTTCATTAGAACACTTTTGCTCTTATTGAAAGAGAATTCATTTTTCTCATCGTCGAATTTGCATGATGTCTCATCGTCTGAAATAAGATGAATATGTTCTATGTCCACCTCATCATATGGAGTGTTAAATATTCTCAGCAAACCATCAGTCCTTCCAACAATGTGATATTGGGTTTCATTCACACCGTACTGGTCATTAGCGAAACGCATTCTGTCGTTACGGTATTGTCCGAGTTGTTTTGCCAAATCAATGCCATGCAAACCATTTAGCGTTTTTTTGAGCTTATTAAATTCAGCAATCTTTTCTATAGATTGATTCTTCTTCAAGATGAATGTTTTGATTCCTATGCCGACATTAGAGAATCTGGCATCATAAGCAGTGCAGGAACGAGCGTCGTTATAAGCTTTGAAATAACGACAAAATAGATTTTCTGTCAGACGATAATCCAAGTATGGTATATCACTTTCTGAAAACAATCGACTTAGTTGAGCCATTAGCTTCAACATATCAAAATATTTTTCGTAAGAAGTCCAGCAGTTTAGGAATTCTTTAAGATTACTGATGTTATTTGTTTGCATACTTTTTGAATAAGTGGCACAACTACTGAATTTCCGGCCTGTTTATATTTTGCTGAATTTGCAATGTTTGTAGGAAATACGAATTCTTTTGGATATCCCTGGAAATTCAAACATTCACGTGGGGACAACTTGCGTATTCCATTATCTGTTAATATTATTGGTACATTATGACCTCCAGTTCCCATGTTAGCGGTTAATGTAGGACAAACCTTGCTCTTGTTTTCTCGAACATATTGTCGTCTCCATTGATATACCGTATCTTTGGAAACAACACCTGCTCGTAACTCTGCGATATGACCCATGCTATCTCCATAAAAAAGCTTTTTGTCCATATTGCTATAATCAATACAATCATGTATGTTTTTTACCAATGTTTCTTTTTCTGGAAAGACAAAATCATTATAGTTGGCAATTTTTTCTTTGTTAAAGCATACTATAAAGATACGCTCTCTGTTTTGTGGAATGTTTGCGTATTCCATAGCATTCATCACTTTGTGAAATACAACATATCCTAATTCTTCGAGAGTCCTTTTTATTGTTGAAAATGTATTTCCTTTATCATGGGTATATAGATTTTTAACATTTTCAAGAAAAACGGCTTTGGGGCGTTTCCTTTTAATTATTTCTGCAACATCGAAGAACAAGGTTCCTCTTGTGTCTTCAAATCCTTTTTGATAACCAGCGATAGAAAATGCTTGGCAAGGAAATCCTGCACAAAGCACATCAAAATCATTTGGGATATATTGCTTTGTTGATTCTTTGGTAATATCTCCAAATGGGACTTCTCCGTAATTTGCCAAATATGTTTTTTGCGCTTGAGAATCCCATTCGGATGAATAAACGCATTTTCCACCAATGTTTTGCATGGCGATTCTGAATCCTCCGATTCCAGCAAACAAATCTATAAATGTGAATTTAGGATTTTCAGGAGCAGGAAAGGGTACAGAAAGCAATTCAGGGAATAATCCGTAAGGAACTATTGGTTCTGCTACAATGCAAATGTTTTTGTCAAATGTTTCTTCGTTCAACAATTGCAAAGCGTCTTGTTCAAATGGAAAGGCGAAATCGCTATCTCTATTTTGAAGATAATGAGTGATAATTGCGGAATCGTCGTTTGTTGTTATATTAAATTTATTTTTCATTTTACTCAAAGCTACTATTCAATTCTATGATGAATCTAGCAAACAACTTATTCTTTTTTATCTTAAAATCCTCTTTCCTTTATTCAAGAAGCTTTTACCGAAAAAAAGCACTATTGTCTAAATCATACAAAAATACAAAAACTCCTTGAAAATAAGAAAAAAATACAGGTGTCTAAATAGACTTTATAATGTGATATACTGTGAATATCTTTTTTGTATTATAGAATTACATCTACTTAGAATTTTGTGGCTTTTATTCTTTTACTTTTCATACCCCTCATACCAATAGCTTTGCTCGATGCCTTTGATGATGACCTCGCGATCTTCTGTGTCTGATGTCAGATTCTGACTGAGCAGAAAACGGATTTCAAGGTCGTTGATAGTGGAGCGTTCCATTGCTTGAATAATCATCCATGATATAGGGAGATTCCTGATATTGTCGGACCTGCTATTATTCCGACTATCAGAAATAACACATATGTTATGATTAGTAAGTATGAACTTAGTATTTTGTGACCTGCCCCTGGTTTTAATACGGCTAACTGCCATAATAGAACAAAAAAAAAGTGGGATTAGAGCAACAGGTGAGATATACCATGAAAAAAAATTCAAATTTATGTATGCATAGTACATCATTAGAATAATTAGTATGCCTCCTCCCAATATGCCTGCAAAAAGAGTAATCAATTCTTTTTGGGTGGTGTCTGGTCTCATATTCCTTTTGACTACATAGCAGTCAAAACAATAGAATATGAATGTTATTAATCCCCAAATTATTAAATCTTCCATTGTGGTCACATTTTTCTAGAGTCTGAGGACTTTTTAATAAGATATGGCATGGAATCTGACGAAATCCCATGCCATTATTCTTAAATCTTTATTTCTTCTTTTTCTTCATCATCGCCTTCTTCTTTGCAAGTTTGGCTGCTTTGGCTGCCGCCGCCGCCTCAGCTGCTGCTTTCTCAGCCTCTTCAGCTTTCAGCACGTTGATTTTGTCTTGAAGTGGCTCGAAGTAGTATTCTTCTGCCTGGAAGAAACAAGCCTTGCAGTTGGATGCCTCGATCTCTTTCTTGATCTGCTCTGCGATTGGCTCCTTCTCTTTTGGATCACCCTCAAGCAGTTTCTCACACTTGCCTTTGAACACTTTGTCGAAATATGCCTCCTCGTAGCGGTCTTTCAGGTCGGACACGTTAGTCTCCCACTTTGTGTCTTCCACCAATGCCTCAGCACTGTTGATGGCGTTGAAGTTGGCGATTATCTTCTCTGTCGACGAGATTGTGTCCGCGTCTTTCTCCATCACCATCACATAGACGAGTTTTTCGATTCTGTCGAGCTCTTTGCCATCTTTCAGATTGTTTTTGGCTGCTGCCTGCACATCGTTGTAGTGAGACTTGAATCTGTTTTCATAAAGGAACTCTTTCTTCAGGTTTTTCATCATGATTGTGTTGAGCAGCTCGGAGTAGTTGTAGATGATAGCGGAAGGATTGATGTTTGTCATTCCTTTTGCCTTGTTTTCCTTGTAGCGCTTCACTTCCTTGTCTAAAGCAAGGTATTCTTTCAAAAGCTCATTCAGATCATCTTCCTGAGTGAAGACGTCGTCGCTGATAAGATGTGCTGCATGCAGGTTACGTGTCTTCACGATTCTGTCATCGACGTAAGAGTCGTTGATCTGGTTAGGCTTGCGCACACTTGGTTTGTGGCTGCTCTTATAGTTGACAGCCACGATGATAGGGGCAGTCTTGTTAGCGACATTCTTTCTGATAGTGGCGTAGTCGATGTTCGCATTGTCGTCGACGCATTTCTTCAAAGCCGCGTTAGAGAAATTACGTTCGATGTCCTGATTGCTTGGGGCAAACTGGTATAGGCAGATTGAGTAGACTTTGCGGTCGACGTCAAGTTCGTTGAAAAGCGAAACTGTGGAATTGAACACATACTGACGCTCTTTGGTCTTGCTTTCAAGAAGTTTGCCATACTCCTCCGACACTTTGTTCATAGCCGAGTAGTCGTTGTTGACCTTGCCGACGTTGGAAAGCTGGCGGCACACGAAATCAGTGATACGCTGTGGTTGCTCCACATTTATAGCCTCAGCGTAGAATTTCATCTCCACAGGGTTGGTGCCGAATGCGTTTAGCGGGATATTGTCTGCGATTCGGATTTTGCCCTGAGTGTTTGCCTTGTTGACAGACAACTCTTTGTTTACTAGCTCCACCGTCAGATTATAGAGAGGATATCTCACATCCTGAGCGACGGTAGTGCTTGTCATTTGGCCGGAGATGAAAACGTTTTTGATTTTGTCTTTTTCCTTACGGCTAGTGTAAATTGTCTCAAGCTGACCTTTGAAAGCTTCGGGGTTAAGGAGGTAAATGTCTGTAGTCAGCATTAGCCAGCCATCTTCAGCGGAAAATTTCTGTTCGCCTTTGATTTCTCCGATCTGTTCGCATTTTAGTGTCAGTTGCTGCTCTTGCGCATTGGAAACGACTGCGCAGAACATATATGAAAGCGCTACAATCGCTGTCTTTATTTTTTTCATCTGATTTTATTTTTGAAAGTTCACGATTCTTTGTTTCAACAAAAATAAGAATAAAAACTGAAACGTGAAAAAGAACGATGTTAATAATGAAAAAGATTCTTTATGCAGTAAAGCGGTATAAACAGTGGAGGACAATGCCGTCGCACCTCTAACGACCGATTATTGCCTATTATTTGACAAAGTTTTATGACTAATTTGCCAAAAGGAAGTCTATTGTTCGCATAAATATGCCAAAATGAGGATATTGGGGTGCATTAAACTGAAATAATATTCATAATATTTTTGAATTGCTTACATTTTGACTAACTTTGCACGCTGAAGGTAGAAATTTGAAAAAAATAAAGTAACTAAAAATATGGCAGACAACTTGAAAGTAGAAGAATTGGATCAAGTGGTGGTTCGATTCTCAGGCGACTCCGGAGACGGAATGCAGCTTGCTGGAAATATTTTTTCCACTATCTCGGCCACTGTAGGTAATGGTATTTGTACATTCCCTGACTACCCAGCAGATATTCGTGCCCCACAGGGTTCTTTGACTGGTGTATCTGGATTCCAGGTAAGTATCGCAGCAGATAAGGCCTTCACTCCTGGAGACAAGTGTGATGTTTTGGTAGCAATGAACCCTGCAGCCCTAAAGACTCAGTATAAGTTCTGTAAGCCAACATCATCTATCATCATCGACGTCGACAGCTTCAAGAAAGCGGATCTAGAGAAAGCTCAGTTTGAGGCAACAGACGCAGCTGGAGCAATTGCGGAGATGGGCATCAAGCAGGATGTGATCGAGGTTCCTGTGACATCAATGGTAAAGGATGTGCTTGCTGATTCAGGTATGGATCCAAAGGCTATGCTTAAGTGTAGAAATATGCTTGCTCTTGGTCTTGTTTGCTACATCTTCAACCGTGATCTATCTATCGCAGAGAAGTTCCTTCGCGAAAAATTCGCTAAGAAGCCAGCTATTGCGGAGAACAACATCAAGGTTATCCACGCAGGTTACGACTTCGGTGCCAACACACATGCATCAGTAAGCCATACATATAATGTAGTGTCAAAGCAGACTCCTGCAAAGAAGGGGCGCTACATGGACATCAACGGAAACAAGGCAACTGCATACGGTCTTATCGCTGCAGCAGAGAAGGCAGGTCTTCGCCTATACCTTGGTTCTTACCCTATCACTCCAGCAACAGATGTTCTTCACGAACTTTCAAAGCACAAGTCTCTTGGTGTGACAACAGTTCAGTGTGAGGATGAGATCGCAGGATGTGCATCAGCTCTTGGTGCTTCATTCGCAGGTGCTCTAGGAGTGACTTCAACATCAGGTCCTGGTATCTGTTTGAAGAGTGAGGCTATGAACCTTGCTGTCATCATGGAGCTTCCATTGGTAGTAATCGACGTACAGCGTGGAGGTCCTGCAACAGGTCTTCCAACAAAGTCGGAGCAGACAGACCTTCTACAGTGTTTGTTCGGACGTAATGGAGAGACTCCAATGCCAGTCATCGCTGCTACAAGCCCAGCAGACTGTTTCGAATCAGCATACGCTGCATGTAAGATTGCTCTTGAGCACATGACTCCAGTCGTATTCATGAGTGACGCATATATCGCAAACGGTTCAGAGGCATTCAAGCTTCCAAACCTTGCTGAGTATCCAGCAATCAACCCTCCATACGTTCCTGAATCAATGAAGGGAACATGGACTCCATACATGAGAGATGAGAGAGACGTAAGATACTGGGCTGTCCCAGGTCGTGAGGGATTCGCACACATCCTTGGTGGTCTTGAGAAGGACAGCAAGACAGGTGCTATCTCAACAAATCCAGAGAACCACGATTTGATGTGCCGTCTACGTCAGAGCAAGATCGATAAGATCCAAGTTCCAGATGTAGAGGTAGAGGGCGACAAGGATGATGCTGATCTTTTGATCGTAGGCTTCGGTGGCACTTACGGACACTTACACGCAGCTATGGATGAGATGCGTGCAGCAGGAAAGAAGGTTGCTCTTGCACACTTCCGTTACATCAACCCATTGCCAAAGAACACAGCTGAGGTGATGAAGAAGTACAAGAAGGTAGTTGTAGCTGAGCAGAACCTTGGTCAGTTCGCTGCATTCCTTCGTATGAAGGTTGACGGTTTCGCACCAGCACAGTTCAATGAGGTTAAGGGTCAGCCATTCGTAGTTAGCGAGTTGGTTGCCGCATTTAATAAATTAATCTAATTAATTAAGGATTAATGGGAGGAGGAAAATTCTTAACTCTTAATTCTTAACTTTTAATTTAGTAAAAAAATGAGCGAATACACAGCTAAAGATTATAAGAAAGGACAGCCACGTTGGTGTCCAGGATGCGGTGACCACTTCTTCTTGGCGTCGCTTCACAAGGCAATGGCAGAGATTGGCGTTGCTCCACATAATGTCGCAGTTATCTCTGGTATCGGATGTTCAAGCCGTTTGCCACACTATATGGCTACTTACGGTATGAACACAATCCACGGTCGTGCCGCTGCAATCGCAACAGGATGTAAGGTTTCTAACCCTAACCTAAGCGTATGGCAGATAAGTGGCGACGGTGATGGTCTTGCAATCGGTGGTAACCACTTCATCCACGCCAACCGTCGTAACATCGACCTAAAGATGATCCTTCTTAACAACCGTATCTATGGTTTGACTAAGGGTCAGTATTCACCAACTTCACCAAGAGGTTTTGTCAGCAAGTCGTCTCCTTACGGTACAGTTGAGGACCCATTCCGTCCTGCAGAGCTTTGCTTCGGTGCAAGAGGTCACTTCTTCGCACGCGCAGTTGCCACAGACGCTGAGGGTACAGTGAATATTCTTAAGTCAGCTCACGCTCACAAGGGAGCGGCTGTTTGTGAGATCCTTCAGAACTGTGTCATCTTCAACGATGGTACACACGAGGCAGTTTACACTAAGGAAGGTCGTGCAAAGAACGCTATCTACTTGAAGCATGGAGAGAAGATGGTATTCGGAGAGAATAACGAGTTCGGTCTTGTTCAGGAAGGTTTCGGTGTTAAGGTTGTGACTATCGATCAGGACGGATACACAATGGACGATGTTCTTGTCCACGATGCACACTGCGAGGACAACACACTTCAGCTAAAGCTTGCTATGATGGAGTATCCAGTAGCATTAGGCGTTATCCGTGATGTTGAGGCTCCAACTTACGACGATGCTGTAAACGCACAGATCGAGGAGGTTAAGGCAGCTAAGAAGTACCACAACTTCGCAGAGCTTCTTGAGACTAACGACACTTGGGAGGTTAAGTAATTAACTGACTGATATAGTTTCAGAATATGAACGGATGGGTATAATTATACTCATCCGTTTGTTATTTAACGTAAAATCGACTAAATAAAAATAGGAGTATGTCATAAATGAGGATTGTTAAGGGCCCATGTTTGATTGATATTGGCCCTAACCCTTCCCCACGTGCGAGCCGTAGGCGAGCACATAAAATTTAATAAAACCACAGAGACTCAAAGTTTACAGAGAAAGACTACGTCTTTTTGTGAGAAAAAGAGGTGAAATTTCAATCTGAAAGTTAAAATGATCCGCAGATTAAGATTGCTCTTTATTTCTTCTTGATGAACTTTATCTCTACTCTTCTATTCAACTCATGTTCGGCTTCCGTCTTTGCTCCTCTGATATATGGCTCGTTTGCAATTTTGCCAACAGATACAAGCATCGAGTCGGGAATGTTGAAATTATCGATAAGGTATTGTCTTACCCATTTAGCTCGATTATCACACAATTTGATAGAAAATTCTTGTCTACTGCGTTCATCAGTATGAGCAGATACTTCAAACATGCTATCTGGATAACATTTAATGAACTCAGATAATTCTTGAAGTTGGGCTTCCGTATATGTTTTCATTCCACTCTCTGTATAATCAAAAGTGTATATACACCATTTGAATCCATCCTCGGCATGAGTGGGGAAGGCGAGTGTCAGTGCCAATATGATGGATGCAAAGTGTTTCATATTTGATTGGTTTTATTGCAAATATAGATATTGTTTATGGCTTTGCAAAGTAAATGTGTATTATTGCCATAGTGGTTCCATTTCCCAATTTCTGGGAAAGCCCATGGCTGACAAATCAACATTGGGATATTTAATAAACAACCATCGAAGTTTTGATGTCATGTCGTTACTTGGCACAATTGCATCCAATAAGTATTTGATAATGCATAATGTGAAAAATATTTTGCCTTGCTGTATCGTATTGGAAATCCATGGACGAGTATAATGGGATAGTAGAAGTGCTCGTAGTGTGAATACTCTATTCCAAATGCGTGCGTGATGACAACAATTATTTCGTGTTACTGTGATGATTGTCATCCATGATGTGAATACGGGAATGTTAAGATTGAATTCTTTTGCAATTTTTTTGCGATATTGATTAACTTTGATATTCTCATAAATACGTGTCAATACACCAAGAGGAAGAATTTCGGTTAGCATCCACGATGGAGGGAATGGATTATCATATGTATTACGGAAATGCTCAATAAAATCTTCGCATGATTTGTTGTATTCTTCTTTAATCTTTTGCAGTGATTTATTGAATTTTTTACTGTTTGCAAAGTGTGTAGGGTTTGTCATCCAAAAAGGATCTCCTGTTTCTTTACTCATTACATTTACCATTGCCGCCCGTACTGCGATTTCTATTTTTTCAATTTGATTAAAAATGAGTAAGCGTAACTGTCGGTCAAATCGGTAAAGATTAATGGCTTGGTTAAAGGAACTGCCTTTTTTATAAACATGGTCTTCTTTCGGTGTGGAAAGTAATGGATATAAGTACGCAGACATGCGGTAATAACCGATACGTTTCAAATATTGCTGAGTTTCGTTGCAATTGTCGATTATAAGACCTCTACAAACCAATAAATTTACTTGTTCTGAAGGATCTAAATATGTTTTAGAATAATTAACCATGACTATAACAATAAAAAAACGACCCGCCGATTTAAGCATTGTCAGGAGGCTTGGCGGGTTCTTGTACTGCAAAAGTATTATTAGTCTGTCACTTGGACAAATTTATTTTAGAAAAAAGTAAAATTAGTATAATAAAAATTTTTAATGGGAGTTGATAGGAGGATTGTTAAGGGCGGAACGCCCTAACCCTTTCTTAAGTGCGAGACGAAGGCGAGCACATATAATACCACAGAAAACAGAAGTCTACAGAGAAATTCTACGACTTTTATTTGGAAAAGAGACGGAAATCAGTCATAAAACAGAACCCATTTATGCAAACAAGTTGAATTAATGATTAATCTTTCCTTATGATTCTAATCTCTACTCTTCTATTCAACTCATGTTCGGTTTCCGTCTTTGCTCCTCTGATATATGGCTCGTTTGCATTTTTGCCAACAGATATAAGCATCGAGCTTGGAATACCATATTTGTCTATCAGGAGACCTCGAACGTAGTCCGCTCTTTTTTTGTCAAATTTTATACTATATTTGTCACTTGCTCGCTCATCTAAATGTCCAGAAATTTCAAACAGATCATCGGGGTATGATTTGATGAACTCGGCAAGTTCTTCTAACTGAGCCTCGATAATAGGTTCGTAGGAATCGCTGTGATTAAAGCCGTACAGACACCATCTGAACCCAACCTGGGCATGAGTGGGGAGGGCGAGTGTCAGTGCTAATATGATGGAAGTAAATAGTTTCATATCTGTATGGTTTAGGTTCAAATTTAGAAAATAATTGTTAATTATGCATTAAGCACTATGAATTAATTAAACAGGCTGTCCATCTTCAGCCTCAATAATTGGGTTTCGCAAAGAAGTTTGATAAATTCTTTTGCAGAACGTTTGAAATAGGAATTTTTCAGAATTAGGAATGCACCCTCCATTGTGTTTCCGGCGACGTCGATAGGGACGGCCACAACATCAGGCCTTGTCTTGGTGGAAAGTCCCGACAAAATGGATATCATTTCTCCATACGACACAAGCATCAGTATTGGAGTGATTTCATTGATCACAATTTTTGGCTTTAGTTCGACGGGGTTTGTTTTCAACACTCTGTCGATCATATTGCGCGCCTGTGTTCCCTCTGCCGGAAGAATAAGCGGATGTTCAGCAATCTCTTCTAATGTGATGCTTCTTTTTTTTGCAAGGGCGTGGTCTTTGGCAACAATCGCGCAGAGTTTGTCTTCAAACAGATTGTGAGACTCTATCTGCTCGGCGATGGTCTCTGGCTTGAATGCAAGCATGACATCGATCTCCTTGCGGAAAAGCATATTCTGCAATTCGTCGTTTGTCTTATAGAATATGTTGAGCTTTATATTGGGAAATTTTTTCACAAAGATATTTAGCGTGTCCGACGTCAGAATGCGAAACGAATGAGTCACTCCTATATTAAGTGTCCCGCATTTCATATTCATAAGGTCATTCATCTTGTAGACGCAATTGTCAGCATCTTCTATTGTTCTCTTGGCATACGGAAGCAATGCGTCTCCTGCTTCTGTCAATCCCACATTGTGATTGTCTCTATGAAACAGGGCCGCCCCAAGTTCATCTTCCAATTTCTTCAAACTCTGAGAAAGGGCACTTTGCGTAGTGTAAAGTTCTTTTGCTGCCAACGAAAAATTGCAAGTCTCTGCAATTTTGACGAATGCTCTCAATTGTCTTAGTTCCATGTCATCTAATAATCTTCGGATTGCAAATTTAGTGCTTTTCATATTCATTGTGTTTATTGTGTGTATTAAATCTGCTAATTGTGACTATTAGATAAAAATATCATCAGTGAGTTTTGCTTATTACACCTATCAATAAAACTCATAACAAAATCTGAAATCGCATCCAAAACGGCTCTACTTTTGCAAACGTTGGTTCAATGATGTGTGGAACGCAAAAGGGTCCATCTCATCATAAACAATTAAGAAGAATAAAAACATTAAAAAATAAAAAGAAAAATGGTTTCATTATTAGTTGTAATTGCATCTCTGTTTGTTTGGAGAGCTTCGTCGAAAGTTTCTGAGTGTGGAAGAAATGATGGTTTTGTTATTGACGGGGATTCCGTAGATGTCGTTTCATCTAATGAATACAAGTCTTATATCGAACCGTCGACAACATCAAAATTCCATTACAAGTATTATGGACTTTTCTTGGCTGACTAATTTGTTCACCAGCAACGACTCTGTTGCCCACATAGCCTTGCTTTACGCGATTGTGATATCGGTCGGTATCTATCTTGGTAAGATCAAGGTTATGGGCATCTCTTTGGGTGTCACTTTTGTCTTGTTCGCAGGAATTCTGGCTGGACACTTTAAGTTTACAGCTCCTGTGAGCATACTCACTTTCGTACAGGACTTTGGCTTGATTCTGTTTGTGTTTATGATCGGACTGCAGGCAGGCCCTGGATTTTTCAACAGTTTCAAAAAGGGTGGGGTGGCTATGAACAAGCTTGCCATGTTGACGGTATTGCTCAATGTGGCTGTGATGTTCGGATGCTATTACTGTTTTTTCGACACGACAGATGAGAACAATTTGCCGATGTTGGTTGGCACGTTGTTTGGAGCGGTCACCAACACACCCGGACTTGGTGCTGCGAGTGAGGCTCTCAACACCGTCTTCTCTGATGGAAATGCTCCTTTGATCGCAAACGGATATGCCTGTGCTTATCCTTTGGGTGTGGTGGGAATCATTCTGGCGACAATTGCCATACGATTTATCACTAAGACTGATTTGGCTCAGGAGGAAAAAGAGTTGGATTCAGATTGTGAGGAGACGGAATTAAAACCGGAAAAACAATGCATCATTTTGAAAAACAACAATTTTGATGGTAAAACATTGAAAGAGTTGCGTCATACATTGGATAAGGAGTTTGTTTGCTCTCGTCTGCTTCATGATGGTGAGATGATTTCTCCGTGTGGATCGACAAGAATATTCTTAGGTGATGTGCTTTTCATAGTCAGTATGGAGAGTGAGGCGGATGCACTTGTCACTATTCTCGGAGAAAAATGTGAGATGGATTGGGATGATGTAGGCGAAGGCAAACTGATTTCCAAAAGTGTTGTGGTTACGAATCCTAAGATTAATGGACGAACATTAAGAAAACTGCATCTCAACAGGTTGTATGAGGTAAACGTGACTCGCATCAATCGTGGCGGAATCGTCTTGTTCGCGTCTCCTTCGCTTGAATTGAAGGTGGGTGATAAGGTGAGAGTCGTAGGCCGTGAGGATGCAGTTGAGAGAGTCCGCAAACTGTTTGGCGATTGTGTCAAGACTCTTCATGCACCAAATCTTGCCACAATATTCATCGGTATTTTCGTAGGAATCATGTTTGGAAGCATTCCGATCTCCATCCCGTCGATGCCGGTGCCATTGAAACTTGGAATAGCTGGCGGACCGTTGATTATAGCGCTTCTGATCGGACGTTTCGGTCATAAGATTGGACTTGTGACATACACCACGACATCTGCCAATTTGATGCTTAGGGAAATCGGACTAGTCCTTTTCCTTGCCTCGGTAGGAATAAAAGCGGGTGCAAGTTTTGTGGAGACGGTGGTGGCTGGCGACGGTGCTCTATATGTGTTGAGCGGATTGCTTATCACTGTGATCCCTATATTGATTGTAGGCGCAATAGCAAGGCTATACTACAAATTAAATTATTATACTTTAATGGGAATGATTGCCGGATCTTATACTGATCCTCCAGCTTTGGCTTATGCCAACAGCGTATGTACGAAGGATGCTCCGGCAGTTGGTTATTCCACCGTATATCCATTATCGATGTTTCTTAGAATTTTAACAGCACAGCTTATTGTGCTATTTGCTTGTGGGTAACCATAAAACAGTTTTTTGATATTTTATAAGAGGCGAGGGTTGTGAAATCTTCGCCTTTTAATAAAAAAAGACGGAGAAGTCCCCCGTCTTTCCAATTTTGCATTCCGCACATTTATAGAATCTCATTTTATTGCCTCTCTCTTCCGAACACCTTTCCCAAAATGGCTCCGCTGCATCCTCCGATGATGTGGCCGAAGCGGGAAACATTGTCGTCGACCAGCAATCCGCTTATCACCTCTTTGCCGATGTAGCAGACGAAGACGAGAATGAATGTGAAGGGGATCTCGCCCGCTTTACACATTGTCAGCGACGACATAATGATGCACATGAACACGATTCCAGAAGCTCCGACAAGTCCCGTGGACAAAAGCACTGCGTTAAGGATTCCGGTGATGAAAGCAGTGGTGAAGATCATGATGATTAATGTCAGACTGCCATATTTCTCTTCCAAAAGAGGCATCAGCAAAAGCAAGAATATAGCGTTGCCGAAAAAGTGCTCCAAGTTCGCATGGCAGAAAATGTGGGTGAAGTAGCCCATCACAATCATTGGATGGAAAGACAATACAGGTTTGCAGCCAAATATATTGTTCACCATGCCAAGAGTCAGGTAGTTGCCGATTGTTGCTGCCAACATTAGAGCCAGGAACATTATAGTCACTGGAGCGTTGAATGTCACTTTTATTTTGCTCATATCTGTTTTTTATTTTGTTGATGCAAACTTACAATAAATTTTGGAATGCAGAAGATTACCTCTGCATTTAATTGGAAATTCGTGTCTGATATGGAATCCATAAGTATGCGTAAAAATCAAGAAACTGGAATGATTTAATGTTTGGTTTTTCAAATAAATTAAGCTTCAGGTGTAAAAAACAATAAAAATATTGTTTAAGAAACTAAAGTTTTTTTAACTTTGTGAGTGATAAGGATATAGATGATGAATTTAAGAAAGTAGATTTCAGCTCAGAATCTTGAAAAAATTAAAGTTGTGGCGGATAATGAAGTTATTCTTATACATTAAGGTACGATGACAAAAGAGGAATTGGTAAACATAATACATAATGGAGAGACATCCGAGGTGGAGTTTAAGTCTGCAGCAGGAGGTTTTCCTGGTAGTTTTGGGGATACATATTCTGCCTTTGCCAATACCGAAGGAGGCATAATTATCTTGGGTGTAAAGGAAAAAAATGGGATTCTTTTTGCTGATGGCTTGACAGATGAACTTATAGTGAAGTACAAGAAGGAATTCTGGAGTAACGCTAACAACCCAAAGACAGTGAATGTCAACCTTCTTACTGAAGAAGATGTTCAATCTCTTAATATAGATGGAGGACTGCTATTGGTTTTCCACATACCTCAGGCAGACATCACGCAACGTCCTGTATATCGTACGGAGCAACCGTTTAATGGAACGTTCAAACGTAATTTTGAGGGAGACTTCAAGTGTACCGAGCAAGAAGTTAGGCGAATGTATGCCGACGCAGATTTCCGTTGTTCTGCAGATTGCAGAATCCTCCGTGGATATACACTTGACGATATAGACAAGGTTAGTATAGACCAGTATCGTAGGTTGTTCGATCTTGCAAAACCCAATCATCCCTGGCTTGCACTGGATGATAAAGAACTACTAACTAAGCTTGGAGGCTATAGAAAGGATAGAGTCACAGGAGAAGAAGGTTTGACCCTTGCAGCACTTCTTATGTTCGGAAAGTGGCAAAGTATTAAAGATATCGAATGTGCACCTAATTTCTTTCCTGATTATCGTTACTATCCGGAAGAGCAGACGAAGGGAGCAGAAAGATGGACTGATCGTATATGTCCTGACGGATTGTGGGAATCCAATCTGTTCCAATTCTATCGCCGTGTACTGCCCAAACTTACTACAGTAACACGTCATCCGTTCAAGCTTGACGAAGATACTCGTATAGAAGAAACAACAGCGCACGTTGCATTACGTGAAGCACTTATAAATCTATGTGTGCATGCAGATTATACTATAAATGCGTCTCTCAACGTGATACACTATCCTGATCGCATTGTATTGTCAAATCCAGGCACTTTGCTTGTGACTCGTCAGCAATACTATCGAGGAGGTGAGAGCGTTTGCAGGAATGGCATTCTCCAACTGATGTTTTCAATGTTGGGAAAGGCTGAAAAAGCAGGTAGTGGTGTAGACAAGATTCTATTAGGATGGAAGGATAACAATTGGAGCAAGCCAGAAATCAGTTATTCGTTTCGCCCTGACAAGGTAACTTTGACCCTTAGTGTAAAGGACTTGGACACTAGTGACCAAGCTAGTGACCAAGCTAGTGACCAAGCTATATATGATAAGATAGTTGAGTTTTGCAAGAAGCCCAAAAGTCTTAAAGAGATAATGGAATTCCTAAATATGAAAAATAGAACATATTTGAAAAACACATATGTCACTCCATTACTGGGTAAAAGTCTCAAAATGACCCACCCTGAAAGAGTGAAACATCCTGATCAGAAGTATGTTGCAATAGCAGTAGACAAATGTTAAGTTTCAAGCATACAGCACATTATAATACTCCCAAAAGTTTAGATAACGACAAAGGTGCAAGAAAAAAGTATTAACTAGTTGTAAAAAATGGGGAGCACTATACAATTTTCTGTATAAATTAAGCTTCAGATGTAAAAAAACATTAAAAATATTGTTTAAGAAACTAAAGTTTTTTTAACTTTGTGAGTGATAAGGATATAGATGATGAATTTAAGCAAAAACAGGATATGACTCTAATTCTGACTTTATAAGATTGAATATAAAGTCTATCTGTACTCATTTTGACGGTGCATTAGAGATTTTGGATCTAATAAAGTACGGAAAAAGTGTGGAGGCTATAAAGTTCAGAGTGGATAGGAAGAATGTGAAAAAGAAAAATAACGTTAAATGAGAATCTGTTTATTTCTATGTATTAGTCTTTGTGCAGTACTTTCCGCGCAAACCGTCCATTTCGTCTACGACAATGCGGGAAATCGTACCGCAAGGTACATCGATATGTCTTATGATCGCGATGGAGGAGTCGTTAATGAAGAGGATGAATCCGGAAGAGTGATAAAGGATTCGTTGGCGTCGAATCAAATTCAGATTTATCCTAATCCTACCGACGGACACCTTCGCATTAGAATAGACAGTTTGAAAAAAGACCAGAGTGCATATGCTCTACTTATAGACACATACGGAAAAAACATTGTTTACCAATACGCAGACAAAAATGATGTCACTATTGATTTTTCCGATAGAGATCCAGGAATATACATTTTGCGAATAGAGATTGACAATCTCAGCACGGAATGGAAAATAATAAAAAAATAAGAAGATGTTTCAGAAAGTCCTTTTATTGGTGTGGTTCTTATTATCTACATCCGTTTGTTTCTCTGTTGCACAGAATCCGTCAGCTCAACCAGAAGACGGGGATAGTTCTATTCCAGACATTGGAAAAGGTCTTTATATGATGCCAGACGGCTCCCCTACAGACGACAAGGCTCATGGTTTTGTGTTTGGTAAGATAGGAGGTGTTCTCAACGTCAGCGCAATTGGTTCCTTGATGTATCAAATTCCGATAGAAGTGCCATCTGGAGTCAATGGAATGAACCCGAGTATACAGCTTGTCTATAATTCACAGGCAGGCAATGGAATTGCTGGATACGGATTCAATCTTTCGTGTGTGTCGTCAATATACAGAGCTAGAAAGAACCTTTTTTCTGATGGAAAACCGGATGCAATCCATTTGACGGACGAGGACAATATCGAGTTGGATGGAGCAAGACTTATATTGATATCCGGAAATAATTTGGCTGACGGCTCGAAGTACCGCACTCAAGAAGAGACATACTGCGACATAACATTTCACAGTGGAGACGATAAGGACGGCTCTTACTTCAGTGTCGTGACAAAAGAGGGTGTCACGATGGTCTATGGAGCGTCGGGCGATGCAAGAGTAGAATCTCAGACATCCGGTGTGCCGTTGATTTGGCTTTTGACAAAAGTGACGGATCAAAATGGAAACTACATGTCATATGAGTATGGATTGGACGATGAGAATGGCGAGTTTTGGCTGTCCAAGATACTCTACACTGGCAACGAGAATGCCAAAGTTGCACCTACTTGTGCCGTGGATTTCACCTACGACTCCGGTCGAAAAGACTCAAGACTGCAATTCACAGCAGGCTCTAAATTGTCATCGACAAAACTGTTGAGAACCGTCGAAGTGAAGGCAAACGGCAAGCTTCTTAAAACATATACACTGTCTTACTTTTTTGACGGCTTTTACAACAAATTGAAATCCATTACTTTATCCAACGATAATGAGGAGAGTTTAGCTCCAATTGTCCTAAACTGGAGTAGTATGGACAAAATCAGCGAATCTGCTCATAAAATTGAGAAGTCCGTCTTCGTCCCATTTGCAGAGGATGACGATTGTTATGATGAATATAGTGTTTTGGTTGATGATTTCAACAATGACGGAATTTCCGATTTCATAAAAACCAACTCAGACCTTCCAACTGGATTTTCTGCTATTGAAGGTGTAATTGTTGAATGGAATCTGTATTTGTCGAGGAAGACGGAATCAGGAGTCATGTACGAAAAGGCAATGGAAGTGCCAATGGATTATTTTATAGGTGCATTGTTGCTTCATTCTTTGGACATTAATAAAGACGGAAAGAAAGACCTGATTGAAGTCAAAAGATCTGGTTCGTATTATTGGGTAGATGTCCTTTTGAACGATGGAGAAGGAACGTTCATCAGGCAAAATTTTGAGACGGAGATCGTCCTTACAGACTCTGACCAATCGCAGCTTGAATTCAATGATTTTGACGGTGATGGATTCGTTGATATGTTGGTGTTGCACAAAGAAGAGACAGAGACGTACGAAGATGTGGACTTCGCCGACTTGTACAAGATAGACATTGAAGGCAAACTGTTTTCTAAAATATCCTCGTTGTCATATAAAAGTCAGTATTTAGCGGTGGACTCCAGATATTCCATAACAGATCTGAATGGAAACGGACTGCCAGAAATTTATAATAGAGCCTCTCATAAGGCATTTGAGTTCGACTCCAATACAAAAAACTTTGAAAAAATAGACTTTGAGGAGATACCGTTATACTTGGATATGGATGCCGGAGCCGACTTCGTTGACATCAATGGCGACGGATATACGGACGTTATTGCAGTTTCCCAATATGAAAACAAATGGAAAATCATGCTGTCGACTGGAACTGGGTTTGTGGAAATACCATGTCCTCTCAAAATGGAGTGCGAAAAAAACAGTCCATATGTGGTAGATTGTATTGCTAAAGGCAAACGTTTTTATGCGGACTACAATAATGACGGAACTCTCGACATTTTGGAAATTATCAATGATGAACTGACATTCCATTATTTCACAGGCAGTGGATTTGTCTCAAAAAAATATTCGCAGAATGAGTTGCCAGACATTTTGACGAACAAACTGTACTACAACAAACATATACCGTTTTATGACATCACTGGCGACGGAATAACGGATCTTATTTCGCTTTCAAAAAATGGGCTTGACGTTCATTCTGTCCACACACCAGAAATTGGCCGATACTTGTCTCAAATCAACGATGGGCTCATGTCGGTCCACACGGTGGATTACAAGACTCTGTCTGATCCAGTCACCTATCAGTCTGGTCAAAATGAGAGATCTTCCGAGGTGACGCAGCTTTGCATCCCTATCCATGTTGTTAGTCAGGTAACGACTGAATCAGGAAATTATGAAAGCACGGAAAAATATTATTACAAAGGTTTGAGATTCCATCAAGAAAAGGGAATATTGGGCTTTGAAGAGTTCACGCAAGACAACGAGACACTCAACAAAAGGAAGACAATCAAGTATGGCTACGACACCATCTTGTTCAATCCTCACCCTGTGGAAGAAACAACTTTTACCTCCGCCACAGGCAGACAGATAGAGAATGTCGTTTTTGAGCATAAGACAGAAAATCTAAGAACAAAGTCGGGTAAGCGGTGTTTCAAATACGTGGCAAAGAAATCAGTCACAAACTGTTTGACAGGCAGAACAACTATTATCGAAGCGTCGGACTACGAGGATGGAAATCCTCAAAAAATAACCACCACGCAAGGAAATGTTGTCGAGGAAAAGACCATGACATACGAGAGAAAAGGATCATGGTGCAAAAACAGGGTGAGCAGCTTGACGACCAAAATGATTGCTGACGGCCAGGAACAAGTGCGTAAGGTGTTGTCTTTTTATGACGACAGGGGCAACCAGACGAAAGAGATTGCCGATCCGGACGACGAAAATGAATTAGTTACAGAATACAAGAACATCAACCATTTCGGACAGGCTCTTTTGGTTGAGCGTTCGGCAAACGGTACAACACGTCGCTCTGAATTTGAATACTGTCCTTCGGGAAGGTTCATGACTGCCAAGACGGATGAAATGGACGACAGATATGAGTATGATTGGGATGAGAACACCGGTTTGTTGAAGAGTAAGACGGATCGTAAAGGCACAGTCAGCTTCTCCTATGACGGATTTGGCAATCTGACGGAGACTAATTTTGCAGATGGAATAACAGAGACAAGCGTTACAAGATGGGCAACGCAAGAAAACAGTCTGGGAGCAAAATATTACACCTATCACGTTAAATCGGGAAGTGCCCCCGTCGTCACGTGGTATGACAATGTTGGCAATGAGGTGCTTAAAGAGACATTCGGACTGAATAACAAAAAAATCAGTGTCTTTACAGAATATAATTCGGATGGAACGAAAAGCAGAGTGTCTGCACCTACATTCTCCTCAGATCCGCAAAGCTGGGCGACTGTATATTCCTACGATGAATACGGAAGAGTCATCAGTCTGATAACATCAGCTGGAAAAAGCACTACCAAATATGAGAAGTCTTCCACCACGACAGTGTCGCCGGAAGGAAGAAAGAAAATGAGCTATGATACTTCTGGAAGGATTGTCAGCATAGAGACAAACGGCAAATCAGTAAATTACGAGTATTATCCATCAGGAAAGATTAAGACCTCCACTCCTGAGGGTGGTGCCTCTATCAGTGTCGAGTATGACTTGCAGGGAAGACGCACAAGACTGACTGATCCAGACGGTGGAGTACAGGAGACCAAATATAACGGTTTTGGCGAACTGCTGTGGTCGGGGCAGAGTGTTCATAAAAAAGGAGACACCATAGCCACAGAATACTCATACGCCGAAAACGGCTTGCTGCTTAGCAAGACGACAAACGGAAAGACAACCAGCTACGACTATGATAGTCACAACCGCATCGTCGCCATAGAAATTCAGAGTGAGCACAGGCAGTCGTTCACATACGACGAGTTTGACCGTGTTGTAGGACAGAGGGAGGAGATAGACGGCAAAATATTTGAAAGCCGAAAAGAGTATGATGAGTTTGGACGTGTAAGGAAAGAATCATATCCGTCTGGATTCTTCACCGTCAACCACTACGACCGCAACGGCATCTTATACGAGGTGACAGACAGTTTGGATCGGTCTGTCTGGAAACTTTTGGAAGAGGATGCGTATGGTCAGAGTCTTCGAACGCAAAAGGGAGCCAGGGAGAGCGTTTTTGGATATGACGAGCAAGGGCACACCCTCTCCGTCTATGCAGAAGGTGTGGTGGACATGCTGTACGCCTATGATTCAAGAGGCAACCTTGAGTCGAGAACAGACAATATGACGAGCCAGCAGGAGATGTTCGGCTACGACGATATGAACCGTCTGACAAACTGGGATATCTACCGTGACGGTGCCTTGGTGAAGGAAAATAGTCTGACTTTTGACGGGCAGGGTAATATAATGACGAAGAGCGATCTGGGCGACTGTGTGCTGAACTACGGAGACAACGGCAAACCTCACGCATTGACATCCATCGAAGGAGCTGTGACAGGCATTCCCGTCACAAAACTGACGCTCGCCTACACAGATTTTCAAAAGGTTGAGAAAATTGAGGAGGGAAACAAGAGCTATAGCATATTCTATGGTGTCGACGAACAAAGACGCAAATCTGTCTATAAGGAAAACGGCAAGACAAAACGTGTCCGCTATTATTGTGGAAATTACGAAGAAGAGACAGATTCCATTGGTAATGTCCGAAAAATTCACTACCTTGCAGGCGGAAGTCTGTTCATACAGAATTGTGGCAACGATTCCCTGCTGTATGCCTACCACGATTTCCAGGGTTCTTTGATAGCTTTGACGGATGAGGACGGCAATGTGCTTGAGCGATATGCGTACGACCCTTGGGGAGCACGCCGAAATCCCGAGAAATGGGAAGAGAAGGATCAGCGTAAGAATCATCTGACCGATAGAGGCTACACTGGTCATGAGCATATCGATGCTTTCGCCATCATCAACATGAACGGACGCATCTACGATCCGCTCACAGCCACATTCTTCTCAGTCGACCCATATGTGCAGTCGCCAGATGATTGGCTCAACTACAACCGCTATGCCTACTGCATGTTCAACCCGTTCCTGTATGTGGATCCGAGCGGCTACACTTGGTTCAGCAAGTTAGGAAACTGGTTTAGAAACAACTGGGAAAGCATAGTCACGACTGTGGTGACGGTTGCTGTCGGAGTTGCAGTTGGAGCCGCTGTGGTAGCTTCATGTGGAACAGCCGCTCCATTGTTGGTGGCGGTATGTGCTGGAACAGCCGCAGGATTTGCAGGAGGAGTGACCAGCGGAATCCTGTCCGGTCAAGATCTAGGCGGCGTTATGAAGTCTGGACTTATAGGAGCTGGCACCGGGCTGGTTTTCGGAGCGTTGGGAGGAGTCGCATCCACGTTTGCACCGGCAGGAGCATTGTGGGGCAGTCTTTATGGAGCAGGCACTGGCTCCGTAATTGGCGGTGTGGGCAGTGTCATGACTGGCGGCGACATAAAAGAAGGAATAATCTTCGGTGCCGCGGCCGGACTTGTTGGAGGAGGCATCCAAGGCTATTGCTCAGCCAAGAGTCAGGGGCTTAATCCGTGGACGGGGAAAGGAACTACTGAAACTTTATCTTATAATGAGGCTGCTGAAACTTTTGGTTTAGAGAGAACACTTGAGAGAATTGAAAGAGGAGAATCATTACATCATCGTAATGATGGAACTGTTTTTCGAAATAGAGAAGGATTGTTACCTTCAAAACCTGATGATTATTATAAAGAGTATGTTCATCCAATTGAAGGTCAACGCTTTCCTGGACCGCACAGAGTTATAATAGGTTCAGAGGGTGAAATTTATTATACACCCGATCATTATAAAACTTTCTTAAAAATCAAATAGAAATGTATTATTATACTGATATTGAAGAAATAAATATTGATGCAAACTGTTATTTGGCTCGAATAGAATTAAACCCTGAAGAAACTGAATCTTCTATGTTTAGTAAATATAATAATGTTTTGCATTTCCCAGATTACTTTGGCTTTAATTGGGATGCATTTGATGAGTGTATCAGTGATTTAAGTTGGATAGATCAACCTATCATTTGTATTGTACATTCACCTTTAAATGTCTCAGACAAAGAATTCTTGTATAGATATTTGAAGTGTATAGATGACGTGGAGAAAGATTGGAGTATATTCATAAATTCAATTGACGATAATCCCCAAAACGCATGGAAACGTCAGTATGTTAAGTATGTTAGATTCTATTTCCATGAATGTGACAGAGAAAGGATTTGTTCGACATTGTCAAATGGCTATACGAGATAACGATATCCTACGAATCATACTATTTTGAATAGATATAAAGAAAAATGATTGGAAAAATTGATTTATTGGATAGAGAAAAAAGTGGTATTGTAGAAAAAGAAATTTTTCAAAATATCCCTTTGGTAAAAGAAAATGGAAATAGTTGCATTATACAAATTAATTCAGAAGATTCCTTAAAAAAAATTTATCTTTTTAAGGATGGGATTTATTCTTTTTTTCTAACTTACGAATTGTTCTATTTTTTAGTGATTATAATGAAAAATAAAAAATTCGCACTGAAACAATATGATGATAATATTTTTGCCATCGATTTAACTGAAGATGAGTTAGCAGATGTTTACGAAACAGTATCCGACCTGATTCCAGGAAGTTTTGACTATCACAATAAGCCAACTTTAATAACTAACAAGTTAGAACTTTTGGTAGATATTTTTATGCTGTAAAAACCTCTATTTTTCTGGTTTTATAATACCTCTACGGCACAGCTCTCAGCGGAGGCTTCCAAGGCTACTGCTCAGCCAAGAATCAGAGGCTTAATCCGTGGACGGGAGCAAAACTTGTTAACCCATACGGACCAGACAATCTTGTGGCAGACAATGGTGGTAACTATTCGGTGTATCAGGGGGGTAGATCCTGTAACTGGTGTATGACAAGGCGTGATCCTCAGGTGCGGTTTAATGAACATTTGCGATCAAATTCACCAAGAGCGGATTTAATATATGAACCTATAGTAGGAGGTTTAAGTAAAACCAATGCTCATATATGGGAGCAAAATCTCATCAATCAATATGGGTTAAATAATTTATATAATAAAATTAATTCTATAGAGCCAAGATATTGGCCACAATATAATATACAACCATGATAAAAAGAGTAAAAGCAACAAAAGTTGGAGATGTGTTTGAAGTGAAAATTTCAGATACAGAGAAGAAATATATGCAGTATATTGCAAGTGATCTAACACAACTAAATAGTGATGTGGTGAGAGGATTCGCAAAAAAGTATAAAATAGAGGAGAAACCAACATTAGAAGAAATTGTATTTGATAAAGTGGAATTTTATGCACATTGTGATTCCAGGCATGGTATAAGGATGGAATATTGGACATTGTATGGCA
>DGHQ01000014.1 GCA_002392915.1 Bacteroidales bacterium UBA3844 | reverse complement strand
ATGACAAATTGAAGACGACAGTCACAGATGCGGAGGGTATGGTTGCGGATGCGTATACAGACGGAACTGAGCATACTTTGAAGACGGTGAAAAAACATGAGAACGGAGGAGATCCAGCGACGACGGAATTTGATTTCGACGGAATAGGCCAACTTCTTAAAGTCACAGACCCTGCTGGAGCAGAGACAAAATACGAGTACGATATGGCAGGCCGCAAATTGTCGGTTGCCAATCCTTCTGCAGGAACGACTACGTTCACATACGACAATCTTGGCAACGTCTTGACGAAGACGACAGGCAAGGGCGACGTGGTGACATACAAGTATGAGTACAACCGCTTGGTGGAGCAGATATACGGCAACGACAAGTGGAAGAACAATGTGAAATACACTTACGGAGGTGTGGATGCCAAGCATAACCGCGTCGGAAGATTGGCTTTGGTGGAGGACGGAAGCGGAGCTCAGGAATACTTCTACGGCAAGATGGGAGAGGTGGAGAAGATCCGCAGAACCATCATAATTCCAGGTGTAGACGTGGCGACATACACGACCGAATGGAAATACGATTCATGGAACCGAATCCAGGAGATGATCTATCCTGACGGCGAAAAAATCAAGTATTATTATAATTTAGGAGGTCAGTTGAAGAAGATTTTGGGCCAAAAGAATTATATTTGCACGTATATCGACGAAATCAGATATGATGAGTACGAGCAGCGATCTTTCATCAGATATGGAAACGGCACAGAGACAACGTATAAGTATGAGGACGGATTACGCCGATTGAAGAACATGACGGTTGCCAACAAGGAAGAAAAAGTTTTCTTGAACAACACGTATACATACGACAAAGTGAACAACATTTTGAGTGTGGTTAATGCCATAGACAAAGAAAAGGCGTTGAATGCGGAAATCGGCGGAACGACGAGCCATACATATACGTATGACGACTGGCACAGACTGAAAACAGCGACAGGCGACTTCAACTCGTTTGATGGCAGCAAGACAGCCAATTATCATCTTGTGATGGGTTACGACAACCTCTACAACATCACGAGCAAGAAGCTGACAATGAGTCAGACAAACTTGCAGTTTGCTGGCACACTTTCAGCAGGCCATGAGTTCAATTACAACTACAGCAACGACAACCCAATGCAGCTCGCATCGGTGGAGACGAAGCAGTATAATGTGGATAGAACAAATATGGATCCAAATGACAATTTTGATCCAGAACAGGAGTTGCTAAAGAATCTCCACACTCAGGATTATGAGTTTGATGACAATGGAAACATGGTCTCAGTGTCTGTGGCAAAGAATGAGGAGGAAAATCCAGAAGGAGAGCAGGAGGCGACAGAAGAGAAAGACGTGTTGAAATCCTTCCTATGGGATGAGGAGAACCGCCTACTTGCCGTCAACAACAACGGAAGCGTGTCATGCTACTTCTATGATGCCGCTGGCGAGCGCACAGTGAAGCTGACGAGCGAGAGCGAGATGGTGCATGTGAACGGCAAAAAAGTCGGTGGAAACGCCAATATTTGCAAATTCACTGCATACGTCAGCCCATACTTCGTAGTGTCGAATGGTGGAGCTTACACAAAGCATATCTATGCGGCAAATCAAAGAATCGCATCCAAACTTGGCAATATAGACGGCTTCGGAGCTGATCCAAGAAGAGTGGAGCAGGCAGGAGGCAAGAAGTATGACGACAAGCAGTCTGGAACTATAAAAGCCAGATTTGAAGCCCTACACATCGATTATAGTGATGGCAACGGCAAGAAGGACGACGAGGAATACGAGCCTACAATGGATTCCGAGGAGGAAGAAAAGCTTATCTTCTTCTATCATCCAGATCATCTTGGCTCAACTTCCTACGTGACAGATGCAGATGGCAACATCGCCCAGCACATCGAATACATCCCTTATGGTGAGGTATTTGTAGAAGAAAGAAACAATTCTTTCTCTACTAATTTCTTGTTCAATGCTAAGGAGTTGGATAATGAGACAGGATTGTACTATTACGGTGCGAGATATCTGGATCCTACGGGGGCAATGTGGTTGAGTGTGGATCCGATGTGGGAGAAGTATATGGGAATCTCTCCATATGCGTACTGCTTGGGAAATCCTGTAAGATTGAAGGATCCAGATGGAAACGATCTTGTTGATTTTGTACCTGTAGTTGGTAGTGGTCGTGATGTTTATCAAGGATTTAGTGAAGGAAATGGTTTATTGGTTGCTTCTGGTATTGTTTTCTTAGGTGTTGATATCTTTACTATGGGTTCGGGCTCCTTAGTCAAAGGCGCTATAAAGAATGGATTTAAGTATATATTCAAATCTTCTGCTAAAAACGCAACAAAGTCAGCAGTTGAGACTACAGTGAAATCAGCAGCTGAGACTACTGTCAAGGAATCTTCAGAATCGGCATTAAAGCAAACAACTAAAGGAACAACTAAGGCGGCAAAGAAACAAGAAGTAGATTTTATTGTTGATACTGACGGAAAAATTATTGATCCTAAGGCAACGCCAAAAGGTTCTTACAGACAGCCTAATGGAGATCGAACAGATGTATTGCAAACAAAACCTCATTATAATAAAGAAAAAGGTGTTAATCATGGAACAACACATACACATCCGTTTAGACGAAATGTAGATCCTCAAGGACGCACCCATGATTTTGTTGATGAAAAAAATACACATTTGCCAACGTTTGATGAAGTTCAAAATATTATGAATGGAACAGCAAAAAAAATTAAATAAGATGAAATTTGTAGCCGAAAAAACAGACGATGTTAATCTTTTTGAAAGTGAAATTGTAAAAATTCTCTTTGATAAAGAAGGTAATCATATTACTTTCTTTATAGATTGGTCTGAATGTGACGAGGAAATAAAACTTGTCTGCAATTATTGTACGGGTTATCATTCCGAAATCAATACACTTGAATCTTACTCTAACTTTTTATGTAAAGGCTTTTTGATAACTGGTTTTTCTTATAAAAAAACTAGTGATGGTTATATAGTTCAAATCAATTTTGATCTTTTTGTGAGAGGATTCATTAGATTTAAATGTGATAGTTTCTTTATAGAAACAGAAAGTGAACCGTATCAAAAAGGGGGAAACGACAATTTAATTGAAGTCTAAAGATGGATTTTCCAATTTGATGTTTTATGATTTTTTGAAACAGATTGTCTATTTGCTAATTAGTTATAATGGTAAGTGTAGAAAGAAAAGTTGATTATTTTTGTAAACATCAAAAAGCGATCTTTGTAAATTCTGGTAATCCCAGATGGCTGAGTTCATGAAATGAGGATTCCAAAGGGCGGAACGCCCTTGCCCCTCGCCCCTTCGAGCGAGCCGTAAGGCGAGCGAGAAAAGAAAGGAATGCTCCCAACGCAAAAAATCGAATAAATTGAAATCGGGAATCGAATAAATTGGAATCGCACAAAATCGAATAAACCGACACCATAATGATTAAGGTCATTCGACCTCAACCATTATGGAATCGGCTATCGTCGCGAGCGATAAAGGGTCTACGACCCTTGGGGTGATGAGAAATACCAAACTGGAAAATAATTATCTTTGCAGATGTCAAGATTATAGCATGACAGATGGATTGTTTCAAAATACGAGGATTGCAAAGGGCGGAACGCCCTTGCCTCACCCACTTCCGCGAGTGCGTAAGCACGAGCGGATCATCCATCATCATATCAACTCTTACGACGATTGGCACAGACTTAAGACAGCGACAGGCGAATTCAACTCGTTTGATGGCAACAAATCAGCCAATTATCATCTTGAGATTGGTTACGACAACCTCTACAACATCACATCGAAGAAGCTGACGATGACCCAGACCAACTTGCAGTTTGCAGGTAAATTGTCAGCAGGTCATGAGTTCAATTACACATACAGCGACAAGAACCCGATGCAACTTGCCTCGGTGGAGACGAAGCAGTATAATGTGGATAGAACAAATATGGATCCAAATGACAATTTTGATCCAGAACAGGAGTTGCTAAAGAATCTCCATACTCAGAACTATGAGTTTGATAAAAATGGTAACATGACATCAGTGTCAGTTGCACCGAATGAACAACAGAGTTCGGAAGCTGCAGAACAAAATGATGTGCTTAAATCCTTCCTATGGGATGAGGAGAACCGCCTACTTGCCGTCAACAACAACGGAAGCGTGTCATGCTACTTCTACGATGCCGCTGGCGAGCGTACAGTGAAGTTGACAAGCGAGACAGAAATGGTTCACGTCAATGGAAAGAAGGTTGGTGGAAATGATGCAGTGACTAAGTTTACAGCATATGTCAGCCCTTATTTCGTAGTTTCCAACGGAGGAGCCTACACAAAGCATATCTATGCGGCAAGTCAGCGAATTGCTTCGAAATTAGGCAATGAAGATGGTTTTGGTGCAGATCCAAGACGTGTGGAGATGGCAGGTGAAAAGAAAATCTCTGACATTCAAAAGGATAATATTGGAGCAAGATACAAGGAACTTGGCTTCACATACTCCGCTCCAGAAAAGGAGAAAGTGGAGAAAGATTCCACGATGGATTCAGAGGAGCCAGAGAATCTTGTATTTTTCTACCACCCAGACCATCTTGGTTCTACATCTTACGTGACTGATGCAGACGGCAACATCGCTCAGCATGTGGAATACATTCCTTATGGAGAGGTATTTGTGGAGGAGCGTAATTCCCAATTCTCTACTAATTTCTTGTTCAATGCCAAAGAGTTGGATAATGAGACAGGTTTGTACTACTACGGAGCAAGATACTTGGATCCTACGGGGGCAATGTGGTTGAGTGTGGATCCTGTCTTCCATGCAGGTACAAGTCCTTATGCGTATTGCTTAGGAAATCCGGTGAAGATGATTGATCCGGATGGTAGGGTAGAGTGTGATGAGAATGGTAATGTTAATGTTGTTTATGATGTTAACCGTGTCAATGCATTGCTCCAACAACGCCTTAATGATCCGACTATCTCTGCAGATATGAAAACGTCATATCGAACTGGAATTTCAAATGTTAATGATGATGGTGTAAATATGAATCTTCCTCCTACTTGTACTTATAATGGCGTCATTTATCAAGTTGGAATAGCACGAACGGACAGTAGGAGTGATGGTAAAGGAGGTAGAATTCCTGGTCGTGAATTTTTAGTAATGGCACCAATTAGATCTGTAGAGCAGGGTGCTTCTATTGCGGATGATGCTAGATCAAATTGTTTTGGACTTTCTCTTCTCGGAGGACAGATGGGAATATTAAATGGTCACGAAGCAAACATTGTTATTGAGGATGAATTTACTAAAGTTAACGATGCAGAATATGCTTTTTTCAGAATTAGGCCAGGAGGTGTTGCATTATGGGGCGAAAAAGAAAAAGGATACCATCATGCCGCTAGATATACGGGAACTCCAGGAGGAAGACATCAATTTGTTTATAAGAACAATTATGATGGACCTATAACGTTGGCGACGCAGAATTACACATTGAAAGGATTTGAGGATGCATGTAGGGCTGCGTCTTGTGGTTATCAAGATAAAATTCGCGATGGATATCATTTTGTTGATTACTTCAATCCAAATCGCAATAGAGTCGTGCCAAATAGTATAAGATAAACAATAGAAGGTAAAGATGAAAAAATTAATAGTCATTTTTATTGCATTATTTGTAGGCGAGTTTTCTGTTGCCCAAAAACAACATTCACAAAAAGTATGTTGTTTAAGAGACGGAAATACAGAAATAGAAATATCACATTGTAATGCGATCTATTCAATAGCTCAATATTTTGACATGATAGATGAAAATTCAAAATATGAGCAAAGTCCAGATGCTAGTCACCGATATATTCCTGAGAATGATTCAATACCATTTTATTCAGATGATGAATATCATAATGAGTTGTTTAAATTGACTAGAAAAATTTTATATTCAAATTATGATAGTATAATATCATATATAAACAACACAGGATTACTTGATGGTTCACCGATTTATAGGGATTCTGTTTATAAGGTTCTTTTTTTCTATAAATGGTCAGGAGAAAACTTTTGCTATAGTCAACAAGATAAGTATGGTTTATTGTCTTATGATTCATTTAATATGGCTAAACAAATGTCTGCTTTAAGTGGCTTTGCTGAAATCATACATTACAATGATTTTTTTCGGGAAAATTATAATGTTTATTATGACTATATGACTAATATAGTTCCATGTATAGAGGATATGCGTATTTGGATGAATGAATTGTTTGATGTTAATTATGAAAGGTTTGATTTTCTTACATCTCCATTTTCTGATCCATTTTGTCTTGAATTATATGAGAATGAAGATAGTTCTAGGGTTACTGTGATTGGAGGAGCTTTTGCTTTTGATGATATTATTTATGATGTTATGGAGAACGAATCATTAAAAAGTCTTCTGTATAATTCTGATTTTTATCTTTTTGAAATGTTGATGAATCGCTATGCTGAACGAGTTAGACAAAAAGATTTACTTTCTTGCGATTATACATATAAAGTTCTGTTGTCTATGTTTTTGTTGTATTGTAATGATATGCAATCAAAGGATTTTTTTGAAAAAGAAAAAAATTATGTACGTTATAGGTTTGGGGTTAAATCTTTTTCAAATGAGATAGAACCTATATATAGTAAATTGTTGCATCTAAGAGATAAAAAAGAAAAGAGTCTGTTGCATATTTATATAGATATGTTGGAAAATCAGTGCGGTTTTTAATGTATGTATAAATTTTTATGTATAAGAATGGGGATAACAAGTGGTAGAACAAAGTGATGTACACCTCGGAGAATATGTTAATATCAAAAAAAATGAAAAGCGATCTTTATAATTTCTGAATATCCAGAAGCTGAGTTCAGGAAAAGAGGAATTGCAAAGGGCGGAACGCCCTTGCTCCTCGCGCCTTCGAGCGAGCCGTAAGGCGAGCGAGAAAAAACGAAACTAATGTCCCCGACGCAAAAATCGAATAAACCGACACCATAATGATTTAGGTCTTCGACCTCAACCATTATGGAATCGGCTATTGTCGGAGATAAAGGGTCTACGACCCTTGGGAAAAATGGCAATACCAAACTGGAAAATAATTCTCTTTGCAGATGTCAAGATTATAGCATGATAGATGGTTTATATGATAATACGAGGATTGTAAAGGGCGGAACGCCCTTGCCTCACCCACTTCCGCGAGTGCGTAAGCACGAGCGGAAAAGAAATCCTTCCTATGGGATGAGGAGAACCGCCTACTTGCCGTCAACAACAACGGAAGCGTGTCATGCTATTTCTATGATGCAGCTGGCGAAAGAACAGTGAAGTTGACAAGCGAGACAGAAATGGTTCACGTTAATGGAAAGAAGGTTGGCGGAAACGCTAATATCAGCAAGTTCATAGCCTATGTCAGCCCATACTTCGTAGTTTCTAATGGCGGAGCTTACACAAAGCATATCTATGCGGCAGATCAAAGAATCGCATCGAAATTAGGCAATATTGATGGTTTCGGAGCCGATCCACGTCGTGTGGAGCAGGCAGGAGGCAAGAAGTATGATGACAATCAGTCTGGAACTATAAAAGCCAGATTCGAAGCCCTAAACATCGATTATAGTGATGGTAATGGCAAGAAGGACGACGAGGAATACGAGCCTACAATGGATTCTGAAGAAAAAGAGAATCTTGTTTTCTTCTATCATCCAGACCATCTTGGATCAACATCCTATGTGACAGATGCAGACGGAAATATTGCTCAGCATGTGGAGTATATTCCTTATGGAGAGGTATTTGTGGAGGAGCGTAATTCCCAATTCTCAACTAATTTCTTGTTCAATGCCAAAGAACTAGATAACGAGACTGGTCTTTACTACTATGGAGCTCGCTATCTTGATCCGACTGGGGGAATGTGGTTGAGTGTGGATCCTGTCTTCCATGCAGGTACGAGTCCATATGCGTATTGCTTAGGAAATCCGGTGAAGATGGTGGATCCGGATGGAAGGGA
>DGHQ01000001.1 GCA_002392915.1 Bacteroidales bacterium UBA3844 | reverse complement strand
TTCGCTGTAGCATGCCTGTGAGTTGATGTGTTCCAGTCCTCCTCCGCCTTTTCCCAGATGGATGAGGCAGTAGTTGTCGTACGGCACGTCGCCAATCAGTTTTGTCGTGGTGCTCACCATTTTCTTGAAATCCTCTTTGAACGGACTTTCTTTGTACCCGTCGGGCGTCTCCAGCGCGAATTCGTAGGTGTGGCCTTCGTGGGAGAATTCCTCCGTGTAGTGGTTGCCGAAGAGGAAGGGGCTGTCGTAGAGCAGGTCGAAGTTCTTGGCGTAATAGCAGCCAGGTGTCGTTCCTTCTTTTGCCAGCCCTGTTGAGATGTGTGACCAGCTGTCGGGTAGGGTGAAGTGAATATGGCAGTCGTGGTTGATGTCACCTTCGCGGTGCATGAACACGCCGTTGGGGGTGAGGAAGCCGATATTCTCTTCCACTCGGCTTTCCGCCACGCTCCGCTCATTGGCAAAGATGCGCCAGCTCAGCCTGCTTTGTCGGCTCTTCGGGGAGAACTTCCATCCGTTCTTTCCGACTTTCTCCCAGTTCAAAGTCTGTCCGGATGCGTCTTCGGCTTTGAAGTCGGTGAGGTATTTCGGATAATCCACAATCAGGTAGTACCCTGGTGCCCATACCGGCATTTTGAGGAGCACGGGTTGGTTGATTTCGTCGCTGCTGTATGTCAGCTCCACGTTGATGTAGTGGGTTTCGGGCTCGAAGCTCACCTCGTAGTTCATTTCGTAGGCGCTGGCTGTCAGAAAGCTGGCGCTCATCAGCAATGCCATTGCTGCTGTTGTCGCTGATTTTGTTTTCATGATTCTGCTCATCGTTTTCTATATTTTTTTATGTTTGTTTTGCACGTTTTTATGATTTACGCTGCAAAGTTATGTATTTTTATAGTACTATGCAATACAAGGTACTAAAAATATTTCAAATTTTCACATTGTTTAACAAATGGGGTAGGTAAGTGAAAAGTGAAAAGTGAAATCTTGGAGCAGCGAGTGCAAATGTCAAACTTGTTTGAACTTTGCCGAAATCTCTGTTTTAGCCGAATACGATGCCAAGCTTGCTTGAGCATTGTTGAGGCGTAGGAGATTCACCGAAGGTAATCGTGACAAGATTCTACGAAGTGAATAGTGTAGTTACTTTGGGGATGAAAAGTGTCCCCTAGTAGAGACTTCATATATGGTGTCTAAAAGAATCTATTATGTTTCTACGTATAATTCTTGATTAAAAATTTTCATTATTAAATAAAAATATTTAACTTTGCGGTGGAAAATATGTGGGAAACCACAAAAAAACTACCCTAATTAATTATATTATAATTAGTTTTTTTTGTTTTTGAAAAAAATTTCTTAAGGAAAAGACTAAGTTATCTGTAGTAGTAATTTCACGGAATTATTTATTTTTGCATCAATTATTTCAGATCAAACATAATCAGACAATTATGGATTTAACAAATTTAAAAAATGTCTCATCGCTTTCAGATCCAATAGAGATGCCTGTCAGCGAACTGCTAACAGGAGTATATGTATTCTCTATTCCTTCGTATCAGCGTGGATATCGTTGGGAATCATCAGAGACTAACATCAAAGATAATGATGTTAAACAAGTAGATGACCTGCTTAATGACCTGACAGCATTTGCCAATGCGAATTCTCATAGTAGTGCAAATTATTATTTACAGCCTTTGATGGTAAAGCCTAAGCATATACAAGGTACTTACTACGAATGGGATGTGTTGGATGGACAACAGCGTCTTACAACATTGCTTTTGGTTCTGCGCTGTATCAATGAAAAACTCTATTCACATACCCCACTGCCATTATATCGCATACGATATGAGAATCGAAAGCAATTAGACTTCGACAAGATAACCTATGATCATATGTCACTCAATTATGATTATCCTGTTCTAACTGACAATCTGGACAGTTACTTTGTCAGAAAAGCGAAAGATCGAATTGAACGTTGGTATGACCAAGAGATCAAGAGCGACCCATCGTTACAAGATAAAATCAAAGAACTGCTTTTTTATCCTGATAAATCACGGACTGGTGTATCATCACGTCCTGCTTTACGTGCAAAATTCATTTGGTACAATGTAGAGCCCATTTCTAGCACCGTTCCACCTCTGTATGGCAACCGACTTCATGACATCGAAATATTCAATCGTTTGAATCGAGGCAAGATTAGTCTGACAAACTCAGAACTCATCAAAGCCCTTTTTCTTTTGTGTATCAAGAATTCTCATTCCTCAGGAAGTTCGCTCATGAGTCCTGACACTTTTGTCAGAAAATGGGATGCAATGGGCAAAAAATTTCAAAATGACGAATTTTGGAAGATGATTGCGCCAAAAGATTCAGAATATAGCAATCGTATGGACTTGTTGTTTGATTTCATTCGTGATTGTCTGGGAAACAAGGATCAGAGCTCCTATCGTTTTTATTATGATAAGATGCACCCATTGTTGTCATCATCAAACATCCAACAAGTTGAAAATCTTTGGAATGAAATAAAATTCTTCTTTGATACGTTATGTAAATGGCACGAGAATGTTCATATGCACAACTATATAGGTTTTATGGTTGATGATGGCGAAAGAATATCATCCATTTATAATAGAGTCTCCAATGGCGGGAACCTGACTGACATTATAAAGAGCCGCATTGGAATTACAGATATCAATGATATAGAAACGCTCAATTATGAAGGACAAAAGGATAAGATTCGTAAGATTCTACTTTTGTTTAATGTTCTTACTTGCGATAAATTCGGGCAGAAATTCCCATTCAATCTCTATCGAGACAACTCTTATGATGTCGAGCATATAAACTCGCAAACGGATAATCCAATTGATAAAATTGACGAAAAACGGGAGTGGATAGTTGAACATGCTATTGCATGTCTCAGATATGATCGTACAGAACAGAATGCGCTAGGATTTACGCAAGCGGCAATCGAAGCTCGTGACCTTATCATTCAGGGAATCAAACTGTTGAAAGATTTCAAGAAAAATGGTAATAAAGACTTGGGTAATAAATTCAAGCCTTATAGAGAAGCCGTAGAGAAATATTACGCATGTGGCAGCAGTTGGGCTAACAGGCATAATATCGGCAACTTAACATTGCTTAATTCGTCTATCAATAGAGAATACAAGAATGCTCTGTTCCCAAAGAAACTGAGGACACTAAAACGTAGTGATCAAGAAGGGGCATATATTCCACTCTGTACAAAATATGTGTTTCTGAAATATTACTCCAACCCACAAGTTAATGTGTCTTCATTCAATATGATGCGTTGGAGAGATGAAGACCAGGAAGAATATATAAAAGCTATTAAAGAAACTATCAAAACAATTATTTAACTATGGCTCAATACAATCTATACAATCTTTTGCATAGACAGTTCCAATGGACTCAGGGATTGCCAGATGGAACTGTCAAGAGTGGAACAGGTGTCAGGAATATACCAATTTGCATTCCCAAAATTCAACGAGATTATGCAGAAGGAAGAAAAAGTGAAGCAATAGAGCGTAAAAGATACAACTTACTCAACGACATGCTGGATGTGGTTTATGGTATAAGAACACATCTTTCGTTTGACTTTGTATTTGGTTATATTATGTCTGGTAATAAAATCGTTTCCAGCAATGATTGGCAGAATCAGCAGATGTACCCAAATGTCAGATTTGAGCCATTGGATGGACAGCAAAGACTCACCACGCTGTTCTTGTTATATTGGATCTTTGGAAGAGGCGCAGACCTGAGAGACAAGAATGGTCACTCACTATTTATTTATGAAACCAGGGACACAAGTGAGGAATTTTGCCATTGGTTGGTAAAACAGAATGCTGGCACCATAATTTCAAATTGGGAGTCTGAAGTAAAACTCATAAATGCTCAGAACAAGTCTAACAAAAGTAGATGGAAGACAGAAAAGAACACAAAGGGTGTTGTTGACCCCATTGAGAACAGATTGCGTTTTCCACTTGCTTCAGTACCATCACTGTTTACTCATATGCAATCTCTCAGATCATTTAAGTGGGATTGGCACGATGATCCGAACATTCATTCTATGATTACCGTCATGGAATATGCTATCAAAATTATCAAAGAGCGTAGCTTAATTTATAAAGATGGTATTAAACGGAACGCAAATCTCGACAATATTACTTTTATGCTCCTTGATGATCTGGTGTGTGATGGTGATCAGTTGTTCGAGAAGATGAATGCTCGTGGTAAGGCGTTAACAAGTTTTGAAATCCTTAAATCATCCCTTGAAGAAGAGATGGAGCAACAAGGCTTGCCAAAATCTAACGTTTCATTCGTCAACAGTTGGCAAAATGCCATGGATAATGATTGGATTGATTATTGCTGGGATAATTCCGCCATCGGTTCAAATCCGCAACTCAAAACGGTGAGATCTGTTGAAGAAAAGCTTGAGCGTTTACTTGTTCGAATGGTTGGCAAATCATTCTACGCTACGAATGTTATAGGCACTCCAATAGCTTATAATTCTGACGCGACCGATTATACAGCTGAATTCATCGATTCTATTTCCAAGAGAGAAACTATCAATCAGGTAATTGATAGATATATGAAATACGTACAGCATGAACGTGCCGTCAAAAGCTCTATATTTACTCCTTTGGACTTCGAAAGCATCTTTGACGATCTCCAGAATTTGCTTTTTAAAGATGCGAGTGGAAAGTGGAAAGATGCATCATCTATGCTTCCTCAATTAAACCGTTCAAATAAGAAGACGTTGATTGAGGAATTCTTGGATGACAAACCGACTCATAATACACGCGTAATGGTATATGCTATGTTTGCATACCTGCGAATTGTCCCTGCAAAAACAATCGTACTAAACAATATAGAGAAAGACAATTTTGTTGATTGGATGCGATTTGTCCGGAATGTATATAACCCAGAAAATAAGAACTCTGGCCTTGATAACTTCCAAGATGTCAAAACTGCTATTTCTGCTATCGACCAATGGTTAGACGTTTACAAAAGTAAATTCAGAAAAAGCACAAATAAGGATATACTCAGTCTCATCCTCAACCATATTAAGAATAATCCACATAGCCAAGAACAAGCAAGACTTGATGAAGAGGCTATTAAGGCATACCTTAGAATCAATAGTACCCCATCACATGATTGGGAAAGAAGCATTTTGGATGCCGAAAATAATTTCTATCTGTGGGGACAAATCATTGCACCCCTTTCTTGGTCGTATAATAAAACAACTTACGACAAAAATAAATTTGATCATTATGTGAATCGAATTAATCAGATTTTTACAAATCCTCTTGATAACACACATAAAGATGCACTAATTATCCAATCGATGCTCTGTCAGCAAGATTTTCGTCATAATTGTAAGAACAGCCTCGGTAGTCTTGGGCGATTGAATAACGATCGAGATTATAGCTGGAAACAATATCTACGCAAAAAAGATAACGTATCTGGATATTATGGATCATTATTCAAAGACATGATAGATCGATGGGATTCGTTAAGTCATAGTATTTCGTTCGAAGATTTCCTTAAAAAAGATATTGCAAGCAACAAAGGAAAATTCAGTAAACAGGACTGGCAGTATTACATAGTAAATATCAATGATCCTCAGACTCTTCTACAAATATTCAATGATATACGCACCAATGGAAGATATGTGTATTCTCCATCAGGTGAACACGCTTTCTATTTCCGTTCTGATACTTTCAGAACTACCTGTCGATACGAGCTTCTGACTACGTACTTGAGTTATGAGAAAAGCCTGTTGATGAAGGGTGTAAAAATATCATTCCCAGCTCATACAGCAGACAAAGATGGCGCACATGTAGATTTTACTAAACCTAGCGGAGAGGTTTTTAGACTTTCTCTTGGCAATAAAACTTCGTATAATATTGAGCAACTGTCACCAGTTCAGCGTCTGATACATAATAATATTAATGTCGCAACCGTAGAAACAGAATTGCATAAACTCGGATTAATTACAAAATTGTAAAAACATTGAATAAAAAAACTCTACAATGGGTACTATATAGTTAAGCGCTTAGGAATCATCATAATAGTTGTTACAACATTTTTTATTGTGACAACTATTTTTTTCCTGACTTCGGCGGTTTTAACATTTCTGAGGGGTTAACCCACCTGAAACCCCGATAAACAGGGATTTCTTCTTGGTGACTTGGGTGACTCAGGAAAATTGTGTACCTTTGCAGCATGTTCCCGCGCAAGAAGAAAAACAGGACTGGCACCATCAGTGTCGTAGTGGTTGACAAGAGCCATATTTACCATGTTTAAGTAAAATTACTTTATCATCTAAATTATCTACTTCTTCATCACTTAATGTTACAAATACTTCTTCCATTTTATTGTTTAATTAATATTGGACGTGGAATCACTACATGTTTGAAGATGTGATTGTTAAAACGATTTCCTCGTCACGTCATTCTTTGATTGGGATTTTAAAAATAACCTAGTTTATATAATCCGTATGAGCCAGCAATGTCTGAAGGTGCGACAAAGAGTGATTCTTT
>DGHQ01000034.1:47401-84024 GCA_002392915.1 Bacteroidales bacterium UBA3844 | reverse complement strand
TGATCGTGTACTGGATCTTCTCGTCATTTGGTGCCTCTGGTATCGGATTGACGATCACCTCATATTCGTGCAGATCTCCCTTACAGCCTGTCTTGTTGTCCACCAGCTGGTAGCTGAATGTACCACCATCTTTTGACTCCAAGCCCTCAAAGAACTTCGCGTCCAAGTCATCTCCCAGCGATGTGCCGGACAATGTATCTGACCCCTTCCACCAACGAATAGTGTAGTCGGACGCAGAACCCTTCGTCAACTCCATGTCTACCAAATCCTTGCCTTCGCCCTGGCAGAACTCTGCCTTCGGGTTTCGGAACTCAGCGTCGGGAACAGGATCAGCAATGATAATTATCTCAGCCTCTTTCATACATCCTGTCTGGCCTGGATAATCCGCATCCTCAGATGTAAGTTTTACAGAAAGACCTTTTTCTGTAGCGTCTTCCCAAGAAATCACCAATTCATCCGCCACAGCTCCAGGAGTTGGAGTTTTTGCGACACCATCAAGAGACCACGTCATCAAGAAATTAGAATAAGGATCTCCCTTTTCCGTAGTAGAAGTCACATCATTGGAATTCAAAGTGACACTTTCACCTTTACAAAGATGAATTGTTTTCTTTTTGTTTTCAACGACAGCTTTCTCCGATGATATAATCTCGACATCCTCACTTGCAGTACAAGTAGGGCAATCTATAGTAACCGTAAATATCTCAGAGATTGAATAATTCACACAGTTATCGTCCGTAGATACCATTCCTGGATCATTCACAAACTTTTCTGCTGTTGCATCCTGAGCAACAACAACTCTCATATAAATTTTTTCAGGATCATTGAAGTCTTTTGTTATATCATCAGAATTAAAATTGAAATTTATGATCTTATTATCCTTACCTTCAATTTTTTCAATTTCAATCTGATCATATCCCATTTTCTTAAGATGCTTCCAATTTTCTTTATCTATACTATATTGAAGGACAAAATAAGGTTCATTCATAAAGAAATCCCAAAGAAGATTTGTGACAGGAACCTTAGCGATCAAGTCAGCTCCACTACAAACTGTAGTATCTGAAGTCAAATCTCCAATTTTATAATATGCAGAAATTTCTGGAGGAGAACATGTCATGAATTTTATATCATCAATCAAAAGGTCATTTCCATGTTTCCAAAAATCCATATCATCACATCTGTTTCCACAATCCGCCACAATCTGCATTATAACAGAAGTTTCGTTTTTTAATTTGAAATCTTTTATTTCACATTTTATCCAGCCACCTCCAAGAGATGCTTGCACATTCGGTTGCGACGCAATGATTTCATTTGTAGTTGCAGAAAGAAGATTGATAGTCACCAATGGTGAGTTCTCTGGTTTAGAATCCGGTCTATTAGGATCATCCAGATTTGCAATATAGCACTCAAAATTCAGCTCTTTATCCTCACAAAGATTTTTAACCTCATATTCAAAAACAGGACCTTTATAACCCTGTCCACCTCCTACCGCCACCGTATTATTGACATTAATAAACAGACAAGCGCTATTCTCAATTCCAGACAAAATACTTGTATGATCATTAGTAACTCCCGTAAACCAATTAGCAGAAGAGTTAATATCATACTCACCTTGTCCCATACTAAATCCGTTAATATTAGGAACTAGTACAGCATAAGAACCATCTTCCACACTACCTGTCCAATCCATATCATGGTAAGGCAAATCATAATCAAGACTAGTACGATGTGCTTTATGATCTCCTTTAGTCAATTGATGAACATTTCCCTTCGTATCGACATGTGTATAAGGTGCTGTAAAGTATCCATAATTTTCTTCGTAAACGACCTTACGAGAAGCAGGTGCACCATTCACTACACAGCAATCAATTGTTTTAATAGACAATGTATTACTTTCTTGTCCATCTACAAAAGCGCGATACATAGTCGATTTCGTAATCTCTTCTCTGGCCGCCGCAGTAGTTGACAAAGTCTCCCATTTATTTCCGCCATCTGTCGATTTTTCCCATTTGACAGACACATTACCATAATTTCTATCTAGAGTCAAAGAAACCTGTTCCCCAGTACAAATCTCATCTCCAGATGGAGAAAATGCACGAGGGCTAAAGCATCCTGTAACTTCAACATCCTTTATGGCAAAAGGAATTGTAGCATTGTATCCTGTAATCAATGACACGCTCAATGACTTCGATCCCGCTGGCACTGTGCTTGTATATGTATAAGTCACACACCCATCCATCACTGTCAATTTTGCACCTTTTTGACTATAATCGTGTGAACTTTGTGTTCCTCCATCTTCAAACTGCCCATATTCATTAGGATTAACGCCAATAGAAATATCATTAAGCGTTATCTTATCAATACCTGAATTATATAAATCATATTTTTTTATTCCAGGCCAATCTGGATTTAGAACATTACACAAAGTATATTTGACCGTAAATTCAGTTTTTTCTTTTGCATTAGGGACTTTTATAGTAAATAACTTCTTATTTGCTCCAGCTTGTTTGTTACCAAGATGATTAACAACCAACATATCCCCATCCATATCCTTAAACATCAAAGTATCAGGGTCATAATCTTTGCCACTTTTCAATGTTTCATCAGCAACCTGAGCATTCAACTTAAATGGATTTGATGTCAATGCGTAATTCAGATTAGGAGATTCAAAATCCGTCAAATCTTTTGTGAATTGTAAATCAGAAGACAATGATATTCCGCTTGGTCCATTAGTAAAAGCATCTGCAAAATCATAATATTGCCATGTAGCAGCATCTCCTGTTGCCTTAAAACTAGTACTTCCTAGATTACTATCGCAATCCTGTCCCTGTGCAGACAAGAATAATCCGCACAAAGTAGCCAAAGATAGAAATCTAAGACCGAATATATCCTTTCCCATAATTTTCAACGTTTTCAACATATTTATATACCCTATTATAAAATTACCCTATTAAAGGACAAAATTATAATACAAGTCCACAATTCAAAAAAAAGATAACCATAAAAGAAGACAAAACATGTCATTAAACACAAAAGGAGACGATTAAATACATCTCCTCTTATTAAAAATCAATTGTCTGTTGGTATATCACTCAATCTGTCGACGACAACAATATCCTCTTTATTGTCGACAGCCACATCATTACCTTTAACAAAAGCCATTGTTTCTACCATTGCAATTTCTAGTGGCAGTCCAAGAGCCTCGCAAAGGAAAAGTATTGTAGCTGAAGAATCTTCATTCAAATCAGCTGTAGTCAGCATCATCTCAATCACCATTTTCAACACATCACGACGACTGTCTTCTGGCACCTGTTCACCGACAGAGGCAATATAACTCGTCACTTCATCATCTTCCATTGGAGCCTGCTTTGCAATCTGTTTGTCAACAGCACGTCTGAAGACATCAGGTTGCTGGGCAAAATCAGCGGCGATTTTCTCCACCAAGTCTTCTTTTTCCTGCGGCACATCAAGTTCAGACCAGAATGTAGCTGCACAAAACACCGCAAGTTGATCTCCGAAATTTATCATAAGCATAAAAAACAAAAGCCACTCAACGATCTCTCGGAGTGGCTAAAATATCATATCTCACTATTTATTCCTGCTCTGCACCGAAAGCTGGAGCCTCCTCAACAGGAGCTGATGGAGTCTCTACTTTTGACTGATAGTCGATTTCCTCTACTGCCTCACCACCTTTGCTTCCTACAAAGTGAGTTGCCAATACTGACAATACAACCAAAGCACCCCACAATGACCAAGTCAATTTTTCGATAAAATCAGTAGTTTTTTGAACACCAGCAATCTGATTTGCACCTCCAAATCCAGACAAAAGTCCACCACCTTTTGAGTTTTGAACTAGAACAACACAAATCAGCAAAACTGAAATAATCAAAATAAAGATAATAATAGCTACGTATTCCATATTATGTTACAAATTTTTTATCAATTTCTCCAAAAATGCAATTTGGTCTGCAAAGTAAACACTTTTTTCTGGATTTTTATCCATCAACTTGCGAAAAGTTTTAATTGCCTTCTCATATTTATGCTGTTTTACATAAATTTTTGCCAAAGTTTCAGAAAAAAGTTCTTCTGCAGGTTGAAACAAGACCTGTTCTGATCCATCATCCTTCACATCAGAATCATGCAATTGAGAAGACGGTGCAAAATCTCCAAGATTAATTTTTGGACCTTTTCGCAAAGATGATGCTCCTTTCATCAATGATTCCAAAGTATCTGATCCTATCAGGTCTCCTGTATTCTCATCTATATCCGGACGTTGCTCCAATTCCTGCAAAATATCTACAGGTTGGAGTGTCTGCGTTGCCTCACGATTAGTTGTGACAGGGACATCCGGCTCTGATTTATATGTTTGTTTGTCGTCTCCAACTTTTGAGAGAGTTTGGAACAACAGCCGTCTGTCAAAGATTGAAAAAGAAGAGTTTTTCAACTCCTGCAAATATCGCACGTCCACACGTCGCTTCAACTCTTGAAGATAAAGCAAACGAAATGATGATACAAAAGGATATTCCACCGTCAACATCTCCAAATCATGGAAGTCGGCGGCCGCATATTTAGATCCTGCAAAGAATGCCCTGAAATCACTCATAATCCATTACCAATTTGCGACGGTAGCGTTAAAAATCTGATCTATAAGTTCATTTATGATCGTCTCACACAACTCCTCCTGAACCTGATTGATTGTCTGAGTATTTGAAAATTCCTGATATGAGCTAAAACTACGTTCAAAATTTTCTGATGAGTTAGACCTGTTCACAAAAACGACCCTAACAACCACAGTCAAACGAGTCATAGTTGAAGAACCAGAAGAATTGATAGCACTTGGAGACAAAGAATAGCCTGTTATTTCTCCAGATATCTGAAGATCTCCATTTTTAGGAACCTGATTAAGGCTTGTCTTAGACGAGAATGTCTCCTTTAATTGTTCTGTGAATGTAGGAGCGAGAGCCGGATATACCAACGTCGCTCTGTTCGGGAAATTCGCGATCGAAATAGTTTTAACCTTGGTATAATCAAGAGAAGAACCCGTAAAACTATACGACACCGTGCAAGCCGGCAAAAGCGACAAAGCCAGAATTAAAATCAAAAAAAATTTTAATTTACTCAAGTCCATATTCCTTAATCTTTCTATATAACGTACGCTCAGAAATATTCAGTTCCTTTGCCGCAGCACGTCGTTGATTTCCATGTTTTTCCAACGCGCGACGAATGGCATCCTTCTGCAAAGAATCCCAACGCAATGCGCTATCGTCAATCACTTCCACATCCTGAATGCTAGAGTCTCCCTTATCTATCATAGACGTCTTCGGGCCATCATCGGAATGCACATCATGCACAACAGGGACAGACGAGCCAGAAGACTGACGTATCACATTGTCGAAAGACTTTTTCAGCTCTCCAGATTCCAGATCAACATCATCAATTTTCACATGACCTTTGGAGACAAACTCATTAATCACATGTTTCAAATTGGCCACCTGCTTCTGCAAGTCAAACAGAACAGAATAAAGGAACTCCCTCTCCTGAGAATAAGAATGTCCACCCGACTCCTGAGTAGGAGACAAAATTGGCATATTATTATGATGTTCCTCTACAGGAATATAATTCAACAAAGTCTCTCTTGAAATCAGCTTGTTATCTTTTTCAAGAATAGAAATCTGATCCACAACATTACGCAACTGACGGACATTACCAGGCCAATGATATTGCAACAATGTGATAACAGCATCCTCAGTCAGGCGGACAGGTTTTGTAGAATATTTTTCAGCAAAATTAAGTGCGAATTTCCTAAAAAGAAAAGCGGCATCCTCTCCTCTTTCTCTCAAAGATGGCAATTGAATAGAGATTGTATTAAGACGGTAGTACAAATCCTCTCTGAACGTGCCATTCTTCACCGCCTTTTCCATATTTAGATTTGTAGCGGCGACGACGCGAACATTAGTCTTAATCGGTTTGGAAGAACCGACGCGTAAAAATTCTCCCGTCTCCAATACACGAAGCAATCTGACCTGAGTAGTCAATGGCAGTTCACCGACCTCATCAAGAAAAATTGTGCCTCCGTCAGCCACCTCAAAAAAACCTTTTCTTTCAGAGACTGCACCGGTGAAGGATCCCTTTTCATGTCCAAAGAGTTCCGAGTCTACAGTACCTTCTGGAATAGCTCCACAGTTTACAGGTATATACGGACCATGTTTTCTATCACTAAACTGGTGGATGATTTTAGGGAAAAACTCCTTTCCCACTCCACTCTCTCCAGTAACCAAAACAGAAAGGTCTGTTGAAGCAACTTTATATGCCACCTCAACTGCACGATTCAGACGATCATCGTTACCGATGATACCAAATCTATTTTTAATGTCTTGTATATCTTCTGGAGACATGATGCAAAAAAACTATTCTTTTTCTGGATTATGAGTTTCCTTCTTCGTCTGTTTACGAAGAGGGTTTGCCGAAAACTCAGCATAATTATTTCTTTTCTTGAATATATCGCAAGCCAAATAAAGAGCCGAACGGAATGAATCTTCCCTAACTTCTCCCACACCTGCCTTATCATAAGCTGCGCCATGAATAGGAGCGGTACGGATGATTGGCAAACCAGCAGTGAAGCTCACACCCATATCCTGAGCAATGGCTTTGAATGGAGTCAATCCCTGATCATGATACATTGCCAGCACAGCGTCGAAATTGACAAAATTGCCAGCTCCGAAGAAACCGTCTGCCGGATAAGGGCCAAAAGCCAAAACGCCATTACTATTAGCCTGACGAAGAGCTGGAATGATAATTTCCTGTTCTTCAAGGCCAAGAGTACCGTTGTCTCCAGCATGTGGATTCAATCCGAGAACCGCTATACGAGGGCGGACAATGCCGAAATCCTGAATCAAAGTTTTGTTCAATATCTGAAGTTTTGACACGATCGCATCCTCAGTGATCAAAGAAGAAACCTTGCTCAAAGGGCAATGAGACGTGAGGATTGCCACACGAAGCACATCACTGACCATCAGCATCACGCCCTTATCTTCAGGGGCAAATTTTTGTTCAAGATACTCAGTATGGCCAGGGAAATTGAATCTTTCAGCGTTAAGATTTTTCTTGTTGATAGGAGCTGTGACAAGAACATCAATCAAACCGTTTTTCAAATCTTCTGTCGCACGTTCCAAAGCAAGAATAGCAGCATCGCCTGCTTCCTCAGATTCTTTAGCCAATTCCACCTTAACGTCTTCTGAAATACAATTTATGACATTAGAGCGTTTGTCATTTGCCTCAAGCGGCGAATTAATGGCATTAAGGCTGAAGTTTTCAATTCCAAGAGCCTTTCTGTGAAAAGCCGCGACCTTAGAAGAGCCATAAACAATAGGAATACAAAAATCATTGATTCTTGTATCTACTAAAGTTTTTATTATCACTTCGTATCCAACACCGTTGATATCACCTTGAGTAATACCAACAACTATCTTTCCATCTTTCATAAATAATCATTAAGTGGCACAAAAATAAAGAATAATTACGCCAAAAGCAAATGCAAATAAAACAAAAAGCAGTCAGGAAACCCCGACTGCTTTTTATAAAGGTTCGAAACCCAAGATTACCAGTAAACGACTGGACAAGAGTAACGATAATGTTTAGGAGCCATAGCATACACGATAGAGAATTCATGCGACCATGAACCATTTGTCTTACGAGATGTAAACAAGTCGTAAGTATAGTATGCCTGAAGACCCTTATAGCTACCACCGATCATGAACGATACAGTGTTTAGTTTTGCATATTTGACACCATCTACCTCCGTATCGCGAAAATCATGACGATAAGCGACACCAAGCATCATGTGGCTAACGAAAGCACCGACATTGATACTACCAATGTTGTAATCACCCTGATGTTGGAAATTCAACGTACCCATGACATAGTTTTCCGCCTTACCTCTGTTACCCCACAAACCAGCAGAAGACTCTAGGTTGTGCATATAACGAGCATGGAAACTATAACGACGCGACAACTCTATAGCATCGTCATCCACAAAACCGTACCTTGGAGCGGAGATATGGTAGATAGCAGCACCTACACTTAATGTATTCTCCATCACATAAGCAGCACCGAAAGTAAAGTCAGGGAACACTGCCTTATCTTTCATGTTGTCATCCTCCAAAGAGTTGTCAAGAAGAGAACCATTCTGCCACTGGTCGCCATAAGCACCGTCTTCACCGACCTTCTTAATGAAGACTGCCGCAGTCAAACCAAGACGTACATAATGGCCTTCCGTGACCCTGATATTATGGCTATAAGTAAGACCCATCTCATGACTCTTATAATCCTGAGCCTGACCATCATACACATAGTGCACACCGACAGAGCTGACCAACTTATAGAAGTTCTGGTCGTATGTGATACGCATTGTCCTATACTCATTCTCAAGTTTAGGCCACTGCATACGATAGTTGAGGCCAGCTCTGTAGGCGTTAGATTCGCCTACGAAGCATGGATTTAGAGAGAATGGAGAAGTTGCATGACCACTCAATGTATAATCCATTTCCTGAGCTGGTTCGTTAGCCAAAATTGTAGTGGCAAATGATGCCATCAACATTAAAACACTTAACTTTCTCATTGCAAAAACCTCCATTATCTAATTAGTGTAATCTTACCTCTTTCCTCACCGCTCTTAGTGTAAGAGCCTACAGTCGACTTATATGTACAAGTCCATCCGTATACTCCAGGTGAACATAACTTACCTTTGAATGTTCCATCCCAAGCATCGCGCAAGCTATGACCTTCGAACACAACCTCACCAAGACGGTTGTAGATGATGAAGTCGAATTCAGAGATCCAATCACCGCCCTCAAACTGGAATTTATCATTCAAGCCGTTACCATCAGGAGTAAACTTGTCTGGAGCCCAAACATCTTTCCACTTGTAGATATGGCTTGAACTATCGTAAGCACATCCGTTCCAGTCTTTAGCATGAACTGTAACAAGGAATGAATCCTCAAGCACATCAAATGTATGCTTAACAGCCTTACCATTCAATATAGTGCCATCGCTGATTTCCCAAGTCCAATCTACATTGTAAAGCTCGCTTGAAGGAGTACGTCCTGACAAACTAACTGTATTGTAGTTCTCGTCAATCAAAGTTGGATTAATCACATACTTGATTGGCTCAAGAGTGTGAACCTTAATCCAGATTGAATCATGACCGACACACATGTTTGAATCAACACCTGAAACATATACCCAACCGCTATCACTTACTGAAGCAGCAAGTTCTGTCAAATCAGGATTATTGTTGACATCAGAAATAGCAGGATAAGAACTCCAATAATAAGTCTCAGCACCTGTTGCTGCGAAATGTATTGTATCACCCTGATTAGGACAAACAGCAGTTTTGCTTGCTTTTATTCTAACCTTAGGCAATGTCATCAAAGGTACAGTAACATTAACCTTAGTTTCACAGTTGTAGAAGTTATAACCAGTAACAGTGTAAGCCATAGGAGTCTCAATATTTGTTCCTCTTATCTCACCTACAGTATCACCAGTGTTCCACAAATAAGAGTCTGCACCTGATGCCACAACTGAATAATCGCTACCCTTACATACATATCCTTCAGTAGCAGAAGAACCCTCACCACCAGTAATTGAAACTGACATCACAGGAGATGGATTAACTGTCACTGGGAATATCTTTTCAGTACTACAAGAATTAGAGTGACCAATCAACTTGATAGGCAACACTGTTGGTTCTGTTGGAATAAATGCAAGGATCGAATTAGAAACCACTGTAGAATCAGGCAATACCCAATCATAAGTAGAAGCTCCTTGAGCAATCATCTGCAAACGAGCACCCTGACAGACAACAGAATCACCAATGTAACTCAAAGTTGGATTTGGATAAGTAGCAACAACGCCCATAGCCTTGTTAGTACATACCTCATTTTTAGCTGTAACATAGAATGTATCAGCCTTCATTACATGAGCAGTAATTGTATCACCGTAAGTGTTACCCATGATACCATTCTTTGAGCTCCAATAGAACTGATCAAATTCTCCATTAGATACCTGAGCAATCAGCTGTACAGAATCTCCCTCACAAACGATACCTGCAGAAGACTGAACATACAGATCAGGCATATCAAACACATTGATATTGATCTTCTCCATTGCCTTACATCCATTTTCATCAGTACCTGTAACCTGATAAACAGCATTCTTACGAGGTCTTACAGTAATTGTATCATTATTGTCACCAGAGCTCCAAACGTAGGTCTTAGCACCAAGGACATAAAGTGTTGTAGAATCACCCTGACAGATATTGTCATTACCATAGATACTGATACTTGGAAGTGGATTAACAATCACAGGAACCGACTTAGTCGAAGTACATCCGTAAAGTGATGTTCCAGATACGAAGTAAATAGTATCATGCTTAGGTTTGTCAATAAACTTGTTACCGACAGAACCGTCGCCCCATTGGAATGTCTTAGCACCGACACCAGCGACATTTAGAGAAAGCTTATCACCCTCACAAATTACAGTATCACCAGTGACTGTAAGAACAGGAGCAGCCTGCATCTTGACAACTCTTCTCGCTGTTGATATACATCCATTGATATCAGTACCGACAACCTCAAACAATGTCTGATCCTCAGTGATCATCTGAGTAACGACGTCACTCAAGCTCTGGACACCCTTAGTCCACTGATAGTTAACAGCACCAGTAGCCGTTAGAGTTGCGATATCACCCTCACAAACATAAGTGTTAGGACAATCAATAAATACCATCGGAGTATCACGAACTGTGATTTCGATTGGCTCAGATGCCGAACATCCATATTCGTCGTAACCTGTCAAGAATATAGTTGTGCTATATTTAGGTTTTGAAGACATGAACTGGTTGTTCTCACCAGAGACATCACCCATTGTCCAGCTATAGTTTTGAGCACCCTTAGCCTCAAGGTCAAGTGTTTCACCCAAACAGATTGGCTTGTTACCATCAGTCCAGATAACAGGAGTAGGACGAACATCCACTGTAATAGTAGCGTTATTCTTACATCCGTTAGCATCGTAACCCTCAACATAGTAAGTTGTCTGAGTCTTAGCAGTGTCGCCATAAGCATCCTGAGTAGACAATGTATCCTTACCTCTCATCCACAAGTAAGAGAATGCACCGTGAGCCTGAACGACAAACTGCTTGCCAGAACATACATAAGTGCCTTGCTGTCCACGGATATCAAGAGATACCTCAGGAGCATTAATCTTATTGACAGTATGAGATATTGAGTTAGAACATCCTGTATGAGTATTGTAACCAGTTACGATATAAGTTACAGTGTCAGTTACAAGAACCTTCAATGTATCTTCCATACCGTATGAATTACCTTTGTCATCTTTCCATACATAGTTGTCGAACGAATCCTCAAAGTCGCCATAAGGTATCAACTCTGCATAATCATTATCACAGACGTTGCGATCACCCTTCACGTAGATTCTTGGAGTGTTCAACACACGTACAGAAACCGTAATGTTACCAGGACAAGCCTCAGGAGCACTGATTCTTGAAACCTTAACCATGTAATCCTTATTCTGAGTAACAGAAGGGATTGTCAAAGTCTGGTCAACAGCCTTATCCTCAGCACTTAGATTCATCCAAGTGTACTTCAAATCCGAATTGTCAACGCCACCGACGAACGAAGATGCAACCTCAAGTTCAAGGTTATTAGTGCCATCACACAAGCTTACTGTATTGCCATTAACGACACCAGATGAAGCAGAATTCAAGTAAACATTTGGAGTTTCACGGACAGTAACAGGGACCTCAGTCTTGCCGACACAGCCTCTGTCATCACCGTATGCAGTATAGATACCGGCAGAAGTGACCTCATCGATCTGCAATGTAGCAGACTTAGACAATGTATCAGTACCACGCATCCAGAAGTAGTTAGCAGCACCACCTGCATTAAGAACCATATGTTCACCACGACAAACCGCAGTCACACCTCCAACAGTAATCTCAGGAAGTGCCTGAGTACGGATAGTGATAGAATCCTTGCTCTTACATCCAGTAACTCTATCTGTGATATTAACCACATGTTTCTCTGGATTCATATCATTAGCTCTCAAGAACAATGTATCAAGGCCAGACTTAGTATCCCACATGTAGCTGTAATCACCCTCCAAACGAGGAGAGACAACCACCTTGTAGTCACTGCCAAGACAAGCAGCCTCATTATCACCCTTGACTCCACCAATAGTGTTGAACTGAACACTTGGAAGATTGTTAACCGCAACAGTGAAATACTGTCCACGTTCACAACCGTTAGTACCCTTGACATTAACAAGATATCTTGTAGTCACCGCAGGGCTAACTTTCAAAACATTTCCAACTGTACGTTCTGCATCATCCCAAGTATACTCAGCTACATTTACAGCCTGAAGATCAAATACCGCAGTATCAAGTTTACAGATACTTGCTGTATCTCCACCCATTCTGTTAGTTGCAATTGGAGCATACTCTACAACAACTGGAACAGCGATAACAGACTCACATCCGTTAGTGTTTCTTGCATAACCAAGATAAGTTTCAGCCTCAGTAGCCACAACGTGCAATGCACTTGTTCTAGACACTGTATCATTAGCCTTCATCCACCAGTTTTTGATCATAGCTGTAGTTGTATCCATGATACTAATGTTGAATGGGACATTCTCACAAACCACAACCTGACCTTCAACATCCTTACCTAGGGCGAATGCCTTCAATCCTGGAGCTGCCCAACCTACAAGATCAACATCCTGGAAGACGCGACAACCACCGTCGTAAGCAGAAACCTTAATCTTCGACTGCTGACCTTCCGTACGGAATGTATATGACAACGAATCACCTGTTCTATTGATCAAGCCATCCGCACTTGTCCAAGTATAGCTGTACTTGTCGTCTGGATTATCAGGAACAGCCTTCAACAACAATGAATTTCCAACACAAGCGGCACGTTCACCGTCGATCTGGAACTCAGGACTCTTAACATATCCATAATGGAAATCCTTAGTTGTTGTACATCCTGTTTCTTGGATCTTAACAGCGACACTATAAATATTATTCAAAGAATCCTCAATTGGACGCTCTGCGATAACATTATGCAATGAATCTGCATTTTCAATAAATCCACGATTGTTATGCTCCTTCATCGACCAATTGTACAACAAAGTTCCATATCCACTTGCAGCAACAACCATATCTTGAGCCTCACCACGACAAGGGACTGTATCTGACAACAAGAACAATGTTGGTTTCTGGTTCATATCAAGAACAAAGTCAACCTGAGTCTGACATCCGCTCAAATAACCTGTAGCAGTGAATGTCATAGGACCGTTTGGACGGATCTTGTAGACATCCTCCTTAGACAATGTGTCATTAGCTAATGTCACCCACTCAAATGAAGAAGCACCAGTCAAACGAAGTGAAAGTGAATCACCGTCACAGAAAGGAACTCTAAACTTACTGCTTGCAGAATCATAAGGGATATTTCCACCCAAAAGTGGAGAATCATAGTAGCTAGCATTCAAAAGCAACTTAGGAGCAGCCACAACATTAACCTTGAATGAATCAGTAGTAGTACAACCATAAGGATCAGTCACTGTACAAGGGAACACCTGATATGCAGGCTGAACTATAGGGTTGATAGTCTGAGCTGAGATCGACTCTGTAGACCAGTAATAAGTGACATTAGGAACTGTTGAATGAGCGGTGATAGTAGCCTGATTATTTCCACAAACAACAGAATCTCCTGTGAATGTCAAGTTTGGAGAACGACGAACATTTACATAATATGTTGTCGGAACTGAAGAACATTTACCATTCGATCCTACGACCACCACAGGAGCAACAGCACCTGCATCATACTTAAATGAAGTTTTGAATTCAGCGCTATTGTTCTGTTCATTGTGCTGCCATACATAAGATTCAGCACCAGCAGCTGTGAATGTGTATTCTACACCGTCACATACATTTTGATTACCATAGATAGTCAACTCTGGCAACTGATCAACATCCTGCTTGTACGCCTTCTTAACAGAACATCTTGTACCATGCTTAGTTACGCTTGTACCAGTAACCTCAAACTGAGTTGTCTTTTCCAAGATATAATTAGTAAGCTCAGCTGCATCAATAGTAAGATCTCTAATCGGATCATACCAACTGTACTGGTACAATGCATCTTGAACATTAGACTTTGTAACCAAAGTTACTTTCTGACCTGCACAAATTGGATCTTCCAATCCATCCTTTCTTGCAACACTGAAGTCTGGATCTGGAGTTGGTGTCAAGACTGTTTCAATTGACTTACTTTCACAACCAATAGAATCATAGCCAACAACCTTAACCTTAACTGGATCGTTAGCAACATAGATCTTTCTCGAAGTTCCGAAACCGAGCAATTGCTCATTTGCAGGATCAGTGACATCAAACCACTGATACTTAACCGCACCGTCAGCTACAGCTTCACCATATGAATTAGCACATGGTTCAAGCTCACCCAATGTTTTATCAACGATGATAATAGGAGAAGGGCGAACCTCAACAGGCATCTCATAGAAGCTACTACACTTAGTCGCGTCACTAGTGATTACAACAGAATAAACTGTTTTCTCACCCCTAGGGCCTACCTTATAAGTAGGATATGTTGTTGTAACAGTCTTCGATGGATCATCAGGATCGATATTACTCCATACATAAGTCATAGGACCAGTCTCATTGTTTGGAGTAACATTTAATGTTGTACTATCTCCACTACATACAGCCTTATCATATGAAGGATATGCCTGAGGAGCGTTCTTAACTTCCAAACGGAACTGTAGACGATCCACACAAACACCACTCTCTACATCAACCATGTAATTACCAGACGCTTCTGGATGGAATGTATACTGGTTTGTAGCAGTCTTAACCTCTTCACCATTTGGCAAATACCATGTGTATGGATTGTTCTGTCCAGAAACATTCGCATCTGGTTTGATATGACTAGTTCCTTCTTTTGAAACCTCCAAAGTCACATCTGAATTCTGACAAGCTACAGGATCACCCTGATACTGAAGAGCTTGATGTTTCTGTACATCTACAGGATAAACGATTGTAGAAGCACAAGGGTACTGCATATCACTTGACTTCAAATCCAAACGTACAACCAAAGGTTCATCTGTCATCTGCAGGTTGAACATAGGTGTTCCCTCTGAAGTTTGAGGTAAAGACTCTGTTTGTTCGTTATTCCAAACAGTCCACTTAATATTTGTATACTTAGGATTATTATTCTCCAAATAATCCTTAATCACAAATTCTGAAGAGCCATTCTCACAAATAATCTCAGGTGCTGTAACATTCGGGCTTGGAGCTGAAATTGTATTAATCTCGAATGTTGTAGAATTAGTACATGTAGTACTCTCATCCTTAACCATCAACGATACTGTAGTAGTACCATTTGCAGAAGGCTCACATTCAAACTTATTACCTACATAGCCAGAAACTGTGTTTCCACTCCATGTGTAAACATAGTAAGGAATATTAGCACCCTCCAATACTATTTGGTCATTAGCACAAATAGTAGCGGTACCATCATCATTTACACCAGTCACATTAATAATTGGCTTGTCGATTGGAGTAGCAATGAAGCTTGTAGAACGATAGCAAAGTTCTTTTCCATCAGCATCATACAAAGATCCATAAACCTTAAAGCTACCTCGCTTACTTACAGTCACATTCTGAGTATAGTGTCCATTAGCGTCTATAATGTCTTCCTCATCAGAACTTCCTTCATTAAATACCCAACTGAAATCACGCAACTTATATTGTGGATCACAGTTCATACAAGAAGGGATTACAGTCTTAGACTCACCATCACAGAACTTCAACTCTGTTAGTCGACGTTCTGGATCAGCGCCATCAACAGAAAGACCAATAATAGGAGTGCTCAAAATCTTAATTTGCGACGTTGCTTGTCCCTGACACTGATTTCCATCAGTCACAACGACAGAAATGTCCTTCGTTCCTGCACTCATTCCTTCCGCAACAATTGGAGCACCAGTCAAACCAGATATAGCTTCACCAATCCAAGTGATATTACTAATAGGACTCTTTTCAGGAGAGCTATAAGTGATATCCAAATTCAATGAGTTACCACCACAAGCGACCTTGTCACCAATGATTGCAACAGCTGGCGATTTGTGAACTTCAACCCATTTTTGATTTTTATTAACACATTTCAAATTTGAATTGGACATTGCGTATGCATATACCCATGTGTCCTTTTCTGGGTTGTATTCACCACGATTAGATTTCTTGCTCCATCCTTCCTTCTTATCTTCACGCTTCATATGGTCTTCATCGAAAGGAGGAACCGTTGGCTCTTCAAGACTCACATAACAATATGCATTATCTGAAGTAGCAACGTCAACAACCAAACCATTATCGTTGCCCTCGACATAACAGTAATTATTCTTAGCATTAACACCCTTAACACCAATACTTAGAGAAGGCAACAACTCCATCTCAATTGTAAATATCATAGAAGATGTACATCCCTTGTCATTTACAACAGAAACTTCATATGTTCCAGGCTGATCGTATTCTCGACCTTTATTTCCATCTGAACCACCTCTCCAAGTGAACTGGCTACCATCTGTATTTTCAGGTCTAGCCTCAAGGATAACCTTGCTGCCCTCACAGAATTTAATAGAACCAGTCAAACCTGTCTTGTTATCACCATGGTTTGAAGCAATAGGTTCGATCTCATCCAAATAGAATTTTGGAGTAGAATAAATTTCAAACTTCTTAGTACCAGAATTAGTACAACGATCATTTGAAACTGTGTAAGACAACTCTAAGAACATATTGTTAGGATCAATGTTCTCATCCTTAGGAACTGTGACATATACATGCTGGCTTGAAATTGTATCACCGGCAGTCTGGTATGCAAACACCCCTGTTCCAGACCATGTGATATTCTTCAAGTTTTCTGTCAAAGCCTCAGCATCAAAGTAAACACTGTTTCCTGGACAATGAGAAGATTTATCCTTATTCTCAACAACATTGATTAGAGGCAATGGATAAGTATTATACTTATAATTCAACGTCTGGCTACAAGTTAGCTCGACATCAGTTGAAACACCTCCAACATATTGTTTCTGGATGAATTTCTTGTCTGCAGTCACATTCTGAGAATTCTCAGTAACCTTAAGAATTCCTTGTTCATTAGTGAATGTTAATTCTGGGCCATACGCTGTATTAGCCTCCCACTTGATATCAGTTGGATCAACACCGTAAGCAGACGCCTTCAAAGTAAGTTCCTGAGCAGAACATGGAGAACCATATTCCTGAACCTGAATATTAGGTTTAGACTCAACATTAATAACAATTGAAGAAGGAGCAGACTTACAAACAGCCTCACCCTGAGACAACTGAACATAGTATTCATAACGTCTTGCGCTTGTAATAGGACCTGTAACATGCTTCATTGAAGCCTCATTAACAAACTCTGTCAACTCTGGCGTCTTGATCCAGAATGTATATCCAGTCAAGTCAGAACCACTTGAAGTACCAGTAAGTTCAATCTCTGCTGGTTCACCTTCACAAACTCTATCAACATAATTGATTACTGGAGTTCCTGGAGTGACTACATTTACTGAAGTCTCAACGATGTCACTTGTACATCCATAATTTCTATCCTTAACAGTAGCATAGAACTTGAATCCATTAGCACCGTTGTTAGCAACAACATTATCAAATGAATAAGTCTGACCATTCTTGACATCAGATGTCATATTCTCATCCACAGACCAAGAATAAACATAGTCAGAAGGATCAACCGAACCATTTACAGTAGCAGTTGCAATCACATCACCATTAGCACATACATTCTTTGGAGCCTCGACTCTAAATGTCGGAGCCTCGATTACACCGTATGTTGTCTTCAATTCCTGAGTACATCCAGCAGCTGTAGTAACAGTCAAAGCAACCGATTTTGGCTCTGTAACATTATTGATAGTCGTTGATGAGCCATTAGCAGTACCATCATTCCATGAGAATGAAGTACCAGGAACAGCAGAGTTCAAATTAACTGCATTTACAATCAAATCAGCACCACTACAAACTTTACCGTTCAAAGCTGAACTTGAAAGAACATAGTTAGGAGCCTCGTTAACCTTGACAGTAAACAAAGCAGACACTTTACATCCGTTCTCACCAGTACCCTCAACATAATAGTTTGAAGTAGCACGAGGAGTAACCATAATATGATCACCATATACAGGGCTACCAGCCTCCGTGATCATTTCTCCATTAGAGTTAAGACCTGCATACCAGCGAACCTCATTCCAGTTTATAGTAGACGAATTTTCAACCTTTAGAACTATACCGTCATCACCAAGACAGAAACGTTTTTTGAATTCAACCGGAACTATCTTGTCATTTTGATCTAATGTCGTCTCATTATCATTTACATTCATGTTTGCATCAGTAAACTGAGGAACGTTAACCGCAGTATACTTGATATAGAATGTATCACGACATGTAGCCAAGTCATTTGAAGAAGCAACCAACGCATAGTGTCTTTCACCTGAGCTCAACACCTGATTAGAAGTAGCTGTAGGATTAAAGTTTTTATGATCCTCATCAACAACAAACCAGTTCTTAGCATAGTAATCTGCACCGACAACGCCAGCCTCCGACTTTGTCTCAAGTCGGAATGGTTCACCAGGACAAACACTACCAGTAGAGTTCAACACTACATCTGGCTTATTAATGATATTCAAGCTGATCTGCTTAACCGTAGAACATACTCCCTTAAGATCAGGATATTCACCCTTGATCAAGATGTAAGAGCCGGCATTTTCAACATTGATATTATGTTTAACTGCCACATTAGCATTTTCAACGAATACATCACTCCATACAGTTGGATTCTTTGAATCTGCATAATACCAATTCAATTGTTTGTCTGAACTTGCCTGTACATCAGCCAAAGCACCGTCGCAGACCGAAACTACATCTGGTGCAAGAATCTGAGGTGCAACATTCAAATCAACATCCACTGTAGCAGTTGTTGTAGGACATCCAAATTGGTCTTTGGCAGTAACTGTATACCTAAACGACTTGTTCTGATTTACGACTTCATTATAAGTATACATATTGTCTGACATTGGTATGCCATTAAACTCATAACTGTTGTAACCACTTGTAAATGTAAGGACAGCGTCTGTATTGCTACACAAGTTGATTGCCTCACCATTTGTATGAGGATTATTGTCTACAGTAACCAAATTCAAAATCTGCTGTTCTGTTTGAGCTAACTTAATTGAAGTTGAGTACGCACAACCATTCTCTGAAGAACCCTCTGCAACAATCTCAACATAACCAGTTGAAGACGTAAGTCCATTTACATTGTATGGCTTATCTGCTGCGACTGTCTGTGTAAATCCAGAAATTGCAGTTCCTACACGAGCGTGATTTGTAGAATCATACTCATATGCTTTCCATACATAAGTGTTAGTAGAAGTTGCATCATTGATAGTGAAAGACATTCTGCCATCTGGACACAAACGTTCAGCACTTGAAGAAATTGCAAAATTAGGAACAGACTTTGGCACAACAGTAATAACCTTAGATGTCACACACTCAGGTGCAGCATCATAAGTCTTACTATAATCCTTAACCGCAAATACTTTTACTGTCTTAGTCAAATCTCCCACAGTTAATTCAAATGAAGATTGGTTATCAGTGCTTCCAATACTATTCCAATAGTACTCAACACCCGAGACTGGATTTTGAACCGACAACACAGCCTTCTGTCCAGCACAAACCTCAACGTTCTCATTTACCTGAAGAGCAGGATAAGACAAGATATATGCTCCGACTCTCTTAGTAGTAGTACATCCATTAGATGTAGCGACAACAGTATAACGTTTTGTCTGATTCAACTGAGGAATTGTGTATGATCCATCAGCAGGGTCACCCTCACCTAACCAAGTTGTTCCTGCTTCATCATAGTAAGTAAATGAAATATTATCATTATTACCATAATTTGGCTTGATTGTAGCAGAAGTTCCGACACAAGCATAAACTGTAGGCAACGAGAATGAAGGAACATAATTAGGAGTGAAATAATCCTTCAATTCCTCACTACATCCATCAGCAGTAGTAGCAATGACACTAAAATCATATCTATTACTTGACGTAATATTTACCTCGAGAGTAGGTGTTGTCGCACCATTATGCCACAAATAAGAAACAACATCTCCACTAGTGATATTAGGATTCAAAATAACTTTTTCTCCAACACACTTACTTGGATCTGTTACCAAAGAACCATCTGCAGCTACAGAAGTAAGTATATACTTTGGCACTGAACTATTTCCTTCAACGCCAAACTTTGGTTTATTCTTTACTACTGTCTTAAACACTCGTTCTGTTGAACATAATTTTCCATCAACCTCATAAGACACTGTCAACTTAGCAGACTGTGTTGCATTTAAGCCAGACAATGACAGAGGTTGGTTAGACACTCCATTTCCCCATTGATAGTTAACATTCTCAAAAGGAAGATTATTAGAAGCGATCACAGAAAGATTCAACGCACCTTGATCTCCACTACAGTAAACTATGCTATCATTCTCTGGTGATGTACTTGTAACACGTTTTCCTGTATTTGAGTTTTCAGCGACAATAGTGATTGAAGGAACGGCTACTGGAGCAATTGTGATGTTCGACCACTCCTCACATCCAAGAGCATCCTTCGACTTAACCTTAACCCAGATTGTCTTTGAATAAACAGGATCCGGCTCTACATCATAATAAGCATCTGTACTTAATGAAGTAGACTTATCAGATGCAAACCACTCGATTGAGTAATCAGCTGGATTAACCGGAGATCCACCTGCAGTCACTTTCAATGTCTCCTTAGTACCAACACAAGCCTTAACTGTTGAACCAGCAGGCTCATTGTTAATCTTAAGATCAAGTTTGTCACTGACAGTGATAGAAACAGATGCCTTAGCAGAATTACAGTTATCTTCATTAGTAGCAGAAACATTGATTGTCTGATCTGGCGAAACTGTATTGCTTACAGCTTGGAATTCAAACATCGCAGTTCCTGTAGTTTCATCAAATGCCGCGCCATTCTTATTACCATAAGAGCCGCCATTGTTAAATGAAACCGATTTATCGTTGTCATTAGTAGACTTAGCAATCACCGTCACCTTATCGCCCTCACAGAACTCATTGTCTGATGTTGGAACACCATTACGCAACACTGTAACCTCAGGTGCATTAGGTGTCGGTTTGATAGTGATAGGGAATTCGGCAGTAGATTCACAACCATTAGAGCCCTTAGCAGTAACCGTAATAGAATGGTTCAAATCTTTCGGACGACTATACTTAGCGTAATAAGCATCCGTCTCAGAACCATCATAAGTGTCATTACCAATTTTGATTATATTTGAAGAAGATGCCAATGACGCGCCTGTAATATCAGGAACAGCTGTCACCTTGCCACCATCAACAGTAAACTTCAAATAATGCTCAGAAGTAACATTATCATCAACATCAGGACATGCATCCAAGAAACTCAAACCAGTCTCAGCATCAAACAACTTGATAATTGGCAATGGTTTTGCATTAATAGTAGTGTACTCAACAGCCTTACATGCACCACGCTGTGCCTCTACCTTGAAGTTGTATGACTGACCAGCCTTTTCAGGAACAAATGGAGCTTTCTGAACATCCTTATAAACATCACCAGTAGTCAAATTAGTAATAGTGAAATACTGATTTGAAGAACCGGTATTAGGTATGATCTCAATCTCAGAATCAATACATGGTTCAGAACTATTTTTGAACTTAATAACAGGAGTTCTATCAACCGTAACAGCTGTCTTAATCTTGTCAGAAACACATCCGAAATTAGATGTAGCACGAACCCAATAAGATTTAGAATCTCTATTGACGTTGTAGAATCTGTTATTATCAGTATCTACGTAAGTAGTTGTATCAGCAATTGTCATGAAATCACTGATTGAAGAACCTGAACCAATAGCTTTTGTCAGTTGTTCATCAGCAAACCATTCATAAGCCCTAATAAACTCACCATCCTTAGCATTCGAAATGTAACCTGAAGCAGTAAGCGTAATAGTAGAATTCTCACATACTGCCAAATCAGCAACAGGAGTATCATCTGGCTGTAATGTTACAGCGACACTCTGCATATTTACAAGATTTGCAATCAAGATGTCATATGTTGCAGTAACCTCACATCCATTAACATCCGTACCTGTGAAAGTGTATGTCTTAGCGACAGAAGGATTGAATGTGATTTGAGCTGCGACTGCAGGATCATGCTCTGCATTTGTAATTGCCGAAGTTGCAGCAGTCAAGCCTGCATTACCCCAATCGACATAAATACCATTAGTAGCAGTCAATGTTACAGGTGTCTGACCACCAGGACAAACAATTGGTTTGTTGTCATAACGATTGACTACATCATCAGTAATACGCAACGTCTTAGGAGAAGCCACATTCACTGTATAAGTGCCTTGGCTTACACATCCTGCTTCAGACTCAAATGAGAATGTGAATATTGTTCTCTTATCATGCATCTGAGCTGTTGGACGTTCTGTGTTCGTACCATATACATCGACATCCGAATTTGAAGGTGTCACTGTATAAGTGTACTCATTATAAAGTGTGGCTCCATTAGATAATGAGAACTCTACCATTTCATTAGGACATACAGTCAAATTTGAAGTAAGTTCATTATCTCCAGAAGCTTTTTTCTTAGCAAGAATAGTAACATTAGGTTTCTCAGCCTTTTCTACTCTCACAACATACGGATCTGAAACACATCCTCTGTCATTCTTCGCTACTACAGTGAAATTATCCGCAGCCGCATTAAATGAATATGTCGACGGAATTGTCACAGAAATCGAAGGAATAGTCTCAGTCTTCTTTATTGTAGCACGAGCTGAAGTCTGAGATGCTGTACCGTCAGCTGCAGGATTATAAACCACATAAGTGATTCCATCCTGAGGATTGTCAATACTGATGTTGAATGCTGTCTTCTCACACACAACCTCAGGAGCAGAAGCAGTAACCGTAGGCACCGCTACTTCTTCAATAACGATTGTATTTGAGTTTGGCGACTTACATCCTTTGGCATCTTCAACGCTAACATAGTATGAACCAGCAGCCTGATCAGAAAGAAGTTCCGACGTGCTTGTAGTCAAAGAATTGTTGACATACCAATCGTATTCTTTAATCTCAGACACTGAGCTTGCAATAGCTTTCAAATTAGCTTTACCACCAGGACAAACATAGATATAACCATCTTCTATTCTACTTCCATCAGCAACCAAAGAAACAGTCGGAGTTGGAAGTACATTGATTCGATATCTGTCTGATGATATACATCCACATGAAGAAGAGACTTCAACTATGAAGTCCATATTTTCAGTCACCTCACCAAGATCGATAGACTGCTCACTAGAACTAGATGAAGATTTCACAGTTTTTGTCTCAATCACATTACCTGTAGCATTAGCCTCCTTAACAGTGATTGTAGCCTCAGAACAACCTGCCCCAAAGTTATTCACTTTTACAACAAGTTCAACCGGAGTAGAATTACAAACCTCTGCCGTATTATTCACTGTTTCTAGAGCATTGCCTTTAGACTTCATAGCAGTTGTAAACGTAGGCTTCTCACTTGGCTGAACCAATACACACTCTACCTCACTTTCACAAATATTATCAGATTTTACGGATCTCATTCGTGAACATGCCCACATTGGACCTGTCACTGTTGTTGAGAATGTATGCTCAGGATAAGCATTTCTCCAACCAGAGAATTCCTGAAGTCGTGGAGTAGAAGATTGACCTTCCATCCATTGTGTCAAAGATTTATTCAACACATTTATTGTATCATTCACATTTGCATTATCAGCTCTGTATAAACGATACCAGAAATCTACCTCATTAGTAGAGAATCCACAAGTAGGATCCAAAGTGTTAGTAATCTTCACCTGATTATCTCCAATACACTTAGCTTCAGCAGCAACTATCTGACGAGGACGCTTCATTAATGGTGACATCTTCTCTACTGGCACACTTGAACAATCATTAGCATCTGTAATAATTACACGAGCAACAGCCTCTGTTTTTCCATCAGTATAAGGATGCTCATATGAAGATGAATTGTTATTAATTGAGGCACCCTGAATTTCCCAAGTATATGAGGACACCTTATTGCTATTGTTCGTTGTTTTATCCAACACTAGATTTGAAACAGAGAATTTAGTTTTTCCATTTCCTCCACCATAATTACCACCTTCATTATTAGCTGGGTATGTACGTTTGGTCTTCTCACAAGCAGGAGTTGCATTCAAAGTAAATGTCGGACGTTTGTTGACCTTCACATCAAGGATAACCTCATCAGAAGGACAAGATGTACCGTCATCATACTTATTATAACCGATGACAGAGAATCTCTTTCTCTTATCAGCTGTAAACGAAGACACAGAAATCAAATCTGAATTCAAAGAAACCTCTTCATCAGCAGCACCATCAGTACCCTTCAAAACAAGAGTTGCTTTTAATGAGGCATCTGAATTAGGGTCTGCAGACTCATCGACAACCTTAACATAATATTCCTCACCCTCACATGGAATTGAAATATCTGTATAAGAATTATCAGAATTTTTCCTCTTTGCTTGAAGTTTAAGCACTGGAGTCTTAGCTTTTTTGAATGTGTAATCAGCAAAATTCCTACATCCAAATGAAACACTTTCCGCGTCTCGATTCTCAACACCTACATATCCTGTATAAACACCATTATCAAATTCAGCAATGGTCTTAGACAAAGAATATTTAGAGTTTGTTGTCTCTCCACTACCAAGACGACCATAATCAGTGTGGTCTTGGTTTGTGGTGAAGAACTGCCAGTTGTCTGCTCCAGATGCTATGATATCAACTGTAGCAAGAGAGCCAGGACAAACATAGTCAAACGCCTTATCAATAGCAATTGAAGGACGAGGGGCTACCTCAACCTTAATTTCATTACTGAAATCAGACTCACATCCTTGACCATCTACAATCTTAACCAATCTTGTTGTTGATGTTTCTGACGGTCCAAATTTAACTGTGTCTTTATCATACTTAAGATCAGTCAATTGGTTTCCATTCTGCATTGCATACCACATGTACGTACAGTTAGATGTAGTTGAGTTTGCCTGCAAAATTGCAGAATCTCCCTCACAAATGTAAACGTGGTTAGGGTCATTTGGATCAACATTACCCTTGATTGCAGCAAGAGTTACCGATGGACGAGCAGCAATAGTAAACACAATATTAGTGTCCTTTGGACAACTATATGATTGTGTCACCTTATCAGTAACTTTAATAGTATAAGTTCCTGGTGTTTCAGGAGCTATAAATGAGAACTGATCGTCAAGCAAATGATAAGGCTCTGTTTCTCCCGCGAATGGAGCCATTGTCGCATTCAAAGGAACAGTAGTAGTATGGACAATATTATTGAAATTGATTGCTGGGATCTTAGAGTAATTTGAATAATATGTCACAGAATGATTCTTGTAGGTTGCGTTCTTCTGTTGAGCCTTATCTAAGAAATAGTCACCATTAGCAAGACCTACTTTGATAGTAACCTTCTCACCTGGACAGAATGTAGTCTTTGGCTCACCATCCTCATTATAGAATGCAGCCTTAATCTTAGGATTCTGATCCGGTGTGAACTCAACCTGTTTAATCTCAGAAGGACAAGTAATAATAGAACCATCATCACTGTTTGTTCTCTGGATTGTAGCATATACCTGATAAACTATCTCATCACCATTTTTATAGTTAGCTGATGAATTGAAATATCTATAGTTGTAGAACTGATTTGTAAGTGCACCATAGATATTACCGGTATTAGAAGTACCATAACCCTCTTTGAAAGGATGAGGAGACTTCAACTTAAAGTCATTAGGATCATCCGTCTCTTCATCTGGAATCTTGTTTCCATCTGCGTCAAGGATATAAACCAAATTGCCACTCGGATCAATAACCTGACTCTTGCTATTTATAAGGTTGCTATCCCTATCTATCAATTTACCATCCTCGTTTTTCTTGTACTCACGGAAATAGTAAGATGAATAGTTGTTAGGATTTACCAAAACTCTGATCGCAGAATTCTCACATGCAGGATCCGCATAGTCTAGTGTAATGGATGGAACTTCATAGACATTGACTGTTCTACCCCACTGATTTGACACACATCCATAGTTATCCCAAACACGAGCATAATATGCTGTATTTGCATCAGGGGAAAATATCAAGCCATCATTACCATTAACAGTAACTCCATTATTCTTACGACGAGCATTCCATACATAATTGCCATCAGTTGTTGGAGTCCAATTGCTATTATCTGAAACATTTGCCTTGAACTTATCTGCAGAGCCCGCAGGACCAGAAACATAATCCATTGCCTGATAAATGGTTCCTGTCGTATAAACCTTAGCGTCTACAATATGGGCACCTTGACTTGCACGACCTATCACCTGGAATGAGAATTCCTCGCCCTTACAGATATAATTAGGAACGCCTATTACACTTACAGTAGGATTCAACTGTTGAACATCCAAATCAATTGTTGTAATTGATGGACATACGGTAGAACCATCCGCATAATAGCAAGAATCTGTAATTGAAATATGGATTCCATCTGTAGAGACTGAAGGGAAATGAGTATTCTTTGTCGGACCATGTCCATACTCAAGAGCAACCCAACGATTTGCCAAATTAGAATTAAACAACTTACCGTTGCGTTTCTTGACACCCTTAACATTTACGCTGAATGTATCAGCAAGAATAGCAGGTTCATTTGGCTGACTTGAACGGACATTTCTTACATATAGATAATAAACGTCACCTACACAGAAATGACCAAATTGAGGATGTTCTTTTTGATTGTCATTATCAGCATAAATATAGTAAGATACATTATTTCTGTGATTAGCATTAGCGTATGCGTAATCAGCATCAGTATGTACTACATATGTACCATCTGCATTTTTCTTAGGAACCAAAACTCCTGTGACATTGTCGGCAACCATTTCATGAATATGAGCTGCAACAACCTTACCCTTTGAAGCGTTGTAAAGCTCCCAATCAATGATCGGACCATCTGTTGGAGTAACAGACACCGCAATATCAGAAACACATCCATCAGGTGTTGTCAATCTCACACCGTAAGGAGCATTTGAAGCATAGTTCGCAATATTGTAAACAGGCTCTCCTGTTGTTGTAGAGAACATTGAGCCTACTCTTACAGTATCCTTCATCAAAGGTTTACCATCCGCTCCTGTCATCACATTACCATCGTTATCCTTAACCTCTGTTTGAACACCCCATAGATTAATAATATTGAACTTGTAAGCTGAAGGATCAGAAAGTGTTCCAATCTTAATTGATGTCTGGTCTCCAGAACATACAGTGTTAGGATCAGCATAAGCAGTGAACGTAGGGACAGGTATCTTCTTCAAATTCAAAGTGTTTGAAGGAAGAGATGTACAACCAGTTTCCTCAGAAATTGCAGTGACATAGTATGAAGAATTTCCATTTGCATCAATATATTCTGTCAAGTCAGTTGGAATCAAAGAATCTTTAACGCCAAACGTTGTCTTATCAGAAACATTATTTGTTGCATTATACCAAGTGTAAGAACCTTCCTTCAAAGCTGATGTTGAACGAGCTTTAATCACACAATCAACTCCAGGACAGTAGTAAACATCATTACCCTCAACCCTTGTATACTTGGTTGCAACCAAGTTGACAACAGGACGGGAAAGAATGTTTATAGTACCTGTCTTTGTCGTCTCACAACCATCATAATTCTTGGCAGTAACATTAAACTGAATTGTATTTGCTCCAGCAATGTATTCCATACCACCACGAATTTCAAAGAAAGATTTCTTTGATGCTGGAGTTCCATTATATGCGATAGATCCTCTTTGATTCTTTACTTGACCATTATCAACATATAACAAATCCAAGTCAAGGACTTTCTCGGCATCAGTCATGTTATCCGCAAGATTTTCAGCCTCGACAAATACATAGAACGACGTATTAGGACAAATCTTATCTATTATATTATTACCATCAACATCAGATGCAAATGTGACTTTCAACTGAGGAGCAACAGATACATTATATGTAGACTTTGCTTCATTTGGATTTGAAACACAATTTGTTTTCAGATAACCAGAAGCACTACCACAAGTATTTTCTGCAGTTGCAATGAACTCAGTATTATTATTTACATCAGCAACTGTAATAGAATAATATGATCTACCTTGAGCATCTGTGCCTGCAAGATCCTCAGGAAGATTACGAGATACACTCTTTCCATCATAAGATAGCGTGTATTCTGTATAAACACTACTCATCAACGTATTATTTGTTGTGACATCAGCATTTGCATCTCCCAAAACAACAGATACAGCCTCACCTTCACATCCCTTAGCAACCGATACTCGTGGAGTAGCGACTTCACAAAGTTCAACCGCTAATGGAGCTGACCAATCACTGACACATCCATTATTATCAGTGATTCTTGCTTTCAATCCACTTACCGCACGGCTAATCTCAACAGAAGTCTGAGTGTTGCTTGCAGGAACAGAATAATTGTCTGCAGCCCACTCTATTGTCTTCATTGTTGTAGAAGCATCGACCGTCATATAAGAGTTAATCCAAACAGAACCGACAGGCAAACCAGCAGAAGCACATAGATATGCACCTGCCAAGCCATCATTTGAGGAAGCATCAACATTTGTTGTATGCTGAGCATTTGATGTGTAAAGTTTGATAGTCGGATTAGCATATACGTCGACAGAAATTATTCCTTCTGCCATACAAGCACCACGCTTGTTTCCGTCTATTATCGGAGTAATTGAGATGTTATGTGTCAAAGCTCCAGTTGTCGCCTCCAAATCAAACTTGGCAACATTCTGACCCTTAACTGTCTTTGTAACACCGTCTACTGAGATTTCAAAATCAGTTGCCGAAGTGTAAGAAGGATTATTACCACTAAACATATTAGGATCAACCTTCACTTCAACTGTATATGCATCAGTAGAACATAACATATAAGTTTCTGTATTTGCTTTTTTATTTGCCTCATGACCTTTCACCGTAACAACAGAAACAATAGTTGGAGAAGGTAAAACCTTCACTGTTGTTGAAACCATTGAGCCAACACAAATATCTCCATTGTCAATTGTCACCTGAGGATAAGCATAAGCTGTTGATGCAGTCAAATTAGACGACGACACATTTGCAGTTGCCTTATCAGAAAGAGTAGAGATAGGCAAATCAAATGCTGTCTGATCTCCATTTGTAGCTACATCACCATCTTTATCAAATCTTACCTTGAATGAGTAATTGTCGCCATATGTATTGTATGATGCAGGCAACTTCTGAGAAGTAAGAGTAATTGCCTCACCACTACATACTACCTTTGGATCAGCAGTAAGAGTGATAGCAGGCAAAGCTACTGTCTTAACAATCTCACGTGCTGTAGCCTCACATCCGTTGGCATCCTTAGCAGTAACAATATAAACGATATCGTCTCCTGCATTAACATCCAATGTATTTACTGTTGATAAAGTTGTTGCATCACCCTCCTTCTTCCAAACGAAATCAGAGAATGTCGAGCTTGTACCTGATGCGGTCAACTTTTTAGTCTTAGTATCACCCAAACAGAACAATGTTGTTCCATCAGCAGGAAGTTTAGTCTCACTTGATGTGATTCTTAGAGCTGCAGGTGTACTTACACCATACTGGAACTTAACATTTGCACTACATTCATCATTAACAGCAAGAATAGTGATTGTCTCTGTTCCTGCTCTATCCATTGCAAACCAACTGATATTTGAAGCATCCGCATTATTAGATGTTGTAGGAGCTGTACCATTCTGTTTGTCTGATGACAGTGTCCATTCTGTAGATGTCAAATTATAAGTAGAGTTCTTAACCTGGAAAATCAACGGTGTCTCAGGACAAACTGCGTCACCATTATTTATCTGATTAGCTGCAGCGACACTATTCTTATATACAACAAGATCAATAGTAGGAAGTTGATTTACTTTGTATTCAAAGAATGCAGTATCACGACAAACCTTACCATTTACAGTATTTTCCGATTCTACAGCATACATATATATACCAGAAGCTGATTGGCGAGGAAGATCAATCACACCATATGTACGGTTGCCCGATGTAATTGTGTTACCAGCCACCCAAGATTTAAGAGCTGTACCCTTAATCTTATATTTATTTGCTTCTTTTTCGGCCTCATATAGTTTGTAACGATATCCCTTAGAGAAATCAGAAGAGGCATCATCCAACAACACTCTGTTGTTGTCGTTAGGACAAACCTTATCTTTCTCTACCTGAGCAGAAATAATAGGTGTTGCCACCTGACTCAATGTCACTGTAACAGGATCACTCTGACATCCTGCGCCATCTGTATATGTTGCAGAATAAGTACGTGTCTCATCATAAGACTGAAGTGACAACAAATCATTCTTAATCTCCAATGTAGAAGCTGTGAATGTTCCAGTCACACCATTGTCAAAATCGATTGTTCCTGCATTAGCTGTATTTGTTGCACCTATTGCAGCAGTTACAGTCACTGGTGTCGAACTGTTTGGATTTGGATCTGAACATACAGCAGCTACTGGAGCAAAGTCTAATGTAGGCTTAACTCCAACATTTACAGACACCTGAGCATCTGTACCCTCACATCCATTATCTGTTGTGCAAGATATAGAATACTCAACTGTAGTCTTCTCATTTGGAGCAACAAATGTATTAGTCTTACGTTCTCCACCTGCTGCCACATTGATATCTGAACCTATCTGGTTTCCAAAATTGTCTTTAACCTTGAAAACAACAGCAGTTGTAGAATTATTCTTCAATTGAATCGCGTATGGAGATCCCTGACAAACTACACCAGTAATCTCTGTACCATCTGTTTTTACAACCTTGGCCTCAAAACTTGGAGTCGGATAAAGTTCAACATCTGCAGAGAACTCAGCTGTACATCCATCCTTTGCAGTTACAACTCCACCCACTCTATAGTTTGTATTACTTTCTGGAGTAGGTGCTGTAAAACTCTGTGTCAACGAAGTTACATCATACGATTGCTGAGAAGCCGTTGTTCCTGCATAGAATGCATAATCAACCTTCGCTATTGTGTTATCTTCATTAACTATAGCGTTAGCTGTTCCCTGATCTCCTAACTGTATTTCAAATGTAGAATTAGGACAAGCATATACTTTCGTTGTTTTTACTACAGGAAGCGGTTTAACATATACTTTATATTCACCGTCTGAAGTACAACCAACATCAGAGACAGACACCTTCAATGTTTGGTATTGTCCAAGAGCATCAGATTCAGCTCCTGACATTCCATAGCCCAAAACTCCTTCTCCAAAGATTGTCTCCTTATCAGTAGACGCCTGAGACAACAAAGCTGTATTTTGAACCTTTACAGAAGCATTTGCCAACTCACCATTCTCATTATAAGGACGAACATAGAAATAGAAGTTTTCGCCAACACAATATGTATTCTTCTCGTTGCTTGCAAGTGAAGCCGAAGTAACATTTGTAATCTGAGTGGCAGAAGCCGCCATATCAAACTGAACAGTAGGCTTAACCTGAATAGCAAGTTTTTCAGTGATAGCACACTGAGCTACGTTACCATTCATACCATCTGTCTTGACTGTGAATCTGATCACTTCTCCACCAGCTGCAACAGCAGGCACTGTATATTGGAATGAGAATGGATCTGACTTGCCATATCTTCCAGATGTTGTCGGACCATAGCTATTACCTTCTGCATCCTTAATGACATAATAGTTAGTCATGTCAGCAGACGCATTATTAAGAGTGATAGTCAATACTGTACCTGGACAAACTGGTTCTGCAGTCCATAGAGTGACATTATCAGTAGCATCAATAGAAGAAACCATTCCAATCGGATTACTTCCATTCTTTACAGAATAAACCACTAACGGAGCAGCAAGATTCTTTGGAATGAATGTCTTCTTTTCCGAACAATTGTCATCGTTAGTAAATTCTACTTCATAGTAGTACTGATAAGCACTTGCATAAAGTGAAACATCAGCCACCTTTGAAATAACCAACTGATTAGATGATGTTTTCCAAGAGAAATCTGCAACAGTCTTAACAGGTGTAGCACCTTGAGTCTCTTCAACCACAAAGTTCACCGCTAAAACTGCTTTAGCACCCTCCACATCAATTGTGAGTGGATCTCCAGGACAAACCTTCGCTATATCACCTAAAATAATTTTTCCTGCAGACTCCTGTACATAAACAGTCCAAGTAGTCTTACATCCACCCTCTGCTGTAACTGTAAGAGTATGAACTCCCTTACCTAGTTCTTTTTCTCCTGAAGTATAAACGCCACTATTAGTTCCGGCATTACCAACTGTAGCTGTAACAGCAGGATCAGTAATAGAATTTGTGGCATCATACCATTGGAATTTATATTTAGAAGCAGAAGCTGCTGGATCAGTAGAGAAAGGAGTCACTTTTACTTTTCCTCCAGGACATACCTCCAAAGTGACTGTTCTTGTAATATTGTTCTTTACTTCAATCTCTTGTTTATATGAATCAGGATTGATATACAAATCAACAACAGGAGATGATGTCAAATTAACAACAGGTCTTTTATCTGGTCTATCATTAGGAGTTGCATAAGTAGAAGTATATGTACATCCATTTTCATCTTTGGCTATCAAATAGACATCATTTTCTCCTGCCTTATTAGCACTTTCTATGACCACTTCATTATTTAACAAAAATGCTGGCAAATCTGTCTTATCCTCAAGACGATTACCATTTAAATAATAAGTGACTGTATATCTTGTTGATCCAATAGAATTGTGGCTTTCGTTTGTAATACGGATATCTCCATACTGACAAGTTCCTGTAATATCGAACTTCGGATCCAAAGCCGGAGCTGGAGTAAATTCCTGCTCAATTTCACTGACACAACCAGCCAACGAAGTAAGTACCGCCTTAATAGTATAGGTCTCTGTATAAGCCTCCGCTTCTACAAATCTATGTGCATTAAATAATAGAGAGACCTTCTTACCATCAACCTGCTGACTACAAGATGAAGCACCTATTGTCCAATCTGGTACAGTAGGATAAGATCCTCCATTTTTCTTTTTCACGAAAAATTGAATATCTGTAATTGGGTCTGTCTCAAAATTATTTCGAGTATAATTTAGATTAAGAGCTTCTATACTCAAACCATCAGCCTGATCAGAGCCTGTAGGACAAGTCCACTTATCGACAAGCGTTCCTTCTACTGCAGTTGCTCCAAAATGTGTTTCTGCCTTTACGATACAATTATCAGTGTTACTATTTAATTCTGAATCTGTCTTGTTCAACTCTCCTTTAGTGGATGCCATGTAACAAACAAGAGTTCCTTCTGAACCGTTTGACGTAATATAACGCCAAAATGCCTTATTTTCATTGGTTCTACTTATTTCAAACTCATTGCTGTTCAAAACCCCATCATGTAATCTTTGGAAACCTCTTTCTGTTTTTATACCAAATATATATGCATTATAACCTTTTGTTGCAGTAGCATTCAAAGGGCCATTGACCGCATCACAAAGAGTAGCAACCAAAGACTTTTTCTTCACCTCACATGTGAAATACATATAACATGAATGTCCTCCAGCCTTCAATCCGCTTCCATAATTACAGTCACGAGTGATGAACTGCAATCCAATACGATCACCCTTCTTCAAAGCATCAAGAGGATATATCAAAGTTCGCCATCCCTTAGATTCCGAATTCCTTATTTCAGGCGACGATCCTGTAGAAAACCAACCTGTATTTGGTAGATTTCTATGATCACATTTACCAATGCCATCTCCTCTTTCACACTCATAATTATGTCCCCTGCTACATGTCATATCGAAGGAACTCATTTTTGAGTCTCCACATGTCAACTTGTTCCATCCTGATCCACTGACATTTATCATTCCCAAATCAACATTTGGATCACTTGTTGAATATGCACCAATAGTAAATTCAGGAGCACCAGATCCATAATGGTTTTTTTCAGGAGCTTCTGCCAAAGCAAGAAAATGAATCATCAAGATATCATCATCGTCTGTTTTTGAAAATTCATACAACATTTGCTCAGCAGCTGCAGTATGTGCAAATTGAGTACCCCATGAAGGCACAGCCAGCTCAGTTGACAATGGATTTGTGGATGCTTCACTATTAGATGTTCCCATCTTCATATTATTAATTCTCGATCCACAAGCTCCAATTCTACACGAATGCTCAGCACCTGGAAAAACTCTTGGCAAGTCAATACTTTCACCATGTATCAAATTAACTAATTTAGTGCCATAGTGATTCACATTAGGATCAGAATAAAATCCATATCCAGAAGTAGTTCCACTTTTAGCAATAACATGATATCTATATTGCTCATTTTCATCTGCTTTCTGTGCACCCTTATCATAATAAGCCTGTTTTACAGCATCCTCAGCACTTATTTCATAAAATTGGTCTGAAGTAGTCGCATAACCATCACCACTTGCTTCAATTGAAGAAAAATAATTCTTAAATGGTTGTCCTTGTGCATTAATCGCATTTCTAAATGGGCAATCCGTATTATATCTCAATTTATAGCCATCAAGGAAATCTTGATAATTCCAATAATAATCATAAGAAGCAGCATAAGCACCATTGCCTATATTTTCACAAGAAGAATTAGTTCTTTGATTAGAATATAGTACAGCACCATAGTACAAGCGCCAACCGTCCAAACCATGGGCAAAACCAAGGTTTCGCTGATTCTGTCCACTCACAGACAAAGTAGTACCGACCAGCACTACTCCCACAGTCAATCTTCTGAACCGCTGACGAATAAATGATTTACACTCGGCTAAGAGCGACTTGCCCTTCACCAACACGGAGGAATTCAATCCTCTTCCCACATGCCTTGCATCGATATCCCGTAGCTTATCCACTCGGGTATCATGATGGCTTTGGACGGCATCGTTCGGCGCAGCGTAAAGCCAACGCAGAAGCATCGCTATCCAATCAACAAATTTCTGTAGAAATTCTCTCATGATTATATTATTTTTTTTATTATTTTCCATTTGTATCTCACACTTCTAATATAAATCCGTTGCTACATATAATACATATTTAAAATATGAGTGTCAATAACACCACCGTCTATACATATTTATACAAGCAATTCCTTTCATTTCTTTCATCCTTTTATTTATCCTTTTATAAATTATTAATATCCTAATATTCCTATAAAATAGGTTTTTAATCACGATTACGTTGCATTCGCAACTATTCATAAACCATCTATAGAACTATCAATCAATTTGTTAACTCTAAAACTCATTACACTACACTTCAAACCATAGTATAATTGCTAACAAAGTTAAATAAATCAATACTAATAAAATTGTAGGAAAAGTAAAAGTTATCAACAATTTGAACGATTTTAGACATAAAATCATATATAAATGAGACGACACAAAAAAATCAAATCGTTCCACGATTTTTATTTAATGCATTCGACATCACAAGAAAAATCGTTGCACGATTTCTTTTAATGCATTCGACATCACAAAGAGAAATCATTGCACGATTTCTTTTAATTCCGACACCAAAAATGAAAATCGTTGCACGATTTCCATTTTTGGAATCGGCCACCGTCGCGTTGCGAAACAGGGTCTACGACCCTGGTGGATGGCTCCTTTAGGGTCGTAGACCCTATATTGCCGCAGGCAACGGTAGCCGACCCCAAATGCAGTCGGTCAAAGATCGACTGCATTTTGGGGTCGGATTAATGATTAATGGATGACAATTAACGATTTCAAAAAACATAGTAATTTTTTTGAAATTAAATTTATTTTCATAATTTTGCAATAGCAAAATCAAAATAAACATAGTAACACACAAAAAAATGAGTTATTACCGTCACATTTACCACATCGTTTTTCGCACATATAAAAACGATTACGCCATCAACGAAGAGCATGAAAAGGAATTATATTCATTTATCTGGGGATATTGCCAAAACAACGGGCATTATCTTCATAGGATAGGAGGAATGCCTGACCATTTACACATTCTTGTGGAACTAAAGCCCGACATATCCGTGTCTGATTTTGTACAAGTGGTGAAACAAAGCAGTTCACGTATGCTGAAAAACAATCCCAATTTTCCATTATTCAGAGGTTGGCAAAAAAGTTTTGGATCTTTTTCTTATTGTAAATCAGAATTGGAGACAGTAAAGAGGTATATCATGAATCAAAAAAAGCATCACAAACAAAAAACTTTCATTGAAGAAATGAAAAATTTGTTTGATGAAAATAGAATCTTATATGATGAATTCATAGAAAACAACATCTGATTTTCAATCATATAAATAAATCATTGCACAATTTTATTTAATGCATTCGACATCACAAGAAAAATCGTTGCACGATTTCTCTTTTTTATCCGACACCAA
>DGHQ01000034.1:0-47259 GCA_002392915.1 Bacteroidales bacterium UBA3844 | reverse complement strand
ACACCAAAAATGAAAATCGTTGCACGATTTCCATTTTTGGAATCGGCCACCGTCGCATTGCGAAACAGGGTCTACGACCCTGGTGGACAATCTGTTCATGCTCCTCTAGGGTCGTAGACCCTATATTGCCGCAGGCAACGGTAGCCGACCCCAATATGCCGTCGGTCTTTGACCGACGGCATATTGGGGTCGGATTAATGATGACATTTTTGGACCGCATTAATGACGATAATGTGAATCGTATTGACGTTTAATGATTGATGATTGATATAAATAATCAATAATTGACAATCAACGATTAATGTTTTCATAATAATAATGATGTCGTATTATATGCCAACATGGATTAAATCAAATTAAAAAATCCGTATATTTGCCAATAAATAATCAAAATCAATTACATGGAGATTCATTTTGCCCCATTACAAGGCTATACAGATTCAATTTTTAGAAAGCTACACGCCGATTTTTTTGGTGGTGTCGACAAATATTATACCCCTTTCATTCGTGTGGAACGTGGGGACTTCCGTAAAAAAGACATACGTGAATTGCCCGATGAGACGGAATTGTGCACTATTCCGCAAATAATTGCGTCTACAAAGCCAGAAGACATCGAAAAGATGGTCGCTATGCTTGAGGAGAAAGGATATAAAGAGGTGAATATCAACATGGGATGTCCGTTTCCTATGATCGCCAAACATGGCATGGGATCAGGTCTGTTGGCAGACAAAGAGGCTGTAAAAGCAATGATAAAAGTGTTGGAAGCCCACCCGTCTATGAAATTTTCGCTGAAAACACGTCTTGGCTACGATGATGAAAATCAAATATTTGAGATGACCGACATCATCAACAACTTTCCTTTTACCGAGGTGATAATGCATCCAAGAATCGCAAAAGACCAGTATTCTGGAGACATAAACCATCCAAAATTCGCTGAATTTGCAAAAGTCTGCAAGCATCCTCTTATCTATAATGGCGACGTGACTACTCTCGACGACATCAATAAGATCAGCACCGTCTACCCTACCCTTAAAGGCATCATGATCGGCCGTGGTCTGCTAATGAATCCAGCACTCGCGTCGGAATACAAAAATGGAGTGATAATGTCTGACAAGGAAAAGAAAGACAAGTCTAAACAATTGATTAAAAACCTTTTCACTCAGTGTGAAGAATTGATGAATGGAGAAGAACAAAGTGTCGCACATGTGAAGGCTTACTTTGAATATCTTCTTCCAGACATTGAAAAACGCAACCGAAAAAAAGTATTGAAAGCCAACAAAGCTGAAAAACTAAGAGGCGCAATCGCTGAATTTTTCTTATAGTTCATTCGACCATAGTGGCATCCACAACAATAAGCCGGCAAACAAAATGTTGATAACTCATTCTTTTATCAACAATATCATAAAAAGAGAAAAAGAGCTTTGCCAAAACAATATTGAAAATTTATATTTGTCTAAATTTTGACTGAAAAATGAACAGAATTATGATGAAAAGAGTGTTGATTTCATTAATGTTGAGCATTTTTACCTTAAGTGTTGCAAATGCCGCATCAGACATCACTGATGTGATCAAAACGCTAAGAAAAGGCAAGATTGAAAGTGCGTTAAAGACTCGTTCGAAGATAAAAATAACATCTTCGCCAGACCAGTTTTTGTATCAGCTGAGTGAATGTTTAGCATATAATAGCAAGAAAAATCCACAGTATAATCCACTAAAAGCGTACGACTTTTACAAACGAATCTCATACAGTGATTACGTTACAAATCAACGAGTTATGAATTGTATGCGTGAAGCTGAATTTGATTTGGAGACGGTGCGTATGGAAGTGGAAGCCAATTTGCTTGACTATGCTAGGTCCAAAGGGACTGTCGATGCGTACGACAAAATCATAAGCACTTGTGAATCATGTTCTTACCTAGAAGAAGCAAAAAAAGGCAAGGAGGATATAATCTTCAAGAAAACGTTAAAAGGGGCAACTTTGCGCGACGTGGAGAAATTCATTCTCGACTACCCAAATTCGCCTAACAGAGACAAGGCTATCAACATGCGAGACTCAATCGCATTCGTGAAGTTGCCAAAATCAGCGGATGCCTATGCGTCGTACATGGAAAAATATCCTAACTCGAAATACGCGTCTGAGATCCAAAGCGGTTTGCTTCAGATGAGCTACGACGAAGCAAAGGCAAACGACAACATCAACTCGTATGCAAAATTCATCGGTCTGTATCCAAACGAGGAGAAGAAGGTGAAAGAGTTTGAGGGTAAGATCGAAGAATTGCAAAAATACCTGACTTGGAAAGTTGAGCCAAAATACAAAAACATCCGTTTGGCGGAAGATTCAATCGCAAAGAAGAACTACTATCTTGTGAATGATTTCGGCAAATGGGGAATCATGGATTTCACAGGAAAAGAGTTGGTAGCACCTTCGTTCGATGACTTCTCAGACATAGCAGACGGCAAGTTGATTGCAAAGAAAGGCGGAAAATGGGGAGTGATCAATCCAGCAAACGGTTCGACAATCCTCGATTTCGTAGCTACTTCAGCATCCGACATCGACATCATCTCAAAAAATTTCATTGCGTTCAAGCAAGGCAATTTATGGGGATTGAGCTACAAGGGAGAGAAGACAGCGATCCAACCATTCGTTTCCGGATCATTAACTCCTTTCAAATTCAAAGTATTGAGAAACGGTGGTGTTGCGATGACAGATGCAGGCAAACTAGTGATTGTTGATCCAGAGGGTAACACAAAAGTCGACGAGAAGTTTGACCAGGTTCAGTGGCGTAACGCTGACGATATCGACAGCAAATACATCAAAGTGCGCCAAGGAAAAAAATACGGAATCTACAATCCAGACGGAGAGCTGATCGGAAGCATCAACCACGACATGATGCCTTACTACGATCAGAATGGAATCGCGATCATCAAGACATCCCCTTCCACTGAAGGATGGATGGATACAACAGGAGCATTCCTTTACTGTGCAGCTCTAAGCGAATACAAAGATTGCGGTGGTGAAGACAAAATGATTGCCTACAAAGTCGGAAGCAACTGGGGATTCCTAGACAAGACTCCAGCTCACGCCAACATCAAACTTCAGTATGAAGAACTTGGTGAATGTTTCTCTGAGGGAATCGCAAAAGTAAAGAAAGCTGGCAAGTGGATTTACATCAACAAAGCCGGAGAAGAAATCGTAAGCGTTCCTGAGAGCCAAAACAATAAAGTGACTCGCGCCGGTGGAATCATCTACTACGCTAACGGATCAAGCTACGATATGTATGACAAGACTGGAAAAATCGGAACTATCTCAGGCTTCTCAAGCATCGACAAAGAAGTTTCAAACGGAATGTTGATCGTAAACAAGGGAGGTCAGGCATGCGCATTGCAAGGAGGTAAAGAGTGTGTCACTCCGACTTACGACGACATGACAAAATACTGCAACGGATATTCAGTTGTGACAAGTGGAGACAAAAAAGGACTTCTATACTATGGTCAGGTAGTGTTGGAGGCTAAATACGAAAAGATACTTGATCCAAACCATGCAATCGATGGTGACTGCGACGAACTTCTTTCAGGCAAGGTTTCAGATGTGATTCTACTGAACGTATTTGAAAATGGAGTTTCAACAAGAGTCATTGTAAAAGCAGGCAAGATCGTCACGACTACCAAAGATGAGGTCCGTCTGAAAAAGTTCTCAAACAAATACACAGCGTTTGAGACAGCGGAAATGGGAATATTCAACGCAGCAAAAACTGGTTTGATCAACCCTGACGGCAAAATTGTGGTTGAGCCATACTACCGCCAGATCACAGAACTTTCAAACGACTATTTCGTATGTAAGGATGCGAACGGAAAATGTGGAGTTTTGGACAAAGCAGGTTCTGAAGTGGTGGTGCCATTCGCACAGTCGATCACATCATTTGACGGCAAGGTTGTGGAGGCAGAGCTTAACGGAGACAAGATGTGCTTCAGCAAAAGCGGAGTGCCATTCCTACCAAAGAATTCCGAGTTGTATGAGAACGGTGTATTCAAGAACAAGAAGAACAACAAATTCGGATTGGTCGACAAGAATGGATACATCAAACTTTACACTAACTACGGCAAGATAACAGGTGTAAAAGACAAATCTGCAGTCGTATTGAAGAACGACAAATACGGTGTAGTGAAATATTAAAAAGCAAAACAACAAATGTCAAAAAAATGACAGATTAGAAATAGTCTGTCATTTTTTTATAGACCACGATCAGGCAAAAAGTCAGAAAAGATGAATCTGATTATAGACGAAGGCAACACACATATTAAATATGGAGTGTTTGAAGAAGGAAGCAACAACGAAGTCGCGCTATATGAAAGCAAAGACTACGATGCCAAAGAAGTTGCAGAAATCATCAAGAGACATAATGTCAGACACACAATTTATAGCAGTGTAAGAGGCGGGAATGAAGATTTGATAGCAGACGTGAGTCATTCCGTCGACTTCATCCAGCTGACACATGAAACGGAAGTTCCTCTGATAAACAAATACCGCACGCCCAACACCCTAGGGATGGACAGACTCGCAGCATGTGTGGGAGCATATTCGATCGCTGGGAAAGATGCAAACATTTTAGTGATCGACGTCGGCACAGCCATCACATATGACATCGTCAGCAAAGGAGAATATCTCGGAGGCAATATAGCACCGGGAATGCAGATGCGACTCAACGCACTCCACACATTCACCGCAAAACTACCACAAGTGGATATAAACACCGAATGGAAAGAGATTGGAGACGACACACAGACAGCCATATATTCAGGCTGCTACAGTGGCATTTTGCATGAAATAGAGGGGTCATACCGCAGATTAAGCAAAAAATTTCCAAAACTTTTAGTTTTTTTAACGGGTGGAGGCTCAAAATACTTTGAAAGCAACATAAAAATTAAGATATTTGCAAAAGAAAATCTGTTAAGGATTGGATTGAATAGAATATTAAACGATAAATGTCAAAAGGAATAATCATAAGCGCGCTGCTTTGTCTTGGCACAGCAATAGCCGCTACAGGTCAGAATAGCACCAGTTCACCCTACTCCAGATATGGATACGGATCACTGGTAGATGGAACGTCTGCACAAGGGCGAGGAATGGGAGGTTTGTCAATCGGACTTCGTGACAACCAACACACAAACTTCGGCAATCCTGCGACATATACAGCTATCGATTCACTCAATTTCAGATTTGAAGTCGGAGCATCACTCAGATCATCTTTTTATTCCAGCGGGGATTCAAAGAGCAGTGATTTTTCTGGAAATTTGGAAAGAATAGGGCTGCAAATCCCCATCAAGAATTGGATGGGTATAGCGTTAGGCATAGAGCCCTACTCTATTGTTGGCTACAACTACTCAGATTCTGAGAAGGAAATAGGAGTCAACAATGATGACAAATCAGTTGACGCCTATTCAGGAGAAGGCGGAATCAACCAAGTCATTGTCGGTTTGGGATTCAAGCCATGGAAGCCATTCTCATTCGGATGCAACCTTAAATTCTTGTTTGGAGACATAACGACACAAAGTCAGGTCTTATTTAACAATTCCAAGAACAAGAATTTCTATCATCCGACACTTCAGTCGAATTTGATAGACATCCATGACTTTTCAATAAGTTTTGGAGCACAATATGAGATAGAGACAGGTGAAGATAAATCAGTGGTGCTAGGTGCGACATTTGAGCCAAAAAACAAATTGAACGCAGATGCAAGCAAAACGATTGTCACGACTGGCATTGACACATTAACAAAAGAATATGATAGTGCTTTTGAATTGCCGTTCACATTGGGATTCGGAGCATCATATAAATTCAAAAACAGGTGGACTATTGGCGTCGACTATAAAATCCAGAAATGGAGCGACGCAGAATATTTTGGAGAAAAAGTGTTTGAAGACCGAAGAAAGCTGAACTTAGGAGCGGAGCTTCGTCCAAACAGCATGAGTAAGAAATACTTTAACAGAGTAGCTTACAGATGGGGATTCTCGACAGCCAACACATATTACAAAGTACATGGCGACACAAACAGAGAAAACCTGATCACTGCTGGTTTCGGTTTTCCACTTAAACGAGGTCTAAATCCAACAGTGATCAACTTCACTGTAGAATATGGATTCACCACACTCAGCGACAAAGATATGATGAGTGACAGATTCTTAAGATTCGTGCTAAATGCGACTCTTAATGAAAAATGGTTCGTACGTCGCAGACTAGAATAAGCGGCGAAAACAAGTTGAAACATCAAAAAATTAGGGAAATGAATACAAAATCATTAATTCTAGCTTCATTAGGCATAGCAATGAGTGTGCCAACGATGGCAGAGTTAGGAGTGAACACTCCAAATTCAAAGTTTGGAACAGGAGAGGACAGTGTAAGATGTGTGTCAAGCGTATCATTGTTCCAGAACTTTGCTAAACAGAAAAACTACAAAGATATGCATGAGTCTTGGAAAACAATCACAACAGAGTGTCCAAGAGCTACTCAGCGTGCTTATACAGACGGTGCGTTCATGTTGAAGTGGGAGATCGAAAACGAGAAGGATGTCAACAAGAAGAAAGCATTGTTTGAGGAACTGATGAATCTTTACGATTTGAGAATCAAGTATTTTGGAAACGTAAAGAAATATCCTACTTATTACATTCTTGGACGTAAGTCGTTCGACTACATCAACTATGCTCCAACATTGACTAACGATGCCACAAAGCAGAAAGCATACGGATGGTTGAAGGAAGCTATAGAGAAAGGTGGAGAGAAAAATGAGCCACAGGTATTCCAGCAGTACTTCATTTTGTCAGACGGTATATACAAAGCAAATCCGAATGTAAACAGAGATTTGTATATCGCCGACTACATGAAGATCATGCCTATGATGACAGCAGCTGCTGCCAACGACTCTACATTCGACGCATCTATCGGTGTTGTTAACAGAGTATTCGCACGTTCTGGAGCCGCAGAATGTGGAACTCTTGATAAGGCATACGCTTCTAAGATTGAGGCAAACAAGAATGACAAGGCATTCTTGAACGACGTATTGAAGCTTTACCGTATTGCTGACTGTAAAGAGTCTGCTGTATACTTCAAGGGATCTGCTTATTTGCACGCTATCGAACCGACTGCAGCATCTGCAGCAGGTATGGCTGCACAGGCAATATCAAAGAAAGACAACAGCAAGGCGATCCAGTATCTTCAGGAAGCTATCAAGCTTGAGACTAGCAAAAGTGTAAAAAGCGACTATTATCTAAATATCGCAAACATCTACTTGTCTCAGAAGAATTTCCAGGCTTGCCGTTCTAACGCACAGTCGGCACTTGCTATGGACCCAAGTGCTGGACAGGCATACATAATGATTGCATACGCATACGCATATGGTTTTGCATCAATCGACGACGATCCTGTTATCCAGAAGACAGCTTACTGGGCTGCGGTAGACAAGTTAGAGAAAGCAAAGGCGGTTGATCCATCGTTGGCAAGCCAGGCAAACAGTTTGATCGCTTCTTACAAAAAACAATTCCCAGACAAGTCAGAATTGTTTATGAGAGGTATCAAGGGCGGTTCTTACAAAGTTCCAGGTTGGATTGGAGAGACAACAACTGTTAGATAATGCAAGAAATTGTAATTCATAATCATAAAGGCATGGTTGTCAAAGCATTTGCTTTGGCAATCGTGTCTTTTTTTTCATTTTTCGTCTCATGCGATAACGACAAGCTTGAGACAACCGACGCCATAGAAAGAGATTCTGTAGCAGGACAATATGCGAAAGATGTGTATACACTAATCTCAGACTCCGGAATTGTAAAATACAGAATGGAGACTAAAGAGTGGTACATATTCGACAGAGTAGACACACCATACTGGTACTTTCCTCAGGGATTGTTCTTCGAAACTCTTAACGACACTATGGGAACAGATGCGTCGATCACATCCAAATATGCCAAATACTATACAGATTTGGAATTATGGGATTTAAGAGACAGCGTGAAATCCAAGAACATCAAAGGTGAATATTTCGAGACTGACCAACTGTTCTGGAATCAGAAAGAAAAAAGAGTCTATTCAAAAGAAAAAATCAAAATCACACAAGATAAAAGAATCATCACAGGTCGTGGTTTTGAATCAAATCAGTCGTTCACAAACTACACAATCAAAAAACCAGAAGGAATATTTCCTATTGAAGAGAAAAAGAACGACGAGCCTCAAAAAGAAAAAGAATAATTATGTGGACAGGCATAATAGCACTCATATTACTTGCGACATACCTTATAGAGTTCAATTTTATAAGTGCATACAAAAACAAAATTGAATTTAGTGACGACCAGGCGAAATCCGGGTTTGCAAGTTATTCTGCAACAAAAGTAAAAACATTCAAAGCCGGCCTACGTGTCTCAAATCTTGCAGCAGCCATCTGTTGTGCATACATAGCAGCCAGCGAATACAATATATACATAGTATTCCCGACATTTTTAGGAATATTCGTGGCATCAGAGATAATCCTTCGATTGAGCAATATTGCCAAATTACCAAATGAAGCAATAGAATCAGTTTCTAGAGTATTTCATCTGACAGCGTACCCTATCGCCAGACTATTCAAAAATTCAGAATACGAGATTAGCACAAACAGAAGTTATGAGCTAAACAATTGCTCAACAACGACAAATGAAAAAGCTGAGAATGAAGTTGAGATATTCCAAAACGCTTTGGATTTGTCTTCTCTAAAACTAAAAAACTGTATAGTTCCACGAACAGAAATCACAGCAATAGAAGTGGGAAGCAGCGTCGACGAGCTAAAAAAGCTTTTCATTTCGACCAACTACTCAAGAATATTAGTCTACAAAGACAATATCGACTGTATCATTGGATACGTCCACTCTTCAGACATATTCGACAAGCCATCAGAGATATCAGACATTCTGAATCCAATCATTGTAGTGTCGGAAGAGATGGCAGCCAACAAACTACTGAAGGTGCTGCAAAAACAGAAAAAAAGCCTGGCTTTGGTAGTTGATGAATTCGGAGGCACAGCAGGAATCATCACAATGGAAGACCTGATGGAAGAAATTTTCGGAGAAATCGAAGATGAATACGACAACGAAGATGAGTATGTACAAAAGAAAATCAGCAACGAAGAGTATTTGATTTCTGGCAGACTTGAAGTAGAAGAGACAAACGAAAAATTCGGTTTGGATTTACCGACATCTCCAGATTACGAAACCATCGCCGGACTGATTCTGACCCATCACAACATATTGCCTAAAAAAGGTGAATTCATCAAAATAGGCAAAAAATACAACTTCGAAGTGATCAAAGTTGAGACAACAAAGATAGATTTAGTAAAATTGAGAGTGTCAAACGCAAATTAAAGAATATTATTTATTATATTTGCGTCGTTTTTTGTACGAATAATAATAAAAAAACTATAAAACTTAAATGGCAGCTTTACAGAACATCAGAAACCACGCCACTCTGCTTATTGGAATTGTAGCAGTGGCATTGGCGGCTTTTGTGGTAGGAGACTTGCTAACAAGCACTTCGTCTATCATAGGAAGAGAGAGAAGCATCGTCGGAAGCGTTAATGGAAAAGAGATTTCCATAGTGGATTTCAACGAAAAAGAAAAAGAGTTCAGCGAAATCATCAAACAGCAATACGCTGGACAACAAGCCCCACACGAAGGCGAGATACGCAACTTCGTATGGAACAAGTTCATCAACGACGCTCTTATTGAGAGTGAAATGGAAGAAATTGGAATGGCAGTGACAAACGAAGAGATCAGCGATTTGGTGTCTTCAGCAAACCATCCAATGCTAATGAGCATTCCATTGTTCAGAGACCAGAGTGGAAGATTCAACCCATCACAGGTTTCCGCATTTCTTCAGTACATCAGCAGACCTGAGGAATCTTTGGATGAAAATCAAAAAGCTCAACAGCAGCAGTTGAAGGCACAGTGGGCATATTGGGAAGGACAAATCAAGTCTCAGCTTGCCAACGACAAACTTGCCAACCTTGTAAGCAGCGCAGTTTCATACCCTGCAGCAATTGTAAACTTGATGGACAGTATATCAGCAAATGACAAAAGTGCTGTTGTGATCAAGAAATCATACTCTCCAGCAAGCAACGACATCGAAGTCTCTGACACAGAGAAGAAAAACATGTATGAGAAGATGAAAAAGCAATACTTTGCTTTGAACAACGGTGGTTACAGAGCAGTAGACGCAATCATTTTCAACGTAAAACCTTCACAGCAGGACTATGAAGATGCAAAAGCAGGCATGGAAGAGATGAAAGAACAAATCAAGAATGCTGACGAAGCTGATCTAAAAATCATTTTCTCTGATCCATCTTCAGTTTTCACATACAACAATTTCTTCCGCTCTGAAAAAGACATTGAGTCTGCATTCCAAACTTTCGCGTTCAACGCAAAGAAAGATTCAGTATCAGACGTGATCTTTGAAGGAGGCGATTTCATGGTCGCAAGAAAAATGGACGACGTTAAGATGGCTCCAGACTCTGCAAACATCAGTTTGATTGTCTTGGCAGCTGCCACTAAAGATGAGGTAAAACAAAAGGCAGACAGCATCAACAAATGCTTGAGCAACGGTGAAAAATTCGAGGATTTGGCTGCAAAACACTCTCTTGACAAGAACACAGCAGATAAAGGTGGCGAAATCGGTTGGGTGAAGGAAGGATTCCCATTGGGAACTGACGACTTTGACGCAAAGGTATTTGGTGGTGCAAAGAAAGGTGATATCTTCACATTCGATATGCCAGAAAACCAAATGACATTTATCGTTAAGGTTAACAACTTGACTACACCTGTCAGAAAGGCAAAGATCCTTGTTTACGGATCAAAGCTTGAGCCAAGCACAGACACATATACAGATATGTATAACGCAGCAAATAAGTTTATCATCGACAACAATACAAAAGATAAATTCATCGCTAATGCTGACTCACAGGGCTTGGACATCACACACCTAACTCCACTTGGCGAGAATGACCCATATATCCAATTCCTAGGTCAGAGCAACACTCGTGACATTATCAAATGGGCATGGAGCCACGAAGTTGGTGATGTTTCAGGAGTATTTGAGGTAGGCGACTCTTACATCGTTGGAACTCTTGTCAATGCAGTTGACGGTGAATACGCTCCACTATCTGAAGAATACGTATCAAATCAAGTTTTAAGAAGAGCTAAAAACGAAGCATGTGCTAAGAAATTTGCTGAAGAGCTAGCTAAAGAGGACAACTTCTCAAACGCAGATACAGTAAATGTAAATTTCATGAGAGATGGAGTTTCTGGTATCGGACGTGAACCTAAATTGGTAGCTGCAATTTCAGCACTTCCTGTTGACGCAGTAAGCGACGCTATCGTTGGTGAAATGGGAGTTTACAAGGTTAAGGTTCTTAACGAAAACCCTTCTAACTCAAAGGCAAACATTCAGATGCTTAACAGAGACCTTAAGGGTATGGTTGCAAACCGTATGTATGAGTCTCTACGTAAAGATGCAGATGTTAGCGATAATAGATCAAACTTCTATTAATCAATAATACTTTGACTAATTATGGAGGCGAATAACTGTTCGCCTCCTTTTTTACTTAAAAGAAGATGGAAAAGAAAAGACTGTTTGGAATGACAATTGAAGAGTTGCGGAATGCCGTGACTGAACTTGCCATGCCAAAATTCACAGCCACTCAAATTGCAGATTGGATGTACAAAAAAGGTGCAGATAACATTGAACAAATAACAAACCTTTCTGCAAAAAACAAAGCACTCCTGTCTGAGTATTATGAAATAGGCAGACGTGCTCCATTTTCAAGTGTAACTTCGTCTGACGGGACAAAAAAATATCTTTACCAGATAGGTGAGAAATATATTGAGACTGTCTATATTCCAGACAAAGACAGAGCCACTCTTTGTGTATCATGCCAGGTGGGATGCAAGATGAATTGCAAATTCTGCATGACAGGAAAACAAGGCTTCACTCAACACTTGACCACAAACGAAATCCTTAATCAAATTCAATCAATTCCAGAATTCGAGACTCTTACTAATATTGTCTACATGGGAATGGGAGAGCCAATGGACAACGTGGACAACATACTTAAATCACTGGAGATCCTGACATCCGACTACGGCTACGCATGGAGTCCCAAACGAATCACGGTTTCAACTGTAGGTTTAATTCCTGGATTACAGAGATTCTTAAAAGAATCAAAGTGTCATTTGGCAGTAAGTCTACACAATCCATTCTCTGATGAGCGATTGGCTATGATGCCAGTGGAAAAAGCTTTCAAACTTGAGAAGGTGATTGAAGAGATAAAAAAATACGATTTCACTGGTCAAAGACGAGTGTCGTTTGAATATACAGTATTCAAAGGCAGCAACAATCTTCCTCGTCACGCAAAAATGCTCGCCACCCTACTCCAAGGTTTGGAATGCAGAATCAATCTTATCCGTTTCCACACTATTCCAAACGTAGATCTTGAAGGAGCAACAGATGCGGAAATGCTCGCATTCGAGAGTCTGTTGAGAAAAAATGGTTTGAACGCAACAATCAGGAAATCTAGAGGAGAAGATATATTCGCAGCATGCGGACTATTATCTTCAGAACGAAATAAAGGATGCATCTAACCATCCTGAAAATTAAGACTTCTAATTAGAAACCACCTAAAAAACAAATAATATGAAGAGAACAAAAAATATTTTTTCCATAGCAGCGTCAATTGCCACATTATTTATGAGCAGCTGCGACTCCACTGGAACTGTCGGATATAAGCCTACTGTGACCGGTCAAAGCTATGAACTATTGGTAGTCGGCGATCAAAAAGTTTGGAAAGATTCCGTCGGCATACGAATGAAAGATTCTCTGACACATGAAATGCCATGTATGCCACAGTTAGAAAAGTTTTTTGACGTTTCATACTCACCTACTGATGGCTTCACAGGCATTCTAAAACCGGTACGCAACATTCTCTTCTACGAGATCGACCCGACAATGTATACCCAGTCTAAAATGGGAGCAAGTCGTGACAACTGGGCAGAAACGCAAGCTGTCATACGAATAACAGCGCCAAGCAAAGACTCTTTGGAAGCATTCTTCAATAAAAACATCGAATTGATTCGCCGTTTCTACATCAATGCAGAGAACGAAAGAGTCGTACGATTCTTCGGCAAATTCAGACATGCAGACTATTGTGACAGCGTAAGAAAAAGATTCGGAGCCGAACTGATTATTCCGTCTTCTTTGACTCAAGCCCGCTTTGAAAAAGACTTCGCATGGTTTTCAAATGGAAATCCTGACTTCACAGAAAACATTGTGATCTATAAAATTCCATACAATGATGAAAGTGATTTCATGAAAGACAATCTACTCTACTACAGAGATTCTGTGATGAAAGCATACGTAGGAGGGCCATCAGACGGATCATACATGACAACACGTTATGAAATCATGCCACCAGTATCAACAGTGCTTCCAACAGTGGATGGCAAATACAGCGTGGAGATACGTGGATTATGGAGAATTGAAGGTGATATTATGGGCGGACCATTCGTCAGCAGAAGCTACTTGGATCCAGAAAATAAAAACATCATCACTGTGGAAGCTTTTGTCTACCGTCCAAATAAAAGCAAACGTTCTGCTTACAGACAACTAGAAGCCATGATCTCATCGGTCAAATTCAAAGTTCAGGAAAACTCTGAACAATAAATTTTACTAAGACGGTTTTATCACGTTTTTTTCAATAATTTGATAAAATAGTGCAAAAAAGTTTGCAGTTTAAATAAAAAGAACTACTTTTGCATCACGATTGAAAAATCGGGAGGTTCGCTAGCTCAGCTGGTAGAGCACATCCCTTTTAAGGATGGGGTCTTGGGTTCGAGCCCCAAGCGAGCCACTTGTAATATTTTTTTGGGGGGATGAACGATTTTCTAAGTGATTAGGAAATCGTTTTATGATTTAAATAAACTAATATGAGAGCATTTCTTACAATTCTATTGTTGCTTTGTTCAAATGTTGTTATGACATTTGCATGGTATGGTAATCTTAAATTAAAGGAGATGAATCCTGATAAGGATTGGCCTCTATACCTTGTCATCCTGTGCTCTTGGGGATTGGCTCTATTCGAATATTGCTTCATGATTCCAGCGAACAGAATAGGTTCCGATATAAATGGAGGTCCTTTTAATCTTATGCAGTTGAAAATCATACAGGAATCAATTTCTCTTACTGTATTTACACTTATAGCGACACATGTGTTCAAAGGACAAGAATTGCACTGGAACCATATTGTTGCATTCATACTAATGTTGTTAGCCGTAGCTTTTGCCTTCTACGAAAAAAAGCCTGAATAAAAGCGACAGACAATGGCAAACGAACAAGAAAAGCTATTCAACAAAAACTATATATTCTGCTGTCTATCAAATTTTCTGCTGAATTTTAGTTTTTTTATCGTCATCCCGATTCTTGCACTATACCTGAAAGAGACTTACGAATCCAACGGTGCGGAAGTGGGGTTTGTCCTTTCCGTCTACGTGATCGCAGCCATGATAATCCGACCATTTTCGGCTTATATCATCGACACATTTCCCAGAAAACCTTTCTTTGTAGGTGCACTCGCCATTTTCGCAACGATTTTCATGAGTTATAATTTTGCATCCACAATAGGAATGTTCGTCGTTCTGAGAGCTCTTCATGGATTATCATTCGGTGCGACGACGATTGGATCCAACACCATCGTCATCGATGTGGTGCCATCCCAATACCGTGGAGAAGGGTTGGGATATTTCGGTTTGTCAAACAATTTTGCCATGGCACTAGGTCCGATCGCCGGTGTCTCATTGCATGACTCTCTTCCCGAGGAGACGCGATACATCACCATCTTCAGTGTGGCATTCGCATTAAGCATATTGGCAGTCGTGGCAGCCTCTCAAATCCACACGAAATATCGCCCACCTGTAGAACGACCAGCCGTCTCGCTTGACAGATTTTTCCTGATAAAGGGTATTCCAGCAGGCATAAACCTGTTGCTGCTCTCCATAACATACGCAGTGACGATGAACTACATCTATATCTACGCACAAGAGACCAACGTCGGAATCACACCGGGAGCATTTTATAGCTGTATGGCAGTCGGCATCGCATCTAGCAGAATATTCTCAGGCAAAATGGTAGACAGAGGCTATCTCAACCGCATCATCATAATAGGGGCAGCAATAGCGACTATCGCATTCTTCTTGTTGGCGACGCTACCATATCTCAACATCGATGGCAAATCAGTGATTTTCATCGCAAGTGCAATGATTCTCGGTTGTGGTTATGGCACAATCTTCCCTGCCTACAACACCTTGTTTGTAGCACTCGGACGAAACGACCAGCGTGGAAGTGCGACGTCGACATACCTCACTTCTTGGGAAATTGGAGCAGGAATCGGCATCTTTTGTGGCGGAGCAATCACCGAATATATGCAGATATCTTCGTTCTACATCATAGGAACCATGCTTAATTTGACTGCAGTCATATTGTTTGCAGCTTATACGTCAAAACATTTTAACCGTTGGAATATAGGATACAAACCATGCAAAAGATAGAACTAATCACCATTCTTGGACCTACGGCGTCGGGAAAAACTACTTTCGCCGCACATTTGGCGAAAGCTCTCGACACTGAAATCATCAGTGCCGATTCCAGACAGATATACCGCAATATGGATATCGGGACCGGCAAAGATCTGTCGGACTATACTATCGACGGCACCGTCATCCCATACCATCTGATCGACATCCAGGACGCTGGCTACAAATATAATCTGCACGAATATCAAAGAGATTTCAACGCGGCTTTCAACGACATCAAAAGCCGTGGCAAACTGCCTATTCTGTGCGGCGGAACCGGACTCTATATCGAATCTGTGTTGAAAGGTTACTGTTTGCTTCCAGTGCCAGAGAACAAAGAATTGAGAGAGAAATTGAGCAATAAAAGTTTGGATGAGCTGACAGAGATTCTAAAACAATACAAGACTCTCCACAACACTACTGACGTCGACACCGCCAAACGTGCAATCCGTGCTATCGAGATCCAGCAATACTATGCCGAGCATCCGGATGAAGTGAAAGAGAAAACCACCACCCCACTCCACAGCCTCATCATTGGTGTGGACATCGACCGTGAGGCGAGACGTGAAAAGATTTCACGCAGGTTGAAAGCCCGTCTTGACGAAGGTATGATCGCTGAGGTAAAGGCTTTGCTCGACAAAGGCATAGCACCTGAAGACCTGATCTACTATGGTTTGGAATATAAGTTCGTGACAAACTTTCTCATCGGCAATATCAGCTACGACGAAATGGTCAGCACACTGGAAATAGCAATCCACCAATTTGCCAAACGACAGATGACATGGTTCCGCGGAATGGAACGACGTGGAATACATATTGAGTGGATCGACTATGCAATGCCGACAGAAGAAAAAATTCAATTCGTGAAGGATAAACTAAAAGAGATTGGTTAAATGGCAGGAATCATAAAAAGCATAGACGAATTCAATGATTATTTCAATCAAGGGACTAAGCACCAGCATATCGCTGTTGGTGACCTTTCGCGTGCTGATTTGACACTGTTTGATCCTCTAAACTTCAACATGTACTGCGTGGTGCTGATGGACAACCAATTTGGTGAACTGATAAGATCAGGCGAAGTCATCAACTACAAGCCAGGCACATTGTTCACTTTACGTCCAGGCCAGGTGATGCAAGTGAATCTCAACTACAACGTGAAGCCACGCGGATGGATACTTGCGTTCAGGGAAGAGTTGACCGAGAAGACGGGATTAGGACGAGACTTCTATATGTTTGACTATTTCAACCATGATGTAAATGACGCGCTTGAACTAAGTAAGTCGGAGCGTGGTATTCTATTAAACTGTTTTTCCAACATCTACTCCGAACTGATTACTAAGCCAGACTACTTGACTGGTCACTTGCTACGTCTAGGCATCGGACAACTGCTATCCTACTACAAACGATTCTTCGAACGTCAGTTTGCCGACAGAGTGCGTTGCGACAACCAATTCCAAAAAAAATTGGAGACCATAATAGACAACTACCTGTCAAGTGGTTCAGCCCAGCAGTTGGGCCAGCTAAAAGTATCATGGTGCGCGAAGCAATTCAACCTCTCGCCAAACTATTTCGGAGATTTGGTCAAAAAGGAGCTACACATGTCAGCACAGGATTATATACACAACAAAGTGGTGGAGACTGCCAAATATCTTCTCGACACAACAGAGATGCCGGTCAACGAGATTGCCCAGGAACTTGGATTCAATTATCCCAACCATTTCAACCGTATGTTCAAAAAAATGACCGGGGCTACCCCACTCCAATATAGAAAGAACACATCAAAATAAATTCGTAATTATTGCGAATTAAATCTGCAGCATTGATTTTAACCATAGGGGCGATTCCTTGTACTCGCCAAGAACAGTATATAAATGAAAAGACGCCGCAATGCGACGTCTCTTCATCTATTTATTTTACTCATTCTCACGAGGAGCAAGAGAATAAAGGAGGAGCATTGTTTCGCTGAAATAACGTGGATCCACATCCGATATTTTCACCCAACCGTCATGATTTCCACAATAGTTAGGAATATGACCAGCTTTAAAAAAAACGACTTCTTTAAGTGTCACTTCTTCTCCATCAAAATCATAAATGACCGTTGATGCTCCGGAATGAACCAGAAGTGAGCCCCAACCTTCATAGGTTGTTGAACCGTCCGCGTTAAGAGTTCGGCTCTTCACATCTTCTCGATAGAAATAGTAGAAATAACCAGCGTCTTCAGCGTCGCCCTTATACCATCCATTCTTAGTCATTTTGTTTATCATTGCCACGCTGTTGACTGTGGAATTTTCAAAACGTGTGATGAAATTACATGTCAGCTCATTATCTTCAGGTCGGAACACCATTCTTCCAAGTTGATCGAATGGTTGGGTAAGCTCGTAATCAGAAAGCTGTTCCTGCCAAACTGAAATCTGATCTTCCGTGAGTTCAAGCGGATGAACAAGTCCTATCTGAGCATCATTCGGCAATGTGAACTCATCTCCGTCGGCGGTGGTGAAACTTCCGTCATCCATATAGCGGAAAGTATCTTTGAGCGAACCTTTCTCATAAATTCCCCAAATCAATCCAACCGCAAAACAGTGCATGACGGCATTACCAACAAACAATTTTTCCCAGTTTTCGCTTGTCCATTTGCGATCACACATAAGGACATATTCAAGTCTCGAACGTTGTGCTGCCACAACATTTTTAAGCTGTTTCTTCACTTCCTTGAACTCGTTGAATGCGGCTTCAGCGATCTCTTTGTCATCGGTAGTTCCCGGTTTAGGAAGAGTCTTTATCTGTTTGTCTCCAGAGAACACCTCCATTTCAAGAGAAGGCTTAAGATACACATTGAACTGTCGTTTTCCATAATCGAACACACGGCAGAGTTTCCTGTCAAATCCTAAGTCTGGCACAATTCTGTCTGCAAGTTCTTCTGAGGTGATTCCTAAAGTATCGGCAGCGACGGACATAGCCTCTACAGCTGCGGCACGCACCCTCTTGTTCTTGAATTTCCTTGACATATTATCAACGTTCATCAATGCCTCATTGCTGCCATTGAGTGCCAGAGCAAAAACCGTTTCGGCTGCTATAGCACTACGCATAGCCTCCGACCACTCCTTGATGTTGCGAATCAGCGTATCCACCATTTTCTGTCCGCCATGGATAGCACAGAAATAGAGTGCAGACTTAAACTTTGTCTGAGCACCGTCGTCATACCAACGCGCAAAAATATCTGCGGAAAACTCTTCCAAATCCTTCTGATTCAGATTTGCAGCGATGCTGTCGGCAAGCACACTTCTCGCCGGAGATGTCATTCCTGCATAACACATAACAAGAGCGATAGGCTCTTCTGTTGCTTCCGTACCATCAAGTTTATGAACGGTTTTAAGAGTATCATCAAACAGGAATCTGAGCTTGCTGCTCTTTGCACTTTTTGCAAGTTTTGAAACCTGTTTGTTGATATCAAGCATTGGAACTGTTTTAGATGAAGAAACAGAACCTAAAAGAACTCCTATATAACCTCTAATCTTATCCGATTTCTCCACGTCTAACGCGGCGTTAAGCTCATTGGTATAAGCATTCGCACCCTGTCTTCTTATTATCTCAACCGCAAGTTCTCTCACCGGGCCCTTCTTATCATTTAGCATAGAAACAATATCGTCATGCCAATCCTGCTTTTCAATAACCGACGCGAGTTCATCACGGACTTTCTTGCTGCTGTCATTGACACAAGAAAGAAGCTTTGTCTTGAATTTTTCCGCATCGCTGTCCATAGTTTTTATTGCCAATATTTTAGCATTTTCTGAAAGGAGAGAAAAATCCATCGCGGCAATTTCTTCTAAATAAGAAGACAGGAGCTCAGTCACTTTAATGATATCATTATCGTAATATATGGAATCACATGTGACATTTACAGTCTCTAAAAACGACAAGCCACAACTACGAAGGATATCAAATGTCTCTTTATACGCATAGATATCCATACCCGTCATTTTATTTATATACCAATGTCTATCCGACTTATATTCATAAGAACAGAGAGACGTTATGGTAACTGCACGTGCAAGATATTCGTCAATACCAAAAGCACTGTAATAGTCGCAAATGCCATCGACCTCCATATTCCAGCTACCATCGATCAATGGGCGAACATCATCTAGAGTAGCTTCTCCAAGTATGTATTTTGCGACTTCCCTACAATAAGGGTTTCCTTTTATTGATTTAGAAAAACTTCTTCTCACAACATCCGCAAGCTTTCTACGGCTCGTATCTCTAAGATCTTCAACAATAGTGGCTGAATCCGGGTCTACTCGTTGGAGTATCTCACTCATATATTTAACGAGTTTGAGTTCATCTCCAAGAAGTGAGATAGCCGATTTGTATTGTTCCGGATAAGTTTTGGCAAGTCGTTCCATCCATTCATCTCTATCCGGCAGAACCTCCTTATTTATGGAATCGGACTCTCTTTTAGTTATGTAGACTAAGGAACCAGTTTCGTAGACTACAGAACTTATATATTCCGGCGTAACCAAACAGTCGTCAGGTTTGGCTGATTTGAAAAGCTTTGCAAATTTATCCAGAACATTACCTTTTTCCGTTTCACTTGCGACGCCATCACCTTCAATATATTTAAATAATTTAACAAATGGATTCGGAACGTTTATTGCAAATTCTACAACATACTCAGTGACCTTAAAATATCCTTCCCTGAAATATTCACATGCCTTGCTTGAATATGGAGCAGCCTCACCCAATGCACAAGTCAAATAAGCCAATAGTCTCGAAAACGATTTTTTTTCATCGTCATTGGCAGCATTTTCGTACTCCTTCAAAACACTGTCATAATATTCTTTCCAAAGCTTTTCTGCAGCCACAACTGCCCATTTTCCATCCTCTGAAAGATTTTTACCTTCCTGCTCCAACAAATAACAAAGAAGATTAGCTTTGACAAAAATAAACCTATATAAATATCGACTGTCATAAAGATCATATACACCTCTAAGAACGGATGTGTTAGTCGTCTTAGGCATATGACGGTAGGAAGCATCGTCAAAACACATCGCATAATATAAAACCTCTGGATCTATACCAAGATTATCCGAGATTGGTTTTATAATACGGGATTTATACTTCTCAGAATTTTCTATCATACTACTGTGATCTACGAAACTATCAAAAAGTTCGTAGCATTCACAACCGAACAGCGTATAAATAGCCAGTATGAATCTTTCAGCGAGTTCAGTATTATCTTTCCTGATTATCTCCTTTTTAACGATCGTATTGAGATCATATCTATGTACATGAAAAGTATCCCTACACTTCTTTTCGATTTTGCCCAGCAAAGCGTTATTCCTCGGCTGAGTTATATCAAGATACTCGCATACGGTATTGAGCTCTTCCTCTGAAATCGCATCTTTCAATTGTTCTCTAAAGTCGTTTATAAAATTCTCAAACGCTGATGTTTTCTTTTCGTAAAGCATTGTTATTCCTCCATTAATTCGTTATCCATATTATATAAGGCTGAGATTTTTCCCAGTTTATTTTCTGCTAAAATAATATATTTCATTAGTTTCGACGCGTCAAAAAGAACTTTTTCCGCATCTTTGTCAAGATTATGCCGGTAACTGTCAGCCGACGCGAAAAATTGTTCAGCTAATTCGGCAAGTCCAGACATACCACATCGTTTGATCTTTTCAATAAGTGTAGCATGATTTTCTGTAGTCGAACTTAATCCGCTTCTGACACACCTCACAACGCTATTTTCCACTTCTGATATAAGTTTCAAAAGCACATGAGCATATTGAGGATCGACGGTGGTGATTTCTGTAGACGGTGAGAAACTACGGAAATCCATATCTTCTATAAAATCGTAGAATTCTATCGGATTAAGCACAACAACCCCGTCTTTTATTCTTGCTGAGACAAGCATTGTCCACACATCTTCAGTATCTTTTATTCGTCCGCATATCTCTTCTATTTTCTCCACCAACTCCTTATTCTCGGCAAAATACTTCACCTCTGCAGTCACAGTTCTGCCACCACGGTCGGAGATCTTCATAGAAAGAATCTGCGTATGTTTGTCAAAACCATAGTCGTCAAGACGGTTGACACGAATAAGAAACAATTTTTCTCTATTGTAGCCGGCAGACTCCGCAAGTTCACGAAAGTCTGTTATCACGAGTTTTCTCAACTGCGGACAATTGAGTTCCGCCTTACTTGTAAAGACAACCTCCGTCGCAGAAGATCCTGAAATCTTTTCGCCACTAAGTTTGGCATTTTTCAACAATAGTTTTGAATACATCATGCTTGTAAGAGATGTATTCAAGCTCCAGACAATGGTTTGTGTCGGTCTTTTATGTGAATCTTGGGAATAAAATGTAGGACGAAGGTCGGAATAAATAAGGAAACGAGGTTGTACACTCTCGTCAAGATTCAAAAAATAATACACACTTCCCTGATATTCGCCTCTCACTACCTCTTTATGACCAATCGGCAACAATTCAAGATTCCCGGGATATGATTCATAGGTGTCACGGAAAACGCCAAGTTTTTTCGAAGTCACATCATTCTGTTCAAGGTCTGCTAACATTGAGACGCACGAACAGAGCGACTTGGTAAAGATATGTATATCGAACGACGCCCTGCGGTCTATACAGTCTGACAGTCTGCCAGACAGAGCACGAAGTTTTCGTTCTGCATCAGCCATCTTGACGGCGTGGGCACTGACAGCCGCAAGTTCTAAAGCATCAGCCACCGAACTGTCCGCACGGACAAGTCCTCTCGCAAGCAATGTGCCGAGAAGCGAAAGACTATGTTTGGCACAACTTTTTATTTCTGATATTTCCTCAGATGTCAAAGCGTCGTCGGCTACTACTTCTAAAGGCTTTTTCTTAGGCGATTCTTCAACTGCCTCCAAGTCATGAGATTCTTTGCTGGACTCAGAAGCCTCAGGTTCTTCAGTCTGAGGGTTAGCCAAGCCTTCCGGGACTTCCTTTTTCAGAAGCAATAATGCTCCAAGGATATGTCTGCACACTGTCCTTGATGGACATGAGCAAGTGCTTTTTTCAAACGGAAATCTAATGACACACTGTTCACCACCGACGGAGATCTGTATCGTATCATCCGTTTCAACATATTCCGCAGTTAGACCTTCAGTATCTTTCACAGCACGCTTGTAGAGACCCTTGTTTGCAAGAGCAGTCAGAGTATCCTCGTTTGCCGCAGAGAGTTGGGCTGCAAGTGTTTCGTTCTGTATCATATCATCACCTCCGTCAACTAAATATTCTACCTATATAATCACCCAACTGATCGGGTGTCAATGCACCGACAAACGCTCCCATATCAGCTAGAAGTTGACCCATATTCTTGTCGTATACGGGATTGGCACATTCATCAAGAGCAGTAAGGAAACTGAGTTTCGCGCCACTTGTCATGATATTTTGAGCCGTGTTGAGCAAAATATGCGGATAACCACCTTCACATAGATCAGTCACGCACAACACACATGTATCGGAAGGGGTTTGTATCAGCGATTCACAATAAGACAGTGCCTTTCCAATATCCGTGCCACCGCCAAGCTGTACGCTCATCATAACTTCAACAGGATCCTCCACCATGCCAGACAAGTCAACAATCTCTGTGTCGAATATCACAAGCTTGATCTCGGCAAACGGCAATTTAGATATTATCTGAGCCATGACAGCGCTGTATATCACAGAACCAAGCATCGATCCACTCTCGTCGACGGCAATAATAACCGTCTTCTTGTTGTATTTTTTCACTCTGCTTGAGAAGTATACATCCTTCAGCACAAGTGTTTCGTTTTCTTTGTCATAATTTTTCAAGTTACGCCTTATAGTCTTATGAATATCTATATTGCGTGCCGAACGCACAGGGCTTTTGGAGTTGCGGTCTAGTCGTCCCGTGAGAGCCTGCCTTGTGCTTTGAGCCAATTTCTCACTCAGTTCTTCAGCCACAGCGCGGGCAATCTTCTTTGCAGTCTCTAGCACCTCGCCTTTCATCAGATGTTTAAGCTGGAGCACTGTTTTTAGCAGCGACATATCGGGTTTCATCTGCTCAAGCACTTTCTTATCAGTCAGCAATTCCGTCATCTTGAATTCATCAAGAGCATGCCGTTCGAGCACCTCAGCTGTCTGCTTGGGAAACAACTCTCTTACTTTTGTTATCCATTTTGCCGCAGTCAGTTGCGACTCTCCAAGTCCACCGCTACGGTCGGATATGGATTCGTCACGGACATCGTCTCCCTGAGCATGACTATAAAGATAATCAAGCAACTGCTCCATATCCTCAAAAGACAGGATCTCTCTATCACTTCCACTGAAAGAAAGACTATTGTCTGACATACTGCCGAGCACTAGTCTCCAACGATTTAAAGCAAGATCTCTATCAAGCATATTCGGATCCTCCATTTAAGAGTTCTTTCATTATCACACTGTCGAATTCACGTCCGCAATTCCATAGCGACTCATCCTTAATCTCTTCATACAAGAGAGAGACAGCATTTGTTTTATACAGACCAGCTATAGTCTCTGCCGTCTCACTTATCTCCTGAGGCGTGAAATAACTGAATGCGAGTCGTAGCGACGGGAGGATCTCCATAAAATCATCGGTTTCCATCGAAGTCAGGAGTTGATCCGTCATAACAAGAAAATCATTTTCCTCAAAAACGATGTCTCTTGCAGTAAGGAAAAGACCTTTAAGATAATCAGCGCCCTGTTTCTTGACAGCAATCGTTCCATTAAGGTATCCGTACATCGCCGCCTCAGCATCTTTCTGACAAGCCGGGTCTCCAGTACAGAGGAGTCCCATTGCCGTGCCGTATACGGCAGGATTCTTGTCATTTGCTCTAATTAGCTGTTGGAGCGCCGCGATAAGTGATTCTCTTCGATCGGGCAGAACACTTTCTGTCAACGAGAAAAACTGTTTCATCAACGAGCAAAGTTCATCAGCGTTTTCATCAGTCACAGATGCCATCGTCGGCAAAAGCATAACAAGTTTGTCAAAGCATTTTGTCATCAGAGGCAGAATGCTTTTATCGTCATATTCATACAGACGTTTAAGTTCAAACAGCGTCCGAAAATAAGAAAGAGCATTGCCCACCGAGAAGAAATCGCCATCCGAGACGACGAGTCTCTGAAGAGTGTCGCTTTCGCCATCAATGCTTATTCCCATAAGGAAGCAATCCACTGCCAGATGAGCCGCATTCTCACAACGTTGTTCGTTTCGGAACAGACGTATGGCGACGTTTGTGCAGGCATCCTCTATCGTAAAGCCGTCAGTAGTGCGGTCGATAAGAATGGAATCTACAGAAGGTGATCTGCGATATTTCCACACCTCACGCACTCGGCTGCGGTCACAATCGTTGTGAAGATCCGGACCTTTTTCTCTCTCGCAGAACCCAGTTTCAAGGAAACAGAGTCTGTGGAACAATCTGCTAAGTTGCAGACCTTTCTCTGAAGAAAACAGTGCACATTCCACATGCTGAGCAGTAACGATATCCGTTTTCAGTCGGAATCTGCGACACTGCTCCTCCAGATCCGCAATCAGTGGAGGAATATGGTTTTTATCACCTATATGCCCCATTTTATCGCCTGTCGCAAGTTTATTCAATATATCAAGCGGTATAGCAGAAGATATGGTTTTCTCACCTTTTATCATAGCTCCCGTCACGCCGTCGATAAGTTCAGTCATTCCGCACTCACGCACACCTCTCAACGAAGCAAGACCACTCATCAACATTTTTGCGGCGGTAACATCAGCTATCGACACCTGAATATTTTTTTTTGCCGACTCCTTGCTGGTTTTAATCAGCAGACTTAGTGTTTCGTCATCATACACACCACCGTAATCTTTTCTGCTCTTCAGATTTTTGAATATGCAGTCGTAAAAATAAGGCCATTTCATTCCCGAAGCATACCCATGCAAAGCGTCCGCTGCCTCATAGGAATAAGCGGCAGGAAAGCATCCCGTGCAATCATTTGGGATTTTGTGCAGCTCCACCGTCGGGATTTCTCCTTCGAGAAGCTTTATCAGACCGGGTGTATGAAATCCACCAGTCACGACAAGCACCCGTTTATATGTGCCCATAGCCTTACGAATATTTGCCGCCATATAATGTTCTCGGACAAGCGTACCGTCGGCAGACAGGTCTTCCTCAGTCGCATCCCTGCGTATGAGCGAGCAATAGGTGTACATGTTGTGTATAAATTTCTCAGGAGTAAGTTCCAAGCCGGAGATTTCAAAATACTTTTCCCAGAACTCGTCAAAACTCTGCACCTTAGTTTTTTCACACAGACGTTTATAATAATCACCTATTGTAAATTTCCCATCGTCGGCATAATTCTGCTTTTCATATTTTCGCAAACCCTTTCCTCCCTCGGTATTGATTAAGATCTCACTATACGGGAGGTCGATAAACAGCGACGGAATTCCAAGTCGTTTGGCTTCAAGCATTGCATTGTATTCTGGCGACGAATATAAAAACGGATAGTAACAACGATAATCCTCGTCATCGCTGTCAATCAGTTTTTTCTTATCCTTGTAATAATAGTATATTGCCGCCGGCAACACAGTCTTGTCATCGGTCAGTACAGAAATCAAGTCGCAAGCATTCTCCGGTCCTTCAATCAGAATTATTTCCGGACTGTAAAGTTCTATTGTGCGGAGAAGCTGGTAAGAACAGACTGGGCTGTGATGTCTGACGGGGAAAAACAACACAGGAGCTGAAAGATCAAACCTAATCATCTCAGCAGATCCGCTGTTTTGATGTACTCTTTCCATAAATCGCCAGCCTTGCTTTTTTCTTTTGATACGGTTCTGAAATAAGCCCTAAGTTTTTCTAAATCATCTTTGTTTTCCTTGCACACCGCTCCAAGAAGCCCTTCAGTAAGCAACGCCGGCTCTATACGCCCATTGCCGTAATACCAAGAATGACACAGAGCCTGATAATACACAGACACTGCCTCTGCCGTGCTCATCACAGCGTTAGGACGTTCAATCACTGTGCCATCAGAGGTCATACCTTCACGCAATTCATGATATGTCACAGCAAGAAGCTCAGCGACGTCGGTATCGACAGGGCAGCTGATATTTGCCGTTTTAGCAAGTTCGGAAGCCTCACGGACTATGATTTCCTTTTCAAGTCTTACATCTCTCACAGGCTCTACCGTCTCAAAATTAAAGCGACGTTTCAAGGCACCAGACATCTCGTTGACTCCCTTGTCTCTCGTATTGGCAGTTCCGATTATATTGAAACCTGGTTTGGCAAGGACAAGACCCTCATCGCCCATTTCAGGTATGTTCAGAATCTGATCGGACATGACAGAGATCAAGCTGTCTTGTATTTCTGCTGGAGTACGTGTGATCTCCTCAAACCTAGCGAATATGCCCTTCTCCATTCCGATAAGCAAAGGAGACGGTACTAAAGCCTCACGACAAGGACCTTTTGAAAGAAGCAACGCATAGTTCCAGCTGTACTTTATCATATCCTCGGTGGTGCCGGCTGTGCCCTGGACAGTATTTGTTGAAATGCCACAGCACGCAGCGGACAAAAGTTCAGAAAGCATAGTCTTAGCAGTGCCAGGTTCACCCACAAGCATAAGGCCACGGTTTCCGGCAAGTGTTATGATCGCCCTCTCCACAAGAGCATCGTTGCCATAGAACTTACGTTTGATTTTCACTTTACCTTCAGGAGTCTCGACGTCTCCACCAAGAATGAATGTTCTCACCGCAGCAGGAGAGAGTCTCCAGTTTGCTGGTCTTCTCGAATTATCATTTTTTTCAAGAATACGTAGTTCTTCTGAATATCGCACTTCTACAGGAGGCTTGATAAATTGTTCCATATCGTATCAGTTGACGGAATTATATAAAATCATACGCTTAATCAAAAAGCTGTTTACAATCTTAATCAAACACAGAGACACAAGGTTCTCAGAGATTATTATAAGCAGTTCTATTTTCTAATATTGACCATTAATTATCCACAATCAAAAAGCATGTGGATTTCGTCGAGTTCACGTTAGATTAAGAAAAGCTTCTAAAATCAGTAGTTTACAGATCAAACTAACAAAGATTTGCAATTAAAACATACGCAACCTTTTCACAAAGATTCATAAATTCTTGGAAATCTACAAGAAAAACACAAAAGATTTAGTATACTCAATTATTTCTTTTCGAAAATCACCTACATTGAGCAGATATTTACTTAATGAATCCGCTGCAAACGACAAGTCATGTCCATGCAATAACTGATAAATCTTTCCGTCTAGTAGAAACAGCTGAATCACGTGTACATAGGCTGAACACATCATAATCGAATGTCAATACCACTTCAGGTGATTTTTCGGCTGACCGAAAATGACGGTTTTTCCGTCGTAGAAAAACATCTCATTGTATGTGCTCGACAGTCTGTTGAGGAATTCAAACACACTATCCTGATATCGCATCACGTATGGAATGACTCCGTTGAAATTAGGTTCACACTCTACTGTGACTCCGAACTTCTGCGTCGACTGCGACACAATCGCTTTAAGCTGGCAGTCCACAAAGGAATCCATTCCTCGCGAGCCGTTAAGCTTCACGATTCCGCCTTCGCCGATGATGTGAACCCGATTGCTTCTGTGGTTAAGAAACTCATAATCGGGCTCACTTTCCAATGCATCGATACGAACATCTGTCACCCACCCTGAAAATTCATAAGGTGTACCAGAATCCTTATGCTCAAACGTGATTATAGCCTTTGAACCGATACGCTTCAACAGTTTCTACGGTGTCTGCTGCCACATCTCATTCTGAGACATATACTCACAAACCACCTCAAACCTGTGGCACGAATTCATATTCTGTTCAAGGACTAACGACTCGAAAGAGACCTCCTCTCCATCGATCAACACTTTTGGTTGTAATGGATTCAATTTCTGTGACATTCTTCTTATTAATTAATTATCAATAACATTATCAATCCGGTGGACATTCACTTATCCCTGTGAATATTCACTGTTCCAGTTAGCCTCATCGTCGCCCTTAGTTCCATCAAGTTTGATTACGAAGCTCTTAGCTGGAAAATACGGAGTGATATGGATATCCAAATATATTCTGTCCTTCTGGTTAGGATCCTGCTCCAAACGGATCACCTTTGATCTTTCGATCAACTTGTCTGGACCCTGGATGCTATCCAAGAATTTAACGATCTGTGAACGAAGGTCTCTCTCCGTCTTTCCGCTCCAGTTTTCGAATGAGCGACGATTCAAGAAGTCAAACAATACCTTTGTCACATAGTCGAACACACGGACTACCGAATATGTCTGCAGACCCAAGTTGTCGCCATTGAACAAAGTCTTGGCAGAGAATGCCATCACCTTGCCATATTCGTTGACCATAGGCACCAATCCCATCGACTCAAGCTGAGATATCTCACTCTTACGCAATGGGAATGCAACAGACTCAACTTCATTCAATCCACCATATTTCTTACCAGCTGTAACCTGAGACATAAGTGTAGTGTAGACTTTACCAGCAAGAGCGGCGGCTGGAGAGACATGCAAATCATCCTCCTCACCCAACTCCTTATATGCGTTACGTCCCACCAACCAGTTGCAGCACATGACTGTGTTGCTCTTGTAAGTGTCACCGCCCGCATGGTCGGCACTAGTGAATAGTTCAACCACATCATCTGGCTGATCCAAGTCGGCGAAATCAGTGAACAACATCACTTTATTTGAATTGGCGATTTTCGACCATTTGTCGAGCACCATATTTGAACCAAGATAACCGGGAACAACAAGCAAACCATAATTGTTGCGGAGGTCAAGTCGGTCGTAATTCTTTTTCAACTCCTCCTCAACATGGTCAATAAAACGGCTGTTGTCAAGATCCTTCAATTGCTCCAAAGACGCATTCATAACAGAGACGTTGCTAAGTTTAGTCTCTTCTGTGTTCTTATAAAACAGTTGAATTGCCCGATACGACCGTTCCAATTCCTTCACAGCCTCCACTGCTGCCAATTGGTTTTTCGTCAAAAGATTTCCAACTGTAGAGATTTTTGTTTCGCACTGTTCCAGCATGTCTGATATATTCTTTGTATTTGAAAGCATATCAATCCAAAGATCTATCTTTCCTGCCAAATCCTTTCTTTCTCCCTTTTTTTGTTCTTCTACGAGGAACATTTTCTTACGAGCCTTACGCTCTGGATTCATATTTTGGATACCATCGATAATGTTTTCCAGGAATGAAAATCCACCATAACGAGCCAACGCTCCCAACGATGCCTCCAAAGACTTTACAACACCTGCTTTCTCTTTGAACTCAGTTGCTTCTGTCTGAACCACTTGTGCCTGAATATCAGTCATATATGTAATTTTAGATATAATTATATTCCAGATTCCTTTAGATCTTCTCTTAGTTTTGTAAGAGCATCTATCATACCTTGACGAGCCTCTTCGCTTTCCAATGCCTTCTGAAGCACTTTGTTTGTTCGTAGTTGCTTGACCAATTTCTCATAAAACTCTTGTTCCAAAGACAAGCTTTTCAAGAAATCACTGTGTTCTGTCATCTGCTTCACTTGGAAATCGCCAGTGTTAGAGAATTTGAAATTCTCAGTGACAGACTCACCTTCAACTGTTTCAAACTCTACATCAACATTAGGCTGAAATTTCGCATATACGTCGTCAATTGTCTTTAAGCCCTCTACTGTCTCAGGAGCTATAGGATCATCAGAGGTTAGCTTACCTACAAACAAAGTTCGATTCTGTGGTATGTTGCCGATAGCCTCTGATGCTTCTACAGGTCTTTCATTACCACCAATTTCATAATTTAATATACCCATCTCAAATTTAATATAGTTACAAATCTAATGAATAGCACTGTACTAAAATATAACCGATATTTTGTAAAAATACACCATCAAAAATATATGCTATTTATAAATCCTCGTTGTTTAACGGAAAAATGAATAGAGGACAATAGCAAACACTCATCAAAACGCTCCATTTGCATTCTTAAACTATTCTGTCATCAATCATAAAATATAACAGAGCTAAAAATAAGAATTAGAAAGACAAAAACTTTCCATTATTTTCTTGATTAAGCCTTTGGCCAGTTCTCCTCGTATTCTGCACCACCAATCTTAATGATCTGAGCAGAAATTGTAATACCGATTGACATAGGAGCTGTTCCTACGATGTCTATACCCTCAGCAAACTCGATGATGTAAGCGTTCTCGAAAATAAGCTCCTTCATCTTACCTTCCTCATCACCCTTCTTGAACACAATGCTACCATTGAATGGTTTGAACTGATTTACCATTGTCTCCAAAATAGTAGTGTCCTCTGTCGACTCTACTCTTACTGAGATTCTTTCTCCGTAAATGCTAGAAGATGGACGACCCTTAGAGTCAACATCGCGCTTAAGGGAATAACTGCAGTCGAGCACATCGTACTCTTTACCGCCTAGATTTAAAGTGGATCTAAAAGCCATAACTTTAAAATATTATAAAAATTAATAACTAAACATAAGACACATCCCTAAAAAACTAAACCTAACAAATAGATCGTTTTTTTCGCAATTACCGTAACTATCTTATTACAAAGATAATCTCCATTTGTTTGTTATCCAAGCAATTGGATATAAATTTTAATCATCTTAATGTAATTTAATATAAATAAAATCGAGTTAAAATAATTGCGGTTAATCAAAGACATGTCTTGTTTGATTTTTTAATAAATCCGCACCAAATCAGTTGCGGATACTGAAATCAAAAGAAATTATATTGATCTTGATTACGCACAACTGTCCATTTTATATTGTTCTCATTATCAAGAACTCCACTCAATTTGTCGCCACTCTTCAACTCTCCTGAAAGTATCATGCGTGATATTGGTCGACGTAGGTAATTTCTGACTACTCCCGATACCTGCCGTGCTCCATACTTCGGTGTGAAGCCCTTGAATGCCAACTCTTTCTTCGCTGCATCTGTCAGCTCGATATCCATGTTCTGGGCTGTCAATAGTTTACGGAATCCCTGGAACTGGATCTCGAAAATTTGCATCAAGATAGACTCTCCAATCGGTGAGAATGGCACAATCTCGGAAAGACGTGCAAGGAACTCAGGACGGAAATGTTTCCCCATCACCTCCATCATCTGCAATGTTGTCGGCACACGTCCTTCACTCAACTCTTTTGAAATCCACTCACTTCCAACATTTGATGTAAAGATAATGATGGCATTTGAGAAGTCACCCTCTTTCCCTAATCTGTCGTGCAGTTTTCCTTCATCCAAGATCTGCAAGAACAAATCGAACACTGACGGGTGGGCTTTCTCTATCTCGTCGAACAAAACAACAGAATAAGGTTGCTGACGAATCTTATTCACCAACATTCCTCCCTCTTCATACCCTACATATCCCGGAGGTGCTCCATATAGAATGGCGACGGAATGCTCTTCCTTAAACTCCGACATATCGAATCGGATCATCGCTTTCTCGTCGTTAAACAAGGCTTCCGCCAATGCCTTCGTCAACTCTGTCTTTCCAGTTCCTGTTGGTCCGAGGAAGAAGAATGATCCTATCGGCTGTCCGGCTTTATTCATTCCGCTGCGTGACTCCAAAATCGCGTCTGTTAACGACTTCAATGCTCTGTCCTGACCTACCACACGCTGACGCAAGATTGTCTCCATATTAAGCAAACGCTCTTTCTCTCCTGCCTGAATCTTACCAATCGGAATACCTGTCTTGGAAGCCACAACAGCTGCTATATGCTCAGGGACAACTGTCTCTATCTTTTCCTTCGACATCTCAGCCAAACTGTCAGCAAGTTTGTGCAATTTTTCTGTAAGTCCAGGAACCTGAATCTCTTTATCAATCTCATACTCCACTCTCGCCTGAACAATCGGGCTTAATCTGCTCACTATACTCAGCTCGATATTCTTCAACTTTGTCAGATAATCATCATCAGATAATTCGGAGCAACGCTGCTCTATATTATCCAGTTCACGTGTCAGCCATGCCTGTTCTCCTGCAGTTGTTTCATTCACCATCTTCACTGCGGCCATCGTACGGTCGAGCAAGTCAATCGCCGAATCCGGCAAACGTCTGTCCTTGACATATCGTTTTGCCATACGGACACAGTTTGAAAGTGCCTCATCGCTGACTTTCAGATTATGATATGTCTCATAATTTTCCTTCACAAAACCGACCATTGAGACAGCGTCATCTGTGTTTGGTTCTGCAAGTGTAAGAAGTTCAAAACGACGGTTGAGAGCGGAATCCGGTTCCACCACTTTTCTATATTCATCCTGTGTCGTAGCACCGATCACAGTCAGATCTCCCTTCGACAACTCTGGTTTAAGGATGTTCACAGCTCCACTGTTTCCCTGTTTCGCGTCGAGCAGGATATGGATTTCGTCGATGAAAAGAATCACCTTCTCAATTTGGCGAAGCTCACTGATCAGTTTCTTCAGACGATCCTCAATCTCTCCTTTATATGTTGCTCCTGCAATCAATGCTCCACAATCCAACTCCCATATCTCGGTGTTTTCCAAAAAAGTAGGGACGTTACCATTCACGATATTATAAGCCAGGCCTTCCACCAATGCCGTCTTACCGACACCAGAATCACCTGTCACCATAACATTTGGCTTGCTACGTCGACCAAGGATCTCCATCATCTGGCGGATCTCATTGTCACGGCTAACGATAGAATGTAGTTTGCCATCTTTTGCCTCATCTGTTTTGCAGACGCAGTATTTTTCGAGATTAGCTTTAGACGCAGGAGCATCAGAAGCACCGTCGAAAGAAGACATCGGAATATTCACATTGGCATTAGCTTTTTTATCACCACCGTCTCCGATGAAGCAATCCCAGATATCCTTCTCCCTTATAGGAAACGACTTCAGCTGATCTGCGGAAAATCCTACCTCAGGGCGAGACAATGCGCACAATGCACAGATAGGGTTGATTTCAAGAAGTCCCAGTTTCAGGCGTACGTTGTCGGCCTCCTCAAAAACCCTGTAGACATTTGAATCCGGCTCAATTTCAGCGACTCCGCCCAACTTTTCACACTCCTCCATTCTGATTTCAGCCCACTCCTCGAGGTAAGAGACATCTTTGCCAATCGACAAGACGAAATCAGCCAGACCAACTTCCTTGTGAAGCATAGCCTTCAGCAAATGAGCTGGAGAATATTTTGTGTTGCCATACTCACGAGCAAACGACTTCGCAATACGCACTGCAGTCTGCAGTTCACTATTCAAATTCAAAAAATCCATAAGTTTCAATTTTCACATAAGTAATATCAGATTAAGGCAATAAAGAAGAGTCTATAGTATAATAGGTTTGCCCATTAAACTCATACTTATTGTCGTTATTTATCGCATCTTCCAAAGTGTTTTGCTTTGCGAACAAATATTCCTGCAATCTATCCAATTGTTCATCAGGAATAGATTTGCGACGCTTCAAGTCGGAAAGTTTCTTCGTACTCAATATTGGATCAAATGAGAACATTGATATCGCTTCCTGCTGATTCTTTGATAGTGTCATCTTCTTCAACTTTGATTTTTTCTGAGGGTAAACCTTTTCATATTTGGCCCAACGCAAATAAGTCTTATACATTGACTTTCTAGCTTTTTTCGTTTTCTTATATTTACGTTGACCTATAGGGACATCCACAGGATTTCTACTTATCATATCAGGGCAAGAACGTAATTTTTCCTTTTTATCGGAAGATCCAGTGCTTTTAGTATCAACTCTTACAGACAGTAAGTCACGTAAAAACTGGCGAACTCTGTCCAATTCTGAATCTGTCACAAAAAGCATATACTTACCGTTTTTCAAATCCTTTGAGTCCACTTTCAAATCAGTTGGATAATTTGAAACCGGATTCTTTGGGAACAAAGGCTGGAAAAAAACTGATAATTTCTGGAACGTGGTCGGATATCCACCAAGTTTTAGCCAATCTGGATTAATAGATGCACGCCACGCATTTGATTTTTTGAAAGATTCACTGATATGACTAAGTATACTTTTGGTCTCATGCTCTATCATACAGATTGTTGAATCTGTAACAGACAGCAATAAATCAGGAGACAGAGCTTCATTTTTTTTCGGGAATATCACCCAGCCCTGTGACATACTGTTTTTTGGATAATCCAGACCATAAACATTTTCAGAAAACTCCTTATATCTGTTGTTAGAGCACAATTGTTCTGAGTGAACCAATTGTTTCTTTTTATCCTTTGCAATCAGTTCTGAGGAACGTGATATCATATCCTCCACCTGCAACACAAAATTATTGAAAGCATTGCCATTGTTGGAATACAACTGACAACCTATAATTCGACAATTGTTTTTCACCAAGCTGTTGACTAACGCATTATCTATCTGTTCTTTCTGATTTCCATTTTCACCAATTATAATTACGATATTCTGTTCTTCTTTATACTGCGACAACATACCAACTGCCCCACGCAATGCAGACCAAGCATCATTAGTGTACCTAACTTTTCGATTGATTCCATCAGCAAACTTATATTTTTCCAAGTCAGAAAGAGCCTGTCTGATGTTTTTAGTAGGCATACATTTTGATGCTTTGTTATCAGCATCAAAACCGACATAATAACCCAATCTAAACTTGAACCCTGAATTATATTTTCTAATTATTCCATCCAATTGCTGAAGAAAATTGACATACTGATTAAATTTTGCATCCACCTCTCTCTGACCAGAAAAAACTATCATGATATTGATATGTTTTAGTTTATCTGACAGATCCTCATAAAAAATTTTTGTAATAGGTGTGCCTGCAAGACTATAAACTAGATTAAGATCATCATTGATAATTGGAACTGGGGTCGCGGTCTTCAACACAACAGAATTATCAGCCTGTTCATTCATTCCATAAATAGGATCTACACCAACAAAATTTGGAATTCTATTGGATCTTAAATATCTAATCTCCGATGTTTTTGGAATGTAGAACATTGCCCCTGAATATGGGCTTGTGAATGTAAATTTCTTGATTGGAACCTCTGAAAAATCTCCATATAGCATCTCTCCTAATGACCTCAACATCGACGAAGATATCCAACCAGATGTCACTTCTGATGCAGTCAACGGAGTAAGATTTTCCGCTCCAATCACAAGACATTTGTCTTTATCCGCACTTCGTTTTGATAAAAACACGGGTTTTTGAAACGGGATGGTACCGATCGGATTAAGCAATTCCGGCTCACCAAACAAAGTCACCTCGCCATCAGTAAAGAATTTTTCAGTAGATGTCAACGGTGTTGTATCGTTGACCATTGTTATCATCTTCATGACCAAACCTGTAGCAACGTCAGTCATTGCGTTGGACGACATCACCAAGTTTGATTTAGGCATCCAACCCAAATATTCCGCTTTACTTGGGTCCTTCACCCGTCTACCCTCAAAAACTCCCTTTTCATATTTCACAACCTCTACATAATCACCTTCCTCATCAATAACAGCCAATGGCTCAAAATATGAAACCTCTTCTAATTTTACCTTTCCTCCTGGAATATGGAATGTAGGATTCATATTCCTATCGGAATAAACAATCCACGGAGTGTTCCTCTCAGCAGACTTTGGAACCGAGACCTCTCCACAACAATAGTTTCTTGTATACTCGTCAGGCGTCTTCATTATCTTTGTCGACGAATTAACAGGTTTACATGCCGTACAGAGGACTAAACCACTACATGCTATTAAATGTAAAAAATACTTAAACAACACCACGACTTATTTTTTAGTAATTATTATTCAAAGACATCAGTTGTTGGAAACCTGATTCACCAACAATCTCTTTATCTTTCCACTTTTATCTCGTTCTATATTCACATCCATAATAACAGTGGATTGCTGCTTGCCTAGGATTTTCAATCCATTGCAATATGAATAAAAGTCATTTTCGTTCGTTCCATTTATCAAAACCGAAACATTTGAACTTTTATTCAAATAGCGTTTCAACAAATAATTATAATTTTCATTGAAAACATTCTGCTCGTCTACAATCTGCTGTAATCTTATTCTAAACTCGTCTGATGCCTGTACATCTACATCCGTACTTTCATCTATAGCAAATTCAGGCATCACCTCGATCGTGTGAATTATCGGATACATCATATTTCCGGCCATCAGTTTCACTTCATATACACCAACTTTTGAATAGACATAAATAGGGTTATGCTCCTGTGAATCGACTTGCCCGCTCTCCCCAAACTCCCATCTCCAGTTGTCCGAATCACCAACAGCCATAAAGGCCACACGCTCATTCTGAACCACTTTAGATGGAGCTTTGATTTTTACCATTTTATTGTCTCTATCTGATTTTCTTTCCCTGACATTGACTATAAAGCATTGGCTTTTTTCTCTATTTAGAATCAATCTTACCTGATAACGACCAGTCTCATTAAATGTATAAAAACCAGACTTGTCTTTTGATATATCTCCATTTCCGAACTCCCATAGTATATGAGATGTATTGTAAGTACTGTCAGAATAATGTATTGGCGTACCGACTTCCACATTCAAAGGAGATATCGAAGCACGAATAGGTATATCTGAAGTGCATGATTTAATGACTATTGACACAACAACCATAAGCAGCATTGTGCCATAGACAATCAAACGACCCTTTGTGAATAGTTTATTCATAATCAATTGTTTTTTAACGTCTCAACTCCAGCCCGACAATTTTCCAGCTCAAGCTTAAACTTTTCAATGTTTTTCTGTGATGCAGAAAGTCGCTCTCTGTCAAACAGTTTCATTTCATAGAAATTTGCTGCCTGTTCAAATATTCGGAATCGTGCATCATATTTATTATCGCTACTAATCTTTTTAACAACTCCTATAGTATAGAAAAGATTCTGTTTTAGATACGACGCATTAACATTTGGATTTATATTATTCACATTGTCATCAATGTCCGTGATTTTTTCAAAATAATCAGATTGTGCATTTTGAAACTCCTTTACCCTCTCTAACTTAGACAACGCATCTTTCTTGCCATTCGCAAAATGGTAATAATCAGAATTATGTATGAATAGTATATATCCACATATTCCAGCAGTAATCAAAAACAGAAAAAGGACATATATCAATCCCGTCACTTTCTCATTCGACGTCGATGTAGAATTACTTTTTTTCATAACACCCACCTTATAAACATATTTTTCATTTTAGAAATTGGCTGTTTCTTTTTTGCTTGTTCAATTTCTTATAATCACCATTACACATAAACAGATCTTCTTTCACCCTTGTTTCTTCTTTCTTCATAGCAGTAATCGAATCTCTGACGCGTAATAGTTCATCCATTTTTGAAATCATAAACGAATGCACCTTTACGTCGTTTGCAGGAAGCTGTGATATTTTCTTTGAAATTTCCATTTTCCTGTCGACAATAGAACGCATAAGAAATTCCGTATTCACATTATCTGTCACATCAAATGACCTGTAACGCGTAAACAGGTCATCAATATCATCACACAATTCTATCTGAATTCTGTATACATTTTCGCAATCACCTGTTTTCTTTTTGATTTCGCTTATCTCTGCTTCCGATGTTTTCAAAAAAGAAAAAACGAAAAATAATGTCAAAATGATCAAAACCACCATGTAAGCAGCAAACTTCGCATGCAAAACTACTGCCTCCTTCTCATTCAAAGCTTTCATGATAATATAGTTGAATAGCCAAGAAGCGGTGCACTCTCGTCGTCAGACAACAAGAATGTTATGCATTCTTTAGCCACATTAATATTTATATTTAATTCTGTATCTGCAGGCACAAACAAATACATTATATCCAAAAGATTGCTGTATGCCACAGTGTTCTCAAACATCAGATCCTTATACTTTGATGGCAGCGAATCTATCCGTACGTTCATTACCGGAAAGCAATCTGTTATTCCACCTCCTATCACCGTGCTCCCCCCCAATCTATTCACTCCCAACTTCCAATCACACTGATCTGTGTTCAATGTCAATTGTTTGTACGACAGATCAATATTCACCTTACAATCCAGAAAGACGGAAAGAATCTCTGATATTTGTTCTGGTTTAGTCAGACGATACGCCTGAGACAAGAAAGAGACTACAAGCAGAGCTTTATCCAAGGGAATTCCATGCAACAATGGCCACACAGATTCAAATAATCGTACAAAATCGTCATGTTTGTCACGCTTCTCCAATCTGATTTCATACAGATTTGCCTCCATCAAAAGTCTGTCTATCGACATTTCAAATGGTCTGAAAAAAAATGACGCACTCAGTGCCGCCTGTCGCTCTTGTCGTATATAATCGATGACAGACTCCTTGTCTTTCTTATCGCTAATATCCATTCGTTTATGGAAAAGACCTTCCGGCAAAGATTCATACAAATCTCTTTTCCTAGAATATATGGTAAGATACTTTGAGAATCTGTCAAATGAATTTTCCCATACTATCTTGTCTATATTCTTTCCTCCCTTGGACAACCCCTCTCGAATGATTCTGACTTCTTCTGGATCAAAACCACTTTCGATAAGACATGCAGCGACAAACTCAGCACGGTAATCCGTATACAGTGTGTTCTTGACTGCTATTTCTTCATTTACCGAATCCATGTTATTACACTACAAAAGCCAACTTGATTTCTTATCCTGCCCCGCGCTATCCTTTGCTGAAGTCACTGAAATGACCATGCTCTCCTTGCGTTGACCAACATAATCAAGTTTACTCAAGCTTACCAACAAATCTTCCAAAACATTCAACATGCTGTCAATTGATGACATCGACGTCGCTATTCTGTCCTGACAAAACCCTTTGGAAGCAACGTTATCTAAAATTTCCTCGAAAGAAGACGGTGCCATCCCATTCCATTCGTAGAAATATTTCAGCATCTCATCTTTACCAGACTTAGACATAAACATAAAACTAGCCATTATGGAATTTGCGATCTCCCCGAACAGTTCTGACACTTGGTAAGGAGATAGGGACAAGCCATAACTAAGCCATTTATATTCCATGTTTGATATCGCTCTTTGAAGTTCACGGCATACTTTCAAAGTGTTTTCCATACACTCAGATTTATTGGCAGTCGATGCATATGCCTTGTTGAAAATGACTGACAACGCATTTTTAATTGTCGTCATTGATTGTGAGATCAACTCGAAACCTCGTCTCAACTTATATGTAGACGACATCGACAATGACGGAGCTATATAACTGTTGTCTATCATAAGCTCACCATCTTTCTTTTTCAATAATCCTACCACAACGTCAAACGGACCATACTCATTGACAACATCCTTATATCTCTCTATTATAGACAGTTTGTATACGGGATCAACAAATGGATAACGAGGTGGTGTCTCCTGCATATCCGGATCTCCACAAGGACGTCTTTCAAACGGCGATACAGACAATACAATATCCCATCCATATTCAGCCATATCGATCTCTGAACTACATTCGCAAAACACTGGCTGAGACGGTTCTATGTCGACCAAACACCCTCCTTTTGTAATTCCGTGATACATATTCAACACCAAACGAGTTCCTGTACCTTTGCCATCCACAAAGAGGCTCATTTGACCTTCCTTATCCTCGTACTCTACCATAGGGAGCAAACCATACGCGAACTTGTTCTGGAGAGACTCCGTATTTTTCATCAGACGCTCCATAAGATAATTCTCAGTTGCAATGAAATGAGATGATGACACACTCATACCTTGCGTCCAATTGACAGACTTAAAAACAATATTCATAGTTTTCTACTCTTCTTTTTTACTTTACATTTTTTACTCTTCTGGCAACAATCATACAATTGTTAACCAAACCATTTGATTCAAACGTCAGATCTGGATCCAGATATTTCCTTGATTTCAAAAAAGATTTTTCAGTGTAGAAAATCCATCCATACGAACCGTCTCGATCAAACAACTCTACCCTATTATCCAGATGCTGATTATTATAGTCGTTGATAATCATTCCGAACCACTCTCCCAAAACGAATGTTTTCAAAGACTTACTGTTAACAATCACCTCGTTCTCATCCCCAACATATTTTGGCACAGTTATTCCAACCACCATCACTTGGCTGATATCCAATTCTGCATGTGGAGGTTCAAATGATTCTCCTTCACGATATACCCTTATCTTGTATATCTCAGCAGGTATACTTAAATAGCACTCGTATGTGGCAACAAAAAGCTGATAAAAAACAATTGGCAACAGACATGTTCCCGCCCAAAATCCGTATTGCAATTCATTTGTCAGATTGAATATGATCGCAAACACGGCCCATGAAATGAAGAATTGCAGCACGACAACAAATATCAGCCCCACCGTCTTCAACTGTGGAATATAATGCGACAACAGCTTCTGATTGGCAAATCCTATCAGCAAAAATAAGAACTGGACAAACAAGTATACATACGGCATAAACTCCATGCCGAAGAATCCACTCAATCCAAATAATGAATAAAGCAGACTTGATCCCAATACTGTTATTACCGCCTTCTTATCAGACAGCATTTTATTTTTCTTTGCTATCACCACTGATAATAGTCCTAAAATCAAGACTATCACTGGGAACAACAAATAATTTATAACAAACTTTCCTAATTCAAGACTCATTTTATTTTATTATCTGCAAAACACTCGATAATTATATGTCATCGGAGATTGTCCGACCAATTTTTCTCGTATATCATTAGACAAACGTATCTTTTGATTTTCATTCATATCGTTGTTTTTTAGTATCAAAAAAACATCTATTGTCCTCTGCAGACCGCCAGCGGAATCAGAACTTCTACTGATGCCTTTTCTAATCTCGACATCGGAAATTTCCTCACAACACTCTGAAAAACAAAAGTTTTTAATATCATTGTTTGTCACTACTCTATTCCTGCTTCCAAGAATATATTTGAATTTTGCGATTCTCTCCCTCTCAGATGGAGGATTCATGCCATTCACCGTAGTCGTAAGAAATACAGGAGGCTCATACTCTCCATACGCATTTCCTGTAGGGTTGAGCATCTGTCCTATCCTCATTCCATTGGCAAGTGGTCCATATGTGGTCCAATACTTCATATAAAAATAAGAAGTCGGCTTCTGTGGGTCAATAAATAGGTAGTGAGGCATCTCGGAACGTCCTGCATCACTCTTCTTCCTTCTTTCTATTTTTCGTAACAGTTGCTCTATCAAGTTAACACTCTCTACACCTCTTCCACTCTCGGGTATTGAAAATCGGCACAATTCCTCTTCCATCGTCCCTTGCAGACGGACTAAGAAATCCAAAGCGTCCCTCTTGTCGAACGATTCACATCCCCCATGACGCAAAGTATAACTCAAATCCGACCGTTCTTCCTTATATCCATTCGTCCGGTTGTAGACGGTGCCATATTCATCCACCACTTCCACGACATCAAAAAATAATTCACCATTTTCTACAGGAAGCGGTATCACGCCAAAATCTTTTTTTACCGAACTGTTTATCTTACGCATCTCTTTATTTGCCACAGGGAAAGTGTTGATTGACACTTGGATGTCTGACAAAACGGATGCTGTAAACTGTGGCGGCAAGTCTATCTCCAACCAAACCAAATCATGAGTAAACACAGCTGCATATTCATCAGTGTCACTCACAACAAACCCATCCGGCATTTTAGAATAATCTTGCAACGTCACCTTCAAAGGGCTTTCAATCGTGACATAACTCATCTTATAGTAGTCAACGATGTTTTTATTGACACTTTGGTCATTGCCCAATTCATCAAAAAATCGTTGCAGATGCCCCTGCTGTCTCTCTCCTTCAATATGCAAACCTCGACTTATTCTCAATTCCTCACCTTTCCATAGCCATACCGATGACGATAGATAATGAAGATAATCATTCCGTCTATCTATATTAGGGAAATCAAAATATACAGACAAATTGCTTAAGGCAATATTTTTTTCATCAAAATCCAGTCCAACAAACACTTTATTAACATTCTCAGGAACAGTCTGTTTTTTTAACAACAATTTTTTATTTTGATCAGGAAGAACCTCATATACGCTATTTTCCGCCACTATCATTCGAACATCTCCGCATCTCAACCTTGTTTCACATACAGGACAGAAAGAAAAGTTTCTTCCATCATGTCGTCCTTGGGTTGGGGAGACGGTGGAAAAAGCATCGAACATACTTGTAACCAACTCACCAGACATTGATTGGGCATGTACAACCGCCTGTGCAGGGCGAGCCACAGTCACCACTTCCGGCAATAACACTTCACTAAGACGTTTCATCGCTCGTATCTCAATATCTGCGATTTCATCGGATATATTGTGAAGTTGCATAGCCAACGCTTCAATCAAAAGTCGCACGAGAGGGTCAAGATTCTCAACCTTTCTTATGTTCCAATAGTCTAAAGCCGTACGAATCATACGGTCTTTGATTTCCTCTTTACTTTCTCTGTTATAACCCATATTTAATCCTTTGATAAAGGTCCTAAAAACAACGTATAGTATAGGCTGCAACGTTCGCCAGTGGATTTGAGAGTCGCTTTAATAAAGATTTCTACTTTTTCCCTTACGCTGACGTTGCGAGAAACCGAACTTTCCTTGAGGACTTCAGACACCTCAAGATGATATTCGCAATTACTTATTCGCTTTTCAAACTTTGATATTGACTGAGACAAACATTCTGTGAAACGAGTTTTCCATGTGTCGAGTGACACTATTTTTTCGAAATCCATTTCCCAAATTTTTGTTCCGTATTCCACATCAAAACTATGTTCACCAGGATACGTCCCAATCAGCATCTCAATATGTTGATCTATAGAATCCAATTCCGAACATACACTTGCATATCCACGAGTCTCGTCTGATATAGAAGCAAAATCGAATGGAATTCTATAATAACATTCATCCATCACCTAGAATTTTACTAATATAAATAACTAAAAAAAATAAACAACTCAAAAACATAGCAATACTTCTTTATGCAAATATTAACACAAAAGTGCACTGAAGCATAAAAAGCATACAGAAACGCCAATCAATCAAATGGATATTTGAAAATAGAAAGATAAAATTTGTACTGCTGCCATAATATAATTTTTTAATTAATATCAACTAAGTCAGCACCCATAAAGAAGTCTGACATATTTCAACACTGCAAAAATACAAATAGATTTTTTATTTCGCAAATTTTAAGCAAAAAATATTCAGTCGGCAATCAAAAAAAATATTGATTGATGATTTTTATAAAATACAGGCTATGGTTGACAAGCGTCGCAAAATATTGCAAATCATTCAATTTCGATTCATTATCCTCAAAATTGTTTCAAAATCTAATATGTGGTAATTATACACCATCGACACCGATTCCGACACAAAATTCGACACCAATTCCGACACATGCCGCACAGGAATCGGCTACCGTTGACTTCGTCAATACAGGTTCTACGAACCTGACAACACACACATATCCTCTCTCTATAAGGGTCGTAGACCATTTATCGCTCGCAGCGATAGCCGATTCCATAATGGTTGAGGTCGAAGACCTAAATCATTATGGTGTCGGTTTATTCGATTTTTGCGTCGGGGACATTAGTTTCGTTTTTTCTCGCTCGCCTTACGGCTCGCGGATGGAAGAGGGGCAAGGGCGTTCCGCCCTTGGAAATCCTCATTTCCTGATCCCAACTTCTGTATTATTCAGAATTTATAAAGATCGCTTTTCAAATCATCGATTTGATGTTTGCAAAGATAATTATCTTTTTCAAATCATCTTCGCTATGTTTCATTTTCTTTTCCGCTCGTGCTTACGCACTCGCGGAAGGGTGCGAGGCAAGGGCGTTCCGCCCTTTGCATTCCTCGCATTATGGTACGACCCATCTGTCATGCTATAGCCATAATACATCACCTTAGTGTCGGGTTCCATCACTACAAGGGTCGTAGACCCTTTATCGCTCGCGACGATAGCCGATTCCATAATGTTTGAGGTCGAAGACCTAAATCATTATGGTGTCGGTTTATTCGATTTTGCGTCGGAGGCGTTGGTTTTCTCGCTCGCCTTTCGGCTCGCTCGAAGGGGATGGGGGCAAGGGTGTTCCGCTCTTGGGAATCATTTATCTTTTGCCAAGTTCATTTTCCCATATACTTTTGGCTTTCTTCATAGTTCAAATATATTATCGAAGAATCTTTCTTTATTGGTAGCTCAAACGGATAATTAGTGTTTTTTCCCAGCGTAAAACATGTATCATTTCTAAACTGATAAATTCGACTTTCGTTTGGCTCTAAAAAATATTTATAGTTATTATAATATACAATTTCTAAATCATCTTCTTTTTTATATAGTTCAAGTTGAAAATAAATCAGAGCATCATCATTTGTTAAAATTTCGATAGAATCACGGCTTTCAATCTGAACTTGATTTTTGGGCCAAATCTCAATTAAAACAATCATAGAATTATAATCATAGAAAAATAAACGTCCTTCTTGTTTGATTCTATCGAGATTTTGTAGAAAAGGCGTATCATTCCAAAAATTTTCTTGAACAGAAAAATAAAAACTATTCATATCAAAATCGACAAACATAAAACAATGCTTTTTTGTTTTCAAATTACCGTATTCGTAATTCATATACGTTTCACAACATTCCAACATAGAGTCAACAATGGATTTATTTTCAATTGAAGGCTCAAACAATGGAACTATATGTTTTGCAAATGTATCATTACAAATAAGAAAACAAAAAACGAGAATCTTTTTCATCATTATCTCTACCTTTAATAATTTAATAATCAGTGTATTTACATCCTGGATCTTTATGAGAAAATCCCATTATTGAATAAATTCGGAATTTGGGATTAGGTACTCTTTTTGCCCCCCCCCATGACGTTTAATGTATTCATTCTGATCTTTAACAAATTTAAGATTTAAACTTTGTATTTGATCTCTAGTATTTAAATCATCCTTTCCAGGCACACGATTATTGTCATCTGCATCATCCTGTTGAGGCATTAAATCAGGATGGCTATGCACATGAAGAATCAATTTACGAGCTATCGAATATGCATAATTTGCACCTACAACTTCTTCTCTATTTCTTCTTGTAGTAAACACATTTGATAATTCTTCTTCACTGTTAGATAGCTCCACGGTCATTGACCACTCTACATGACTATTTTCTGCAACAAATTCGAAAAATTCTTTGGCTTTTTCTGTATTTGTCTCAAAATTATACCTATACCCTTTTCCATATTTGTTGGCATCATCTGAAAATTCTCCATTCTCATTTTTTTTCAAGATACCACTAGGTATTTCCACAAAATTTTCACTATGTCTACCGCTCCTTTTTTTATAATCTGAATATACTTTATCAGTGTTTTTTTGATCAGTTTCTTTTATAAAGTAAATTTTACCACCATCATCCAACCCATAATCATCCATTCCATCAGGATCTACCAGAACAACAGGATTTCCATGGCAGTAATTATAAGGATTAGCATCAATGTTCTTCTCCCACATCGGATCCACACTCAACCACATTGCTCCTGTAGGATCAAGATAGCGAGCTCCGTAGTAGTAGAGACCTGTCTCGTTGTCCAACTCTTTGGCATTGAACAAGAAATTAGTTGAGAATTGGGAATTACGCTCCTCCACAAACACTTCGCCATATGGGATATACTCCACATGCTGGGCGATGTTTCCGTCTGCATCAGTGACGTAAGATGTTGAACCAAGATGGTCTGGATGGTAGAAGAAAATCAATTTTTCTTCTGCCTCTGAATCCATTGTAGGCTCGTATTCCTCGTCGTCCTTCTTGCCATTACCATCACTATAATCGATGTTTAGGGCTTCGAATCTGGCTTTTATAGTTCCAGACTGGTTGTCGCTATACTTCTTGCCTCCTGCCATCTCAACACGTCGAGGATCGGCTCCGAAACCATCAATATTGCCTAATTTCGATGCGATTCGCTGATTTGCCGCATAGATGTGCTTTGTGTAGGCTCCGCCATTAGAGACAACGAAATATGGGCTGACATAGGCTGTGAATTTTGTCACTGCATCATTTCCACCAACCTTCTTTCCATTGACATGAACCATTTCTGTCTCGCTCGTCAACTTCACTGTTCTTTCGCCTGCGGCATCATAGAAGTAGCATGATACGCTTCCGTTGTTGATATGATGTTGGATCCGCTCGTGCTTACGCACTCGCGGAAGTGGGTGGGGCAAGGGCGTTCCGCCCTTTGCAATCCTCGTATTAACATATAAACCATCTATCATGCTATAATCTTGACATCTGCAAAGAGAATTATTTTCCAGTTTGGTATTGCCATTTTTTCCAAGGGTCGTAGACCCTTTATCTCCGACAATAGCCGATTCCATAATGGTTGAGGTCGAAGACCTAAATCATTATGGTGTCGGTTTATTCGATTTCCGATTTCGGTTTATTCGATTTTTGTGTCGGGGGCATTGACTTTCTCGCTCGCCTTACGGCTCGCTCGAAATGGACGGGGCAAGGGCGTTCCGCCCTTTGGAATTCCTCTTTTCCTGAACTCAGCTTCTGGAATATTCAGAATTTATAAAGATCGCTTTCAAATCATTGATTTGATATTTGCAAACCTTAGATTTGCAAAGTCAA
>DGHQ01000028.1 GCA_002392915.1 Bacteroidales bacterium UBA3844 | reverse complement strand
GGTCAAGGGTTCGAATCCCTTCCCGATCACCAAACTCAAAGAAGACGCTTTTAAAGAGCGTCTTTTTTGGTTTAAAAATGTGTCTTTTTTTAGATTTTAGCCCAAAACCACTTTTCCAAAAGCTATTTTAACGTAAATTCGACGAATTGTAAATTTACTAGACATATCCCCTAACGGGGAATATTCGTCTTATCATTATTATATCTACCGATATAAAACACCTAACGGTGTATTTTCTTTGAATATCACGTAGTGATTAAATATAGGTAGAAAAATAATATGTCGATGACATCCCATTTTCCCATAGGGAATAAATTAATTTGTTAAATTCGTTGAGCTCACGTTATATAAATTAATAAAATATCCTCCGATATCAAACGCTTACCGGTGTTATTTGCGATTTTTATTATGGCATTTCCAAGTTATGTCTGTCACACAAATTTATCTATGGCTTGATTTTTTATATATCAATACCATTATTTTATAGATGAAAATTACAAAAATGCCAAAAAACATGCGGTGCATGTGTATATTGTATTTTATTTTTTATTTCCTTTGCGGAAGATATCTGTAGGTATGAGGCGAAAAGAATTAGAAATTTAGGAATCAGATATCGAAAAAATATTTAGTGTGGTTGAATAAGGACAATATATCGATTGTTATTCAGTATTAGGGTTGATGAGCGGCTGAAGTTGATGAACGTGTTGATGGCATATTAGGATAAAAAGTTGATAAGAAACCTTGCATATTGTGTAATATTTGTATTGAACGTAGCCATTGCTACGGCTCAGAAAAACGGCGGATTCAGCGATTACGTTGATTCCGCAAAGATCACTTTTTATTTTCAAGTAGGCTCCGGAGCGATAGATCTTGACTACTCCACTAACAATGCTATGCTTACTAAATTGCGTGCATTGCAGGAGAAGCAGGGTGCAGATTCTATATATGTGCCCCGTGTGGATGTTTATGCTGGTGTTTCTCCAGAGGGTTCTGATGAGGCAAACTCTAGAGTGAGATGGAAGCGTCTCGACAATTCCATCCATCTTATTGAAAGGTATTTCCAGCTTCCTAGATATAACGAAAACTATTTCGACGCGAAGGTGACGATACCGCAGATTTGGCAGAACCTTGCGGCGGAAGTCAGAAAATCAGACATCCCGAATAAGGAGAGGGTGTTGCAGTGTATTTTGTCAGGAGGCAACGTGCCTGCAAAAATCCAATCCATTGATAAAAACGGTGCGACTTGGGATAATATTTCAAAGAAATTTTTCCCAGTATTGCGTCGATGTGATGTGGTGATCTATTTCAAGAAGAAGTCGAGCCAGGGGAAGAAGTTCCCGGAAATGGATAAACTTCTTCCAGAAGAAGAGGATCAATCTTTTGTGCGTGTCAAAAAGCCTAACGACGAACTTTCTCCTCATGATCCGATTAAGGCTCCAAAGGAAAAGAAAAGGAAGCCAAGGAAGACGACGGTGACGGAATATCAGCCGTTGTTCGCAGTCAACTCTAACGTGCTCTATGATGCGGCGTTGGCTCCGAATTTCGGAGTAGAGTTTCCGATCAAAAAGATGCTGAGCTTCAATGTTTCATACGTCTTTCCATGGTGGGTGGCAAAAGACGACTCTTGGTGCTACCAGATTCAGTATTGGGAACTTGAAGGCAAATACTGGTTGGGCGACAGACGCTTTGAACCCGTTTTGACAGGTCATGCTTTAGGCTTGTTCGGTGGTGTAGGTTACTACGATCTTGAGCGTAATTCAAAGGGTTATCAGGGAGAGATCTGCGTCAACGCAGGATTCACTTATCATTACGCCAAAAGATTTGGTAAAAATAGGCGTTGGAGAGTGCAGTTTGGTGTCGGAGTGGGTATGATGCGCACCAACTACAGCTACTACGAGGGCAGATTGCAGAACAGCTATCTGGTGTGGCAGCGCGACGGACGCTACACATGGATCGGCCCTACAAAACTTGACATTAATATTGGCTATCTGATCCACAGAAAAGTGGAGAGACCGAGCAAGTTGCACAAGAAAAAACAGGAAGGAGGTGACGATGCAATCAAAGAATAGGTCACTCTTTCAAGGACACGCACGTCCGTGCGTCTCTACGTGGTTGATGTTTATTCTGATGTTGGTCGCCACGTCCTGCGACAGACGCCAGCTATGGGACGAATGGGATGAACTTGTGCCGGTGGATATTAATGTGAACTGGAGCAAGAGCCGTTTTGCTGATTTCGACGAGGGTGACGCGCCAACAGGAATGTCGGTGTATGCCTTTGATCAGACGGGGAGTCAGCAGCCAGCTGTGATGGTGACAAATGATCTTGAACACGTCCAGCTTAAGCTATATGACGGAGAATGGAACATTTTCGTGTTCAACCAGTCGGTGATGGAATATGCGTCGTTAAAATTCAGTGGTATGGACAAATATGCGTCGGCACAGATTGAGACGATTCCTCAGACATCGCGATGGTTTTCTACCTCACGAGCAGAATGGGTGACACGATCTCATTCACCTTGGGCAGAGCAGACAAGAGCAAATGCAGAGACGAGAGCAGATGAATATTCACTCACCACGAAGCAGCCGATATGGTTTGCCAGTGATTGCCATGAAGGAGTGATAATTGACGAAGACAAAATTATTAGAGAGTTTACACCCCATACACGATTCGACGACGGAACATTCTACACAAAGTCGGCGATCATCAAGATGGGTGTGAAAGTGCATTTTAACGGATATGAGAACCTTTACACTGTGAGGGCTGTGATAAGTGGAGTGGCAAAGTCGTACAACATCAGCCAGATGCACGCACTGACGGAGATGACAGCACATGAGCTGACGGGATGGAAAGGCACAGCGGTGACAGACAGTACCGGATACGTGGAGACAACATTCCAGACATTCGGACTGGTGAAGGAATATTCGTACAAGCCAGACGAGCTGTACCTGCATTTGGATGTGATGCTCGTCGACGGCGAAACGATCATGACTTATGATTTGCCGGTGGGCAATCAGGTCAGGGCGTCAAATGAGAACGATATAGATTTGATTATAGAGGTGAAGGACCCGTTGGATCTTCCTAAGGTGAATAAGACGGAGGAAGGAAATGGATTCGACATTACGGTGAGCGATTGGGAGGATGAGATCAATATCGATATCGATCTGTAAAAAAACAAAAGGAAAATAATTATTAAAAATTTACTAACATGAAGAAGATTTTCTTTTTCGCACTTGCAAGCTTCGCACTTGCATCGTGCTCTCAGGACGAGGAGTTCGTTGCTGAGAAGACAAACGGTTCGAACAGAGCAGACAAGTCTGTCTTGAGTTTCTCTACTTACACAGCTGGTGGCACCCGTGCTACAGATGTGACTTCAACTGATGTTAAGGAAAACGGTTTCAAAGTAGCCGCTTGGTATGACGGAAGCCTTTATTTCAAGGCAGGAGAGTCTGCAAAAGTTACTGCTGCAGATGGCATCGCCGATACAGAAAATGATACATACTATTGGCCAAGCTTCTCTGCAGGAAACATTGGATTCCGTGCATTCAACATTTCTTCTGGTGCTGCTTGGACAGCTGATAAGGAGTATGAATCGGTTGATTTTACAGTAGCATCTACTGCTGCAACTCAGAAAGATTTGGTTATTGCTTATGCTGTGGCTTCTGCAAAACCAGAGAATGGGGTTCAGCCATTGAACTTTACTCACGCTCTTTCTAAGGTTAACTTTACTTTCAATGGTGTTACTCCTACTAACAAGTACACGATCAACAAGGTAGAGGTTATCGCTGCAGGCGCGGGTACTGCTGTTTTGTCTTTTGCTGAGACTACTGAAAATGGAGGAACCGATGGAGCTCAGCCAACTACTAATGCACAGGCAGATAAAGTAACTTGGGCATTCACCGCTATTAATGGCTCTCAAGCTTTGGTAAAAACAGATGATGGAGCAAAGGCTAATCAAGGTGTGCTTTACACTTACTATAGCGATGCAACTGGTGTTGCTGCTGCTAGCTTGACAGATCAGAACTTTATGCTTCTTCCTCAGACTGGTAAGATCGCAGTTCGTGTATACTACAAGGTTGAGGATGCTAGCGGTAAGTTGATCGGTAACTGTGGCTTCTCTAAAACTGATGTTAATGGTCGTCACGAGGAGAATCCTAAATTTGTTGCGGATGGTGCTATCTATGGATGCAAGACTGTAGTTATCAATCTTGGTACAGACAAGGATAATTCAGCAACTCCTGCTGATATACCTGCATGGGAGGCTGGAAAGGCTTACCGTTTCACTATGACATTGCCTGATGACAACTTCATCGGTGATATAAGTGGAGACGAGGTTCCTGATGGACTTGACAAGACAGATCCTTCTAATCCTGTTGATTTGGATGGTGATGACGATACAGATCCATCTGAGTTTGATCAGTTGACTCCAATCAGATTCTCTGTAACAGTTTCAGCTTGGGAGACTGCTGAGAATAATTCTAACATCACAATCAAGTAATTTAATTTATTCGGCAGAGGTGCGGAAGTGCCTCTGCTGGATAAATTTTTTACGATAAACGATAGACGATAAACGTTGACTGAAGACGAAAATGAACGTACGACTATATGACATATCAATCAAATGTGTGCTGGCAATACTATTGTCCGCATTGTTTGCGTCGTGCAAAGATGAGGATGAAGCTTCTGGCAACAGACGAAATCCAAACAGTAAAGTCATCTCTTTTTCCACATATACCGCTGGAGTGACAAGAGCGGCGGATGTGACAAGTGATGTGCTAAAAGGAAAAGTAGCAGGCAGAGAAGGTGGTTTTCAGGTGTCGGCTTGGTATGATGGCGCATTGTATTTAAATGATCAGGCGCTGTTCGAGAATGGCCTTACTATTGATAACTCTAATAAAATTACTGATGCCTTTGATACGGAAAGTGACACATACTATTGGCCAAGTTTCTCAGCTGGAAACATTAGTTTCCGTGCTTTCAATATAGAGTCTGGAGTTGCTTGGATTAATGATCAATGTAAGTCGATTCGTTTCCCTATCAAGGAGAAAGCTTTTGAGCAGAAGGATTTGGTCGTCGCTTATGCAGAAGCAAATTCTATGCCGGAGAATGGCGTTCAGCCATTAAATTTTGTCCATGCACTTTCTAAGGTCAATTTCTCCTTTGTTGGTGCTGATGACAACTACAAATATACGATCAACAGGGTTGAGGTTATCGCAGCCGGAGAAAAAGTTTCTCATCAAGATCCTGAATTGACCTTTAGAGAGACATCAACAAGTCTACAAAATTCAGAGGAAAAGTTTTCTTGGGATTTCACAGCTATTTCTGAATGTACTGAAACGAATCCTTTGGTAAAGAAGAATGCATCTGCTGCCGCAAATCAAGGAGTCATTTATACTTATTATGATGGTGCAGATATTGTGGCTGGCACTACTGATGCTACTATGAATGAAACTCTCATGCTTATTCCGCAGAAGGGCAAGGTTGTCATTCGCGTATATTATAAGGTAGAGGATGATTATGGAGAATTGATTGGCAATTGTGGATATTCAAAGACGGATACAGAAGGAAATCATGATGCGACGGATGGCATCTATGGTTGCAAGACATTGATAGTTGATCTTGAAGATCAGATTCCAAATGGTTGGAAAGCAGGAAAGTCATACCGTTTTGTCATAACATTACCGACTGACAATTTCCTTGGAGATGCTGATGGCGATGGTGTCGCCGATGATCTTGATGATGATAATAATGATCTTGATGGTGACGGAGACAAAAGTGAGGCGGAGTTTGGAATGGACAATAATCAATATATTGAATTCTCGGTGAAGGTTTATGGTTGGGATGAAGATAATAGGAATGTAAACATTGAGATTCTGGATTAAATGATAATTAGTAGGATGCAATAATATTGCGTCTTTTAAATAGAATATAAATGATGAGAGTACGACTATACAACATATTAATCAAATGTCTGTTGGCAGCGTTGTTGCCAGCATTGTTTGCGTCGTGCAATGATGAAGATGAGGCTTTTGCTGACGGTTCTGCATCTGGTGATGAGATTAGATTCAGTGCATTGCGAGATGGATTCCAAATGCCTGTGACGAGATGGGGAGAGAAAGAGGAATTTTTTAGATATGAACAGGTTTCTGTTTTAGCGATGAAATCTGCCAATGGTACTGTTTGGGACAGAGTATTTGTAGACGCTGCAGACACACCTATAGATGCACTTGTTATCACTTATAGAGGTGAGTCGACATGGTTTTATGATAAAAAACAGAAGTGGCAGGATGATTATACCTATAAATTCAGAGGTTTTTATCCATGTCTGCCAAGTGGGTTTAATACAACCGATGGAGAAACTTGTGTGAATGGATTTGAGTTCCCCAAGACAAATAATAAAGTGAATGGTCGAACGACATTGACTCTGAATAATTATAAATCAGCGTCGGATCCGCGTAAGAACACGGACCTTATGGTGTCGCAACAAATAACGAGAAATAATAATACTGAGATTGTGGAATTGGATATGAAGCATTTGTTGGCTAATGTGAGTTTCAAATTCCAATCAAGAGAAGACAAACCTGTAAAAATCACAGATTTCTCAGTCGTAGGATATACTTCAGAAGGAAATTGTACTATTGATGAAGGCAATGTTGTAGGATGGACTGAAATTACAAGGCCGACAAATAACGTGTCTATAACAATGACCCAAAATACTAATGACGGCACGGTAGTTTATAGTGGTGATAAATATGTGATAAAAAGCAGTAGCAATAATAAAGAGTTGGCATTCAATCAAATAGGTGGTATAAATAATTCAAATGAAATTTATCTTAGTACGGGTTCTGGTTATGTGAATTTAAATGAGGGAGAAAATAGGTATCAAGGATATCTTTTTATTCCTCAAGACTTGAGGAAAGAGTCAGAAAGGGTAAATTTAGTAATACAAGCAAGACAGGATAATGGATATACATCTTGGATTGTGAAGACAATAAATTTAAGTAATGTAACATTAAAGCGTGATGTATATGGGGAGGTTGAATTTTATTTTGGAAATAATGATCCGGGCGTAGGAAGACGATTGAAGGCGACGATTGATCTTACAGCAGGAGGCAAAATTGACAACTGGAAGGCAGGAACAAAATATACATATACTGTCGGAATGTATGAGTATCAGGTGAATGTCAACATTGATGTTGCCGACTGGGAAGAATATGAATACGAGGGAGAGTTGAAATGAAAAAATTGAAATATATATATACGTTATTGATAGCAATGCTATTGGGTATCATCTCTTTTGCCTGCACCGACGATGAAGAAATGGAGCAGGATAAAAATGGAGATGACACGACAGATGTGCGTGGAGGTGAATTTATCACTACTACGATCACAGTTTCTACTGCAGCTCCAAATTTATCCGTTGACATTGAGGGTACAAGATCTGGCAGTGACAACGCTAATATAGAGCATGACCAGACAGAAAATGGAGGTCGATTCCAGAATGTAGTTGTTGTGGTGACCAATGATAAGGATTCTGTATATGCGATTCATTGCAACAAATGGTATGGAGATCGTCCGACGTCGACAGGAGTAAAACAATATGAGGTGATATTCCCGGATGTACAAATTTACACAACCACTGGAGCCAAGGCTAAGGTTTATGCGTTTGGAAATGTCGATACGGATAGATGGAACACGATAAACGGTTATACGGTTGAAGCGACAAGAAAAGTGATCAGCCAATATGCTGAGATAAATAATTTGATTAAAGCAACGCTTAGTGTTGATGATGCAGACCTCTATAGTCTTAGCTTTGTGCCTGAATCTGGAAATTATAAAGTTGATAACGATAAAGTGACAACCAAGTGCACAGGAATGCCCGTTAACGGAACAGCAGATGCTGAGGTAAAGAAGGGAGCCACAAAATTTTCAGTTCACATGAGACGTGTTTGTGCCCGTCTGCAGGTGACTTTCAGAAACTTTACGGGAACATATAAGGATTATGAATCTAAGAAAAATTTGCCCAATAAGGTATATGTAGACGAATTTGTCATAAAGAAAGTGCTTGCGAAAAAAACAAACTATTTTCATGATAGTGTGGCAAAAGGAAATAATTACACTCCTTCTGAGACTGGTGATGTAGATTTCGATATTCTAAAGGCATTGGGTGGATCTGGAAAAAACGACCATAATATCAACAAGATAGTGAATGGTGATGATCTTGTTGTCTCTATGTATGTGTTTGAGAATAAAAAAGGAACTGATGCTTACACATACAATTTGAAGGTTGACAGAGGTAAGAATTTGGGGTTGAATACTACGAATATTGACACTGCTAACGCGTATGTGATTTGGAATAATACTTTTCTTCATTCTATTGCTTATAATGATGAGAAAATATGTGCGTCTAGTATGCAAACTGCGGCTGATGAGATACCTTTTAAAGAACAGGTATTTTGGAAATTTGTTTCTTCAAATGGAAAAACAAAGCCAGCGTATATGTTGAATTATTATAAAATGGAAGATGATTCAATAGATTTTTATAAACATACAGATAAGTATTTTGGAAAACAAAAAGACCCTGATTGGAATTCTAGTAATTATAAAGAGATAGAGAATAAATTAACAGATAAATCAACTGCACAGTACATGCAGTTTATAAAGAAATCAGGTGAAAATAAATTTACAATAAGCCTTTTAGGAACTCCTGATATAAATTATTGGGGCAAACATAGATATTTCCTAGTTACTTATAATGTATATTCTATGCTTACTGTAAAAGATGACAAGTTGGTCACTCAATCTTCTGACTATCAGTTCTTGGCATCACAATCCTTGTCCAAATATGATTGGACCCTCTATGCCAAATATATTATAAAGTCAGGTCAATTTGGAGAAGGTAAGGATGAGGCTGTAACTCAATATAAAAAAATCACACGAAACAGTAGTTATTCCATGGAGTTTTCCGTGATGCCGAACTATGAAAGGAAGCAGGAGTTGCTTGTGAATTGTGTGAGAGATCAGAAGATAATCTCTTGGGAGTCGGTAGATAGATAAATATAAATGCTGAATATGCAGTGCATGTATTCATAAAATTTAGAATAATGAAGCGTTTATTATACATACTAAATATACTTTTAGCAATGCTCATCTTTGTGTCGTGCGAAGAAGAGAGTGCCTTTATGCCAAGTGATAATGTGCCATGCTACACTATCTTGGTGTCGACTGACGATACACCTTCCACTCGTGCTCACTATGAAGAAAACGGAGAAAAGATTGTTGTAAGTTGGGATAAAGGAGATAGAATTAAACTCAAAAACGAAAATGGAGAGTATGATTTTATCTTTAGAAAAATGGTTGGCAATGATGGAGAGTTTTTCCATTATGGCGAGATTCCAGATTCTGCTTCATGGTCGGGCACTGTCTCTTATGGAAATCCATTGAATGAAAATTTGTATGTTCAGACTCAAGAGAAAAATAACAAATGTTGTGAATATTTGGTCGGAGAGGCTACGAGAATAGTGTTAAAAAGAAATAGTAAGCCAACGGTCTCTCTTTTGCCGGCTAAATTAGGAGGCATGGATATGAGTCTGCTTCATATCCAGACGACGTCGCCAGGAATGTTTATCGGAACTTCACAGTTGAAGATAAAGGGTTTGGACAAGGCAGATAAAAACAAAGAATATTTGGTCAACTTAGGATCGGATCCGAAGTATGTGTTTGCTGATCAAGGTGACAAATTAGATATTTATGTTGCTGTGCCTGCAGGTTTTTCAATCAATAATAATCAAAAACTTGAGTTTTATTTTTATGCTTATAATGAAGAAACAGGTACATCAGAAGGTGGTGATGAATATCGCTACAATATGAAATGTACTAGAAATATATCGGTTGGCAAAAATGAAGTGCTCAAGATGCCGTTGCCAGACAGAGCAAAGAGTATTCTTCATATCACAGGAAAAGCACCGGGAGAGATTCCAGAGGGATCGATGTTGGTAATAGAAGGTTGGAAGCAAGAGGCGAAAGAGTCGTTCCCTGTACAGGTTGATAAGGATGGAGATATAGATATGTATGTCACTATGCCAGATTTGGCCAAGATTACAAATGAAACTGATCTTAGAATCTATATCTATGCTTATGATAATGTGACAGGTAAGTGGGAGACAGGAGATGAGTATCACTACTATTTTGAATATCCAGGAGCAAGCAGCAGCTCGATTGTGAACATACAATTGCCTGATCAGCCTACCCATACAGCCATCCAGTTGGGAGTAAGTGTTAAGTGGGCGACAATGAATATAGGAGCAACGTCGGATCAGCCGGGAAGGGACAGCTATGGTGGATATTTCCCTTGGGGAACTGTGGAGGAAGATTATCAAATTGGCTGGAACAATCAGAGTGTGACTTATTTCGCAAACAAGGGTGCAAATGATATCGCTGACTTCTTCCCTTATGATCGAAGCAACACGACTGGGTTCCAAGGTTTATACAAGGAATATCAAGGAAGAAAATACGGTGATGCTGCCACATATCATTGGGGAGAAGGATGGGTTACACCTAACTTGATTCAGATGCGTGAACTATTTGATCTTATTGTCGCTTCAAGAGACAGAGGAAAGCAATTCACAGATTGGGTAAGCTGGAAAAATTGGCAGGCAAAACCAAGTGGACAGCGACCAACTGATAATGGATGGTGGGTTTATGGTAAGGGTGGCTATAGCGACAAAAAAATATGGCTTCCAGCTGCTGGACATATACATAACGATAGAGCCAGCAGGAATAATGATAGCCCGGCAAGTAGTGATGGATATCTTGGTGTATATATGACGTCAATGCCTAATCCCAATAGCTATAGTGCATCATACAATTTGTTCTTTGATGGACATAATGGAGGTTCAAGATTAGGCGATTATGCTTATGAAGATGTCGTTTTGCCATCAAATCCGTATGAAACATATAATGGCAGGTTTGAAGGTAATTATTTCGAGTGTTGGCGACACCATAGTACGAGTGTCCGTCCTATAAGGAAACCGAATTGATAAGAAAAGAGGATGAATCAAAAGAGGGAGCATCGTGACCTTATAGGTTTTGATACTCCTTTTTTATTGCTGATATAGACGAATTTTAATCATAAAGTGAGCATAAAAATTGTTTTTGCCTCAACCTTTTGATATTTTTGCAGATGTGAATAAGGATGCTGTTTGTTTAATGCACAAAGATTACATGTGATTGAAATTCATTGCATAAAGCAAAAAATAATAAGTGCTCGCCTACGGCTCGCACTAGAGAGGAGGGGTTAGGGCGTTCCGCCCCTTAACAATCCTCAAACTTTATAGCCGAATTATATAATTAAACAGCTTCTAAAATTAAATGTGAAAAATTCAAATTGGTATAAAATGAAGAGGTGTTTTTTTCTTTTGGTCATGATTATGGCTTTTTTGTGTTCTTCCGCACAGGATACAATCAGATTTCGCAATGGAAGGGTTGAGGCTGCTAAAGTGGCTGAGGTGGGATTAGGCAAGGTCAAATATAAGAAATTCAATAATCCAGACGGTCCATTGTTTTTGCTTAATGAGGATGAGGTGGAGTCTATCAAGTTTCAGAATGGCGACATGGAGGTGTTTGATTCTATTCCACAGGAGAATTTAGTATTACCGCAAAGAAAACATGTGGTGGTGAAGGCTGGTCCGGTATATGTGGAAAGGGTGAAATCTGTGAACACGGAAGAAAAGACAGAAAAGGATGTTGACACAAAGGTGGTCGTGTCACGTCACATGAACTCAGCCAAATATCCGTTGGCATACCGTAAGAATTCTCCATCTTTGCTTGCTTTCAACTCGGAATACATTTCCGTGCAAAGTGCGTATGAAATACTTGGAAATGATTATGATGTCTTTCGAGAAAATGTACGTGGCTACCGTACAGGACGTGTGATGTGGGTAGCTGGAGCTGCTTTGGTGTTTGTCTCCGGACCTATCGCGATTGGAGCAGCGATCAACGATTCTCATGCCGCCAGACGTGTCGCATTGACAGCATTATGTTCTGGTTCTGTCTTGTTCTCTGTAGGAATGGTGAAATTTGTGACTGGCAAAAGAATTTCCAAAAATGTGTTGAGAGAGTATAATTTCGAATATAACTCAAAAAATCAAAATGTGTCTGAATTGAAATTCGGTTTGACTGGAAATGGTGTTGGGGTGAATCTGACTTTTTAAAGACGAAAGACGAAAGACGAAAGACGAAAGACGAAAGACGAAAGACGAAAGACGAAAGACGAAAGACGAAAAAAGACGTGAGCAATCACGTCTTTTTCGTCTTATTTAATAGCTATAAGCCATTTGCCATCATCATCAAGAATATTTTTCAAGAATTTCAGCGTTCCATTTTTTTCTCTCCTCATCGAAAATCCATCCCCACTTGTTGAAATATTTGATCATGTTTTTCATATGGATCAGAAGCATTTTGTTGCTTTTGTATGAAGCTGCGCAATGTTTGTGTGTCACCACGGCTCCCGGCCAGAACATAGTGCGGAAATGTTTGTGCATGCGACGTGTGATGTCGATGTCTTCTGGATAAAGGAAAAATCTCTCGTCGAACAGTCCTACAGTGTCGAAACATTTCACACGGAAAAACATAAAGCATCCGTGATGGTAAGGGATGTTCATTTCATGTTTGTGGTCGTTGAACTTCAGCAGATATTTGTAGTTCATTTTCTCTCCCCAGCTGTCGGGAAGGAAACGACGGAATATCAGGTTGGCAGGAGTAGGGAGCATACGCACTGTGTATTGCTGCTCTCCATTTGGATAAAGTACGTTGGGCTGCACCATCGCCACGTCTTCATTTTCCGCCATGTATTTTGTGATTGCGGGAATCACACCTGTATTGAAGTAAACGTCCGCATTGATCACAAGATGATAGTCCGAACCGCAAGCGATGGCTTTTCTTATGGCTGCGTTGTGACCGCCTCCGTAGCCGAGATTCTTGCCGTTGAAGAAGTACTCCACATTCGATAGCCCTTCGCAGAACGAACGTAAATCGTCGGATGGAGAATTGTCGGAAATGTACACATGATCAATGCCGTCTGCCAACATTGAGTCTATGCACTTCTTCAATTCCTTGCGTTCAGTTATGTAGGTTACAATCGATGCTGTAAGTTTCATTTCTATTTACTGCAATGTACGAAAGCAGTTAATATTATCTCCTTTTTGAGCCACGTACTTTTTGCAAGACGCAAATATAGCATAATTTTCCGATTTTCCCGATACTTTGGAATAAAACTACAAAGACAATTTGAATTTTCTGTCGACGAAAGTGTAGTCCAACACTCCGAATCTAACGAGTTTGGCTATTAGCTTTTGTACATCACGTCTGTCCAAACCATATGTTTTGGCAAATTTATTGATTGAGAAGCAACCTGTTTCGATGCTTTTAAGGAGATTCTTTTCAGTGTCGGTAAACTCAATGGTCACACCATATTGCATTCCTCCCTGCTGCCACATTTCAAGGTGGATGGCAGTGGCTTGGATGTTTTCATCTGCGATTCTCACGTATGCCCATTTGCGGTTTTCCTCGTCGATGGCGAATATAGGTTTGGTGGTCGACTCTGGGATAATCACTTCTAGCACCGTCTTCCCGTCTACTTTATGGGGAATTATTTCAAAATCGGGATGAGGGGAGCAGTAGACGTTGGCGGCGGCTTCCGCCATATACGCTTCCTCTTCAGAGCTGACGCCGGATATTTTGCCGTTGTCTTTCACTCCGATAAGAAGGCGTCCGCCATTTGTGTTGGCGAAAGCGGAGAAACTTTTTGCTATTTTTCTTGCGTCCGAGATCTCAAATTTGAAGTCTTGGCAGACATGCTCACCCTCTTCAATCAACGAATGTATATAGTCTGCGGAATCTAGCGTTTTCATCGAATATTTTCATTAAGCAGTACAAAATTAGCCAAAACGGATGATTTTTACATTTTAATTCATAATTTTGTATATCTACGACCAATAAACGGTGAGTATGGCAATATCAAAACATAAAAGTTTAATACGTGACCGACGAGTAGTCGTCTCTTTGAATGAGAAGGAGTATGAAGCTCTTTCCAATTATTGCCGTAAACATAAGATTCAGAAATCGGATTTTGTTAGACGCATTGTTTTTTCGGAGATAATGGCGAAGCAGTATGCCGAGTCTCCCACTCTTTTTGATTGATTCCCTATGGCAGACAACGATGAAAAATTCATGCGGATAGCCTTGAAGGAGGCAAAAAAGGCAATGTCTGAAGGCGAGGTTCCTATTGGAGCTGTGGTAGTGTGTGCAGATAGGGTGATTGCCTCCGCCCATAATCTGACGGAGACGTTGCATGATGTCACAGCCCATGCGGAGATGCAGGCCATAACCATGGCAGCCGACTATCTTGGTGGCAAATATTTGACTGATTGTACGCTGTATGTCACTGTTGAGCCGTGTGTGATGTGTGCTGGAGCGTTGGGATGGAGCCAGATTTCTAGAGTTGTGTATGGCAGTAAGGATGAAAAACGAGGATTTCAAAAGTATGCCCTGAATGCCATGCATCCCAAAACCACCGTCACCTCAGGTGTCCTTGAAAATGAATGCACAACATTAATGACTGATTTTTTCAAAAAGAAAAGATAGACAAACACGTAGAGACGCACGGTCGTGCGTCTCTATTTGTTTTTTAACCGTGCGTCTCTACAACAGCAATAATGATGTGGATTTATGATGTAATCAAAATCTTTTTGTTGCCTGCGATATAGATGCCTTTTGGTAGAGGCACAAACAATGATGAATTTTGTTTCAACTCCACAGTTTGAATCAGGCTGCCATTGACGTTGTAGATTGGCAAAGAAGGGATATCTACGTCTGAATATATCCATATACCACCGTCGACAGCAATGATAGAAATGTCGTTTGAAGGAATATTAGACGAAGAATTACTGTCTTCCCACAACAATTCCATATATGCATAGAAAGAGCCGTCTTCTTTGCAAAGACCTATATATTTAGGTTTTTCATTCGGGAAAAGATCGTTTAGCTTGAATTCAATGTAAATATCCGAATCATCAGGCCTAGGGGTATACTTCATCATTTTGTATTTTGTGGTGTCTTCCAGAGAAGACGTGACACCGAGGATCAGTGGTGGCAAGATAGAGTCAATAACAGGTATCAATTTAATGGAAATATATTTGTCTCCATTCTCAAAGAATTGATAGACATTGCCGTAGTAATCCAATGGAGATACATATCCTAATAAGTTGTTCTCATTGTCGAAGAAGGCATATGGAATATAGTCTAAAGGAATGTAGTTAGTGTCGCTCGCAATTACTGGAAGTGAATGGTTGAATTGGGCGATGGTCAATGGATCAACAGTTACAGTCTGGCTGGCAATAGTATCAGTGTCGCTCATCAAAAAGAATGTTTTAGTGTATTTCTTCTTTGTGCCATTGAGCATTTGGAGAGAGAGAGTTGTTTCATCTCCACCGTTAAGTCCATATAACACGTGGCTGAAAGTATCTTTTGTGAAAATCATTTCTGCGGCTGCATCAAAATTGTTGTATATACTGAACAGTCCATTAATATACCTTGTGAATACAGGCATATCTCGTTCTATAGTTCTTTTTACTGTTCCTCCTGCAGGAATATCGATCATGATGCCGGTTCCTCCTTCATTGTTGAGAAGGAAATATACATCATTATAGAACTCATATGGAGTTGGATTAGAGAATGTGATTTCAAAACTTTGTTTTGTGCCTTTTGTTGTATGCACAATAGTGTCTACAACCAGTTCATTTGAGAAGATTTTACAATCTGACAATTTGAAAGATATTGGTTTGAAATTCTTGCAGACACTCCATCCTTTTTTATTTGGCTTGCCATTAGGAACGTTGTCTGTTTGCAACACGAGCAGGGTCATTTCATGGTTCGGATCAAGATTTTTAAGAGTCCTTTTGAGACATGTTGGCTCTTCACTTTTTGTAGTGTATGCTTCCTTTGTGGTTTCAGACATTAATGTGTCTCCATCCACGGCAATGGCTAAAGCAAAGAATTCCATGCTTCCTTCTGGTTTATCTGCTTGAAATTCAATATTCAATACGATGGAAGAGTCGGCATATTCACCGATAAAAGTTACCTTTTTAGGATCAAATATTTCATTGTCGTTCACAATTGTATCAGGAATTGTGATTGTGATGGTATCAAACAAATCAGAAGGATGCCACCATTCGTAGATGGTGTCTTGAATAAGCGTCTCTATATCGCTACTGTCTGATTCCAACACTAACAATTTTATTTCATTGCCGAGATATGATTTGTCAAACTCTTTTTTTGTGTTAATAATCAATATGTCAGAATAGAAGAAATCGGATTCTCCATTTGCGATAAAAGAGATTTTGCCATTTTTGTTGAAATAACCGAGTGCAAAATTTCTGTCTTCACTTATATTTTGAATGTAGGATTCAATATAGTTATACATTATGAATCCTTCGTCAGTGGCTCTGTATTTTGTGTCGACGGTTAAGTTTTCCTGTTTTGTTTTTACAATGGAATTAGAGGATTGTGGTTTTTTATATTCCGTTTTTCCTTCGCCAGGCACGATACCTATTATAATAGTTTCAAAGAAAGAATATCCGATGTCTGGGGATGTCTGATCTTTATCTTTATTATGTTTGTAGTCCAATATGTCGACGTCGAAGTAGCCGTCGCATGAGCCGTTCCATCCCCAGTTGATATGTAGATACCCGTCAACATACCCGTCACAGATAAAGGCGTGTCCTCCATGGTTATATGATGTGCCAGACATATAAATAGGACGTTTTTTGCTCAGCTCTTCATGTATTATGTCGAGCCATTCTTCACGATAGTAGGTGCTTCTTGATATTTTTTTCAGAGAATCACTGTTGTATCCGAAATAGTGAATCAGGGAGTAAAAAAACATGTCAGTGAGAGCGGCACTTCCGCTTTGTGCGAATGTCGTCTCCACGCTTCTTGCACAGTCCCACATCAGTTTTGCGACCTCGTTGTTCAATTCTTCAGTTGTGTCCTTTTCATAATGGTTTAAGATAAGGTTCCAATCGTAAGTGCGCCCCTCAGCCTTTTGACCTTCTATCGGGAAAATAGTATCATAAGACGTTGTGGAATAGTGAGAATAACCAGGAATGTCATTCTTCAGATTTGATGGATGTTCGTAGTATTTGGCAATTTGAGCCAATGTCACAGGCACGCAGCCAACCGGAGGACCAGATCCGTTACGTTCAGGGATAAATTTATTGTATGGAGAACGTGTTCCAAATACAACATCCATGAATGCTGGAATGTTTTCTCTTGTGTTGGAGCTCCTTAATTCAGGAAAATGTTGAGGTGACGTAGCGTACATATCCAGTATCTCTTGAAGCTGAAGAGGTAAATCATCGGAGTAGTTGTCGCCATAACCAAGTATTCTTTTTGTATCTGCGGATACAATACAAAACGTATTTGTTGAATCATCAGAGAAAATGAAGTATGATGACTCATCCTCTGATGAAGAACGAAGAGAAGAGCATTGTTTTATTCCTGTCTTCTTTAGTGATGGGTTATGGCAATATTTTTTTGCTAGTTCCTGTGCTGTCTCAATAGCATTTTCAGTCGCATGCATGTGAAACGCAAACAGAAAAATAGCTAACGTATTTAGAAAAAATCTCATAGATATCAATTTTTTTAGTTTCAGCAAATATGCGAAAAAAATATGGATTTGTATGCTTCATGTTCCAATTTGTGAGCTTAAGTTGTCGTGGTTGATAAAAATGATTACTTTTGTACTAATAAAAATACTTCTAATGAAAAAACAGAAAACAATAAATTATTGGCAGTTCGTTTTGTTGGCACATTTGTCAGCACTTTTGGCATTTGCTATTGTACGCGGCGTACAAATTGCTTATAGTTCAGTTTCCTTGAAAGATAACACACCATTCCTTGAATATTTGAAGTGCTTTGGTCGTGGCGTCGTTTATGATAATCATTGTTCACTTTTGGCACTTGTCCCTGTTACTCTTGTTTTAGGAATTCAGAGTATCATTGGAAAGGAGAACAAAATAGTGTCTAAGGTTGGATTTTGGATAACAGCGGTATTTTATTTTGTTGAGTTCGCAATATGTTGTGCGAATATAGTTTATGTGAAGTATCAGCTTGCCAACATAAATTTCGAGGCTGTCAAGGCACTTGGTCAAGGTACGGAGGTCTTGGGAATGATGACTTCCGGCACTTACATAGTAGCGTTTATTCTTTCAACTGTTTTTTGTGTTGGCTTTGTCTACCTATTGTGGTTGTTGTTTAAGAAATTTGTAAAGGATGGCGAGCAAACGCGTCTTTTCAGCATTATTATTTTTATTGTGCTTGCTTTGCTTATGGCAATCGGTATTAGAGGTCGCAGTAAACCAAAGGAGAAGCATATCAAAAAGTTCCAAAAGTTTATTGGAAATCCTCTAAACACATCTTTTGCTGAGTATAGCGACCAGATGTTGCTCAATTTGTCTGCAATGAACGACTTTTTCTTTGTAGAGAAGTCACAGGCTCAGACAAAGAAGGGTAAATTTAAGTATATGTCGAACAATAAGGCTGAGAAAATTGCGTTGAGATATCAGAATTATCCTCATGAAGCAGATGCTAATAGTATCAAACAAAAAAATCATGTCATTCTTGTCCTTATGGAGGGAATGAGTGCGAAGGTTATGAAGACGTTTGGTTATCCAAAGGTGATTACCCCGTTCCTTGATTCTATTTATGCAAAGTCATTGTCTTATTGCAATTTCTATAGTGCAGGAGTGATAACACAGAAAGGTATGTGCGCCACATTTAGTTCTGCACCTACATTTGCCCATTTTCATTCGATGGAGAAAGCTCCAAGAAAAAGAACGGTAATTTCAACAGCGTATCGTCATGAAGGTTATACTACGCAATTCTTTGTCCCTCATGCTCCAACATTCGATAATGTTTTCGGATTTTTTACTGCGAATCCATTCGAATACCAGTATTGTTTGGACGATTATCCTGCTAAGTATCAATCGTTAAGTTGGGGAGCTCCAGATGATTATTTGTTTAAGTTTGCTTTTCGCAAAACAGACTCTTTGATCGCTTCTGGTGTGGATAAGACATTAAGTGTGGTATATGGTTGTTCAAACCATCCTCCATACAATATCCCGGATGAATATCATAAGAAAGGGTTTAGTGATGAAGAGGCAGCGGTGTATTATGCTGATGCTCAGTTAAAAATGTTCTATAATTTGGTGAGAAACACGGAGTGGGGTAAAAATGCTTTGTTTGTGTTTGTCGCTGACCACGGTAGACACTATGTGTCAAATATGTTGGCAAGTAATCATATTCCTCTTATTATCAATCATCCTGAAATTCAGCCAAGAGTTGATTCTACGCTAGGTGTACAATATGATGTGCTGCCTACAATGCTTGCCCTGACAGGCGTTGACTATAAGGATTATCGTGGTTATGGAATCGACCTTGCTCGTTCAAAGAGAGATACTGTATTTTTCGGTTATGGAGAAAAATATGCCTTGAAAACAAAGGATAAACTTTACTTCTATTCTCCTGAGTCGAAATATTCAGAAATTTGGATTGAAACACCAGAAGGATTTAAAAATGTTGGCAGTAAAGACGCTGCGTTTGAAAGGTATATGAAGGCAAACCTTCAGTACGGATGTAAGTTTGCAACGTCTTATTAATCAACAATAAATTTGGTCCGAACGAGTCGCATATTTGATTATGGTCGCTAAGAGAAACATTTTAGCTTTTGTAGGCTTTTTTATTTCTATGCTTTGTGCCCACGCAGAATACAAACTTGTGTGGAGCGATGAGTTCGACTCTTTCAATTCTGATGCCTGGAACCATGATATCGGCTGGGGCAGTTATGGCTGGGGCAACAATGAGCAGGAGTTCTATACCTCTAATTCGGAAAATATTTTTATCGCCGACTCCAAACTCCATATCGTCGCTTTGCGTAGCGATGCCCACAAAGATGTTTCGGACAGAATAAAGTATACATCAGCTAAGATTCATACACGCCGTAACGTCTCAACAAAGTATGGCAGGATAGAGGCTCGCATTAAGTTGCCTGAGCGTGGTCATGGTGTATGGCCAGCATTCTGGATGCTTGGAGAAAATCAGGAGAAGGGTTGGCCTTATTGCGGAGAGATAGATATATGCGAATGGAGAGGGTCGAAACCTGCGGAGACGGTTTCCACTATGCATTGGAATGGGACGAATGCCGAATATTTGCATTGCGATTACGGACAGACATTAAAATATAGTCGTGGATTCGATGAGGATTTTTTTGTTTATGGTGTGGAATGGACTCCTAAGAAAGCAGAATTTTATATAATAGACGAGAAAGATAACTCACGTCATAATGTGAATGTGATGGATCTGTCTGGTGCGACGACGGAGAATGGACTCTCTTGTTTTCATCAGGCTCAATATATCATTCTCAATCTGGCCATGGGAGGTCAGTTTGGAGGCGACGTTGACGGATCGATAGAATCTCGCACGATGCAGGTGGATTGGATTCGCGTCTACCAGGATACTGACTCATATCCGGAATCACGTTTTTATAATAGTGCTGATAATAAGCCATTTGACTACGTTTCTGAATGTAATCTTTTGAATGGGAAGACAAGTGAAATCAGCAGCTATTTTGCTCCAAACTGGAAGGAGGAGACTGCATTGACATCAGGAGATGCGAAGAAATTCGAGATAACCCTTCCGTCGCCTACATTCGAGCGCTGGCAGGCTCAATTTTCGTTGCTATTCCCGGATGTGAGGATAAAGAAGGATATGCAGTATGATATGAGTTTTTCGTTGGAGAGCGACGCAGATTTGAGTAAGATATTGCTCAAGGTATACGATGGGCAAGATGACGTAGCTTATATTCCATCTGCAGATTTCCAGAATCATGATTTTGTGGCTGGTAAGAAAAAAGATGTTGTGCTGGTTGGGATGGTGGCTCCAAAGGATATGGATGGAGTGAAGATTCTGTTTGATTTTGGAAGTAATCCTGCGGCGACGGTGACTGTTTCCGACATAGTTTTGAAGGAGAAAAACTGTTATCCTACGTCGGTGGCAAACAATGAAAATGATAAATTCGAGGTTTATTGTGAAGACGGAAGAATTGTGATAGATACGGAGGAGAGAGGTGAAGCAGAGATTTATTCTGTCGACGGGAATATTGTCAAGCGGATTTCTTTGCAGGATGGGCAGAATTACATAAATGTTGCGGAGGGAATCTACATTGTAAAAATAGGATGCCGGAATGTTAAATGCATTTTGAGATAAATTAACACTATTTATTATTTCTACTATGGCTGTTGTGGTCGGCAAAATATATCTTTGCTAAAAAATAAATTGATTGTTATGAAACTGATAAATAAAATATTGATGTGCGTTGCCACAACGGCAATTACACTTTCAGCGTCGGCTCAAAGTGCCGACAGAGAATCTTTGGGATTTTTTGACGCTTCTTCATATCCACAGTTGCGACTTCCGCTGGGACCAAAGACTTATGCTCTTCTGGAGGAGGGTAACGTTGCAATTCCGGGAAATGTCGTGTACCATAATGCAAGTGTCGACGGACCTTCGATGATCAAACAAGCGAACGCGTCAAACGTGGATTTGATTTTCAATTATACTAATCTTCATGAGGAATCGCCGATTGAGGTTGAGCGTTTCGAACCTAAAAAGAGGAGACAAATCATAAGAATAGGTAATGTGGTTATAAAAACTCGTCCAAAAGAGGTGAAAGAAGGTCCACATCATCCACGACCAGGATACGCATGCGCATACTTGTATAGAGATGTAAGCTTCTATATCACCGTTTCCAAGCCAGACGGCACGGTGCTTTACGAGAATTTCGTTGGTGAAAGTGGCGAGTTTAATTCAGGATGGTGGTCAGTGGAACACTTGGCTGTGGATAGTGTGCAGAGAGCAGCGTCTTATTTGACACTGGACAATTTGATTAGACGCAATAATAAGACACTTAAAGATTTGGTGGGAGCGTCATATATGATGTATGCCAAGAAAGTGACATGCTATTATGGCAAGAAAAAGAAGCGTACAAAAGGAGCAGATCCTTATGCTGAAATGAATGAGGCTGTGGAGAAATTGAAAAAAGGTTCTGCTTTGATCAAGATAAACGAGTGGGATATCGAGTCGTTCAAATCAGTCACAGAAGGATGTGTTGATGTTTGGGAGAAAGAGTTGAAGAATGCTGATCTCAAAGACAAGAACGCCAGAATCAATGAAGAGATAGCTTGTGGATTAAACTATAACATAGGAGTTTACTATCTGTTCTGCAAAGAATATGATAAAGCAGCTAAATATTTCAAGGAAGTCGTGATGCTCGACAAAAGATTTGGCGATTGCAAGTATTTTGCAGAAAATTGTGACAAATGGCAATTGGAAAAGATGGCCTACGAGAAGATGATGGCTACTCCTGAGCCTGCACCCGAGTCGGCTCCCGCACAATGATAAATATTTGAAATATAAAATTATATGAAGAGACGCAATTTTATTGCGTCTTTTTTTTTACCTTTGCGACGAAATAGTAAAATTTAGATATGATCAAGAAAATATTAGTCCTTGTCTTTTCTGTTGTGACGATGACGATATCGGCGCAGGAAGCGGAACCGGAGATGATCGGTAAGTTCAGTATGTCCGCTTATCCTAAATTAAAGATGTCGCTTGGGAAAAAAGTCTACGCTTTGGTGGAAAATGGAGTGTTGGCTGAAGACGGTACGTTCACGGCCACTGTTGCCCAACTGCATAATGAGTCGTTCATACGTACGGACAATCCGGCTGAGGCTGATTTTTTGGTGAGATATTCAAAATTTGAGGCTGTCACACCAATGGCTATTGACAAGTTTAATCCAATGCATCGCAAACAGAAGATCAAGGTCGGGGCATTCTGGGTGCCCACACGTACTGACCCGCCAGGATCTTCACAGATGAAGCCGGGGCAGATCCCTACACAATTGAACAGCTCTAATAAATACTATTGCGCGTATATGCATCTTGATTTTGCGTTTCATGTGGCAATCACACTTCCCGACAAGAGTATCGCCTATAAAGAGGATGTGAAATTGGGAAAGAATTTCAATTCCGGATGGATGCCAAGTGAGGGTGCAGCTGTTGGTAAGGTGCAGGAGGAAGCTTCTGTCATGACGTATGAAGCAGTGGTGAGTGAGTATAGCAACAAGAAGATATCTGGTCTTGTGGGAGCCACATTCATGTTTAAGGAGAAAGACATTGTTTGCTATTTTGCCAGACCAAAGAAACGTTCGTCTAATGGAGCTGAGTATCTTGAGATCAACGACGCTGTCAACAAGTTGAAGAGCGGATTGGGTTATCTTAAGGAAGACGAGTGGAATAAAGAGGCGTTTGCAATGGAGACAGAAGGAGTGGAGGAGGTGCTGAAAACGGCTCTCGACAGTGTAGGTTCGGAAAACTACGAACATATCAATAAAGAGGTAGAGTCGGCAATCCACTACGATCTTGGAATCTATTATGTTTTCTCAAAAGAGTTTGGAAAGGCTGCCGCACAGTTTAAGGCTGTTGAGACTGACCCAAAGGAGAAAGGCAAGGATAGAAAGTTTGCCGACGCAGCCGCTTTAGCAAAGGATTGTGAGAAGTGGCAGAAAGAGAAAGATGCATACGAAGCACTTTGGAAATAATATTCAATAGATTATAATGAGTAGAGACGTGGAGATTCCACGTCTCTTTTTTATATGTGAACATAATGTCTTGTGTTACTTAAATAACGTGAGTTTGATGAATTGTAATCTGCGAATCATTTTCCATTTTCTTATTGAATTTTCACCTCTTTCTCTGTAAACTTTGTGTCTCTGTGGTTTTATTAAATTCTGTGTGCTCGCCTTTTTGGGGGTAGGACGTTTCGCCCTTTGGAATCCTCATTTATGACACTCCAACTATCATTTTGATTTCGTCGGATTAACGTTAAATAGAGGGGTTGTCAAACTGATGTTGGCAACCCCTCGTCTTTTTAATACTCAATCTTATCCGCTTTGTTCTTCCACGTGTTGAACACTTTCAGAGTGGCATCACGAAGAATCTGCTTTCTGCTCATAAACCTGTCTTTAGGTTTTTGTGCGATCTCATCGTAGATGAATTTGTCGTCAAAACCGATTTCTGCTGCATCGTGTTGTGTGCCGGCGTAGAAATAGCGTTCGATGTGTGCCCAGTACATGGCAGACAAACACATTGGGCATGGCTCGCATGAGGCGTACAATATGCATCCGCTAAGGTCGAAAGTCTGTAGCTTTTGGCAAGCTTCTCTGATTGCCATCACCTCTGCATGAGCGGTAGGGTCGTTGTTGAGAGTCACGCAGTTGTGCGACGCAGCGATAATCTCACCCTCTTTGTTGACAATAACGGCACCGAATGGTCCGCCTCCTTCCTCCACACTTTTAGCAGACAGGTCTATTGCCATCTGCATGAATTTGATATGTTGTTCTTCGTTTTTCATGGCTTCTATATTTTTTAGTTTATGATTCTGTAAATATAATGAAAAAAGGGTAAATATTGTAGACGTGGAGGAAACTTTTATTGATTATCCCATCATTCTACTCTTTCTATTTTTTTGAATCGTAAGACGATTGGAAGTTTGCAAAGTGAGTCTTTCTCTGCTGGTGTTATATAGTTGTATTTTGCCATCTGCTCCAACACGTGGTTGCGTCGCTCCAAGCATTTGTCATATCTTCGTTCACGAGTTGGATTATACAAAGAAGGATTTTTCGTCATGCCAACAAGCATCGCAGCCTCTTCTGTCTTTAATCTGTCTGGAGTGGTGGAGAAATAGACAATTGCCGCACCATAGATGCCGATTGCGTTGTGGAGAAAGTCCGTATCGTTAAGGTAAATAGTCAAGAGTTCTTGTTTTGTAAAGAATCTTTCAAGGTCAATCATCGTTTTTATCACAATTGGTTCATTCAAAAAACGGTTATATTTTTTCATTAACAAACGATAAGATAATGTATATGCTAATTGTTCTGTGATAGTTGGCTTGAATGTCTTTTCTCCTCTTGCTAAATCATCGTACATTGCTTTGAAGACGTTTTTGAAATCTATACCGGAATGCTCATAGAAATTGGGATCTTCAATTGCAATCAAAGCGTTGGTGACGCAACTTGGAATTTCATCGTATGAACAGTAGATTCTTCGGCTGGCGTTTTTGGCATCGCGTGATCCATAAATTAGGGCTGTCATTTTTTTTGAATTAAAGCACTCTTCGACAGTCATGGCATATTCATCGTAGTGATTCTTTGTCTGGATTATTATATTAACGCTGAATCCTAAGATTATTGATACGAATATCCAATATATGATTGTCGATTTTCCGCTTATGCTCATATTGTACTATTTTGTGACATATTCAAATATTATCTTAAAAAATAGAGACGCACGGCCATGCGTCTCTACATTATTCATTTTTAATTCTTAAATCTTCATTTGTTATTCAAAGATTCCTTCCACTGCGTTCTCCTCTACTTTCTGGTCACCTGTGTTTTGGTTCTTACAGTTGTATGTCTCCTTCACGTTGAACTTACATTTCCTGTCGTAGTTTAGAGTCTTGTCGTCGAACACTTTGTTCATGTAGACTCCCCAAATAGGAAGCGCAGTAGATGAACCCTGTCCGTTACGCAGGTTGTCGAAGTGGATGTCTCGGTCTTCTCCTCCTACCCATACTCCTGTGATCAGGTCTGGAATGAATGCCATAAACCATCCGTCGGAGTTGTTCTGTGTAGTACCTGTCTTTCCTGCCATCTCTGTCTCCCAACCGATTCTATATGCGTGCTTAGGACGACCGGGCTCCCATGGAATAGTGAAGTTGAAAGACGCTGCTGAAGAACGAATTCTCAATCCCGTACCACCGTCGATCACACCTCTCATCAATGAGATCATCTTTTCTGAAGTCTCGTCGCTGAAGATTTCTTTCATTCGTGGGCTGAATGTTGCCAATAGGTTTCCGTTGTTGTCGAAAATGCTCTCCACGTATACAGGCTCGATCTGGATTCCATGGTTGGCAAACGCTGTATATGCGGCACACATCTCGGCGATAGTCAAGTCGCAAACTCCAAGACATAGAGAGTAGACAGGCTCGATCTCCTGGTTTTTGATACCGAATGAGTGAAGCAGTTTCACGAATCCTTCCGGATGGTATTGCATCATGATTCTTGCGGATGTCCAGTTGTTGGATGTCTGCAAACCACGTTTCAATGTGATCATCTGTCCGATCTCTTTTTTGCCCGACTCACCGTAAGGCACATTCTTAGGCTGCCAGATAGTGTAGTCGTCTTCTCTCAGACCTGTCTGCACTTTTATGGATGGCTGAGTGTTAGCCACCTCGTCGCATGGGTTCATACCGTTCTCCATTGCGTATGCGTAAAGGAAAGGTTTGATTGTAGAACCTACCTGACGGCGTCCGACCGTACACATGTCATATTGGAAGAAACGGAAGTCTGGACCTCCTACGTATGCTTTCACATGTCCGTTCTTTGGATCGATACTCATCATGCCGCTTCGTAGGAAATGCTTGTTGTAGATGATTGAGTCGAGTGGGGTGAGGACTGTGTCCTTTGTGCCATGCTCCCAATCAAACACCGACATCTGCACTTTGGTGTTGAATGCTTTCTTGATCTCTGCGGCCGAGGCTCCCGCTGCTTTCATGCGTTGATATCTGTCTGTAAGACGCATGGCTTTCTGTAGCATAGAGTCTCTTTGTGCCTTTGTGGTCTTTGTTGAATAAGGGGCAGTGCTGCGCCCTTTCTTCTCTTTGAAGAATAGCTGCTGGATATGTCCGCCCAAGAATTCTTTGATTGACTCCTCTGCATATTTCTGCATACGGGAATCAACAGTTGTGTGGATCTTCAATCCGTCTGTATATAGATTGTATGGCGTTCCGTCTGGCTTTTTGTTCTTGTTGCACCATCCGTAAAGAGGGTCTGTAGCCCAAGCCAATGAATCCTCATAATATTTCTGACGTGCCCATTTAGGATACTTGCTCTTGATTGGCTCCTCTGCTGTCATCACTTTTCTTAGATACTCACGGAAATATGGAGCAAGACCTTCCTTATGGTCTACTTTGTTGAAATGCAATGTGATAGGAAGTTTCGACAACGAATCCTTCTCTGCTTCTGTGATGAATCCAGCCTTTTCCATCTGTCCGAAAACGACGTTGCGTCGTCCCATACACATGTCGTAGCGGCTCTCACGACGTGGGTTGTAAAGGGCTGGGTTTTTCAGCATACCTACAAGCAATGCTGCTTCTTCCAATTTCAGCTTGTCTGGAGTGGTTGAGAAGTAAACTTGCGCTGCGGAACGGATACCTACCGCATTGTTGAGAAAGTCGAACTTGTTGAGATACATGGTCATGATCTCTTCTTTTGTATATAGCTTCTCAAGCTTTACAGCGATCACCCACTCTGTAGGCTTCTGCATCGCACGCTCTATTTTGTCTTTTGCCACATCTGTGTATAGCAACTTGGCAAGCTGTTGGGAAATTGTCGAACCTCCTCCTGAATTCTTCTGCTGAAGGATCACTGATTTGAAAATTGCACGGAATAGTGATTTGAAGTCAATTCCTGAGTGCTCCTTGTAGCGGATATCCTCTGTCGCGATCAATGCGTTCACAAGATTTGGGGAGATGTCTTCATAAGCTGTGAAGACGCGGTTCTCACTCGACTGGAAATAACGTCCAAGCACAACACCGTCGCATGAGAAAATCTCTGTCGCAAACTTATTCTTCGGACTTTGCAATTCTTCTACTGGGGGAAGGTGACCAAATGAACCGTTGTTGATTCCAACAAACATTGCGATGATAGCTCCTACAACTACCAAGAATATTGCCCAAAAGGCTATTGTCAATTTGCCGCTTATACTCATTTTTCTTATAATCTCTTTGAAAAAAGTCTTTGTATCTTACAAAACTATAGTTTTTTTCTCTTTTTATGAAGGGTTTTCGTTATTTTCTGCTTTTTGGCACCTATTCATGTTGCATTTGAACACTTATTATATAGTAATTTACATTATCCACTCCAAAATCGTTGGGGCGACAATGGCTGTCAGGATGCCGTTGAGCGACAATCCCAAACCTGCGTAGGCTCCGAATCGTGGACTGATTTCCATCACACGTGATGTGCCGACTGCATGTGAGGCTGTGCCCATGCTCAAACTTTCTCCTATGGCACTTTTGGCTCTCGTCAGACGAAAGATGCTCAATCCGAATATGGCTCCGAAGATGCCTGTGCACACCACTGCTGATACTGTAAGAGCGGGGATTCCTCCCGTCAACTCGGACACTTGCATTGCTATTGGGGTGGTGACTGATTTTGGAGCGAGTGATAGCACTACCTCGTCCGTCGCTCCGAGCCATTTCGCTATGAAGACGACGCTGATAATCCCGACTAAACATCCCACTATCTGCGACACAAGGATGGGGACAACCTGTTTCTTGATCTCATCCAGCTGCTGGTAGAGGGGCACACCCAATGCCACTACGCATGGGGAAAGCCATATTTCGATCATAGCTCCAGCTTCTTTATATTTGCTGTAGTCTATTCCAGTGATTTTCAAAAAGATAATTATCGCTGCGATACTCAGTAGAATGGGATTGAGCAGCACGAAATTTGTACGTTTCTGTATGTATTTCGACACTGCGTAGACTCCAAACGTCAGGGCAAGAAGAAAGTATTTATTTTCTATGATTTCCATTGCTCTTTCTGATGAGTTTATATGTCCATACTGTTGATGCCATCACCAATATCGTGCTGATGATGATGGAAACTGTTATGGGAATCCATTGGCTTTTGATCAGTCCGTAGTATAGCATCAGCGACACGCCTGGAGGGATGAAAAAGAAAGCGAGATTTCCAGTGAGAAAATTGCTTGCGGATTTCACCCAACGAAGTTTGATAATTCCAAGCTTGAGCAATAATGTGAGTGTGAGCATTCCGATGATCGACGATGGTATGCGGACTCCTGTCAGCCATACCACCAGTTCGCCGAATGCCAACATCGCAAAGATGATGAATAGTTGCAGTGCCATTGCGTCAGAATTCTACAGAGTAGCTTGCTGCGTATTGTGGTTTGAATGAGTCTGAGTCAAATGCGTCGTCGTACATTCTTAATCCAAAGCCGAAACGCATGATTTTGTTTTTCTTACCACGGTATGATAGGCCGGCACGTGGTTGGAACACCCATTTGCGATACTCATCATAAGAGACGTATGGGCCGGCTGTCAGTTCTATGAATGGAGCGACGGGTGTTGGTGCGGATAGTACAAAGTCTAACATCGGTGAAAATGCCAACAGCTCAATTACTTCTATATCAATTAATACGCCGACGTAGCCTATGTGGTTGAAACGGTAGCCCATACCTCCGTTCAACACGAATCCCCAACTGTTGAATCCGATTTTGTGCTCTCGATCGTCATAGTCGTTCCATGCTATTGTGGCTCCGATAGTTCCACGCCATCCGAATGTGCCGGGGCCATATTTGCTTTTGGCAATTGCTGTGTCTGCTTTGTTACGCTCTCTTGCGGATGGCTTCTTTACCTTTTCTGCTTTTGGCTCGTTATCCTTAGAGACGGATGTTTTTTTAGAATTATTGGCATTGTCAGCCTTTTCATCACGAGACCTTCTATCACGCTTGGATTTCTCTTCTTTGACGTTATTGTCGGCTTTAGCATTAGCTTTTGTGTCGCCGTCTTTTTTCACGTCGCTCTTTTTAGAATCATTGTCTGCCTTCTCATCACGAGATCTTCTCTCACGCTTAGACTTTTCTTCTTTGACGTTATTGTCGGTTTTAGCGTTTGCTTTTGTGTCAGAGTCTTTTTGGCCATTTATATTCTCTGACTTTTGCCCTTCGGCTTCTTTTTTAGCTCGTTCAGCTGCTCTCGCCTCTGCTCTTGCTCTTGCCTCAACACGAGCTTTTTCGATTTTTGCCTTGCGTGCTTCCTGTATTGAGTCTGATGGAGTTTGTGCAGACGCAGAGATAAATATAAGTATGGATGTTATGAAAAATAGTAGTCTATGCATAGATGTTTTATTTTGTGGGTTAGTCTCTGAATCTGCGGCAGATGTCGCCAAACTCTTCAATTCTTCTATCACGTAGGAAAGGCCAAATACGACGTACGTTTTCGCTTCTCTCCATATCAATGTCGATGATGACGCAATCCTCTTTGTCTGTAGGAGCCTCATACAGTAGTTCACCTTGTGGGCCGGCGACGAAGCTGCTACCCCAGAACTGTATACCGCCAGTCACACCAGAAGGGTCTGCCTCGTATCCTACACGGTTGACAGTCACCACAGGCAGACCGTTTGCTACTGCGTGTCCGCGCTGCACCGTCATCCATGCACCACGCTGACGAGCCTTTTCATCGTCGGTGTCGGTGCTTTCCCAGCCGATGGCGGTAGGGTAGATAAGCATATCAGCTCCTGCAAGAGCCATAAGTCTAGCTCCTTCCGGATACCACTGGTCCCAGCAGACCATAAGGCCAAGTTTGCCAAGAGAAGTTTGAATTGGTTGGAATCCCAAGTCGCCAGGGGTGAAATAGAATTTTTCGTAGTATGCGGGATCGTCTGGAATATGCATTTTGCGGTATTTGCCAGCGATTGATCCATCTTTGTCGAGCACGACAGCCGTGTTGTGGTAAAGTCCGGTGGCACGTTTCTCAAAGAGAGAGATCACGATCACCACGCCAAGACGTTTTGCCACTGCTGAGAAATGGTCGGTCGACTTGCCGGGGATAGTCTCAGCCAAATCGAAATTGTCAACGTCTTCCACCTGACAGAAGTAGAGCGAGTTGTGAAGCTCCGACAACACGATAAGTTGTGCCCCCTTCTTAGCCAACTCCTCGATCTTGGAAGTCAGTTTTGCTATGTTTGAGTCTATGTTAGCCGTATGGCTCTCTTGAATGATTCCGACCTTCATGTTATTGTGTAGTGTATAGTTTCTGCAAAGTTATGAAATTTGGTGGAATAATGAGGTTTTTTTGGATGGAGAACTTAATTTGGTGAGTTTTTTGAGGGCTTCGTAAGTTTCAATTCACGCAGAAGTTCATTGTATACATATCGGCTACTTTGAATAAACAAAGCAGTTTCTGGATTGGCTAGTAAAGAGAATGTATTAGAATCATAAACGCAATTCATTGCGTTATGCAAAGAAAGATTGTTTTCATTCATTAAGAAACTTATGATGTCTGTCACAATTCCTTCTTTCATATATTCGAATTCTGATAATGTAACGTTCATAGCTTGTGTAATTTAGAAATAGCCAGTTCAGTTCCAAAGAAGAATTGGTAAGTAATGCCTTTCATATACTTTAGTCTTTCAAGAAAAGTTTTAATGTCGATATCTCCATTTTGATATTTTCGAATTTGAAGACCGACATTGTCATTCGCTATAGGACCATATACGACATCGAAATCATGAACAGAAATGTTTGGATTGGGATTATCCCTGTTTTCACAAACAAACCTTGCCCATTCTTCCGTATAACTATTGAATTTCTTGAATTTCAGTTCTCCATTTGTAAGCAAAGACTCATTAAATTCATATTGGTTGATGGTTGGAACACCTCCAAATGCTAATGTTCTTGTTTTTGCGATTTGTTCTGCATGTGTTTTGTTTTCAGTCAAATAGAAGCCTTTCCCAAAATCTTTATTCGGATTCCCTTTTGACAAGTCGATTTTGGAAATCGTCAAATTAGATCCGTGATACAAAATCATAGAGCACCTCCTTGTCTTTTGCAATAGGACGTAAGGTAGTTGACGCTATCAGCAAAGGAAAATGTATGTAGCACGTCGTAACATTCCTCCATATATTTGTCTCCCCCATAGCGATTCAGATAACGATACGCAACTTGTTCCGTTATGTTATGATACACTGCGAAATCTCGTATCAATGCTACCATATATGCAATCTTTGTAGTTTCCATATCGTCGCCTCCTATTTTTTGCAAAGTTATTATTCTGCCAATGTTTTTCCAAATGTATAATGATTCTTTTTTATTCTCTAATTTTCTCAACTGCCTCATTGATTTTTGCCATCATTGCTGCACTTTCTTTCACACGGTCAGCATTTTTCGGCAAATCAGGATGATGTTGCAACGCAAGATTATGGTATGCACGTTTGATCTCTTCGTCGGAAGCTCCCACTTCCAGACCCAGAAGGTCGTAGTATGGTTTCAAGGGGAAAATGGATTTCTCTTCCGTCGACGTGCTTTCATTATTGCTGGAGTTTTCTGATTCAGTGCGTAGAGATTTGTATCGTCTTATAAAATAATTGATGAAGTTATGATTGAAATCCATCTCTTCCATTATCTTCATCAGCAGATTCCACTCGTCATTATGTATTCCATCCTCCACAATTGTGAGCTTGAACAACTTATGGGCAAACGCTTTCTTTGCAGATATAGTCATCTCTTTAGAGTATTTCTTGTAGAATTCTAAATCTTCGTCGCTAAGAGTGTCGTCGAAAATAAATTCATTTATTATGGATTCCTCTACTCCATACCATTCCTTTATCAATGCCACTTGTCCAGGTCTCGCATTTGTATTCAACGAACATACTTGCTTAATCATCGGCAAATAATCAATGTTGTCGGATATGAATTCAAAGCGAGATTTTGCCTGCTTGAAACTGATTTCCATATTCGCTTGAAGTATTTTCTTTTTCCAAAAATACCGAAGAAGCATAAATATAGAAATAATAATCAATATCGGTACTGCCAGAACGATAAGAAATAAGCCACCTGTGGATACTGAAACTCCGAGTCCAAGATTCCACATCTCACTCAATGATTCAAGGGATTGTTTGAGCTCTGCATATTTCTCTATAATCTCTTTGTTTGATAATTTCTTTTTGCTCATTCTAAACTCTAAACTTTATAGTAGTGCAGTCATAAATACAGGAAGTAGGGTGGTATCTCCATCTTTGCGAAAGTCTTTTGTGTAGATAAGGAAACGGCTTGATACCCACTCTGAATATTTCTTGCAGAATTCGTCAAGAGACTTATGGTTGGAATAACCAGATGATTTCACTTCAATAGGCCATAATTTGTTGCCTCGGGAAAGAAGAAAATCGACTTCATAGTTATGCTTGCCACTTTCTGTAGGCCATGTGTGATAGTAGAGTTCATTTCCTGATGATTTCAACATTTGTGCCACTACATTTTCATAAACATATCCTAAGTCAGCAGCGAGTTTGTCGGAAAGCAGTTTGTGGTATATTTCATTCTCAACCACAGATTTGTCCCAAAATGCAAGAGTGATGAATAATCCTGTGTCTGAGACGAACATTTTATATGCATTTATGTCTTTATGAAGAGACAAACCGACAGACGGACTATTGGCATGATATGAAAAGTTGACGGTCAGACTGTCTTCCATATCTTCAAGTAGACGTTCCATATCTTCAGCTTTGCCTTTTTGTCCGATGATGCTTGTTGTTTGATAGCGTGATGTGTTTTTTGCTAATTCTGATGGTATTGCCTTAAATAAGCGTCCTGCACGTCCGGACGGATCAATTTTACGGAAGTCATCCACATATAGTTCGATTATTTCTCGTTTTATGGCATCCACGTCACTTAAATTGTTTGTTACAAGATAAGTGTTGATCGCCTGTGGCATTCCTCCGACAAGCATATATAGTCTGAAGTCTCGGAGCAGTTGTCGAGTCACTGCATCTCCTAGTGACCGATGTGTTTCAAATGCTTCTCGAAGCATAGGAATGGTGACTTTATCGCCTAATGCCCAACGAAATTCTTCATAATCCATTGGGAACATGGTGATACGGGTTTCTTCTGATGGAATCACAATGTCTTTGGTGTTTTTCTTTATAGAAAGCAAAGATCCTGTTTCTATATAGTCGTATCGACCATCTTTCACTAGATGTTTTATTGCCTGACGAGCTTTGGGGCAGAGTTGGACTTCATCAAAGATAATAACGGACTTTCTTTCATGTAGTTTTACTCCATATATAAACTGCAACTGAAAGAAAAAATTATTCTTGTCAGCAATGTTGTCTATTGCTTCTAATACTGCTGCTGGTACATCAGAAAAGTCGATAAGTATATATGTCTCATATTCGTTTTTTGCAAATTCTTCCACAATAGTAGATTTGCCAATACGTCGAGCCCCCTTGATTAATAGGGCAGTTTCTCCGTTCTTGGTATGTTTCCATTCTAACATTTTATCGTAGAGTTTTCTGCGAAAAACTATCTTTTTTTGTGCCATATCTTTAACTTGTTAATAATCAGTGCAAAAATAGATATATATATCTAAATCTCAAAATCTTTTTGGCTATTTATATACGAAATCTCAAAATCTTTTTGGCTATTTATATACGAAATCTCAAAATCTTTGGCTCTTTTCCATTATCCCGAGACTTCGTCACGGGATGCTCTCGCTTTGCTCGGTAGCGTCTTTCAGACGAAAAAGATGGAAATGTCAGTCATAAATAGGACAAAGCCTATATATTATGTGCTCGCCTACAGCTTGTACTTTGGGAAGGTGTTAGAACGTCACGTCCTTAACAATCCTCTAAATAAAAAATTAAAATTTAAGAATTAAAAATTAATTTTTTATTTAGCATTTAGCATTCAGCATTCAGCATTTTATCTATGGTTCTCTAATCAAAGTGAAATGACCGAAATACACTTTGTCGAGGACGTCAACATCCAATTCATACCAATAGTCTGTGCTTGGCATCGGCTGCCCGTTGTACGTGCCATCCCAACCTTCTGTATCTGAGGATGTGAGTGTGACGAGTTTCTTGCCCCAACGGTCGTAGATGTTCATCGTGGTGTTGCCATACACGATCACCGCATCTGGAATTCTGAATGTGGCATCTTTTCCATCTGAACCAGGTATGATGTATTTTTGGATTTCAAACGGTGGCTCACTGACGATGAATGAGGTGTCGGTTTTGCAGCCGGCGATGTCTATGATGCTCAATGTGTGCTCGCCGAATCCCACATGCTTCTTCACATTGTCGGCGACATCCGCTGCTGCTGATTTGCCGTCAACAATATATTGATAGTCTCCCGTCGACTCCATATTGATTATCACGTCGTCAAGACCGATTGAATCGACGGATGCGAGTTTTGGAGTGACTCCTACCATCAGCGTGAACTCTTTTTCAAGGATGCATTTTCCACGGTAGGCTGTCACTGTGTATTTGTTTTCCACATTGTTTGGCACCACTGTTATTTTAGGCGACTTGGAGTCTGTATGCTCCCATTCGTATCTTTCAGCGCCTAATCCGCTTGCATCAAGCGATGTGCTGTCGCCTTCACACATGATGCTTCCTGCTTCTATGTTCCCGTCCATCTGAGGCTGCACATTTACGTTGATTGTCTTCGTCTGTTTGGCACAATCTCCGTTTCCAACCACCACATTGTAGCTTTTTGTGAAGAAAGGAGTCAGTGTCGCTGAGGCTCCTGAATTTGTGGTGTGTATGTCATTTGTCGCGGTCCATGTGAACGACGCTTTATCGCTGTTTGGCGAAATCTCGATGTCTACTTCAATCTCGTCTTTCTGGCAAATCGTGTCTGCTGATTGAGTGACAGTCACAGTCAATGGCGAATAGATGTCTGGCTCGACGGTGGAGACATCCCCGCCGAAAGGACATCCGTCGCAAATCAAGCTATAGCGGTAGTTGCCTATGTCATCTGCCGAGACGTTGCTGATTCTTAGTGTCTTGGAATCTTTTGCCACTTCTGTGCCGTCTTTCTCCCACACAACTTTGCATCCGTCCACGTTGCTGATCTCAGCCGCGATATATCCTCCGTAGCAGCTGCTCCACTTGGTGGTTGTCACGGTTGGCTGGATATCCATTATCGTCACGTTAAAAGAAAATGAGGTTTCGCAATCGTTTTTGTAGACGACGGAATATGTGCCGTCTCCTTCGATTTCAAATTTCGCGACGTCGCCATCAAATGAGTATGTGCCTAATTTTTGACTGCCTTTTACGACGGTGAAGTCGGATGATGTGTGTGCCAAAGAGGCTTCCACTGTGATTTTGCCTCCGCAACTGCTGAATTCCACATCTTTCAGTGTGGATGAGGTCCTCACTTTGTCTCCTTCAGTGAATTTGATATTTCCCGACACGATTCCTGAGCCGACGGTGATTTTCCAAGTTCCACTTGTTTGGCATACTCCTGCAAACACGAAGCATTCGAGAGTTAGATCGTTGTTGCTCATTTTTACATCGACAGTTTTGGACGATGTGTTTGAAAGTGTGTTTGTGGTGTTGCTTCTCCATTGAATATTGTCCAGGTTTGTTCCTGCTGTCTCTATGGTCACTTTGCCTTCACCGTCAGGACAGAGATGGTCGTCACCGTCTATTTTTATTCCTATTGAATCAGCGGTGATTTCTGTAGACGCAAATTCACTCCAACATTTCTCTCCATCCACCATTTCGTATTTTTTTGCGTAGAGAGTGTGGCTGCCTCTTTTGTTGAAGTGTGCTGTTGTGGTCAACTCATTTTTATCTTCGTCGTACCATTGCAGGTTGGAGTCTGAACTTAATTCAGACAATTTGATTTCCGTTGTGTTGTTAAGGCAGATGGCCGCTGTATGTATCGACGGAATTGTTGGTTGGCTGACTGTGATCTTCACAGGAATTACCGCACTCGACAGGTTGCGAGACAATTCTGTCTGTTGGATGAAAATTGTTTGGACACCTATTTTTGACACATCAAATGTATAATCGAAATGAGTCTCTCCTGGGGCGAGGGTGATCGCTCTGCTCAAGTCGGCGGTTGGGTAAACTTTAAGCGTATAGTCTGACTTGCTTTCCGTGCTTTTTGATAATGTTATGTTTGCGTCAAATCCGTTTGCCGCGCGAGGATCGTTGATGCAGAAATTGATGTCGTTTGCGGTTGGGGCCGGACATTGGAAAAGATCTGCTTGCACCGTCCAATCCACAGATTGAGAGCAGGCACCGTCGGTTACTTTAGCGGTCAGTGTGATGTTTGAGGTTCCCATTTTGACGTTGACCTCATTATTTGTATTCTCACCTACAATTGAGTTTGTGGCATTACTGCTCCATTCTATAGTTTGGTTTCCACTGCTTTTAATGGCAAGTTCGGCTTTGCCAGTTTGTCCTGGCAACAGGGTGTAATCGCCGGATACTGCAACGTCAAGCGAGTCGACATGTATTGTGGCTGTAGCTAATTCGCTTAGACATTGTTCTCCATTGATCATCTCATATTTCTGAGCACTTACGGATATATCACCACGTTTTTCAGTAGGTATTTTGCCTGTCATTATGTTGTCATCGGCATCTTTCCAAATCAATCCTGTTTCGTTACTGATGTCGGACAAATCTATATTTTTGCGTGTGTTCGCACAGATGTTTTGGTCTGTCAATACAGGTGTGGATGGCTGTTTCACCACTACGTTGAAAGAAACTGTTTCGCTGTATTCGCCGCTTGAAATCTGTTGTTGACGGACATAGTAGGTCTTGGTTCCTGAGGCAGACACGTCAAATGTGTAGTCGAAATGCATTATGCCAGCAGGAAGAGCCGTAGCGTCGCTCATGTCAGCATTTACGCTAAATTCCAAAATATAGTTGCTTGCTGATTCTCCAGCATCTGAAGTCAAGCCGATAATGGCGTCAAATCCGTCGTCTGCATTCGGATCATTTATGCAGAATTCTTTGTCTTCGACAGTCGGTTTTGGCACCATATATCTTAGAAGATAAACGGTTTTGGGCTTGGAAGTTCCTCCGCAACCGCAATCTTTTTCTACAGTGAATAAGTCGATAGAGGATCCAAATGTAGTTGGCACGGGTGGAATGTAACTGTCAAAGTTAGATATGACGGTGCCGTTTTGGTCTTTCCATACAAGGTCGCAGTTGTTTGGATTGTCGACCAACTCTGTGCCATACAGCTCAACAGCTTGTTCTAGGATTGTCTTTGTATAAGCCCCTCCAGAGATGTCGGAAGGAGTGTAGCTCACGTATGATTTATTGAGACGGGGTGCACTATTGCCCATCACAGGAAGTACAATCTCAATTCCTGTGCTGTAGCAATTCTCATTTTTTACTTTCAGTTTATAGAGATGATTGCCTTCTGTCAGATTGCCCACATTCAGAAAATCAAAAAATCCAAGTGGGTTATCATTCGCATCATACCAATGATACATCTCTTTTATGTATTTGGTGATGAATGCGTTGATTGAAGCTGGCATTTTGCCTGCACAATAGGGTTCAATCTGTGGAGGTGTGACATCGTCCACATGTATTGCGTCGAATGTGATTTCTTCTGTCCAGCTTCCAGCACTTCCGTCTGCTGGAGTTATCCTTACGTAATACGACTGTGTCGTTTTCTGAATATTTGTCGGATTGATTGTGGATCTGTCGACAATGTATGTTATATCTGAAGGATTCTGGTTGGAATACACTGCCACGGCTTTGGAAACATTTCCTACATCAGCGGCGTTTGTGTATATCTCTGCATTTATTTTGCCAATATTTTCAGAGTCGCCGTTGGCTGCCATTATACGGATAACGCCTGTGTTATCTTGGTCGCACAGGTAATAATTGCCGTTTGTGCTATTACGATGGGAATTGCTGTAAACATTGAATATAGGATCGGCCAGCGTAGTTGTTACGCTGGCAAGCATAATAGTAAAAGTGATAATGTGTTTGATAAAACCCTGTATAAGTCTCATTTATTTGTTGGTTGGAGCGACCGTCTCCACAATGAAATACACCTCTTCTTGGCCGAAGGCCAAAGGGTTGGCGTAAAGCTTTGTTTTGCCAGTGACCGTTAGTTTTGTGCCTTTTGTAAGTGACTCGATTTCTGCCTTTCTCGACTCTTCAATCAAGAACACTTCACCATAGGCTTCTCCGTTGAGTGTGTTTAATTCGCTTTCTTTGCCATCAACACGTGTGCACTGGAAAATATAGTAACCCTCTTTCATAAATGGAGGAATACGGTAGAACTTTGGCAACCCATGTCTGTAGAACACAGCGTCTATTTGAATGGGAGACTCAGAATACTTTTTTGCGTACACCGGATTCATCACTCTTGTGAATGACTCTGTCGCGACTTCGGCATTTGCTGTCAGTCCGGCCATAATGATGGCGAATATTGTAGCTAGTCTCTTCATAATCTATATCCCTATTATTAAGTTTATGTTATGCGTTTGCGTGCTAAAATTACTAAAAATCAAATTATCAACGTTATTCTTTGATGAATTTTGTGTGATATTGGCTTTTCTCTGTTGTGATTTTAACATTATACACGCCATTTGCCAAATTTTTGATGTTTATCACGCTGCTGTTGTTATTTGTCATAAACTCAGTCTTTGGGGTTGGCACAAGACATGCTCCTGCGGCATTGAAGATCTTAATGTCTTTGATTTCATAAGGACAGTTAATCTGTATTTTGTCTTTTGCCGGATTTGGGTAGACGGAGATGTGTCCGTCGTTCTCAAGTCTTTCCATTCCGTCTGTAGTTGTTTCTCGCACGACAGCTTTTATAAGCAGGCTGCCTACATTGTCGTTGAATGGGTGGTTGTCCCAAGAATCCCATATCCCGTTCTTTTTGAAAAATGCGGTTTTGGTTTCAGATAGCGTGGTGAGCAAAGCAAATTCACCGTTCTCATAATCGGTTTGGAACGACACGAAAAATGTCTTTCCTACAGTCACTGCGGAGTCCAGTCGTATATAGTTTTCTTTGTACGACCAGTTTTGCACTGTTGTAGTGGCAAACCCTTCTGCTTTAGAATTGTATTCGCGTGCCGTCACTTTCACAACAGATTCGTAGACAAGAGTTTCTGGTTTGTTGTCTCCTGTGTATATTTTCAAGTAGACTGGAAGGTCGGCGTCGTATTTTCCTATGATTGGAATGAATGAGATTCCATGTATCTCAGTTGACGAATATGGAGATGTGAATTTTTCGGCAAATTCTTCCAATCCCAGGCTGTTGCTGCCGGATGCGTATCCATATCCGTATTGGTATGGCTCGTCCAACTCAGAAAATGAATTGTAGTTTTTTAGTGAATAGCATCGGTTGTCATCCGTCTCCCTTCCATCTAATTTTATTATTCCGGACAAAGAAGGGTCGAGTACCGACATGATGTCTTTAGGAGAAGACGAGAAGTCGTCCCACACGTTGTTGAGACGCCAGAATTTGTCGTCACCTCTGTTGCTGCAGAAAGAAGAACCTCCGGAAAGAGCCCCGATAATTCGTCCGTTTGCATCATAAAGTGGTGCTCCTGATGAACCAACTTCGGTGATTCCCACGCTCCATTTGTCTATAAGCCAGTGAGTGTCTTCCTCCAAACCGTCTACTGCAAATGATATGGGATATGGATCGCCTTCACTGATGCTGATTTTCATTTGATCTCCGTTAGGGTGGTGGATGCAGGTGGCGGGTCCGTGTGGAGCCAATTCGATATTCCATCCGCTCTCGTATGTCATATAGTCGACGGGAGGACGTTGCGAAAGCTTGAGCAGAAGCATATCTTTTCCTGGATGTGAACTGGCTACTTTACTGCCGGAAATGGATCTTTCGTAACTGCTTACGATATTCGCGTCGCAGATAGGAGTGTTGTAGCCAAAATAGAAGATGCATTTGTTTGCAAATGTCGAGTCGAAATTGTTTGAGCCATCTCGCAGACAATGTGCGGATGTCAGCACGAATGATTCGGAATTATTGCCTTCCGTGGCGACAAGTGTTCCGCTGCAGTAACGGTTCCCGTTGATTATAATAAGGCATTCCGCTCTACATTGGTCCTCGACTCCATCGTTCTGGCAAATAACGTCTGTTTCACAATATTGAGCTTTCCCTGTTGATGGCAATACACGTAGTTCGTCAAATCCAGTGTTGACTGATGATATTGTCGCTGTAAAAGAGTCGGAAGTCGCAATCGGCACTTCACACTGCACCATTATGCTGTCGCCGGAAACAGGTGTCGTCGCAAACACGTTTCCTGCAAACGATGCATTTGTGTAGGCTCCATAGATTTCACCACCGTCGGGACGGTATAGAAACATTTTTGCTTTGTCTGGTAGTGTTATAGGGCCGAAAATCAGATTTATGGATTTTGCGTTCTCGCTGTGTATCAGCAGACGGTAGATGATAGAGTTTCCCTCAACCGACGCTGAAGCTTCTTTTGTGATGTCTATTTTCTCATTGACCTGATAGGCGAATTGGTTGGCTTCTATCTCTTCTGTTGTGTCGGGAGTGACTGTTATAGATGGAATAGTCTCCGCATTACGCAATGCCCTTGTCTGTGATGTCGATGGTAGGCCTCCGAAACTTATTTGAGCCTGGGATGATATGCTAAATACTGCAAAGAGTATCGTAAAAATATGACTTAGATTATTCACTTTAATTATTTAATTATTAAATTCACTCGCAAAGATAGTTCGAAATGTTGGTTTTGAAATACATAATGATATGAAATATGCTATAATTATGAAACCTGCGTAGCGAATTATGAATGGAAATTAGTATTTTTGCCGGCAAATTTTAAGGATATCCTATATGAATGAACGAAATTTCTTCAACGATCCGTCTGTGGCGGTGACGCGAAATTTGATAATTATAAATTTTTTGATTGCTCTTGCTGCGACTGTTTCAAACAAGGTGCAACCAAGTTTCGATTGGTATTCATATTTATCTCTTCATTTTTGGAAAAGTTCTGCATTCCATCCTGCTCAACTATTCACATATATGTTCTTGCATTCGTTGGATTGGTCGCATGTTCTGTTCAACATGTTCTCTCTTTTCATGTTCGGACGTCTGCTTGAACAGGTGATGGGGGCAAAGAAATTCTTGATTTTCTATGCGTTCTGTGGAGTTGGAGCCGCTATCATACAGGAGATCACCTGGACGATTGATTTCTGGCCGATGCTCCAACAGCTGGAAGTGATCACTAGTGAGATTACAAGAATGTCGGCGGACGGAGCACTTCAGACCTCATCTTATAGAGTCGACGGAATAGTGATGACATCAATGGAGCAGTGGAATGCGTATGCCGACTCTATTTTGTCTCGCCCTACCACGGTCGGCGCATCTGGAGCAGTGTTCGGAATATTGTTGGCGTTTGGAATGTTGTTCCCGAATTTGCCATTGTTCCTTATGTTCATACCAATTCCGATAAAGGCTAAATATATGGTTATCGGATATGCGGTGTTGGAGCTTTATCTTGGAGTGCACGGTGTGAATTCCGGTGTCGCACATTTTGCTCATCTTGGCGGTATGTTGTTTGGATTGATCTTGATCTTGTATTGGAAAAAGAGAGGAGAGCTCAACAACAGGTTTGGTGGATTCATGTAAAAAAGTGATTGTGGCAGGTGTTTTCGACGACATAAAGATGATGCTCCGACGTGGGGATTCCCTCACATGGTTGATTGCTGTCAACTGTGTGGCTTTTGTTGTGGTGTGTGCGGTATCTGCAGTCAGCCATTTCATTTCAGCGGATATGGGTTGGTTCTACAGTTGTTTTTTCCTTTCTTCGTCGGCATGGCATTTGTTGACTCATCCTTGGCAAATTCTCACCTACGCATTCATACATGGTGATTTTATACACTTTATAATTAATGTATTGTTGTTGGCGATGGCAGGCAGGCTCTTCAAGGAATTTTTCAGCACCCGTGATCTTGTTGGTGTTTATCTTTTATCAGCGTTAATAGGAGGTGCTTGTTTCATAGTTGCTTGTGAGATAATGGAAAATTTTGGAATGCTGTCTGGTTGTTCCGCTTCAGTAATGGCGTTGATTGTCGCCCCTGCTGTCTACGCTCCGAATTATGAGATCTATCTGACTCTGATAGGAAGGGTGAGGCTCAAATGGATAGCGTTTGTTTATGTGCTGATCACTCTGCTTAACATGTTCAGTGTCAATTGGGCTGGGCAGTTCGCCCATTTGGGAGGAATTGCTACAGGAGTGGTATTCGTTTGGCTTTTGAAGAATAAAAGGATAAATATCACAGCATGGATATGGAAAATCGTCGACTCGATTTCAAAAAAGAATAGACCGAAATTTAAGGTGGCGTATCAGAATCCTGAATTCCGTATTAAGACGGAGAAGGAGTTGCTTGATGATATTTTGGATAAGATAAAAATCAGTGGTTATGATTCGTTGTCAGCTACAGAAAGAGAATTCTTACGGAAAATGGCCGAAAACTGAAAAGTTTTTTTCTGTATTGAAATGCCTGATATTCCCTGTGCCGACGTTGCTGCTTCTTGTGGCGATGCTTGGAGCATGGGCGTGCAGGTTTGTCGCCCCTTCCGTCTTCATGCCTATCGCCTATTTAGGATTAGGCTTTCCATTGATTCTCATCGTATATTTGATATGGATTATAGTGTTGCTGATATTCGGAGCTTGGAAGCACCTTCTCCTCCTCCTCCCAACGGTGATATGTGTGCCAATAATGTGGGATACTTTTCCTGTAAATCTATCTTCTAAACCAGTGGCGGACGCGAATGCCAGAACTTTTAAGCTACTGACTTATAATGTGGCGGCTTTTCACTATAGTGAAAATGCAGCGTCAAAAATTGCGAAACTGGTAGAAAAAGAAGATTTTGATATTCTTTGTTTGCAGGAATATATAGAATTCAGGGCAAAAGAGAATGAGGATTTCAGTAAGCTGTTTGCTGTTTATCCATATAGTACTGTTGGTGATATGACTGTGGATAGTCACAACCGAGTTGTCACATTGTCGAAGCATAAGATTGTGAGAAGTGGTGTGGCAAGCAAAGGTAAGGCTAATAACAGAGCTATTTATTCTGATATTGTGGTTGGCAATGATACGATAAGAGTGATAAATGCACATTTGGCTAGCAACCACATTTCTTATACGGACAAACAGGAGATAGACAGTATCAGCCATGGAATGAAGGTAGATAAAGTGAAAGATAAAATACATACTCTCGACAAGAAAGTCTCCAACAATTACGTCATCAGAGAGCAAATGGCCAATGATATCGACAGCGTGATTGCACAGACAAAGACGAGGGTGATTGTTTGTGGAGACTTTAATGACGTCCCGGTTTCATACGTCTATCATAAAATAAAAGGGGAAAGAATGAGAGTGGCAAATGAAGAATTAGGTTGGGGATATAATTACACATTTAGGGAAGCTCCATTCTATTTTTGCATAGACCATGTGCTTTATCAGTCAGATGGATTTGAATGTTTGGATTATGAAAGGGTGAGAGTGCCATATTCTGATCATTATCCAAGCATTGTACAATTTTCTATCAAACAATAAAATAGCAAAAAAAATGCAAATTTTACGTGGATAAATTTGTTTAAGACGCAAATAAACTATACTTTTGCATCGCAATTCGAAAAAAGACGGTTGCTGAATGGTGCCATAGCTCAGTTGGTAGAGCAAAGGACTGAAAATCCTTGTGTCCCCGGTTCGATTCCTGGTGGTACCACTTCAAATGGTCTTATAGCTCAGTTGGTTCAGAGCATCTGCCTTACAAGCAGAGGGTCCTAGGTTCGAATCCTAGTGAGACCACAAAGAGGGAACGACAGAACAACCTCTCAAAATAAAAGTTCAATGGTCTTATAGCTCAGTTGGTTCAGAGCATCTGCCTTACAAGCAGAGGGTCCTAGGTTCGAATCCTAGTGAGACCACAAAGAGGGACGGCAGAACAACCTCTCAAAATAAAAGTTCAATGGTCTTATAGCTCAGTTGGTTCAGAGCATCTGCCTTACAAGCAGAGGGTCCTAGGTTCGAATCCTAGTGAGACCACTTCAAGAGACGCGATTTGATCGTGTCTCTTTTTTTATTTCCCATATCATGACTTAGAATCTGTTTGATTTTAATAAAAATTGCTCACTAACGGGGAATGATTATTATGTTTTTTGTGTGTACTGATCCCAAGTACACATGGTTCACATTTCGTCTTCCAATTGGATATAAATCAAAAAAATGTATTAAATTTGGCACGTCTTGGTGTGTAATTATACTCGTTTCACATCATGATTTTATAATAAACACTTATTAATAGTATGATTAAAAAGGATTTACAATGAATAAAGGCTTATTAACTTTTATAACAAGTATAGGACTACTACATTCTGTGTCTTTGTCGGCTCAGACTCAGTGTGTTGTGGCAAGTACTGATTTTGAAACAAGCACGGAGCTTTGTTGTCCGATTTTGACCCATGATAACAAAGACGGAGGTTGGTATAATGAGAAACTTGATGTGAGTAAACTCTGCAAGTCGAACATGTTTGTTGGTCCTGAATACGCTATTCAAGGAGGAATTGGTGGTGCTTTTTCAAGTATGTCAAGCAATGATATGACTAAAGTCGATGATGTATTTCATTTAGGAAATCAAATTCAAAAAGGAGATGGCCAGTATGGTTATTCCACTGTTACAGCTCAACCTAAATTAATACATCCTTTTTGCCAGGCAACAGATGCTCCAAATAATATGTTTGTTAATATTGGTTCTGCCGATAATTGTCAATTCTTGACTTATACTGTATACGGTCTGGCACCTGGATCAAATGTTGAGTTGTCATTTACGCTATATAATTTGTTGGATCCGGAATATTTTGATTATCTGGCGAATTACGTTTGTAAAGGGACAGGTGCAAAAGTTCCTCAAATGCAGGACTTTATTACAAAATATCAATATTCCAATACTGGAGTTATTAACGGTAATGCTTTGAATTTGGGTGTGATTTCTAGTGACCAAGATATAACCTTTAACACAGGATATAATGGTTCTATTAATATTACAACGACAACGAAATATACATCTGCGACTGCTGACTTTGGAAAATCAAAAGTCGTAAAACATACTGCAAAGGTTCCTGCATCAGGATCTATCTCTTTCCTTTTTTTCCGTCCCAAAGATTGTTTCCAGATACCAATAGGTATTGATGATATAAAGGTGACTGGAGATGTCAAACCAGTGATTACAAGTACTGGTAATCCTTGTCCCCAGATGCCTTTGCGTGTGATTACAAAGTCAAATTATCCAGCGGGAACGACGTATTCTTGGAAGGAGTCTGTGACTGGTCAGTCATCGTCAGAATCAAATTTCAATTTTACTCCTGATGCGGCTGAGACTGATTATAATATAACTCTTGAAGTGACTTTGCCAGGATGTAAAGCTTCTAAATCTGATGTTTTCTCTGTTCATTCCGGAACATGTTGTACAAATGATGATGGAGCTCCAATGGCGAAAACAAACTTGTTTTTTGACGATTTCGGAAACTTTCCATCTGATGACACATACGAGTGGACAGACCGTCTGGGAACGATTCATACAGAGAAAATTCCAACAGATCAGATTCATGATGCACAGTCGCTTCCTGGATCACCAAAGATTTCTTATGTAAGGGCTTATAATATTGAGGCAAGTGGTGCGACGTTGAAAGTGCCAGCATTGGCAGACCATCCTATAAGAAAGGATTGTGATAATAAACCTGCAACAGAATTATATTGTCATGGTGTTTACGCTGTTTCAAAAGCTGGTGGATATCCAAAAGGTGTGTCACATGATAATTCTGGTACATCAACAGGAGGCATGCTTCAATTTGACATTTTTGATGATGGCACACAGGATGAATTCTTTGAAATTGATATTGATCATATATGTACGGGTAAGGAAATCACATTTGGTGCAGATTTCGCATCTATTTCTGATCATCCAGGTTCTATAGAAGTAGTTTTGGAACATGATGGAAAAATTCTTGATAGTCAGTATAAATATTTTGCTGGTGGTGCTGATGGATGGAAGAATGCAAGCAATTCTTTTGTCATAAATTCATCGGATGTAGGAGGAAAATCTGAGGTTACCATAACGATGAAGGTAAGACATTATGGATATATGGATGATGGATCACCAATCTATGGACCATCTCGTGACTATGCTATCGATAATATCATTTTCCAAGTTTGTACACCTCCAGATGTGAATGTGGAGTCTTCTGTAAGTACTGGTAAGGATATTCTTGATCTTTGTACAGAGGATGTGTTGACTTTGACATCTGTGACATCAGAGGCGGTAAAAAGATTCTATTTGTATAGCAATAAACAATTGGATCCGAATAAAAAGGTAGGATATGTTTATCAGTATACATTCCAGGATCCATCAACAGAAAGTGAAACGAATCCTATTACATGGACTACTCTTCATAAGGAAGAGGTGGTGGAATCAGAAACTTTTGACGTGGAGGTCGAGAAATATTGGGATGATATATTCTCAAAATTGGAAAATGATCCTAACCATGAGAAACGTATCTATTTCCGTGTTGTTGTAGGAGAGTATTCTGATTTGATTGCAGACCAGTCTTGGAAAGAGAAATCCGCATTTTCTGCATGTCGTAAGATTTCCATCTCTACAATTCCTGTTGTGGCTGGATTGAACTGTGCGGCATGTTCACACTTGGATTTCGAGGACAAGGGAGTGACATTCACAGCAGACAACGGAAGGTTCGACGCCAATAATAAGGTGGTTGAGCTATGCTCGGGAGAATCTGTAGAACTAGGCATAAAAGATGCAGTCCACGGATTAGACAAGGATGGAAACGACTACAACGACTACGAGGTCAAGTGGTTCAAGGAGGATGTTAGCGGCACAGCGCTGGAGACGAAGAAGTGCAAGACTGGCAGTGACGATGTTGCCCCTACAATCACAGTTAAATATGAAGACGTGGAGTCAGCAAAAGATGCAGGAGTGAAGTACATCATCTCGTTCCACGACTATTTTGACCCTACAGCTCCAACAACTTCGTGCGACATGACAGACACCATCACGGTGATCGCCAACCCCAAGCCAGATAAGAAGCTGGATA
>DGHQ01000029.1 GCA_002392915.1 Bacteroidales bacterium UBA3844 | reverse complement strand
GTTTTTCGTTAGTTTTGTTTTTTTTGCACTTTAAAATTACGAAAAATAACGCTATTTTTCAAATAATCAACTAGTTAAAATTCATCGAACTCACGTTATTTACGATTATGAGATAATGAAAAAAAGACGACAAAATTCGATTTGCAGAATTTTGTCGTCTTTTTTATACATATAAAATTTCCAATATTTCCCTTTATTCCTCATTCTCATCCACACCCAAACCGAACAATGCGAAATCACCTAACGTAGGATCGTCAGGAAAGATTGTTTTCATATAGTCGGTGATCTCTTTTGCTGTAGTGATATCAGCTGAATTACGTGAAGTTATTCCCATCTTCCTTCCCTGCTGATGGACATGAGTGTCGAGAGGAATAAGCAGTTTTCTTTTATCAAGACTCTTCCAAATGCCAAAATCCACAATGTCATCGTCACGCACAAGCCAACGCAGCATCATATTTACTCGTTTTGCGGCAGATTTTGTAGTGCTTGCTGGTATACCTTTCACTCCGTCGAAAAACTTTCGTAGGGAAATTGAATAGTCATCTGAATCTATATCAATACACTGCTCCATATCTTTATATTGTGTATATAAAGAATTGAGTCGGGCACAAATATCATGAAAATCGCCCCAAGTGTAAAATCGATACAGACGAGCCTCGGAATTTTCGTATTGTTTCCAAGCCCCACCCATAATATAATTGTATGGAGTTCCATTGAAAAGCGAATCCAAAGTCTCCGCACATTTCACAATCTGCTTTCTGTTTCCAAAAGCCACCCACTGAGTGACGAATGCAGACACCTCAATATCAAGTTTTTGTGTATAGCGGTGAGGAAACTGTACCGGATCATTCTTTATGAAGTCGACGGTGTTGTATTTATTAGCAAGTTCAATAATTCTATCTTTCATACTCTTCATATTTACAACAGAGATATGATAATCTATAAACATTATAAATGAAAAGCGACGGTGAGTCACCCAACAAATTTTTCTCCATTCTCTGACGGAATTTTTTGAATGGAATTTTCATCAGCCATCCAATAGGCAGAGCATGTAATTTCTCATAGAGTTGAAGAAGACGAGAGGTCGGGAGAAGTAGGTCTCGATGCTCCACAAGGTTATCGATAGCCACTCTTGTCTTAATTACAAATTGCTCACTCGTATCTCCATTATCATGGTAGACGGGATTGTCGATTTTCAAAACCTTATATCCTGCATTCTGTAAATCGGCTCCAAACTGAGTGTCTTCGTGTCCATACTTAGAGAACGACTCATTGAAACGAACTTTCTGAAAAACAGAAGCCGGCAAGAAAAAATTAAGAGATATAAATTGAGGCTGTTTCACTTCGTAATTCATTCCATATAGATAACGAAGCGGCGACATTTTGACAGGGCCGTCCAATCTGAATGTCATTCCTCCACATAGCACACCGTCGTCTACCCTATTCTCTATATATTTTTTTAGGAAATCAAGCGAGACGGGATAAACATCCGCATCAAGAAACAACAGATAATCTCCTTTCGCAACGTCGGCCAGATGATTTCTATTCTTCGCTATCCCTATATTATTTTCCGACTCAATGACTCTGCAAAACTCCAGTTCATTTATTGAACGATTTCGTTTCAGTATGTCCAAATCAGAAGAAGCATCATCCATTACAACAACCTCAGCGTCAATAGAATATGCAGAAATCTGACGGGAAAGGGATGTACACAGAGAAACGCAATCGAAATTATACGTAGGAATCAGAATAGAAAGAAACATATAAACAAATGCAAAATTAGAAAATGCTTAATCAATGCAAAGATAAAAAATAAAAAGAGACGCTGCACGCAACGTCTCCGATTAATTCATTCCAGATGAAATCTTATGCCTTTGTGTTCAAAGTCTTGATAAGGTTGACAGCCTGAGTAAGCTTAGCAGCCAAATCATCTGTACCCTGCTTGTCGGAAGCAGTAAGCTTAGAGATCACGTCACCGATACCAGAGCACTGGCTAAGATTAACAGCGGAAGCCACCTGCTGTGCGAAAGAAGCAGCCTCACTATTGGCGGCCGATGAAGATGAAGCAAGTTTGCTCTTCAACAAATAAGTAGCGAAGATTGTTGCCAGACTCTTTGCGTCTACTTTACCATTAAGGAGCTTGATCACTGAAGCAATATTGTTAGAATTGCTCAAAACACTTTTAAAAATATTCAATAGTCCCATGTCAGTATATTTATTAGTTGATTGCAAAGAAAACATTTTTTGAACGTTCAGCAAAATAAACAAAGTATAATTTAATATTAAAGTTAATTAATATATAGAGCTATGATATTTTAGGACAAAATTGCGGTTTTAAGGTAAAATTATATAATTTTGCATATAAAATTAGATAAAAATGAAAACTGTTGCATTTGTTCCAATTCGTCTAAATAGCAAACGCGTAGTCGGAAAAAACATGAAGCTTATAGCTGGACGACCACTTCTATACTATGTTTTAAAAACATTGACACAAGTTAAAAATATTGACGAAATTTATGCATATTGTAGTAGTGAGGAAATCATTCCTGAACTTCCATCAGGAGTCAAATTTTTAAAAAGAAGTGAAACTCTTGACCAAGACACAACATTAGGGCAAGAAATTTACGACGCATTCACAAGTGAAGTTGATGCAGATATTTATGTTCTTGCACACACAACATCACCATTCATTAAAGCATCTACAATAGAGACTGCCGTCAACAAAGTTATGACTGAAGGATATGATTCTTCATTCAGTGCAGAAAAGAAGCAAACATTTGCATGGTATGAAGGCAAGCCTTTGAATTATAGTTTGACAGCCATACCAAGAACACAAGACATCTCTCCAGTATATATTGAGACAAGTGCCTTCTTTATTTTTAGAAAAGAAATTTGGACAAAAAAGCATCAAAGAATCGGAGACAATCCATATATCTCTGTTGTCGACCAAATAGAAGGCATAGACATAGATAATGTAGAAGATTTTGAATTTGCACAACAAATGGCCAACAAGCTAAAATTATGAGTTTTGAATCAGCGATCAACTTTAAAACATACCGCAAATATCTCAATTTGAAAAATAAATTGAGATACGACTACAATGGTATTGATCTCGCAATTGTATGTGCCATAGATTTTATCGAAATATTTATTGATGATAGAAAAATAACCTTAAGGAAACTTGCGGAAATTCTATTCAAAAGATTAAAATTAAGACAAATAAAAAAAACATTTTGTAATTACGACTATCTATTTACAAGTGACGTTCCAGGACGCAAAGACCATGAGCAATTAATTCAAAACATACAAAACGACATACCAAATTCCTCGTACACTAAATTAGAATATTATTTCATTCCATATTTTAACCCAATTCGTTTTTACAAATTCTTAAAACATCTAAGAAAAGAAGAAGAAATACGTAATGTATTTTTTTTGCAACAATTCTACTTAGCTGCGAAATTCACATTCTACGCACGATTAATAGACAAATTGGAATATACATTTAACAAAATGGACCTTGATGGGAAACGTTATATTCCATTGAATTCTTCCGCATACACAGAATCTGCTTTGACAATGTATTTCAACAACAAAAAGGTTAATACATTCCATATCTTCCATGGTTTTTTTGGCAACTATAAACAAAAAATTGCCAATGATGTTGTAAATGGAGACAACATTACAGCACATAACATTCTTGCTATGAGCGAAAAGCAAAAAGAAGATTTGGTAAGAGATTTTCTTTTGGACAAAAATAGAATTTCTATAACTGGACATCCAAAATATAAAGGACTTCCAGCAAAACCTAAATTAACATTCAAAAAATGTCTTGTTTTAAATGGCATATCCACATATGACGAATCATTTTTGTCTCTACTGCCTATATTGGAAGAAATCAGTGAAGAAACAGGCATAGAATTCTCAATCAAGCCCCATCCATTATCAAAAATCAGCAAGCGATATGACTTTTCCAAAAGCAAGATCAATATCATCGACAAAACAATAGGAATTAAAGATCTTCTATCTAGCGCCAAATTCGACTTTGCTATTACTCACAACACTTCTTCATATTACGAATGTCTATATCATGGACTAATCGCGTTTAGATGGGATATTGAGACCAACATGCAGTTCACCGGGCTAGATGACAAATTTGCAAGCAAAAAAGAATTACTTGCAAAAATAGAGGCATTTAAAATCTACTCTGACAACGCAGATGTGCTTTATAATAATATAAAAAAAATACTAGAATACAATATTGGGATTGGCATAAACAACTATTCAAAAGAAATAACAAAATGATTAGCAGAATTATAGATATAATAAACGCACGACTTATATATCCAATTATTTTCAAAGGATTTGGATACGGAAGTAAAATTAAAGATCCAATGAAAATAGAAGGATTCAAAAGAATAACTATAGGCAGGAATACTATAATAGGATACAATAGTTGGATTGCTTCAATGCCGTTAACTGGGAGTGAATCAATAATAAAAATAGGCAATAATTGTAACATTGGAAATATAAACCATATCTACTCAACCAAAAGCATAATAATAGAAGACAATGTGCTTACTGCAGATAAAGTATATATTTCAGACAACCAGCACACATACGACAATCCTGACATCCCAATACAAAATCAACCCATAAAACAATGCAAAACCATCATAATTAAAGAAGGTTCATGGATAGGTGAGAATGTCTGCATTATAGGTGCAAGTATAGGTAAGAATAGCGTTATAGGAGCAAATTCAGTCGTGACACATGACATTCCAGACTATACCATTGCGGTAGGAGCACCAGCCAGAGTAATAAAAAAATATAATTTTAAGACCCGTAAATGGGAAAAAGTTGAATGAATTTGGATTATTTTATCTAAATTTGTAAATAATTTTTTTGTTAAATGAGAATTTTAGTTACAGGAGCCAACGGATATCTTGGAAGTCACACGACTCAGAAATTACTGGATAACGGTCATGAAGTTTATGCTGTTGATATTAACAACAAAAATATCGATAGTAGAGCAAAATACATAAGCTGTAATATACTAGACAATGACTTCCATGACAGTATTCCTGAGATTGATATCTGTATCCATTTTGCTTGGAGAGATGGTTTTGTACACAATTCTCCTAGGCAAATGGGGGATTTATCTTCTCATTACAGATTTCTGACATATCTAATAGACAACGGACTAAAACAATTAGTTGTTATGGGCACAATGCATGAAGTCGGATATCATGAAGGTGCAATTGACGAAAACACGCCATGCAATCCTTTGTCTGCTTATGGAATTGCCAAAAATGCACTGCGTCAAAGTTTATTTTTATACATAAAAAATAAAGATTGCATTCTTCAATGGATTAGAGGGTTCTATATATATGGTGATGATTTAAGAAACCATTCTATCTTTACCAAGTTACTTGAAGCTAATACTGCAGGAAAAAAAACATTTCCATTCACTACAGGAAACAACAAATATGATTTTCTAAATGTCAACGATTTAGTAAAACAAATTGTAGCTGTAACGGAGCAAAAAGAGATAGATGGAATAATAAATTGTTGCAGTGGCATTCCTGTATCATTAGCTAATGCTGTAGAATCTTTCATTAAAGAGAACCATTTAGACATCAAGTTGGAATATGGTGCTTATCCCGACAGACCATACGATTCACCATGTGTCTACGGAGACAATACAAAAATCAGAAAAATATGCAAATATTAATCATATCCGCTCCATTCTTTGGTTATCAGGAGAGCATAGGAAATGCATTTAAGGCTTTAGGACATAATGTTCACATTGAGACATATGATGAACCAATCCACCCATTTAAAGGAATTCTGAAGTGGAAGAGAAAATTTGCAACTGAATCACAACGAGAAAAACTCTACAAAAAAAGTTGTGACAAATACAATGAATATATAAAAAGAGTTTTCGACGAAATCTCCCCAGATTTCATCTTCATTTACAATGGAACTATTTTATACGATGATACGTTAGACTATTTCAGAAACAACAAAGCTAAAGTTGCAATATGGATGTACGATAGTATACTACGTCCTGACAGGAAACAGTGCATATCACATATCGACCATTGTGACGCCTTTTTTTGTTTTGAGAAAAAAGATGTGGAATATTATGCAAAAGAAGGAAAAACTGCATACTTTTTACCATTAGCCAATGACACTAATGTTTATTATCCACAAAACAAAGAGAAAGACATTGATATACTTTTTGTAGGAACTATCTATACAAGCGTCCACAGAATCAAGTTGTTGGAGAAAGTCGCGCAAACATTTCCCGATAAAAAAATTCTTTTTTATGGCTATTATAAGCCATTCTTTAAAAATCCAATAAAATGTATTTTTAGAAGATACAGAAACATATTCCTAAATAAGAATATAACACCTTCGGAAGTAAATGATTTGTTTGCCCGCTCAAAAGTGGCACTAAATATTCACCATGCTCAAACATTTGACGGTGCAAATCAAAGATTATTTGAAACATGTGGAGCAAAATGCTACCAAGTATGCGACACAAATCCATTTATATCATCATTATTCCCTAATGGTGAAATTGGATTGTACCACAACGAAACAGAAATGATTGATTTACTGAAAAAAGGATTAGAGACCAATCATGAAAAAGAAATTGAAGCCGCCTACGATATTGTTATAAAAAATCACACCTTCAATATACGAGCAAAACAGATTTTAGAAAAAATTGGATTATAACAATTTTTTTATTCTTTCCATAAATGGCACAGCTATAGCCTTTTTTAAATATATAAATGAAAGTTGTAACGCAAATGTACTAAACAAACCTTTATCTTTAGCATACTTTATTAGCCATTTAAACGAAGCTTTTTTTTGCTGTGTCTTGTATGGATCATGTTTATGGCTGACCGATTGAGGATAAAACACATAATGGTATAAGACATTTTCGATTGAAGCTATCTTATCTGTGGCAATTATACATGCCGCAAAAAAAGCACTATCTTCAGCCGCTCTGTATGGGGGAAACTCAATATTGTTTTCTCTTAAAAAAGAAGTTCGAAACATACATGTCCATATTCTGCCCACATAACCGCATAACAATTGCTTTTGTGACGAATAATGTGGATTTACCAACATTTTTTTCATATTTCCATTATGTTCCAAAGCTTGACAATAAGAAAAATCCATAGTATCAGCCATGGCAGAATGCAATAATTCCAAATAATTTGGCTCAATCCAATCATCCGAATCTATAAAAACTATATAAGTTCCTAGAGCCATTCGTAATCCAACATTTCTCGCCTCTCCAGGTCCTGAATTTTTTTCTGTTTTAAGAAATCTGACTTTATCAGCGATAGAAAATTCTGAAACAATATCTTTAACAACACAAATAGAATTGTCCGTACTACAATCATCAACAAAAATCCATTCCCAATCTGTTTCTGTTTGTCTTACAACACTTTCTACACAACGTTTAATATAAATGTCTGTGTTATATATCGGAGTGACTATCGTAAATTTCATCAAAAATATAGTTAGTAAATGAAGAAAAGTCTAGTAATCAAATTAAACTATAGGAACAAATCATTTTCTCAACTTTTATATCACTCAACCATCTCCCTTTCGAGTTTCTTCTCTTTTTGATTGATAATTGTCATATAATGGATAATCTGATTAAGCAGATCCATCTCTTTCATATTAGGAGTTCTGTCTATTGAGAAATCAGTAATATCACCAAAACGAGACAAACCACAACGACATTTGACATCAGACACTGCATGGAGATATTTCAAAGGCAATATCTCTTGCATTGTCAAATCTATAAGAATATCGGCTTCAAAACTGTTGAATCTCGACAATACGAAATCTTTTGGTTTCATCAGCAAATTCCATTCGTTTGGTGCCATCATCGCTATATTGATGGTTTCCTTCTTAAACTCATCCTTCTCAACAACAGTCCATGCCATAACCTGTTTTCCATCAAGTATGGCAAAGATTTGTTTCAAAAGATCTGGTTTCAAAGTAGATCTGTCGTAAAGAAGAATAACCTTTTTCACCTCTTGCCAGTTCAAAAACTGTTTGTTGCGTTTTTTATTCTTCCACAACTTACTTATTTCCCAGTCGATATATTTCTTTTTTAAACCCTCAAACATAGTTTACTAGTTTAACAAAGCATCAAATTCAGCTTCTGTAATTATCTTAACTCCTAATGACTCACACTTTGCCTGCTTGGCTGGTCCCATATTGTCTCCAGCCACAACAAAAGATGTCTTCTTGCTGATAGACGTTGCATTTTTGCCACCGTTTGCCTCTATCAGCTCTTTAATCTCATCACGTGAGTATTTTTCAAACACGCCACTAACCACAATTGTCTTTCCCGCAAGTTTATCGCTGACGACGGTGTTGCTTTCAACAGCTTCTAACTGAAGTCCGTACCCCCTCAGTCGCTCAATAAATGCGACATTTTTCTCATCTGCAAAAAATGCGACGATCTGCTGAGCGATACCCTCGCCTATCTCATCAATCTGAACCAATTGTTCGATAGACGCTGCTTTTAACGCATCTATTGACTTCAATTCAGCTGCAAGTTTTTTTGCCATTGAAGCTCCGACAGTGCGGATTCCGATTGCATAGAGCACTCTGTCGTATGGCACAGACAACGATTCTTTGATGCTGTTTATCAAATTGTTGGCACTTTTTTCACCCCACAAAGGAAGATCCTTTAAATCATCAACTTTAAGTGCATATAAGTCTGACGCATCTTTAATTAGATTGCGTTTAAGCAACAACTCTATCGATTCATTACCAATAGTAATGTTCATCGCCTTACGTGAGACAAAATGAAGAATTCTTCCGACAATCTGTGGGAAACAGCTGTTTTCATTGGGACAACGATGTGCTGCCTCGCCTTCCACTCTTACTAACTCGGCACCACATTCAGGACAATGTGTGATAAATTTCACTTTTTCCGCGGCGTCAGAATTTCTCATTTCCGTGTTGACACCAACAATCTTCGGGATAATCTCACCACCTTTCTCCACATAGACGTAATCGCCGACATGGAGATCCAGACTTTCTATAATATCAGCATTATGGAGCGATGCGCGTTTCACCACAGTACCAGCAAGTTGCACTGGCTCAAGATTGGCTACTGGAGTCACTATACCGGTTCTGCCCACTTGGTAAGTGATCTCGTTAAGACGTGTGCACTCACGTTCCGCCTTAAACTTATACGCTATAGCCCAACGTGGAGATTTAGCCGTAAGTCCAAGTTGTTCCTGTTGTGCGATAGAGTTAACTTTAAGAACAATTCCATCTGTAGCAAATGGAAGATTCTTTCTTTCTATATCCCAATAGTTGATAAACTCAAACACTTCGTCTACATTATTGCAGACTTTATATGCATCTGAAATCTTGAATCCCCACTTTTTAGCGTGGGCAAGATTATCGGAATGAGAAAGCGTAGGAATGTCCTCACCCAAAACATAATATAGATATGCGTCAAGTTTGCGACGCGCCACTTCAGCTGAATTACGTTGTTTCAGAGTTCCGGAAGCAGCATTACGTGGGTTGGCAAACAACGGTTCACCTTCAGCCTCGCGTTCCTGGTTAAGTTCATCAAAGACAGCCCAAGGCATAAGTATCTCACCACGCATCTCCAACGACTGAGGATAATCACCCTTCAGTTTCAACGGAATTGTACGGATAGTTCGCACATTGTCTGTCACATCATCACCCTTTTCTCCATCACCACGTGTGACTGCACGGACAAATTCTCCGTTCTCATACGTAAGAGAGATAGAAGTACCGTCGAATTTCAATTCACAAACGATCTCAAACTTTTCTCCCTCAAGAGCCCGGCTGACACGATTATAGAAATCTTGAACCTCCTCCTTTGAATATGTATTTCCAAGGGAAAGCATAGGATATCTATGTTTAACCTGAGTGAATGCCTTACTAATATCGCTTCCCACACGTTGGGTAGGAGAATTGGCATCAAACAACTCAGGATGCTTCTGCTCAAGTTCTATAAGTTGGTGCATCTTCTCGTCGAACTCCTGATCTGAGATTTCAGGAGCAGACAGCACATAATACTTATAATTATGAGCATCAAGTTCGGCACGCAACGAGAATATCAAATCTTTATCGTCCATAGACATTATTCGTTGGATCGATTTATCACTTACTTTCGGAAGAAGTTGGTGCATCTGAATTTTCACCTTCAGGTGATTGAGACTCTTCAAATCTTTTTTCAGCTTCAGCAGCTTTTGCAACAGCCTCTGCCTCCTCCTTCAAACGCTTTTCCTCTTCTTCTCTTGCAATTCTTTCAGCTTCTGCCTTGGCTTTTTCTTCAGCAATACGTTGACGTTCTTCTTCAATGTTTGTGTAATAGAACACAATTTCCGATTTATCGCCAATAGCTGGAGTTATTATAACTTTGGCGATATTGCCAAGCCCATTATACTCATACTCGATCACCTTATCAGACTTTACCACTTTAGAAATCTTAAGGTCACCTGTATAGTCATAACTTTCCTGATAACTTTCACTCAATCCCTCATAAGAGACATGGCTCAACATATTTTTCGAGCCACCTTTCATGTTAGCAAAAGGTTTGAATGTCAATAAATATGAAGAAATCAAATCTCGGCTGTCGCCATTGATTTCATAAATTTTCTTTTCCTGAAGATTATTTACACGAACCAACGCTTGGTTTTTATTCGACTCAACATTATAAACATCCCATGCCATTTTAGCCGACAACTTCTCATCTTTAACCAAGCATATCGGATTCATGACAGACGCCTCATAATCAGAATATTCAAACAAAGTCTCTATCGTACCTCTGCCCGACTTCCATTTTATTGAACTTAGTTTCTTAAAAGGAGTATATGTAAAGACAGCATTTTCTCTGCCTCTTCCTCCGCTCTGAGTGGCCATATTAGGCATAGAATTCTTGTAAACCCACGTCAATGACTCTTTTCCGAACTGAGTCTTTGCTTCCATCGACACAGGACCATTATGGCCTATTTTATAAACGACATTATCACCGTTGCTGACAGTAATCGTACGCTCAGTCTCTTTATCATTGACATATTTCAATGCAACTTCAGCTGTTAGTTTACCCTCTGCATCATAGAATTGTTGACCTTGCAACACACTCATAGAATCACTTAGAAACAATATTTTCTCTACTTTGTTGCCTGTAGTAATGAAGACACTGTCCAACCTGTCTATTCCCTCTACGGCTAAAAAACATGTCGGATGAGACTTATATGGCGGCAAACAAATCTCTTTATGCATGAAAGATCTTTCAAGAAACTCACGTGACGACAATGGGATTTCGTATGGAGTAGCAGTAGGTGTAAATGCAAACATCACTTCCCTACCATTCACTCTCGCCATCTTATTCATCGGATACTGGTATACCTGCGCCATCAGAGCAAGTGATGACATAGAGAAAAGTATGTTTATAAATAATCGTTTCATTATCATATTAAGTTTATTACGCAATTTACAAAAAAATGACCAATTAATAAGTATCCATTCAACACTTTTATCAAAAAAAGTCAGATCTCACGACAATTACACTTTGCGGAAGGATTCATTTTAAGTCTAAAAAAATTCATGGTTCTGACATCAAGAGTTAACAATGAATTAGTTAGAAGGGTTCCAATCCCCGTAAAATATTTAATCACTTCCGTCGCCTGAATAGAGCCGATGATTCCAACGGATGCTCCTAGCACACCTCTTTTTTTTGATGGCTCGTCATCTTCATCAAAAAGGCATCTATAGCATGCAGTCGACGGAATATGTGTGAACACTCGCCCACTATATTCAGTTATCGATCCATGGCAGAATGGCTTCCGTAATTTGACACAGACATCATTTATGAGAAACTTTGTCGGATTATTGTCAGCGCAGTCCACAATAAAATCGTATTCAGCAGCAATAGACTCTGCATTATTCACGTCGAAAAAGAAATTATATGTGATAACCTCTGTTTCCGAATTCAACTCTGCTATTCTGCTCTTTGCGGATACCACCTTGTCAACCCCGACTGATGATTCTGAATGAATAATCTGACGCTGTAGATTTGTAACGTCGACAACATCAGCATCTATCAATCCTATTTTACCAATTCCGGCAGAAGCAAGATACATTGCTACCGGAGAACCAAGACCGCCAACACCTACTATCAGGACTTTCGCTTCAGAAAGTTTTTTCTGTCCATCACGATCAAAGCCATCCAAAAGAAAATGTCTTTCATATCTATTCTCTTCCATAGGCTACCATTTATCATGTCCGTAATTAAGATTAAACGCAACCCTTAAGCCAAAATTCATGAAGAGCACATTACTCACGATCTTCTGGTTGGTCTTGAAATTTCGACTCGACAAAACACTTTCAGACACCAACTCAACAGGAACTGATTTAGAGACAGTCAACAATGTGTTTGTGTCATAAGTTTCAATATTTTTATAATGTCTATCCTGAGATTTTTTCGCAGATATTCCTAAAAAAGCAAAATCACAATAGCCACCTACACTAATAGAATACTTATCTCCTATAGGAAATGAATACTGTGCATCACCTGTGAACATAACGAATACAGGAGTTTGTTTAAATGAACTTTTTTCTGAAACAGTCTCAAAATTTCCACATCCTAACACCCACGAATCATCTACAAACACATCATAATCCGGATAATACGCTGTTTGAATAACATCATCCGCTTCCTGATCATATTTCACCTTCAGTGGAACACCGACTTTCAAGCCGATTCCACAATCAAATCTGCTTTCCTTAAAGTCAAGCATAATAGGAACCTCAAGCTGCAAATGATTCAACTTTTCAACGACTGCGCCAATTGAATATTTATATGTAGTCTCATCTAATTCTGAATCTACAATAGTATACTCATCTGAAAAAGATCCGACTTTTGCAATTGATGTAGAATATACCAAATCAATACCTGTTTTCACTCCAAAATACGGGGTGAAGAAATGTGTGTAGTTGGCGCCAAATCCCCATCCGCCTTTCTGGTCAAAATCAACAAGTTTAGAATTCATCCTAAAACCAGCGATTCCACCCTGAGCAAAGAATGAGAAACGATGATGCATAAATGGAACTGGCTTGTGAACCTTCGACGAATCTACAAGTCTACCATCCAAATCAGGGAAAAACCTATAGGTATATATCCATGACTTTTTTCCCACATACATCTTTGGATCAACAAGCAAAGATGTTTTCGTTGGCTGACGACGAGGGTTGCGAGCAGACACAGTTGATACCGACAGCAGCATAAGCAACGTCGCAACAACCATAAGAATACTCTTTATGTTATACAAACCTCTATTCATAGTTTAATTACAATAACATCAATTATTTAACCATATATTTAGCCGTCAAGACTTTGTCAGCGACTGTAGTCAATCGAACCAAATAATATCCAGATACAGTCATTCCTGGAATAACAATCTCATTGGAAGTAGCCTTTGAGACATATACCTTCTCAGCCTTCATATTAAACACTTCTACTTTTGTTCCCACAACACCCTCAACTGGGAAATCACAAATAATAGTAACCGGCTGAAGTTTTTCTACTGGATTTGGCTGTGGAGAAATAGAATATCCATGGTTTTCATCTATACAAACCACATCAGACTTATATTCATCACCTCCATCAATGACAATTCCTACTTGATAACAGCCATCCAACTCCTTATCCTCTGTAAAATATGAATCTGAAGTTGTCAAAACCAACCTGTCGTCTTTATACCATTTATATTTAACGTTCGATTTCAATTTAAATTTATCATCATCCAATATGACGTCGTTGCAAACCAAAATCCAATTATATTTATTTACAAGCACAGGATAAGGGAAACACTTGTTCACATTAAGCATGACATGTGTGAAACTGTCACATCCCATCTCAGCTGTCTTTGATATTTTGATTACCTCAGCAGAATCCATATACGTTGAATCCTCATAAGTGATACGTAAGCAACTATCAACATAAACAGTGTCATGAACCGGCATCACCAAATTGACCATGTTGGCGACAATAGTACCACACTTGTTTTCCGACGAAACTGTATCATAGATGACAGTGTCAGAAGTCAAATGCAAATCACGGTAAGTAGCATAACCTGATTGAGAATCGAAACACTCAAAAACATCAGTCACAGAATATGATGGATAACCTACTTGAATCTGCTGGATCAATTGATATGAGCAACCCTTGTCTGTGACCTTATCAACGTATATTGTGGAATCATGGTGTACATATACCGGCAAACCACCATTATAATCCTCGTCTACAAATTTCACCTCATTACATCCGAACACATAATCTCTTATGTCAGGTGACTGGTGTACGGTAATATTAACATTGATAACACTATCGCAATCATTTCGGCTCAACAGAGTATCCATAAACACTATAGACTGTTTGTAGACTTTTCCATTTCTGACAACAGAATCACAAGCCTCCAAAACTTCCGTATGATTATATTTTGGATAAACTGTCAAAAGATAATTATGAATTGTATCACATTTAGTGGCTCCGGTCACAACAAGACTGAAAGAAGCCGCTTTTTCATTCTCCGAAGTATATGTATCTCCTCGGAATGACAACTCACCACAACCATGTTCAAATATGGTGTCTCGTGGAGTAGGTGTGATGTTTACATGCCATTCTTTATAATTATCACAACCTTCTTCATTCTTGCTCAATATCTGACGCCAAACACCAGACTCCTTAAATTCATGAGGATAATTTCCGTTCAATTCATCATATAGAGTTGTGTCTCCACATGCAGACAAAATTGTAACACTACCTGTTGATTTTGGAACATTCACGTCGACAATGACAACACTGTCACATCCTGTTTCCTTCATCTGGAATGTGTCAAGGAACTGTATATTATCCGTGAATGTCATAATCACACCTTTCGAATTTGTATATTTCACAGAATCACAAGCGCTAAGTCTATTTGTCTCACGCAATGACTCTGGATAAGAATTGTTGACTGTGATATTTGTAGTCAAAATCACACTGTCACAATCACAGACCTTGCTCTTCAACGTATCAACAATAATTGTATTTGATGTGATCTCTTTTTGAGAACCATCAAAATCATAATAAATATATGAATCACATGCGACAACAGGATCTGAAGTTTCTTTTCCAACACCATGAACTGTCAAGAATAGTTTTGTGGTATCCATACAACCCGAATTCAAAGTGTTTGGTTTCAAGAATATCAACTCAGCCGTTTGTATAGATGGAGTCTCAACTATAACATCTACAGGAAGATTATTATAATTCCATACAGGAACCACAGAATGATATTCCTTACAAGCGTCCAAAGTGTCATATAAAGTCTCAACAGGAATGATATTCACTTCCGTCTCATAATAAATATGACATCCATACTTATTAGTCAAAGTATCTTTAACAATCTGAGACGATTCAATCAAAATTTTCTTTCCGTCAGACTTCTTGACATAAGTGTAAGGTCCACAATTGTTCACAACAGGCAACTTTTCTTCAGAATCATGGCTGATATGTACAGTAACCTTTCTGATAATGCTGTCACACAAGCAAACCTTGCTCTGAATTTTATCTATCAAAATAGTACCGTCATCAACGACCATCTCTTGACGTCCGTCATAATACTTATGAACATAGTTTTCACATGCATAGACAACAGAGTCAATTTCAAGTGGCTCTATAATACGTACATTATAAATCTGTTTATTATCACAATCTGTTTCTGTTGGCATAGAAACCTCTATTATTCCTGAAGAAGTCAAAGTTTTTCCTCCTTTTGAATAGAATCCACAAGTATCAATGTTAAAATATTCTACAACAGAAGAATTGATATTCACCTTATATGGCTGAAACTGTTTACGACATACTTTAAAAATATTTGGGTCTCTTTTTTCAACAACAAATGAAGTATCATTAGTATATTTCGTTCCTTCTATTGTCACCTCGTCACATCCATTTTTAACAATTTCCTCCAAAATAATCGGATTCTCTACAACGACAATCGAACTCTTGACTATACTGTCACATCCACATCCGTCTGTAGATTTTAAAGTATCTTTTATTGTGTATCTGCCAGCTTCAAGCAAAATAGTATCTCCATCTAATTTTACAAATGGATACGGAGCACATCCAGAAGACGGAAGTATAGAACTCTTATCAGTTGATTTATGTACATAAACATGGACAGTACGCTTCGAAGAGCATCCGCCTGGAGTATCTATTTCATCAACAAAATCTTGAGATTTTTCAAAAAATTTAGTTTCACCAGATAATGTCTTGTAAACAACACGTCCACACCCATGAATTGTGGTGTCATTGTAAGTTACCGGATCTATAATCGTAACATGATATGTCACTAATGTATCATTAGTGCAAGAGCCAGGATTATTACCTCTTCTTGTCACAGTATAATCTCCACTCTCGTTCCAATAAGTTGTATCTATCTTATCTATATATAAATAAGGTCCACAACTAATTACACTTGTATCTCGAGTCGGTTTTTCTCCTAAAACATTATGAGTAATTGTGACTTTTGAAGGACATTGACATCCTGGTATTGTAGATTTAACAAGTACAGTATCATAAAATGGTTCTGTAGTCTCACAAATTCCTTCAGGACACAAATATCGAATGACACCACAATGCGACTTCGTAGTGAAAACAGTATCAGGAACAGCTACTTTTATATGGTATGATCTAATTTCATATAACATACCACCAGGTACTGAAGGATCAGCGGTTTTGATCGTATCATTTATTGTAGTATCTTTTTTGTAAGTAATTCCATTGTAAACAACAGGTTCACAACTCCACTCTTCATTCTCTGTCTTAGTAATTTTGATAGGGATAACATATTTTACAACAATTGTCGCACTATCACATGATGTTTTGCCAGTATAATTAATACGATCAACAACCAATTCAGTTGGTTCTAACACATATTCCGAACCAACCTTTACTGTTTGTGGTGCAATTCCACCCTGTGGTGTATAAGTATAACTCATTTCACCTATACTGAACACTTTCAAAGAATCTTTTGCTGGAAGCGTTGGATATAGTTTTACTTTCTGATATTTATAAGTCATACAACCAGTAAAATTCTTGAATGAATCTACAAACATACCTGTGGAATCGTATGTCACTCCGTTTATAACAACTGAATTGGCACCACAATTACCCTCAATTAATGGCATATCAGTTCTTATTGTCGTACCAATCTTTATGATAACTTCTTCGTTTGAACTATTAATATAGCTACCATTATCTTTAGGGAAAAACCATTTCCCTTCATATTTCATACTGTCGCAACCAGAAAGGGTGTCAGGTCCAGAAGATAAACCGACATTGATTGTATCTACTTTTCCATAGGCTACACGATCAGGATCCATTGGGTTAAAAACAAATGCTCTATAAACAGTCGTCTTTTTCTTGTCAAATGAGTAATCTTCGTAAAAATCTATTATGTTACCCTTAGGTAGATCAACAACACTTATCATTCTCACCCAATCACCGTCTCCAACCTTCACTTCAAGACCATGACTCCAACCTTCAACAGTCTGATCATCTGTAATATATTTCAATTGTCCATTGATTCTAGAAACATCTTCAGTCTCAGAATGGGATAATGTATAAATTCCAGGATGGCAAAATGGCTCAACATCATACAACTCATCTACCATAAAACGAAGAACGGGCAAAGTGTCGTTTTGAAATTCCACGTCTTCACGCCACTGATTTTCACCACTTAAATTTGCGATATGATAGTCTCTTAGTATTTCTGCCAGACAACCACTACGCATAAACTCTATGTCCTTAACAAACATTTTATGTTCATTTCTATATGCGGCTGTATAATTTTCCTGACCATCCTTGGGTCTAAATCCATTTCCAAATGCATTGTCATAACAATAACAAGACTCAAAAATACGATTTGGATCATCTATGACACTGTTATTATCATGACCAACAAAATAATTAACATAGTCACAATTATCCCCTATTTCTATCATAGGAAAAGCATAACAATTTCTAACTGTCAAAACAGCTTCTTTTGTCACATCTCCAATAAGTCCACCAAATGAATTTGCTCCATCCCATATCTGACCAGCATTATCATATACTGTAAAACAGTTGATGAAAGACCCTTCTTTTATTCTTCCGCACAAACCTCCAGAATTTTGAATGGGAAATGAACTTTTTATTTTTCCATTAAAACCACATGTTTCAACAGAACCTGCTAACATTTCACCAATTAGACCTCCCACATAATTTTCTCCGTTTAAGGTCACATTGTGTGCAAAACAATTCTTAATAGTTCCTGAATTAGACCCACATAACGAGCCAACATTACTTACGTTTCTTACTCCATTTGAAGGTGTGAAATCACAATCTCTTACACTGCAATCAGATATATTCGCACTATTATTATTAGCAACAATAGCTCCAAAATAAAAATTGCCGTCTCCCTTAACTATAGAATTCCTAATATGGCAATTTATTATATCTGTATTATCCGCCTCTCCCGCTATAAATGAAAAACCAGGTTGTGCACCACCATTTGATGGCATTTCTAATTCAAATCCAACAATATTCAGATTTTTAATGACTGATTTTGATTCATTTTCATCTCCAATTCTTCCAAACATTGAAATGCAGAAAGAACCTGTAGACCCTTCCATTTTATCTTTTAACACTTTCCAATTTGAAATAATATGACCGTCTCCATCATATTCGCCTAAAAAATATGTATCTGAATTTACCAGTCTTTTCTTTCTTCCTCCTGACCAAGCTGTTGCAGCAAGTGGCAATGGCGGTCTATCATTCTTATTTGACAATTCTGTCAAATCAATATCAGCAGTCTGTTTAACATATAAAAATTTACCTTGATTAGTTGAAATTTCATCCCTCAAATCAGGCAAATCTTTTGGTTCATCAATAATATAAGGATTATTTTTTGTGCCATTTCCAGTCAATGCAGCATACGATGGTGTCAAAAAATTAAACATCATTAACAATACTGCAACCATACGAATAGATTGCATAATATTAAGTCCTTTTATGTTAAGTTCCTTGTCCATATTCCTAAAGCGATTTACTTTAATATGCAAATTTATGATAAAAAATAAAAGTTATCAACACTCATATATATAAAGTTATCAACGATTTTATCAACAATCGCATTTTTTTTCAACAATCAGCCCTATTGTTCAATCTATCACATATTTTATACTCGTTTATTTACACAGAAAAATGCAAAAAATTCTTAATTTTGCACAAATTTGATACACTATGGCAAACAGCAATTTCGTAGACTACGTAAAAATCCATATAAGAAGTGGTAGAGGCGGCGGCGGTTCGGCTCACCTTCACCGTGAAAAATTCACCCCTAAAGGTGGCCCTGACGGTGGAGACGGTGGACGTGGCGGACATATCATCATCCGTGCCAGCAAGGACTATTGGACTTTGCTGCATTTGAAATACGACCGCCATATTTTCGCTGGCAACGGAATGAGCGGAAGCCATAGCAGAAGTTTTGGTGCCGACGGTGCTGATAAAGTGATCGAGGTACCTTGTGGTACAGTGGTGTATGATGCGCAAACTGGAGAATACATTATGGATGTCACCGAAGACGGCGAACAGAAGATTCTTCTTAAAGGTGGACGCGGAGGTCTTGGCAACTGGCATTTCCGTTCTGCCACAAACCGTACTCCACGTTTTGCACAAAGTGGTGAGCCCGGACAGGAACGCACCGTCATCCTTGAGTTGAAAGTATTGGCTGACGTCGGTCTGGTAGGAAAGCCCAATGCTGGAAAAAGCACTTTGCTTTCATCTATTTCAGCAGCCAAACCAAAGATTGCAGACTACCCTTTCACCACCCTTGTTCCAAACCTTGGCATCGTCGCCTACCGTGACGGAAAGAGTTTCTGTATGGCTGATATTCCCGGAATCATCGAAGGTGCAAGTGAAGGTAAAGGACTCGGATATCGATTCCTGCGTCATATTGAAAGAAATGCAATATTGTGTTTCTTGGTTCCCGTCGACACAAATGATATCGTGGAAGAATACAATACTCTTTTGAAAGAGCTTGAGGCATACAATCCAGAACTTCTTGAAAAACAACGTATTCTTTGCCTTTCAAAGTCGGACATGCTCGACGATGAATTGAAAGAATTGATTTCCGAGCAGCTTCCAAAAGATATCAAATATTGCTTTATCTCATCTGTAGTAGGAACTGGTCTGACTCAGCTTAAGGATATGCTTTGGGAAATGATCCAAAACAACACTCATGAAGTGGAATCAATCACCCACCGTAATCTTGACGCCGACAAAATCCGCTATGATTTTGATGACGACGATGATTTCAGCTACGTCGACGAAAGTCCTAACGATGACAATTATGACGAATATGAGTTCGACGAGGAGGTTTATGAGGATGTCATGAATGGCAAGATTCCATCTAAATTCAAAGAAGAAGATACCGAAGAAGACGAGGAACTTGTAGACTATGTAGAAGACGAGGACGAAGAAGAAATTGTCGACTATATTGAAGATGATGATAATGAAGAGGAAAACAAGTCAAAATAATTAAATTTGAGAATATGAAAACAAATAAAATCATAAGAATTATCGCAACTGCGTGTCTGTTAGTTTCATTTGCAGGTTGCAACAATACATCAAAGGCTCCAGAATCAAAAGACAACACTGAGGAGACAAACAAATTGACCAAATTTGACGGTTTCGACATATATGTCCCAGAAGGATACGAAGCGACAACATATCCATTTCCAACAATTCCACTGGTTTTGGAGAAAGGAGATGTCATGATTGATGTGACAAAAGCTAACACACAGGAAGAATTCAAGACTTTCGCAGAAAATCTGCTTAATTCAGACAGTCAGGAGTATCCTGAATTCCGTCTTATTGAAATATCCAAACAAGAGGGAGTATATGAATTCATGTTCTCTGCTAAGACTGACGAGGAAGAATTCACAAAAATCTCAAGAATTGTAGACGCGAAAGATGGTCTTATCTATCGTGTCAACGGCGATATCTTCCCAGAAAAGAAAGACTCGGTAATTGCCATTGTCCGCAGTTTCCGTCCTACTGATTTCAAGGTCAACACAAAGATTCTTGACAAAGTCAGCGAAATTGCAGAACAAGAGTCTCAAAAAATAGAAAACGAAAGAAACGATTCAGCTGAACAATGAAAATAGAAGTTTTCGTTTTTAACCCTATTCAGGAAAACACTTACGTAGTGATTGATGAGACCACAAATAAATGTGGTATCATTGATGCTGGTTGTCGCAGCAGAATGGAAAAAGTGAAACTGAAGAAGTTTATCGAGCAGAATGGGCTCACTCCCGTCGCACTCCTTAACACTCACCTTCATTTCGACCACATTTACGGCAACAAATTCATCCTTGAGACTTACGGACTAAAAACATACGCAAGCCCCAAAGATCAGTTTTTCATCGACACTTTCATCGATCAATTAAATATATTCCAAATGCCTGCAGACGAACAGGCTCCTGAAATCGGCACAAAAATCAAGGAAGGAGACGTGATTGAAATCGGCAGCATCAAACTGCAAGTGATTGAGACTCCGGGACATAGTGCAGGAAGTGTATGTTTCTATGCAAAGGAGCAAAACGTTTGCTTCACTGGCGACACTATCTTCAAACATTCGGTGGGAAGAACAGATTTTCCTACTGGAAGCCAACGAGAAATCATGGAGAGCATCACTGGCAAATTGCTACGTCTGCCTGATGATACAATTCTATATCCAGGCCACGGAGAATCAACAGATGTAGCTTGGGAAAAATTAAACAATCCATATCTGGAATATTAAGATGTCTGAACTGGAAGATAAATGGAACGAAGTCATCCGTCGCGCAGAAACGACGGATGCTCTTTTTTGTATCTTCAAAACACGTGGCGGAAAGACGCAATTTTTCGCATCAAAAGAATCACAATTAAGCAATTACGCTCCAAACACAGATGGATTCATATTGTCGTCATTTGAAGAAAATGAATTGAATATGATCCACAACGACATCTCTTTTAATCTAGATTCTGAAGTTGACGTTGCTCATTTCGACGAATATATTAAGCTACGTAAAAAACTTAAACCTACATCGGAAAAAGATTCTTCCACATCTGAAAAAGCGTACAAACAGTCGTTCGATATTGTGATGCAAAAATTGCAGACAAAAGAAGCGACAAAAATTGTATTGTCTGCCAAGCAAAACATAGAGACCAAAAAATCAGCTTTCGATATCTTTTCCAACATTGCATCCAAAGACAGTTACGAGTTTGCCTACCTCCTTCACTTGCCTACTGGAGAAACATGGATAGGCTGCACACCAGAGATTCTGCTAAAAAAAAGAAGTGAATCATACTCCACTATCTCACTTGCAGGAACCATATCAAATGATGGCAAACAACAGTGGCACGAAAAAGAAATCCGTGAGCAACAAGTAGTAACCGACTATATAACAGAACGTTTGACCGGAATAGAAGCAAACATCTCCGTCGGCACGACATATTCAAAAGCAGCTGGGATGATACAACATCTTTGCACAGACATCTCATTCACATCGTCGGAATCATTATCCTCACTAATCAAACTACTCCACCCCACTCCTGCAGTGTTGGGATACCCAACGTCGACTGCATTATCAACCATAAAAACTGCAGAATCACATAAACGAGAACTTTATTCAGGAGTCGTTGGATTCCAATCTTCATCAAAAGGAGAAGCCGACATTTTTGTAAACCTACGTTGTGGAAAACTACACCAAAATTCAATCACATTATTTGCCGGTGGCGGAATTATGCCAGACAGCACAGAGGAAAACGAGTGGAACGAAGTGCAGATGAAATTCAAATCAATAAGAAAATCATTTTTTGAATAAAGACATCCCTTCAAAACAATACACAACACAAACAACTTCCAAACAATCCGTCATCAAAGTCGAACAATCTACGAATATTAATACATAAATCTCTTGATTCCAAACAAATTTTCTGCATAAAAAATACAAAATATTTTTATCAAATAGAATAATTACATATATTTGCAATCCGAAAAGCAAAATGTTTGTTTAGATTTTTAGAGTATATGATCATTACTTAAACATGATTGTTTGGAATTAGTCCACATGATTTATCATATCTAAAACCAACTTAATTTTGCAAGCATATCCCAAAAGGACTACGGAGAGTTCATTCTTTTGGCCTATGTTATTGTACTATTGTTTGGAACTCTCCAAGAAAAAACTCTAATTATGTTTTCAAAACTATTAAAGATGGGAGCATGTGCATCCCTAGTATTATCTTGTGCCGTTTCTAACGCAGAGACAATCGAAGACAACCTTTATCTAGATGGCAATTTAGTAGTCAAAGGTACATCAAATCACATTTACAACGGATTGACTGTTTTGACCGGACAAACAACAGACGGAAGAATTGTATTTTCAGGCAACAGTAGTTCAGGAAAAATCTCATCTGAATTCTACCACAACTGGACAGGCTTAACATTCGAGGCGTTAAGATACAATTTCACAAAAGGAAATGTAGGTATCGGAATTGAAGATCCACAAGCAAAGCTTCACGTTGACGGTGCTATTATCTGCACAGGTTCTTTGGATGTAGCAGACGTCAATACAGACAAGATCAATTCATCTACAATCCAGGCAACACAGATCAAAGCAAACGACATTCGTATGGACATGAGCAATGTTGCCGACTATGTATTTGCCGAGGATTACAATCTAAAGTCGTTGTCTGAGGTAGAAAACTACGTCAACGAACACAAACATCTTCCAGGCGTGCCATCAGCAGCAGAGATGGAAGCAGAGGGAATCAGCGTCTCACAGATGAGCAACATCCTTTTGGAGAAGGTTGAAGAGCTTACTCTACACATGATTCAACTACAGAAGGAGAACGCTCAGTTGAAGCAAGAGATGGAAAACATGAAGAACAACGTAAAGTAATTAGGCTGTGAAAAAAATATTATTAGGCCTATGCATATTCATTTTTTCAACATCACATGCTCAGACAAAATATTTGTCGTTTAGTGACGGATATGTAAGCCCAAAAAAATTTGATGCACCTAAAAAGACCATCACGAATAGTGATTCTTATATAGAAGTTGAATATAAGTTCGACGGTGCATATCTAAAGCAAATTTCAAATGGCGAAAACAAGGCATACTACAGAATGTATATGGACGATGCTCTATATACATATCGTATGACCACGACGGAGTTGTATGAACCCAATCGTATGCCATACTACAAAGATCTTCTAGTATTGAATGAATCTTCTTTCTATAATTCTGCTAAAATAGAAATCATAAAAGAAGAACATAATGATTACAAGTGTCCTTTCGGTAATCAAGATTTATCAGATATTTCTGACGAGTCTAATTACGAAAAAATAGCAATAGACACAACTAAGAAGTTCAATATCAAAGATTTGGCAAAGTGTATTACTAGTAGTACATTCAGAAACATTCCTATTGTGTCTGTAAATTCTTATCCAGTTTGGTACGACTCGAATACAAATACATTAAGATGTTACACTTACATCAAGTATCGTGTCACATGGGGAAAAGAAGACTACTCAGGAAATGCAGTTTCAACACCAATGTCAAAATTGGCATACGATCTTCTTGGCAGAGTATCGTCTAATCCAGAAATGCTAAAGAAATACGACAGCAAACCTCTTGAAACAGAAGCAACTTCAAGAGTTTGCGACTATTTAATCGTAACAATTGACGCATATAAGGAAGCTGCTGAAAGGATCGCAAGTTGGAAGTCAAGACTAGGTTTCAAATGTAACATTTTTAGCAAACCAAAGTGGGAAAGAAACAACAATCCTCAATTTGTTGCAGATTCAATCAGAAAATATTGCGACAATGTTTTGAAGTGCAGACCAGATTATCTTCTAATAATCGGTTCTAATAATGACGTTCCTGCATATAAACCTATGGCACCCAACACGTATTGTTCAGATGCTCCTGCGGCTCGTTTTGACAATCTAAGCCGAAACGACGATATCATAAGAGGAAGAATTTCTGTCTATTCTGCCAAAGAGGCGATATCTGTTGTCGACAAGATCATCTCATACGAGGACAACCCACCTGTAGATTCCGAGTTCTATAACAATGCATTGGCTGTTTCTTTGTTCTACCCAAATGATTATCTGAAAAATTACGAAGATAAAGGTCAGGATTTCTTTTCTGAAGTTGAAGGTATAAATATTGATTTGAAGACGTTGGGATACAATGTCGAGCGTAAATATAACACACAAAAAGAAGCCATTCCTCAATATTATGCCAATGGAGTAAAACTATCAGAAGAGTTATTCACTGAAGAGTTAGGAGGTAATGATTTCTGGGACAAGGATTCTACATATCTAACTGATTTGGTCAACAAAGGAAAAGTTTTTGTTGTCTACAACGGACATGGTAACGAAACAGGTTATAGCCAGACATATTCAGCAAAAGAAGTTGAGAATATGAAAAATGGCAACAAGACTCCTGTCTTCTTCAATTTCACTTGTAGCACAGGAACATTTGATCACGATGAGAAATGTTTTGCTGAGTGTTTGCTAAATAAAGAAAACGGTGGTGCTGTTGGAGTTTTTGGAAATTCATATCCAACAATTCATGGAGATAGCCACCTAATGGCATCAACTACATTTGAGTCATTATTTAAGTACCAAGATATCTCTGTCGCTTGTGCAATTCTTCAGGCTTCTTTGAAAACAGAACTAGAAGAGACACGTTATATCGGTCATTATTTTGGTGATCCAAGTATGAGAATGTATACTGTTGCTCCAGCTAGTTTCAAGCCATTTATCAGCAGAAGTTCAAACAACAACTCGATAACTGTAAATGCTCACGTCAAAGGAGCAAAAATTACAGTTTGCAGTATCGCTGATCTTGGCAAATCTTATTTCAAGACTGTAGACGCAGCTGATGGAAATGAAGTCACATTCGAAAATGTCAACGTGCCTTGCTACATCACAATCACTAAAGCAAATTACGTTCCTTACGTGACTGTATCGAAAACAGATTTGTATCTTCAGAATATGACATTGAACGGTTATCACAACATTGAAGCTAACAGCATCATTTCTGGAGAGAAGGTGACAGATGAGTTAAAAGAAGGTGCATTCGTTGTTGAAAGTGGTATGACTAAGTTGACAGCGTCTAAAACATTGTCTTTGAAGTCTGGAACATCTGTAAAATTCGGAGCTTCGTTGAGAGCAAGAAAGGGTCTGTCAACAACTAATTACAAAGGTACTGGCGAGCCACGTGAATCAAAAGTTCCACTATGTTTCTCTAACTTCTCTGATAGATTTATAAATGGTGACACATTCTTCTACGACGGAAATGGTGGACCTCTAACTTCTATTTCCGACAATTCATCAGATAACAATTCTGTCAACATCTATCCAAATCCTACTTCAGGACGTATAAATGTTGTAGTTAACAACGGCAATAATATCAATGAGGTTGTTGTTTTGGATATAACAGGAAATGTTTTGATGTCGGAATCAGTAAACGCCAACAATATTTCTCTTGATCTCTCTTCGTTTGCAAAGGGATTGTATCTAGTGAAAGTTGTCACTGCCGAAGATTCTTTTGTAAAAAAGGTTGTGCTTAAGTAAAATCAAATTACTTATTATAAAAAAACGTCTTCCCCAAAAAAGGAAGACGTTTTTTGCTTAAACAATATTCATCTTATTCGTCAACTACTTCATAACCTAAACCGTCAACCACTGCCGCCAACTGCTCTTTCGTCATCTTCGTTCCTTCTTTGAATTTGATATTGACCAAACCTGAATTATGGTCTACTTCACAACTGTCAATTTCATCATTAGCAAGAAAAGCATCTCTGACATTATTTGCGCAATGGCTGCAACGCATGCCATTGACTTTCAAAACCACCTCACTATTTTCGTCACAGCAACAGCAGTCATCATCATCGTCGTCCTCATGACAATGGCAATGTCCTTCATCGTCGTGATCATGACAATGACAACCTCCATCATGACATCCACAACCACACTCTCCATGGTGATGATGTCCATGAAAGAATGATTTAATCAAAAGAATCAAGAAGACGACGCTGCAAATGATGCTAAACCATTCATTGTGTCCTTCCTCACAACATGCGACTGCAGCATTCATGTGGCTGACATCAAACCAACTGCTTGGCAAAAGATAATCCATGATCAAGCCAAAACTAATTGCTCCCAACACTATAGAAACAATGTAAATAACAGTCTGTTTCTTGCCAAAAGCTTTGTTTATCACAAGCATTGATGCCGTGTTTATCGCAGGACCTGCCATCAAAAGCAAAAATGCCGCACCAGGAGTCATACCTTTCATCATAAGTGAAAGCGCAATAGGAATAGATCCCGTGGCGCATGTATACATCGGTATCGCAATGACAAGGACAATCAACATGTTCAAAAATGGATAATCTTGTAGTGCGGAAAAGAAATCGTTAGGCACGGCCACAGTGATCAACGCGGATACAAGCAAACCAATGACCAACCATTTGCCGACATCTTCAAGCAATTCGCCAAAAGCATATTGTAATGCCACTTTCAGCTTCTGCATGAATGTAAGATTTTTATTTTCTACGTTTTTAGAAACAACATCCGTCGCCTTTTCATCCTTAAACGACAAATCTGTCACGAAACCGCCTACCAATCCTGTCACTAATGCCGCAATCGGACGAATGATTGCGAATGGCAAACCAAGCAATGAGTATGTGGCAAGAATGCTGTCAACACCCGTCTGCGGAGTGGAAATCAAAAATGATGTGCAAGCTCCACGTGAAGCCCCGCTTTTACGCAAGGAGACTGTTGTAGGAAGCACTCCACACGAACAAAGCGGAAGTGGGATTCCAAGCAACGTCGAATATAAAACTGATTTGAATCCAGGCTTTTGAAGATGCTTGGCATATAGTTTCTGTGGAACAAATGCATAAAGCAATCCTGCTATGAAGAAACCAAGAAGCAGATATGGTGCCATTTCCAAAACCAACACCCATAATGAATAGAAAAATTCTTTCATAACATTTTCCTTTTAATTCTTAAACTGAGACAAAAGTAGACGAAGGAAAATGCAACTTGATTGCAAAAAACAAATTAATATATAATTTTGCCATAAAATACCAACATATTATGATAACATACATCATCATCGCAATCACTTGCCTTGTTTCGTATCAGGCATTCAACAATCAAGAGTTGTTTGAAAAATTGTCTTTCAAGCCATACAAGGCAGTCCACAACAAAGAGTATTACAGGCTGATAACCAATGGTTTCGTGCATGCAGACTGGACACACCTCTTTTTTAACATGCTGACATTATATTTCTTTGGAAGGACTCAGGAGCAAATATTCACCGCTGTAAACGGAGAAATGTCGTTCATATTGTTTTACCTACTTTCGATCCCAGCGTCGTCGCTGATCTCACTATTCAAATATAAAGATGATCCCAGATACTCCGCTATTGGTGCGTCGGGAGCCGTAAATGCAGTGTTATTCTCATTTATCCTAATAAATCCATTCAGCACAATCTACGCTTTCTTTATTCCTATAAAAGCCATTCTTTTCGCAATACTATTCCTTATTTATTCATCGTATATGGCAAAGAAAAATATGGATAATATAGGTCATGAAGCTCATATTTCCGGAGCCATCTTCGGAGTGTTATTCACGATTCTGACATTACCGAATGTGATAAACCATTTTATTTCACAATTTTGAAATAACAATATTTTTACAGATTGATTATCGGATTCGTAGGGGCTGGCTTAAAACCATCCATCTGACATCCAAGAAGCCGTTCAATTTTGTCAAAATATTTTGCAATATATCTCATACTGCAACTAAAAATGAGGATTGATAAGGGAGAAAGCTTTACCCCATCCTCTTCCGCAAGTTCAAAGGGCGAGCGGTAAAAATGCATTTATATTATTAAATCATATGGGCTCGCCTTACGGCTCGCATTTGGTAGAGGTTATGGCGTTCCGCCCTTAACAACCCTCGACTTTATAACCAAATAATTAAATTAATTTTAACAGTTTCAAATAATTTGTTAAATAAATCTAAATCGACTTGTTAATTTATCTGTACACAAAGAAATATTGCACAGAATTCTTATATTTGTAAAAAGAAAAAAATAACACGATTTAATATATAGGAGGGATAATTATGATAGATACATTTTTAGATTGGTTCAACAATCTTGAGCCAGGAATCAAAATTTATTGGGCGATAGCATTGGTCACTTCAACCATTTTTGTAATCCAGACTATTTTATCATTGATCGGACTTGGAGATTTTGATATGGATATTGATTTAGACGGTGGAGACTCTTTGGATACAAGCGGATTCTCCGACATGCTGTCAATAAAAAATGCAATCAACTTCTTGCTAGGATTCAGTTGGGCAGGTGTCTGTTTTTATGATTCCATTCCCAACAGATTTTTACTAGGAACAGTGGCTTTCATATGTGGAGTTGCATTCGTCGCCATGTTCATATATATATTCAAAAAACTGATGAAGCTTGAATCTAACGGAGCTTTTGACATCAACACAGCAGAGGGTAAAACATGCAACGTCTACTTGAGAATCCCAGCAAACAGGACAGGCACAGGAAAAGTGCAAATCAGTTTCGACGGTTCTGTCCAAGAACTTGATGCCGTGACAGATGGAGATATGATTCCTACAGGCACAAAAGTAGTGGTGATGGAGGTATTAAACAACAACGTTCTTCACGTTGAAAAACTTTGATAAATACGAATTCAAAAAATAATAATTTATAAGTAAGTATGGAACCATTTATTTTCGTCATCATTGCGGTCATAATCGGACTAGTCGCCGCACTAATCAATCGCTACCGCCGTTGTCCATCAGACAAAATTTTGGTAGTCTACGGAACATCAGGAGGAAACAAGAGTGCAAAATGTGTACATGGAGGTGGTACATTTGTATTCCCAATCATCCAAGATTACGCATACCTGTCATTGACACCAATCGGTATTGATGCTAATCTGACAAACGCACTATCAAAGCAGAACATTCGTGTAGACGTGCCATGTCGATTCACGGTCGGTATCAGCACAGAGCCTGAGACTATGCTTGCAGCAGCAGAGCGTTTGCTTGGACTAAGCGCGACACAGATTCAGGAGTTGGCAAGAGATATTCTTTTCGGACAGTTGCGTCTTGTTATCGCGACAATGAGTATCGAGGAGTTGAACTCAGACCGTGACAAGTTCCTTGAAGCCATCACAGCCAACGTGGAGGTCGAGTTGAAGAAAATCGGTTTGAAGCTCATCAACGTAAACGTAACCGATATCAAGGATGAGAGTGGATATATCGAGGCTCTAGGTCAGGAGGCAGCTGCAAAGGCTATCAACGAGGCTAAGGTTCGTGTGGCAGAGCAGGAGAAGATCGGAGAAATCGGTAAGGCAGACGCAATCCGTGAGACACGTATCCGTACAGCAGAGGCAAATGCAGCAGCTGTTAAGGGAGAGAACGAGGCAAAAGTCAATATCGCTCAATCAGATGCAGACCGTCGTGAAGCAGAGGCAGAGGCACAACGTAAAGCTACAGCAGCAGAAAAGGTTGCACAGGCAAAGGCTTTGGAGGAGGCTTACGCAGCTGAGCAGAAAGCCGAGGAGGCACGTGCAGACCGTGAACGTTCGACTCAGACAGCCAACGTCATCGTCGCACAAGAGATTGAAAAACAGCGTTTGGTGATCGCCGCAGAGGCAGAGGCTGAGCAGAAGAGAGTAAATGCAAAGGGAGAGGCTGACGCAATCTTCGCCAAGATGGAGGCAGAAGCCAAAGGTTTGTATGAGATCCTTACAAAGCAAGCCGACGGTTACGACCGAATGATCCAGGCAGCAGGTGGAGACGCCACAAAAGCATATACACTATTGCTACTTGAGAAACTTCCTGAATTGGTTAAGACACAGGTTGACGCAATCAAGGGCATCCAGATCGATAAAGTCACTGTTTGGGATAACGGTGGAGGAAACGGCGACGGCAAGACAAGCACAGCCAATTTTCTGTCAGGTCTGATGAAAAGTGTTCCCCCATTGCAGGAGTTGTTCGACCAGGCAGGAATGAGTCTGCCAGAATATTTGGCGAAAAAGAAAGAAGAGCCAAAGGATGTCGAGGCTGAAGAAGTCAAAGAAGATAAGAAAAAATAAAAAATTCTTCGAATAATCGAGGGAGACGGTGCTAGCATCGTCTCCTTTTTTTTGCAATTAAATTATTTTTTACTACTTTTACGACAAATTCGAAAACATATTTCACTATGGCAAATTTTGTGACGTTAGCAAGGCATACCGAATTGAAAGCCCAAACGCTGGTACACATTCTAAAAGCGAACGGCATAGACGCTTTTACAGAAGAGGTGAATCAGTTTTTCCCTTCACTCACTGCTCATTATAAAGTGAGGATTGCCGAAGCTGACCTGCCAAAAGCCTTATCCATCGTTGATAACATAGATCTGGAGAACGAAGAGCAAGTGTCAAATGCGGAAATCCAAAACAGAAAAGTCATTCTTCTTCCGTTCGACTATACTCCAACATCTGAAAAAGCATTTCCTTTAGCCTTTTCTTGGGCAAAAGCCATAGGTGCGGAAATCGAAATGCTTAACGTATACTCTGCAGATGAGACTGAGCACTACTCTATACTCAACCGTATGATCGACTTCGACAAAGAGGCTCTTCGTGAACGCGTGGAAAGAGCCCATTCTGAAGCCAAGCAACGTGCGGAAAAATATCAGGAGACTATACAACAACGAATTGACTCAGGAGAACTTGCCAATATAAAATTCAAATGCACGGCATTGGAAGGTGTGCCAGAAGAACAGATAATCATGTATTCTGAAATACTAAAGCCTGAGATGATCATAATGTCGACCAGAGAAAGATGCAAAAAAGAGGTTGACATGATCGGAAGCGTCAGCGCTGAAGTGGCAGAAGGAGCTCCTATTCCAGTGTTTGTGGTGCCTGAAAATATAGATTTCAACAGTGTCGACATGGTGAAAAACATCATGTTCATCACTAATTTCGACGACCGTGACCTAATCGCATTCTCAAAAATGATGGCACGTCTGTCGTTTAAGGAAATAGAAATCAACCTAGTACACTTCCGTGAATCCGGCACAAAAGAGACATGGAATGAAATCAAGCTGAACGGAATCAAAAGCTATTTCGCAGAACACTACCCTACTGCCAAAGCAGAAGCGGCTATTCTCGATGGAGCCAACCCGACCCAAAGCATACGAGATTATATGGCGGAAAAGAATATTTCTGTACTGTCGATGACAACACACAGAGGCAAACTGATTTCTCGTATTTTCAACACAGGAGAAACTGGAATCACAAGAAGATTTGTATTCGAGGGCGATTTCCCTACACTAATATTCCATGCGTAGTTGGAAAACAAATTAATTTCTACGCTCAATAAATGAGGACTAACAAAATGAGATTCAAAATACTAGCTGGTGGAGCAACTATGGCAATGGCGTTGCTTTGCTCACAATGTATGATTGCCGACAACAACGACGACGACATCAAATCTGGTGCATCATGTGCCGTGGATCCGTCACAGATTTACATTGCACCGTCTATACCACAAAACATAGAATTTTGCGGCGAAAAATTGGAATTGAAAAATTATTATATGCGTGAGAGGTTCGACCGTGAACTATTGAGTTTCAGTTATTTCCATTCAAGCATATTCCTGATGATCAAGCGCGCGAACCGCTATTTTCCAATTCTGGAGAAGATTCTGAAAGAGGAAGGTATTCCTGACGATTTCAAATATTTGGCCGTTATTGAAAGTTGTTTGGACCAACGTGCATTGTCACCGACAAAAGCAGCCGGAATATGGCAGATCATGGAGCAGACAGGAAAAGAGGCTGGACTTGTTATCACACCTGACGTTGACGAACGCTACAACCTCGAGAAAGCCACGCGCGCAGCATGCCGACACCTGAAAGCTTCATACGACGCGACTGGCAGCTGGACACTTGCAGCAGCGTCGTACAACACTGGCAGGGCAAGAGTGATGCGACAGATTGAGGCTCAACAGACAAGAAACTTCTTCGACATGCAGTTTAGCGAAGAGACAAACAGATACGTCTATCGTATTTTGCTGGCAAAATATGTGTTGGAAGACCCATCACGTGTAGGATTCTATCTGACTCAAAACGAATTATATTTCCCAGTGGAGACATTTGCAGTGCAGGTAGACACCGCCATTCCAAATCTGACTGAGTTTGCTAAGTCGTATGGATTGACACTCCAGATACTCAAAGACAGCAATGCATGGATGAGAGACAACAGTCTGAAAAGACATCCCGGCAAGACATTCACAATCAACGTTCCAAAAAAGGAATGTATCAATCTGCCTCCGTCTCAACTACCAGTGCACAACCAGAAATGGATACAATGTGTTCCAGCTCATTTACAAAATGTGGGGACAAAATATACAGAATAAACATAAGTGTTTATTTTCAATAATATGGCATTATGGTTTTAGACAAATTATCTGAAGCATCAAAATACTATTCGCTTCATCCAAAATTCAAAATTGCTTTTGAATATATATTCTCTCACGACTTCAAATCCATCCCAGGTGGCAGCAAGATTGTAGTCGACGAAGATGTCATCATCAATGTGGATGAGCCTACACTTCGAGCCAAAGAAGAGGCTTTGCCTGAAGCCCACGACAAACATATTGACATCCAGGTGCCAATCGTAGGAGAAGAAACTTGTGGATTTATTCCACGCTCTGAATGCCACACCGTCGACAGACAGGATGCCGAAAAAGATTACCTTATATACAAAGATATGCCGACGGGATATTTCCGTCTGACTCCCGATGATTTCGTCATTTTCTTTCCTTCCGACGGACATGCTCCAATTATCGGAAGCGGTTACGAGAAAAAAATAGTAGTGAAAATCAGATTATAGGAGAACAATTTGTTTTCTATGCAATTATTCTGTAGATTCGTTGTGTAAAACTAATAAGTAGGATAAATTATGGATATGCTAAACTTGGTGAAATATGATCAGCAGCTCAAACCTTTTGAGAATGCTCTTGTGGGTAGATATAAGCATTTTTTGTGGAAAGAATCACAACTGGTCGGAGACAAAGAAAATCTTGCCGACTTCGCATCCGGTCATCTATACTTTGGGCTACACAAAATCGGCAAAAAATGGGTTTTGCGTGAGTGGGCTCCAAATGCCACAGCTATCTATATCATCGGCGACTTCAATAACTGGAAAGAAGACGATGCCTATTCATTGAAACGCAAAGACAACGGAATCTGGGAAATCGAGATGCCGGAATCTGCAATGAAACATAAGGATCTTTACAAATTGAAGATTCACTGGAATGGCGGAGAAGGAGAACGTATTCCTGCATGGTGCAGACGTGTGGTGCAGGACGATAACACAAAAATTTTCTCTGCACAAGTTTGGGCTCCTGAAAAACCTTACAAATTCAAAATCAAACAGTTCAAGCCAAACGTTTCTCCTCTACTGATCTACGAATGCCACATCGGAATGAGTGGTGAGGAGGAGAAAGTGACATCATACACGGAATTTCGCGAGAAAATTCTCCCACGCATTGTGGCAGACGGATACAACTGCATTCAGATCATGGCAATACAGGAGCATCCATACTACGGTTCGTTCGGCTACCATGTGTCTAGCCTGTTCGCACCGTCTTCTCGATTCGGAACTCCTGAAGAGCTAAAAGAGCTGATAGATGAAGCCCACAAACAAGGGTTGGCTGTCATCATGGACATTGTCCACTCACACGCAGTCAAGAATCAGGTAGAAGGTCTCGGTTTGTTCGACGGTACACCATACCAATATTTCCACGACGGATACCGCAGAGAACATCCACAGTGGGATTCACTTTGCTATAATTATGAAAAGCCAGAAGTGCTTCACTTCCTGCTTTCAAACTGCAAATATTGGCTGGACGAATTCAAATTCGACGGATTCCGCTTCGACGGAGTTAGTTCGATGCTATTCCTCGACCATGCCATGGGCAACGTCTTCGGAGATTATAGCAATTATTTCAATGGGAATCAGGATGGCGACGCGATTTGCTACCTCACTTTGGCAAACAAACTGATCCATCAGGTGCATCCTTACGCCATCACTATCGCTGAGGAGGTGAGCGGAATGCCGGGTGTGGCAGCTAAGATTGAAGACGGAGGTATGGGATTCGACTACCGTCTTGCCATGGGAATTCCAGATTTCTGGATCAAGATGATCAAGGAGGTCAAAGACGAGGATTGGAAACCGGGACATATTCTTTGGGTCCTCACCAACCATAGAGCGGAAGAAAAGACCATCAACTACGCAGAAAGTCACGACCAGGCACTTGTGGGCGACAAAACGATTATTTTCCGTCTTGCAGACGCCGACATGTATTGGCACATGTCGAATTTGTACGACAGCTCATATATGGTAGACCGTGCTATCGCTCTCCACAAGATGATCCGCATGATCACATTGGCGTCGATCAACGGAGGATACCTCAACTTCATGGGCAATGAATTCGGTCATCCTGAATGGATTGATTTTCCACGTGAAGGAAACGGATGGTCATATAAATACGCTCGTCGCCAATGGCATTTAGTGGACGATCCAAATTTGAAATACAAATATTTGGGAGACTGGGACAAAGCGATCATCAACCTTGTCAAAAGCGTTCACAAATTCAACACGATGCCAATCGAAGTGCTTTGGGACAAAAGTGATGACCAGGTGCTTGCATTCCGCAGAGATGATCTAGTGTTCGTATTCAATTTCCATCCATACAAATCGTTTACTGACTACGGCATTCTGGCTCCTGCAGGCAAATACAACATGGTATTGTCGTCTGATTCAAAAAAATTTGGTGGATTTGGTCAAGTCGACGAGACTCAGGAACACTTCACGATGGAGGACACAAACCATACGTCAGCAGGCAAAGAGTGGTTGAAACTCTACATTCCCGCACGTTCTTGTATGGTGTTAAAATTAGACAGATAAAAAGTGGAAAACATAAAGTTGCCCGACGATTTCATTGCAGATTTGCATGAGTATTTGCTAGCCGAACATCAGCAATTGATTGACGCGTTGGCTACAGAGCCAGTGTCAAGCATACGCCTGAACAGACGTAAAATCGACATTGAATGCTCCTTAGAGAAGGTTAAATGGTGTGAAGACGGCTATTACCTCAACGACCGTCCAACATTCACCATGGATCCCCTATTCCACGCAGGAGCCTACTATGTACAGGAAGCAAGTTCAATGGCTGTGGAGCAAGTGTTCAGGCAGTATATGAAAGAAGTCGACAGTCCGGTGGTGCTTGATCTTTGTGCATCGCCAGGAGGAAAGACAACACACTTAGCATCTCTGCTTGATGGAGAAGGATTTCTGTTGAGCAATGAAGTTGTCAAGACACGCACAAAGACATTGTGTGAAAACGTCGCGAAATGGGGATTCGCCAACACAGCGGTATGCTCTGTCATGCCATCATCATTCACTGATTTGACAGGACTGTTTGACCTGATTCTAGTAGACGCCCCATGCTCTGGAGAAGGAATGTTCAGAAAAGACGAAGTGGCTGTTGCGGAATGGAGTCGTGACAATGTCAAAATGTGTGCGGAAAGACAACGGACAATTCTCAAAGACGTGTTTCCAGCTCTAAAAGAAGACGGAATACTTATCTACAGCACTTGCACTTTCAATCCACACGAGGATGATGAAAATGCACAGTGGATTGCAGATGAACTTGGAGCGGAAATGTTAGAGATTGATTTTCCAGCAGACAGCGGAGTGACAAAAGACAAATGCGGCTACCATTTCTATCCCCACAAGACCAAAGGCGAGGGATTCTACATTGCCGCATTCCGCAAGAATCAGCAGGAAGACGAGATTTCAATCCGAACAAAACAGGATAAGAAAAAAGGCAACAAAGGGAACACCAGCCAACCCACTCCAGCAGAAGTGATGAAATGGATCGACGACCCGTCAATCACAGTGACCGACGGCATAGCCTACCCTACCGAATTTGAGCAGCTGATACATTTTTTCAATCAAAACCTACGTCTTCTTCAATATGGCATTCCCGTCTACATTCAAAAAGGGAAAGACATAATTCCACAACACAATCTTGCGATCAGCAACATTGTAAACAAAGAATTCTTTGAAAAAGAGGAAGTCGATTGGGAAAGAGCTATTGCTTTTCTGAAAAAAGACAATATTGAAGTAGAAAACAACAAGAAAGGATGGTTGATGCTGACATACAAAAATGTGCCGATCGGATTCGTCAAGAATCTTGGCGACCGCACCAACAATCTTTATCCACAGAACTGGAGAATTCTGATGTCGGCAGACAAAAGCCGATACAAAGAGATATTCTGACAATCGATATTTTTGATTAACAATGAGATTGACGTTTTTAGGAACAGGCACATCAACAGGAGTGCCAGTGATAGGATGCAAATGCAAAGTATGCCAGTCAAATGATGTACGAGACAAACGTATGCGTGCCAGTGTGTTTTTGGAAGTGGATGACAAAAACATTCTGATTGACTGCGGGCCTGATTTCCGCGCTCAAATGCTGTTTCACGACATCGACCAAATAGACGCCATCCTACTCACACACAAACATATCGACCACATCGGAGGTATTGATGACCTACGTCCACTTGGAAGCAAGAAAATTTATCTCGACAAACAGACAGAAGATGCTGTCAGACAAATGTATGGCTACTGTTTTGCAGAAAACCCTTATCCAGGAGTGCCTTCACTCAGCCTTGAAAGAATCAGCTATGAACCATTCAAAATCTGCGATGGCACAATCGAAGTGATTCCGATTAGAGTGATGCACGGAAAAATGGAGATCATGGGTTATAGAATCGGCAATTTTGCCTACATAACAGACGTATCATCACTTGCTGACGATGCCGAATATGAAAAACTCAAAGGATTGGAAGTTGTTGTGTTGGGATGTCTGCGTATGACAGAACATCATTCTCACCAAAAATTCCAGGAGGCGTTGGAAATGGCAAAAAGGATCAATGCGAAACAGACATTCTTCACACACATGTGCCACCACATCGGTCTGCATTCGGAGATAGAAGACCTCGTACCGGAAAACATTATGTTTGCCTACGACGGATTATCCATAGCATTTGAATAAAATATCAGTCCTTAAAACTCGCCCATGAAAATATTCACACAAATACACGATTTCTGCGTACGAATAACGAGCAGTAAAATCTTCAAAAACACGATTGTGCTTATAATTCTGATAAACTCAATCGTGCTAGGATTGATCACCAGCGAAGCCATATATGCTAAATTCGGAGAATTATTAGAATTTATTCTATCTGCATGTGTAGTCATCTTCACGGTGGAAATAACATTGAGAATCATCGCTAAAGGCTGGAGATTCTTCCTCAACGGATGGAACATCTTCGACTTTTTGCTTATCACAATGGCGTTGATGCCTGAAACAGGAGCCGCCATCACATTCCGTGTTTTCAGGGTATTGAGAGCGCTGAGAATGGTGTCGTCGATGAAAAAGTTGCGACACATTGTTTCTGCCATATTGGTATCCGCTCCACACGTATTCTGGGCAGCAGTGTTGGAGATGATCATATTTTATATTTTCGGAATTATGGGGCAAAACCTATTCCACGAGGCTTTTCCCCAATGGTTTGGCACTCTTGGAGAGACAGTGTACACTCTGTTTCAAGTCACCACACTTGAAAGTTGGTCAATGGGTATAGCCAGACCGGTGATGAAAGTATATCCGTGGGCATGGATGTACTTTGTGCCATTTGTTATGATTTCATCATACATTGTGTTGAACGTGGTAGTAGGAGTTGTGGTAAATGCGACAAGTGATATCTCTGAAGACGACAACATATCAATGAAAGATAAAATAAAAGCAAAAAAAGTCACCAACACAGAGCTTTCGGAACAGATCAACGAATTAAAAGAGCATATTTTGCGACTGGAAGCAAAGCTAGAAGAAAATAAAAAAGACGAAAGTAAAATACAGAATTAAAAGAATATAAATTTTGCCGTTAAGTCAGATAACATTAACTTTGCGGCAAATACATTCACAACATGAAAAAACAGTCTTCATGAAAACAAATTCACTGTACAATTATCAATTGAACCAGACCGACACATATATGATGTCGACTCTGTTTGTGATCGGCAATTTGATTATGCCACAGATTTGCCACTTTTTCGGCACAGGCCACGTATGGCTGCCAATCTACTTTTTCACTTTGATAGGAGCCTACAAATATGGTATGGCAGTAGGATTGCTCACAGCCATCTTCTCACCGTTGATCAACCATTTGATGTTTGGAATTCCACCACTTGCCGTATTGCCATCAATATTCTGCAAATCAGTCGTGTTGGCTGTTGTGGCAGGACTGATAGCAGAAAAGACTAACAAAGTCACACTACTTACGCTTTTGGCAACTGTTTTGGCATATCAGGTGGTAGGCACATTAGGTGAATTCGCATTGTTCCAGCATAATTTCTATGCGGCAATCATCGACTTCAGAATAGGTATTCCAGGAATGCTTTTGCAAGTATTCGGCGGATATCTGTTGTTGAAATACGTATTAAACAAATAAATCTCAAGATATGTTGATATCGAGCTTAAATTTTGTACTACTTTTTCTTGGGCTTGGAGGTTCAGAATTATTAGTGATCATGCTCGTCGTACTACTTTTGTTCGGCGGCAAAAAAATTCCTGAATTAATGCGTGGACTTGGAAAAGGAGTTCGCAGTTTCAAAGACGGAATGAAAGATGTCACTACTGACGACGAAAAGGAGAAAGAAGAAAAGTGACAGATCAAGCGAAATCCTTTTGGGATCATTTAGACGAATTACGCACCTGCTTAATACGCATTATAATTGTCGTGTTAGTGGGTGCAATTGTCGCATTTGCCATGAAGACGGAAGTGTTTTCCATCGTTCTGGCGCCAACAAAATCTGATTTCATCACCTACAGATGGTTTTCTCAGTTTGGCGATATAGCCGATTTCAACCTCAACCTTATCAACACCCAGCTCACATCACAGTTTTCCGTACACATGCAAGTGAGCATTATGATTGGAATAATCTGCGTCTGCCCATACATACTCTACTCCATTTTCGCTTTTGTTTCACCGGCTTTGTATGAGAACGAGCGTAAATATGCCAGATTATTGGTAGTGGCGGGATATATCATGTTTATGATTGGTGTCGCATTATGCTATTTCCTGATATTTCCTCTGACCATACGATTCTTAGGAAATTATCAAGTCAGCGACGACGTTGCTAACATCATCACATTAAGTTCATATATCGACACATTGACAATGCTGACACTGATGCTTGGAATAGTGTTTGAGTTGCCGATATTATGTATGTTGCTTGGCAAGATGGGCATTCTCACCGCAGATTTCATGAAAGAGTACCGTCGACATGCAATTGTAATTATTCTTATCGTCGCAGCCATAATCACCCCGACAACAGACGTGATGACCTTGATGCTGGTAACATTACCTATCTACCTTCTATATGAAATCAGCATCTTAGCTGTGAAGATGATAAACAAATAAATCAAAAAAGTTAGAATGTTCTGTCCTTAACAATCATCATTTATGACAAACCTTCTATCATATTTAGTTCAACTAAATCATAGAGTGATTATTTTAAGATATTCTGAAAACAAGAAACAGCTTAGGTCTATAATTTCGCATTAATATAAAAAAACAAGGCAATCCAATAAGGACTGCCTGTATCTTGATCATCTTTCAATCAAAGAAACACATTTTAGGACAAATACATATCGGTATATACGTACTTAGAGCTGTTGTCTACCAACAAATCTTTGATTTCATCAAAACTCATTCTGCCTTTTGCTACAACCTTGTTGTCGATAACAATTGCAGGAAGTGTCACAACATTATACTTAAAAATCTCAATGATGTCCTCAACTTTTGTGATCTTGGCATCAATTGACAGATCGTTAATTGCCTTATTAACAAAACGTTCCAACGAATTACATACAGCACACTCAGTACCTAATACCTTAATTTCCATAAAAAAAATCCTTTTAAAGTTCTCTAATAACAAAATCCCTAAATGCTTCTATAAACGCAAGCAACCCTATGCGTTTATTGAATAACAAAAAACAATGCTGGATATATTCGGTTTAGTCAGAATGAAAACAAAAATAAAATTTAGCACCCCACTATAAACATTTCTCTACAAATACATCACCTATCATCATTTCTTGTATTTGACAAAGATAGATGAATTTCTTTATAAATGTTCATCCAAATTAATTGGTTTTGCATTTAACAAGCAAATTTTAATATTAATTAACATTTGAATTAAGAAATCGGACTTAAAGTTGAAGAAAATTACTAATAATTAACATCTTTTGAAGATGATATATAAAAAACGTTTTAAATTCGGCTAAATATTTTGCTCTGTAAACTCGTGGATCATCTAAAATTGAGGATTCCAAAGGGCGGAACACCCTACCCTTTCCTAGTGCGAGCCAATGGCGAACACATAAAAATTAACAAACCACAGAGACCCAAAATCCTCAGAATTTTTATTGCGAGCTGGTTTGAAACCTGCCACCACGATCATGGAATTGATTGGCTATTGAAAAAATTCAATTTTTTGACTGCTCGTCCTAACGGACTCGCGGAATAGAGGTGGAGTTAAGGCGTTCCGCCATTAACAATCCTCGTAAAAATCAGTCATAAACAACTTAAAGGGCAAATAATAAATGTTGACTCTAAATTAAACCTAATATCAATCATTGAAATCACGGTTGTTGATATATGTCTCCAACAATTTTGTCAAACCATCAGGATTATGTGGTGTCACATCAAAATCTGCAATTCCTGCTGGTATCAGACAACTATTTCCTTTCGTCAGTGTTATTTTACGGACACAAGGCTCATCTTTTTTCTCAAACATCTCCCATGAGCGTATGGTGATTGTGCATGTGCCCTCAAGACACATATATGATATAAATGAATCATACTTATACAGTTTTCTGTGAAAAGCACGGTTCACTTCAAGCAATTTGACTGTGAAATACTCACATTCCGCTATGCAAACAGGCTTGTTGATCTTTCGCTCATAATTGCTGCGATAATTGTCATAAACTTTGAAATCAATAGCTTTTGCAGCCAATTCTGTATGAAGCTGACGAGGCTTGCCATCCAATCCCGGACGATTATAGTCGAATATACGATATGTAATATCCGAACTTTGTTGGATTTCTGCCACCATGATTCCGCCACAGATGGCATGAATACGTCCGGCAGGGATAAAAAACGCGTCGCCACTCTTCACCGGATGCTCCTGCAAAACTTCACAGATAGTACCGTCTTCCACACGTTTCTTATACTCATATTCTGAAATCTGTGATTTGAATCCAGAATACAGTTTCGCCCCCGGCTTGGCATCCATCACATACCACATCTCCGTCTTTCCAAACGAATCATGATACTCTTTTGCCATTTTATTATCTGGATGCACCTGAATAGAAAGGTCGTGTTCGGCGTCGATAAATTTGATCAACAATGGAAATTTAGCCCCATACATTTTAAACACTTTTTTGCCAAGCAGTTTTTCTCCATATTCCTCAACAAGTGAGTTCAATGTTCGTCCAGCAAAAATTCCATTCTCGACGACAGATTCGCTACCGGGAACCGCACTACACTCCCAACTTTCACCTATTCGTTCCGAATCAGGAGCCAAACCCTTCATCGGTTTGATACGAGTTCCTCCCCACACTTTTGCATGAAGATTATCGCTCAACAATAATGGATATAGCGTTTTCTGAGACATTTATTTCTTAATCTGTTTTTATTGCGGGTGCAAAATTATAAAAAAACGCTCACTTAATCAGCCAAACATTCAATTAATTGACTTTTTCTGGTCAAATATAGACTAAAATAGGTATCTGAATTCATTTTTGCGTCCAATGTCAAAGACCTAACAGCGTAATTTACAATTTACAAATTGATTATTGCATGTACATTCTATGACACGCACATCCTATTACACGCACGTTCTATGATGACACGCACGTCCGTGCGTCTCTTCT
>DGHQ01000057.1 GCA_002392915.1 Bacteroidales bacterium UBA3844 | reverse complement strand
CGCTCATATCTCGTCTTACTTTATTCTTATAACGTTTTATCTGTTTTATATTGTCACATATTTATGTACTTCACAGGATTTTGGCTTTTGCCATAGAAGGTTGTTACGTCTTTTCCAATGTATGTTGTATGTTCGTCTTCAACTCCCAGAAACTCACACCTTCCAATGTGTTTAGGGTCTTCGGTGTATTTCCAATCTACAGGATTATAGACTTCTTCCACAATTCCATTAACAATAGCAAGAACGTGCGTAGCCTTTCTTGCACGGTTTATATCAACCTTCCAATACTTACGGGTCATCTCATAGAGATTCTCCCTTTTTACTTTCCCTACTTTTACACAGATAATGCAGTCTTCGGGATTAGGTCTCAATTCATTTGTCACCATATTCGGATATTATTAATTGACATTTTTGTATAGCGCTATTTGTTAGGATCATACTCTGTTTCACAATTCGGACAAACACGATGCCCATCACTTCGCATCTGCATAGAATTTCCACACTTATAGCAATAATACTCATGCTTCTCCCAGTGTCCCAAACCGTTTTCAACAAACAGTCGCAATCTGTCTGATATATGTCCACCTGTCATATGTAGATGGCTTATTCGCAGTCTAAAGTTTTCTGTTGAACAACAAGCTCCGCATTCGGGACAAATATACTGTCCATTTGGACATTGCTTTGAGTCGCGGCTATCAATAGTCGCATTACACTTTTGCTTATTGAAACAGTGGTTGAGATATACAATAAATCCCTTCTTTTTACAATTGTCATTGGTGCAGGAAAATTCAGTAACAGCCCTTGACGTGAAATTTGTTATATCTGAAGGCTTCATCAGTTTACCGCATTCACGACATTTTAGATGCTCGTAAAACTTGGCAAAACTCTTCAAATAGGATGAAAGAATGATGTAATGGCCGAATTTAGTTCGTTTCCCATTTTTATTTATGTAGTCGGGGGATATTCCCAAAATACGCATAAAATCAAGAATCGTGTAATACTCCCATTCATCATCTGTGCGATACCTTACAGGCGGGCGAAAGCAAGGCTTGTTGCCACACCAATAAAAAGCAAGACCGTGATAATTGTCCACTTTGTCTGAAAGACGGCATTCGCAGAATTCTTCTTGATCTTCTTCTTTGGTTTCAAATCCGACAAAATTGTTCAGACCATTATATTTAAAATTGAACGGTCTTGCTATTGCAAAAAGTTCAGCCTCGTAAGCTTCATCAAAATAGTAGGAGACCCCATTGGGTTCACTTACAATTTGGTATTCATCCTCCTTGTATGTTATTTGTATCTGCTGGATGGCGCGGGCATAGTACTTATTATTGTATTCTTTTATATTGCCATATTCATCAACCATCTTCTGAGGAATGAAAACCCTAAGTCTGCTATCTCGTATATTGCTGATGATGCCATTGAAATAGCTATTACGTTTCCAATTGCTTCTATCGTCAGGGAGTTCATTTACCACCCATCTGCCAGAACATTGAGTAACAATACTTCTAATGCCAATCCACTCGTCCGTATCTTCTCTACCTTCAAGCAACTGAAGCATAACATTGTTATCCAAAGTCTTTGTTTGGTCTTTCTCACGCAATTTTAAATATGTAAAAGCAATTTCCAGAGGGAAGCATATCGGCCTCTCTCCATTGGAAATGAGATTATAAAAGGATTCTGCCGTGTGATGGATTTTCCCCTCACTCATAGACTTGAAAAGTTTCTTGACGATCTTTATCTGTAGGTACGGTGGCAGGATTGCAAAGACTTCTGTCAAAGAAGCCGTCGATGTTGTGGTCTTAGAATGAACTGCCCACCATATCACGGCTAGTCTTTGATTAATATTATTTGTTTTTTTGAAGTTCTGTATTTGGCTCGTAAAACTTGTTTCCCAATTTCGCCGTGTATAGTAATCACTATCGCCACCTGGCATGTTGGCTGTCATAAGTTCGGTCAAGAGAACAGCAAGCGCAACATTTTCGTCGGTCATTTCCATTGATTGTAATCTCTGCGCAATCAGCGGGAATAAATTAACCTCTGTCGTTTCCAGAACCTTTGCATGTGTTCTGTTTTTGAGCGAAGGTTTATTATACCATCGCTCCTTTTCTGCATACACTCCATTAAGGGAAATTGCGTTGATGATAATCTCTACAATATTCTCTGGCAACGACGTGACAACATCATGTTCAAATAGAATCAGAAGGTCTTCTACCGACCTGCTGTTGATGTAGTCATCCCATACTGAAGAGCACTGGCCATCTGGAATCAACTTCTTCAAATCTTTGAGAAAAGTACAATTCTCCCTTTCAGGATAGCGAGAATAATATTTTTTTTCTCTCTCTTCCAATGGCGTACCGTCAAAGAAATGGCTAAGTGGGATTGTTTCTACCACCTCTTTTGCCCTCGCAATGACAATATTAGCAAATTCGATGCTATGATCAAACAATTCAGAATCGTCTTTGACAAATTCCTTTATGTCCGCATACCCCCATTGTGAAACAATTTGCTCCGACAAGGCTAATGCTTCATCTATTGTAAGCCATGAATGAAAACCAGTTGATACCTCAGAAAGCACACCTATGGACTGTGTTTCTCTCAATATGGGGATAAGTCCTTGTTTAATTCCCACTTTCTCTGCTTTTTCATAGATTGAGCTATAATGCTCGTATGCTGAGAAGAAGTCGGACTTTATTCTGTAGGGAGAATTTAGGTTGGTGCGCAACAACTCTTTTAGTTTATCCTTTATCAATGGAAGCAATTTCTGCCTGAAAGGATTTAGAAAATCTTCACCCATAACCGAAAGTTGCCCGATATCGCCAATCACTTGCCAATACTTCTTCTCCTCGATAGCTTTATCAAGGATTTGTGAAATTGACAATGCCAAATCTTCTCTAAAGGACTGGAAATCTTCTACGGGCAGGTTGTTGAGATAGGTGAAGAAATCGTTTCTTCCGTAGTCATTATGCTGTTTCCCAACAAATGCCGTCAATTCTTTCTTGAAACGATTTGTCTTCACCAAAGTCAAACACTTAGCTTTTTCCTCTTCATACTGCTTGGAGGTCAAGCGGAGGTACGACCACAGTTTGCTTACAGCATTCTGCTTATCGCGGTCAACATACATCCCCAAGGTTCTTCTTTGGCGGTATTCACTTGACACATTTAGGTCATCTTCAGATATATCCGAACGTGTGGACAATTCTTCAAACACCTCGTTAATTTTGCCATCCACCAACATCTCGATGTGCTGTTTCGCATACATCACACATTCGTTAGGGAAATACTCAAATGATTTTTCAACCTCTTGCCAGTCAGAGAGCGTACTGTTGTCGTTAAGTTTCTGTTCCAGCCATTTCTGTACAAGGTCTGCATCGTCAAAATATCTAACAATGGTTGGATATGTTTTCAATACAGCCAGCCGTTCTTCATCAGTAAAAATAGAGAGAAGTGACTGCCAGATGGACTTATCTTCTGTTGAGAACTGTCTGTCAAAGATATATCGATCTTTGGAGTATTCGTTCTGTTTGTAATGGTCTACAAAGAACTTAAAGTGTTCAGACGTTTTTTCTGGGGTACGCTCTGCATCCTCCTCAATTATACGTTTCACCTTATCTGCAACCATACCTAAAGGTTTGAAAGTATGCGTATAGAGATTTATTTTTCGATTGTCTTTATACTCAATATACTCGTGGTCTCCGTAATAGGACAATGCTAGCTGTGCATCCTCATCTGACTTGGTAATGCGTCTGACATTCACTGCTCGTTTCTTGCCGTTGTCCTGCTTGTCCACCTGAAAAACAACAATCTGCCCTTCTTTCTTTGCTTCATCCTCAATGAAACTCGCAGAACAAACATAAAAGTCTTGGTTGTATTTAGGTGACGGCATATTACAATTGTTAGACGCAATGAAGCCGAAGTCCTTGTTTGTGTCAAAGAACTTCACCACACCTATAAAGTATTTGTCTGCTCCGTATATCAGTTTCATAATAGAAATGCCTTATTTTATACGCCTAACTGTTTCCTTGAAGCTTTCACAATGCTTATATAACAGGCCTTCCCTGTAAGTGACATTTGACCCTAAAGTGCAAATGCTCCACACTTCTTTAACAAGCTCATCATTCAATGGATTGATACCATTTGCAAGTTTTTCAATCCACACCTTAGCGGTGACAAGTTTTTCCATATCAATCATATGCTATACGTTTTAATTCTGTCCTTTGTATTTACGCAAATAGAAATCCTTTGTGACGTAGTTATTACATCCCGTCTTGTCTGCCTTATAGTTCGTGCATCCCAAAAACGGACCACTACCACGACCATCCTTGACAATGAGATACCCGTCTTTGCATTTATCACATTTCATGATAGTCATTTCTTCTCCACCTAAGTTATTGGTCATGAAATCGCAAATCTCAGGTTCATTTGTACAGATCCACAATTTAAGACCGTATGCTTTCTTGTAACGCAACTGCAGAGGATAACCACAGATAGGACATCTCTTGTCTAATTTCATTTCCTGAGGTTCCTTGTCAATCTCACCAAATACTTCTACTTGTGGATAATCGCGAATCAACTCAAGCACAAATTCAGATGGATGTTGCTGTGGAGTTATGATGTAAACTCTATTCTTTGTTCTTGTCAGAGCAACATAGAACAATCGACGTTCTTCTGCATAATCATAAGAATGATCGTCCTTTACGACGTATTTCAGTACGGGGTCTTCTTGTACCTGAGATGGGAATCCATAAGTCTCATTTCTGGCATTAATGATTATCACATGATCGTAGCCAAGTCCTTTTGCCCGATGTACGGTCATAAAGTCAAAGTAATCGGCATTGTATTTCTTAGATCTCACGGAACCAGTCTTTTCGTCATAAATAAAATCGGCAGATTTTGTGAGATTATATCCATCAAAACCATACCTACCAAGAAGCAAAATCTTCGGATGTTCGTACTTAGCAATCAAACCGTCCATAATTTCTTCCACACACTTGCCGATAAGAAAGTATTTACCTCCCTTACCCTCGTATTCCTTTCGGTCAACCTCTTCTGTATAGGTCTTTATAACGATGGGGTGTTCAATGTGCTTTGGAGAAATGAGTGCTTTGCGTATCTGGCTAAGATTTTTTTGTACAAAGCCTCCCGCAATATCGATTACTTCTTGTGCATTGCGATAGGTCTTTGTGATACACAATTCTAGACCATATCCAAATGTTTTTTTGAAGTCAGTAAACAATGTAATGTCAGAACCAGCATAAGCATAAATTGATTGCCAATCATCACCAACGGCTATAACTTTTGCATTGCATAACTTGCACAATTCCTTTGTGAGATTAAAACGCTGGCGTGAAATATCTTGATACTCATCGACTATGATGTATTTAAAATCAAGTTTTTTGCCTTGGACTTCCTCTTCTCGGAGAATACGGGCAGAGTCATTGATCATATCTTCAAAATCGATGGCATGATATTCTTTCAAACGTTTGCTGTATTCTAGATAGCATTGTTCGCAGATGGAAAGAAACAATTTGGTTCGCTCATTAGAAGACGTGGTACGAAAGCGAGCGAAATCATCAATTACGAGATCGTTTGTCTTGAAGTTTTGAATAAATGTACACACCAGTTTTACTAGGCGAGCAATGTACTTATTCTCTTCAGTACTGACTATCTTCTCAAAAACTTCTTTTGACGAACGACGTTTTAGTTCAAATCCATGACCAACAAGTTCCTCCTGGAGATGAACGAGCAAATCCCGACCATCATTATAAGCAGAGAAAGTATAGATGAGGTCTGTGTCATGCTGCCGGTGGAGCCTAATTTTGTCGTTTACTTCTTTCTTGTAGACATTAAGCTGCTCTTGTGTATAGCGGCTGTTCCTGCCATCTTCGGTTATACCAAAGTGCTCGATATAAGCGACCTTATCCCCTTGTATTATGGTAAAATCTGGCGTATAAGGCTTATGTGAGCGCAGAATATTGTAAGGGTAGGCTTTTTCGTATTCATATTCTATATTATTCATATACAAGAAGTTTGCAATAACAACTTCCTGTAGTGAGCGCAGACATTCGTGGGCAATTGTGACGTGACGACCAGAACGCTGATCTATAATCTTTTCGGTGTACTCATCCATATTGCCACGCAGTGTCGTAAAATCCGCTTTGGTAATGTAATTGAAAAATGAATTTAAGTCATCTCCTTCATATGGTGCATCAAAGTAACTGCCAAAAAATAAAATTAGTTTATCCACGAGTTCTGGATACTCAAAAATATTGTGTTTGAGATAGTCGTTCACAACATTGAACATGTAGCCTTCTGTTACGATTCTTACGCGTTCTTCAGTTTCTTGTCTACGGCGAATAGCATAACCTGTCTTGTGGAATGTAGTTACAGGACAATCTATTTTCAGCGCTTTATTGATTTTATCCTGCAGTTCGCCAACAGCTTTGTTTGTAAATGAAATGACGAGAATTTGATCTGGGCGGATTCCTTTGCGCTCTACAAGGTATTTCACTTTCGCAGAAACCGTGGTTGTCTTTCCTGCTCCTGCACCTGCAATTACAAGTGTATAGTCTTCATCCGACAGAACCACTTTACGCTGTTCATCATCCAACTTTATATTAGGGTCAACCTCTGAAAGGATTCCATCAAGGTATAATTTCTCTGAAACTAGATGGTTAGATAAGAACTTCTCATTGTGTGCATTGATGGTTGTTGAATTATTAGTTTTCTGAAGATCTTCATATAAAGATAAAAAACTGACGATGCGTTCATCTTCAATACCATTATCTCGGCAGAAATATCTCAATGTATTGCTATCACTCAGTACTTTAAATTGTGCATACAAATGCTCACACTCATCTATAAGGTCTTTGTAGTCACTTCTGGCAATGTAAGTATCTTTTTTGAGCAAGGCATCTATGCGCTTCTCGAATTGACACAGCTGAACGAATTCGGGAGCATTGTTAGCCTCCAAACTTCGCGTTTTGCCAAATCCAAACATTCTGCTCAAAAAGTTTGCCATAATTCTATTAATACTTAGCTCTAGTTTTAAAATAATAACTAGTCATGGATGTCCCATACCTATTTTACTATAGGATTTTGATACGAGTCGTTGAATATCTCCACCAACTTGGTGGGGTTTTATTCTGCCTTGATTAACAGTGAGCAGTAATTTCCCGACAGATTATTGGAGTTTTTGATTTTCCAATCCTGCACCAACTTGATGCATTTTCTCCGCCTTTATTCTATTTTGTCATCTGTCAGCAAGCGTTGACTCAATCTTCTTGAAGCAGTCAATGACCGCCTGTATTTCTGGTGTCACGCTATGCGACCGTGGAAAAAATTGAAGGTGTATCATATCACTTTGTATTTAATTTGTTTCTGTTCTAACGTTATCTTTACAAAGAATTGTATTCGTGTGGTTCTTCTCATAGGTCGCATAAACACTCGGTTCGAGTTCATTAGCCCAAACCACTCGGAATCCAGCCTTTTCAAAACCAAGGTCAAGACCTCCGCAACCAGCAAAGAATGATATCACGTTCATTACAATTATTCTTTCTTCTTTTTATTATTGCTTACTTTTTCCATCTTCTTACCCTATCGAGAGACTATCGAACGCCTATTCTACGTCTATCTACGTCCTTGTTTCGACCTTTGAACGACAACGGAATGACATAGCTACGATACGC
>DGHQ01000018.1 GCA_002392915.1 Bacteroidales bacterium UBA3844 | reverse complement strand
TGTTGCTCTATCCAGCTGAGCTACCCGACCTACCTTAACTGCTTTCTTTCAAAAGCGATGCAAAAGTATAAACTTTTCGGGTCAAAACCAAAAAAAGCACCGTTTTTTTTGAAATTTTATTCAAACTAGCAGAATATGATTAATACCTCAGCATTTTTCCGCTATCTATATGAATTCAATCACTCCACAATTTCGCCTATCAATGTTGCTGATGTTGTCTGCAACACTTTGACATGGACAATGTCGCCAACCTTCGCGTCTCCCTTAGGGAAAACAGCCACTTTGTTCTGCTGTGTGCGCCCAAACAGCTGGTCCGCACTTCTCTTGCTGCGGCCTTCAACCAGCACTTCAAACACTTTGCCAAGGTCACGCTCATTGCTGATTGCCGACAGACGTGTCTGATTTTCAATAATCTCGTTCAATCGGCGGATCTTCACCTCTTCAGAGATATTGTCTGGCAAAAACTTAGACGCGTATGTGCCCGGACGCTCGGAATATTTGAACATGAACGCTGAATCAAACACCACCTCATTCATCAAAGAAAGAGTCTGCTGGTGATCCTCCTCCGTCTCCCCATGGAATCCGCAGAAAATATCCGTTGTGATGCCACAATCCGGAATTATACGGCGTATGGCAGCGATTCTCTCCAAAAACCATTCGCGGGTATACTTCCTGTTCATAGCCTTCAACACGGCAGAACTTCCGCTCTGCACCGCAAGATGTATGTGTTTGCACACATTGTCCCATTTGGCAATCGCATAAAGGATATCATCCGTCATATCCTTAGGGTGCGACGTGGTGAAACGGATACGCATACCTGGGAATTTTTGCGCGATTATCTCAAGCAGCTGGGCAAAAGTGGTGACGTTTTCATTCTCGTCGACGAAGCGATAAGAATTGACATTCTGACCCAACAAGACAACCTCCTTGAATCCCTTTTCACTTAGATCGTTGACCTCATTCAGAATACTGTCGACAGCTCGGCTTCTCTCGCGTCCACGAGTGTAAGGGACAATACAGTAAGAACAGAAATTGTTGCAGCCTCGCATGATAGAGACATATCCCGAAATACGATTGTGTCCGAGTCTTGCCGGGATGACGTTGCGGTAGGTCTCAGTAGTTGAAAGATCCACATTTATCGCTTTCTCACCTGCCTCCACACTTGAGATCAAGTTTGGCAGATCAAGATACGAATCCGGGCCACACACCAAGTCTACAACTCCCGTCTTCAGAAGATCCTCTTTCATTCTCTCCGCCATACATCCGATAATACCAATGATAAGCGGACGCTTGGCATCACGCTTCAACGACTGGAAATACTGAATGCGGGAGTGTATCTTCTGCTCCGCATTATCACGTATCGAACAAGTGTTGGCAAAAATAGCGTCTGCCTCCGCTATATCCTCAGTGATTTCATAACCTACCGTCTGCATGATTGCAGCCACAACTTCCGTGTCTGCCACGTTCATCTGGCAGCCATAAGTCTCAATAAAAAGTTTTTTTGTCGCAGATTTAGAGTCTGTTTTCATCTTTTATATATTAAAATTGTTGCAAAGATACTCATCTTCATTTATTTTTGTAGTTCATATAGAAGAATTTAGAAGAAATAGGTTTTCAAATGAGCGCAGAAACAGAATCAAAGTCGACATCGACTAAGAAAAACAAAGAGCCATTTTTCAAGAGATTCATCAAAAATCCTTTGGTGATCAGTATATTCGCATGCATCATAGTTGTGCTTATCGGTTTGGCATGGACATCAAGCTGGCTTGACAGCTACACAAATCATGGTGTAGAGATAGAGACACCCGATCTAAACGGTATGACAGAAAAAGAAGGTGGTGAGATTCTTGCCCTTCGCGGATTAACATATGAGGTGATAGACTCGATGTATGTCAACGGAATGAAGCCAGGAGCCATCGTCGACCAAGTGCCAAAAGCCGGAGCAAAAGTGAAAGAGGGTCGCAAAATCTACGTCAAGATCCAGGCTTACAGTGCGAAGAAAGTGTCGCTTCCTGAAGTACGTGAAGGATCGGCACGTCAGGCTGAAAACTTGTTAGCAAGTGTAGGATTGAAGGTCAACAATTTGGAATACGTACCGTCGGAGCAGAGTGGAAACGTTATAGAAGTGAAATTCCACGACCAGATCATCCTTCCAAACACAAAACTGACAGAAGGTTCAGCCGTCACTTTGGTTATCGGACGTGGATTGTCTAACGAAGAAGTGCAAGTGTCTAGTTTCCGTGGACTTACACTTGACAGAGCAAGAAACGAAGCTCATGAAAAAGATTTGAACATTGGTTCTATCAATTATGACAAAGGCATAACAGACCAAGACAAAGATAAAGCCATCGTCTACAAACAGACACCTATCACAGGCAAGACAGTCCCTGCCGGCACCCGCGTCGACCTATATCTGACTATCGACAAGTCGAAGATGGAAGAGCCAGAAGAGGTGTTCAAAGACGAGACTGTGCAGGATTCTGTGCCAGACAGTGAGGACGGACTTTGGAACTAATCTGATTTTTGTGTTTTTCTCAAACAACCCTGCAAAGACAGGATTTTTCAACAGTCATTAACAAAAAAAATTAACATTATGGAAACAACAGCTATTGAATACTTGTGGGGATATATAAAATCATTGAGTACAGACAACAAAAAATGGTTGTCTGAGAAACTTCTCAATGATATAAAGTCTGAAGATGAGAGAAAAAAAGCAAAACCTACAAACAAAGGCAAACGAAAAATAGAAGTGTCTCCTGAAATACTCAAATATATGGGTATTGCAGGAAAAAATATTGACTATAACGCAATGATGGAAGAAAAAGCCAAAGAAAAATCATTGTGATCATGAAAGTATTCCTATCAACGTACTGAGCGTAACGAAAAAAGATCTGGAAATGGCAGCTGATGCCAAAAACAAAGATTTTGAAGATTGTGTGCAATACTATTCTGCTCTATCTGGAGAGATGGATTGTATAGTCACCCGCAATAAAAAAGATTTTGAAAATTCTGATATTCCAATCTATACTTCTAGCGAATTTCTAGATCTATTGAATATCGAATACTAAATAATAAAAATGCAAGACGAGAACGAAGATATAGAAATATTTAAAGACGGTGAAGCCCCAGAGGCAGAGCTCGGCAACGACGGCCAGCTTCACGAGCATTTCAGATTCAGTGTGCCAGAAGGCAAAAAATTGGTGCGCATCGACAAATTCCTCGTCGGTGTGATGCCTCACGTGAGCCGCAACCGCATACAGATGGCCGCTGATTGCCAGACAATTCTTGCCAATGGCAAACCAGTGAAATCGAGCTACAAAGTGAAGCCGAACGACGAGATTTCCGTTATGCTGTCGTATCCGCCGTCGGATTTCACTATAATTCCACAGGATATACCCATCAACATTGTGTATGAGGATAAGGATGTGGTGCTTGTCAACAAGGCTGCAGGTATGGTGGTGCACCCTGGATTCGGAAATTTCCAAGGCACACTGCTAAATGCACTCGCATGGCATTTGAAGGATGACCCCGACTACGACACTACAGATCCTCGCTTGGGATTGGTGCACCGTATAGACAAAGACACATCCGGACTCCTAATTATAGCCAAGAATGACGACGCGAAAAGTGATCTTGGCAAACAATTCTTCAACAAGACCACACGTCGACGCTATAATGCTCTTGTTTGGGGAAATGTGGAAAAAGACGAGGGTACAATCGACGCTGATATCGCTCGTGATCCAAAAGACAGAATGCTCTTCACTACGTTTCCAAACGGAGAGAATCCGTCTGCCAAACATGCCGTGACGCACTATAAAGTGTTGGAAAGGTTCGGTTATGTCACATTGGTGGAGTGTGTTCTTGAGACAGGACGCACACATCAGATCCGTGTGCACATGAAACATATCGGCCACACACTGTTTGCCGACGAAAGATACGGAGGCATGGAGATATTGCGTGGAGAACGCACATCCAACTACCGTAAATTTGTCAGCAACTGTTTCGCCATCTGCCCACGTCAGGCACTGCATGCCAAAACTCTCGGATTCCGTCATCCACGTACAGGCGAGGAAATGGATTTCGACTCTGAGATTCCAGGCGACATGAAAGCGTTGCTAGACAAGTGGAGAAAATTCCGTGAAAACAAAGAATATTGACACACAGAGATTTTATGAGTCAATTACAACGCACAAAAAAACGCAGACACCTAAATGCCTGCGTTTTTTATTCCTTAAATTCAGACTTTTACGCCATTGCAGCAATGTAAGTTTTGTATTTAGCAAGGAAATCAAGTTTTTCTTTAAGTCCCTGCTGAGTAGCGGCATCTGCAGACACTCCTGACAAGAAACCTTCCTGCCAAGCAACGTCATCAGACTTATTAGCCCATGCCAAAACAACATTTACAAGCTCAGTCTGCTGATCTGCAGGCAAAGTCTGGAACACATTAAACATTTGATCCAATCCTTCCTCAGTAGCAGGAATAGAAGCAAGTTTCTCCTCATAAATTGCATCAAACAAATCCTTGTGTGTTGCACCTTGCTTAATACCGTCAGCCTCGCCCTCACCAAGCTGATCCTTTCCTTCAAAATATTCAGAGAAAGTATCCAACAAATCCTTTGTTGTAACTTCGTTCATCACAACACCAATATTCTCAAGCTGAGATATTGCATCATCCAACAAATCTGTCGTAGCCTTTTTGTCAGCTTCGCTAGATGCAGCAGTTCCCAAGAATGTCTGCATCCATTCCGAATTGTTCTTATTCTTGTTGTATTCAACCACTGTCTCAGCAAGTTTCTGCAACTGATCCTTTGTCATAGATGTTGCCTGATCCAAAAGATTAGCACCTTTAATGTTGTAACTATCTACGACTTCCTTCATCACATTACCTGCCTCTGTTGCCTTATTAACTTGCTCTTGTTTTGGTTCGTCTTCATCATCGTCGTCACCACAAGAAGTTGTTCCCATAGAGAAAGCACATCCTATCGCAAGTGCCACCCAAAAATTTCTTAGTTTAATCATAATCCCTATTACTTTAATTAAATTATTTTCCATTATGACTTTATGTCATAACATGGCAAATATATCCCTTTAAATTCAAAAAACAAATTTATTGCTGATTTTTAACTTTTTCCGAGTAATATTTTTTTCACTTCATGAAGTTTGTTCAAAGCTTCAATCGGAGTAAGGTTGTCAATATCTATTGTCAGGATTTCGTCACGCACCTGAGAAAGTGTAGGATCATCAAGTTGGAAAATACTAAGCTGTGTGCCGGCAGGAAGTTTTGGCTCCGTTGCCTTCTTTATTTTCTCTGTCGTGACGTCTGTGTCTTTATGTTGTTCCTCAAGACGGTGCAGAATCTCGTTTGCTCTGTCGACAACAGCAGACGGCATACCTGCAAGTTTGGCAACATGGATACCAAAACTATGCTCACTTCCACCCTCTTTCAATTTACGCAAGAAAATCACCTTGCCATCTGCCTCACGCACCGAAACATTATAGTTTTTCACACGCTCAAACGTGTTCTCCATCTCATTTAGTTCATGGTAGTGAGTGGCGAAGAGAGTTTTTGGATTAGCCTTGGGATTCTCGTGAAGATACTCCACGATAGCCCATGCAATCGAGATTCCGTCATAAGTGGAAGTTCCACGACCAAGCTCATCGAAAAGCACAAGTGAACGATCGGTGATATTGTTGATGATGCTCGACGCTTCCGTCATCTCCACCATAAATGTTGACTCTCCCATCGAAATATTATCAGATGCTCCCACACGTGTGAAAATCTTATCCACGACACCGATATGGGCACTGTCGGCAGGCACAAAACAACCAATCTGAGCCAACACCACAATCAACGCAGTCTGGCGAAGCAGTGCCGATTTACCAGCCATATTAGGACCGGTGATCATCATAATCTGCTTCTTCTCATTGTCGAGCTCCACACTATTTGCGATATACGGGCTGTCTATCGGCAACTGACGTTCGATCACAGGGTGGCGGCCCTCACGGATATCAATCACAAGGCTGTCGTCGACGACGGGACGAACATATTTATATTTTTCAGAGACAGAGACAAAAGACATCAGACAGTCAAGCTGAGCAATGATAGATGTATCAGTCTGTACAGGTGATATATAGTCGGCAAGCTCATCAATAAGCTCCATGAACAATCGCGTCTCCAACGGAATGATCATCTCTTCTGCCTTGGTGATTTTTGCCTCAAGTTCCTTCAATTCAGGTGTGATATAACGCTCCGCGCCAGTAAGTGTCTGCTTGCGGATCCACTCCTGAGGCACTTTGTCCTTATGAGTGTTTCTCACCTCAAGATAGTAGCCAAACACATTGTTGTAGCCCACCTTAAGTGATGATATTCCCGTGCGTTCCATCTCCTCATCCTGGATTTTCAAAAGCACATCCTTGCTGTTGGTAGATATTTGTCTCCAACTGTCGAGATCTTCATTATATCCTGGAGCGATCACCCCACCCTTCGACAGCAAAGCTGGAGGATTAGGCACAATCATCGAGTCTATTTTAGCACAAATATGCTCGCATGGATTCAGTCGTTCAGCCATTCCCTGAAGGTTGACGTTGCTGCTTTGAGAGCAAGCAATTTTGATAGGCCCCACCATCTTCAAAGCCGAGCACAAAGCCAGCACATCACGTGGATTGGCACGTTTGGCAGCGATTTTAGAGACGATACGCTCCATGTCGCCAATCTGTGGCAGACACTCGTTAAGAAGCTCACGCAACGGCTTTTCCTGGAACAACGTCTCCACTATCTCATGGCGCTCCACTATCGGAGTCACCTCCTTAAGAGGCTGGGCAAGCCATCGCATCATCTGACGTGAACCCATAGGAGTCATCGTTTCATTGATAATGCCGAGAAGAGAACGCTGGTTTTCATCCGACGTTGGGAAAAGCTCAAGGTTTCGCACCGTAAAACGGTCCATCCAGACATATTTTTCCTCCTCAATACGACGGATTGAATTGACGTGGCTGATATTTTTATGCTGAGTATAGTCGAGGTAATGAAGAATGGCTCCGGCAGCCACCTGGCCCACCTGAAGATTCTCCACACCAAATCCCTTCAACGACGTAGTGTTGAAATGGGCAAGAAGTTTACCACGTGCGCTGTCAGGAGTGAAAGCCCAATCATCAAGTTCATTCACAAGATAGTGTTTTGAGAAAGAGTCCTCAAAATCACGTCTGCAACCTCTTTCAATCAGAATTTCTTTAGGAGTGTAGACGGAAAGAAGTTTGTCTACATAGTCTTGTTTACCTTGCGAAAGAAGGTATTCACCAGTGGAGATGTCGAGGAACGACACTCCGTATATATCACCGGACTTTTTCTCTTTGTTGCGGCACACCGCACACAAGAAATTGTTTTCACGAGGATCAAGGATATTCTCACTCATCGTAACACCCGGAGTGGAAAGTTCCGTAATGCCACGTTTCACAAGCCCTTTAGCCTGTTTGGGATCCTCAAGTTGGTCGCAGATTGCCACACGGTATCCGTGGCGGACAAGTTTAGGCAGATAAGTGTCGAGAGCATGGTGAGGGAAACCGGCAAGAGGCATTTCACCCGAACCGCCACCATTGTTGCGTTTGGTAAGCGTGATGCCAAGAGCCTCAGACGCTTTTATAGCGTCGTCGCCAAAAGTTTCATAGAAATCACCCACACGGAAAAGCAGGACTGCATCAGGATACTGCGATTTATACTCTGAATATTGCCTCATTAAAGGCGTTTCACTTTTTTCTGCCACGTCTCTTAATTTTATAAATTACACGCAAATTTACCCAAAATCCCTCTATTTGCGTTGACATGGGGAAAATAGATATTAACACATTATTAAAAAGACAGATGGACGATGACTATTGGCTTATAGCAGTTGGCTGTCGACGGTAAACAATCCATACTGAGTTGATGCTAAAATATTATTTCAGAAATTTCACAGACTTGCAATCGTCAAACGCATAATCCCCAACTGAGATATTCTTCTCCGAATTATCAATGATGACATCAAGATTTTTACAGTTCCTAAATGCAAATACACCTATGTTTGTCACACTGGAAGGAATCTTTATACTTGTCAATGCTCTACAATAAGAAAACGCATAATTTCCTATACTTATCACACTGGAGGGAATCCTTATGCTTGTCAATCCACAACAATTCCAAAACACATCATTTTCTATACTTGTCACACTCGGCGGAATCTCTATGCTTGTCAAACTATGACAATTCCAAAACGCTTCATTTTCTATGCTTGTCACACTCGATGGAATCTCTATACTTGTCAAACCTCTACAATACATAAATGCATAGTTTCCTATACTTGTGACACTCGATGGAATAACAAATTTACCATTCTTACCTGCTGGAACACAAATAAGTTTTCTCTTATTTTTATCATACAATACTCCATCTTCAGATGAATAAATAGAATTATCAGAAACCACATTTATGCTTGACAATACATCACATGACCCAAATGCATTTTTTTCAATATTTGTGACACTTGATGGTATTTCTATGTGTGTCAAGCCGCTACAATCATAAAACGCTTCATATCCTATACTTATCACACTCGATGGAATCTCAATGTTCTTCAATCCAACACAATGAGAAAACGCTCCATCTTCTATGCTTGTTACACTAGACGGAATACTTATACTTGTCAACCTGAAGCATACTGAAAAAGCATTATCTCCTATACTCGTGACAGAATAAACACGTCCTGCAATTTGAATTTGGGAAGGTATAACGACAGATTCAAGTTCTTTATAAGAATCATCCTTTATCACCTCTGCCGTACTATCGGAAGAGATATGATACTTCAGTGGAGAAACAAACACGTCTCCATTCTCATCTATTTTCACATCAGTCTCATTCTGGTTCCCATTCAATTGGGATTCAGTCTCTGCGACAACAGACATGCACAACAATGCCGACAACAGCGACACAAGTAGTTTCTTCAACATAGCGACTTAATTATAATTATATTGTCACAAAAGTAGGAAATAAAATGGAAAGATGGATGGGATTGGACGATAAACGATGGACGATGGCGGTTGGCAAACAGACGTCGCCGCAGGTGACGTTATCGGCCTTGACCGACGGTAACCGGTAGAGACGTTGCGCGCACCGTCTCTACGGCCATTGCCCCGCATAAACACAAAAAAAAGAGCCAACCTCGTTGAGATTGACTCCTGAAAGCGGCGGCTACCTACTCT
>DGHQ01000056.1 GCA_002392915.1 Bacteroidales bacterium UBA3844 | reverse complement strand
TCTCGATGCAAACATAGGAACTACATGACCGTGCGTGTGTTTGAAACGTGCATCTCATTATAGACATGTGTGTGTTTACGGGGAAACCATTGTATTGGATTATTCACAAAAAAGGCGTGATTCTGAAAATCACGCCTTTTTCTGGTTGATGGTGTAGGGGCGAGGCCCAGAGCGATTGAGAGAGATCGATAAGCAACGACCCTACAAACCATCATGTTTCAAAAAAATTAAAAATTAAAAATGCGAAATGCTAAATTCAGCATTGTGCATTTATAATTTAGCATTAGTACTTAAAGCTGCTTCCTCCCACGAATTCTCTCAACAGTGATGTTGTAGGGATTTCGTTCTCCTGGATATCGGCGAAGTATGAAAGGAAGTTGAGCAGACGGTGGGCCTCCGAGTAGATCGGTGATGTCTGTGGCACCATCGACAATGGGGCGATCGCGTGGTGCTTCAGCACACATAGCTCAAATATCATAGCCGAGTTGAACATCGCGTCTGCCTCCTCCTGGAATGGCACAATCCACTTCTCCTCTCCCTTCATCACGTCTGGCCAGCGCTTGATGGTATCCTCTGCCGAGTAGCCACGGTATTTGAAGTCGCGCACGATACGGCGGATCAGACGGTTGTCGGTGTTTGGAATACAGTTGTGGTTGTCGAGTGAGATGGATGTCAACGCAGAAACGAAAATCTTAAACTTGTTTTCAGCAGGGATCTTCTCTGTCAGTTTCGGATTCAGCGCGTGGATTCCCTCAAAGATCAACACTTCATTATTGTGGATTTGGATTGTGTCGCCCTGTTCACGCTCTCCAGTCTCGAAATTATAGCGTGGAAGAGTCACAGCCTCTCCTGAGATAAGCTTATTCAAGTCGCTGTTGAACAAGTCAAGATCCAAAGCGTAAAGACTTTCGAAATCATAGTTGCCATTCTCATCCTTTGGTGTAAGTCGACGTGGCACAAAATAGTCGTCGAGCGACACAGCCAGCGGTTTCAGACCACAGACAGCAAGCTGAACTGACAGACGTTTGCTGGAAGTGGTCTTACCTGACGAAGACGGACCGGCAAGCAGAACGATTCGAACCTTCGGACGCTTAGCAATCTCGTCGGCAATAAGGGCAATCTTTTTCTCCTGAAGAGCCTCCGCCACTTTTATAAGATTGCTAGCGTTGTTTTTCTCAAGCAGACCGATATTAAGGTCGCCGACATTCTCAATGCCAAGGAGCTGGTTGAAAGTCGTATGCTCAGAGAACGCCTTCAAAAGCTGAGGCTCCTGGCGTACCGGAGCAAGCTCGTTTGGCTTGTCTGCCGACGGCACTGTGAGAAGAAGAGCCCCATTATAAGGAGTCAGAGCGAATTTGTCGAGATATCCGGCATTTGGCACAAGAGCGCCGTAGTAGAAATCATATAGGTCGTCGAGACGGTATAGCTCAGTGTACATCTCGCCACGGCTCTTCAATATATTGACTTTGTCGAAAGCCGCATTGTCCTCAAAATATTGGATTGCCCACGAAGTAGGTACGATTTCCTGGACAAATTCCGTCTTCTTGGCAATCTTTTCGCGCATTCTTTCTGAAAGGCGACGGCAAAGATCCTCATTTATTTCGCCAAGACCTGCGATTTGGCATAGATAACCGCCAGAAATGGGGTGCTCGATGCGAAGACAAGCCTCTTTATTAATATGTGTGACAGCCTCATAAAGAAGGAAAGAGATACTGCGGAGGTATGCTCTTACACCGTGAAGAGAATCCAAGCCTAGGAATTCCACACATTTAGGTTTGTAGACGCAGAATTTTAGGTCTTTGATTTTTCCGTTTACTTTCGCTACAATCGCTTTTACATCTTTAGGGCAGATTTCCTCCAGTGAGATGCCAGCGGGATATGAATTTGTGATATTGCTGTTGACGCAATATATTTTAACTTTCTTTTCCATGACTAAAAAATGTTATGCGTTCCAAATATTCTAACACTAAAATAACGTCATTTTTTCAAACGTCAAAAGAAATGGTTGTGAAAAAATGAGATGAAATGATATACAACATAAAATAGACCAAATAAGAAAATTTAACATAAAAAAAAGGCGAATATGTTAGTTTTATATTTCAAAAGTTGTAATTTTGCATTCGTATATACGTTGGTTAACTCGTATATGTTATCGCGGCTATACAATATTAGGTTAAATATAGAAATGTCAGTTGTCAAAAGATAACGGACTAAACGATTAAAAAAATGAGAAGATTTTTATTTCTATTAGTGTCAACAGTTTGTTTTGCATTGACAGCACAGGCTCAGAAGAGTGTGACTGAGTATTTCAATGAGGGTATCCAGAGATACCGTAATGCGGAGTACAAGGCTGCAATCCAGAGCTTCAACAAGGTACTTGAGCTTAACCCTAAGTTCATCGAAGCTTATGGTAACATGGGTAACGCTAAGTTCCGTTTGGGCGACTATAAGGGAGCTAAGGCAGATTACGATATCGTACTTGAGTCTAACCCAAATGATGCTTTGACATTCTACAACCGTGCGACAGCAAGAAAAGAGCTAGGAGACGTTAAGGGTTCTATTGAGGATAACAATTCAGCAATCAAGATCAACCCTAAGTTCGCTGAGGCATACTTCAACAGAGGTAACTCATACGCAGAGCTTGGAGATGAGAAGGCTGCAATGAAAGATTACAACAAGGCAATCGCCCTAACTCCTCAGTTTGCAAAGGCATACTACAATCGTGGTCACCTACGTTACAAAGGTGGTGATGTAGAGGCTGCTGCTCTTGACTGGGAACGTGCTGCGTCTCTTGACTTCTACAAGGCATTCGATTCTTTGAAGGAGTACTGCGGTATTGGAACTCAGGAGACAAACTGTGATCCAACAGTAGGTCTAAAGTAAGAAATTACAGAAAGGATTTATAGAGAGCGTATCATTTGATACGCTCTTTTTTTGTGATTTGTCTCTTTCATTATCATGATTGGCTCACAAAAAATGAGGATTGTTAAGGACGGAACACATTGAAATTCAAAATTAAAAATGCGGAATGCAAAATCAATAATCATTAATTGTTAAATCCAATAATCATTTAAACCGACACCATAATGATTTCGGTCTGTCGACCTCGATCATTATGGAATCGGCTATCGTCGCAAGCGATAAAGGGTCTACGACCCTTCTTGTGAGGATATGTTCCCTAAAGGGAAATATCTGTCCCATATTTATTATATCTACTGATATAAAACTCCTAAAGGTGTAATTAGGGTTGCTTTATAAATACGCAACTAAAATGAGGATTGTTAAGGACGGAACGTCCTAACCCCATTCTCTTTTGCGAGCCCAAAGGGCGAGCGGTAAAAATGCGTTAATTGTGCTTCTATTATTAAATGTGCTCGCCTTACGGCTCGCATTTTTTTGGGGAGGTTAGGGCGTTCCGCCCTTAACAATCCTCGACTTTATAACCAAATAAATTAAATTTGAACAGATTCTTATATTGTTGGCAAAAAAATAGAGATGCATTTCTGCACCTCTATTTCATATCGTTTTGAAATCAAATTCAGAAAACGTCAGAATGTCAATGACAATGCGAATCCGTTTGGTTTTGCATTCATTCTCAATGTCATATCGTTGTATGAACTGATTTTATTGTCGTTGTCGAATGTCGTTTTATAATGACGTTTCAAAATCTTATGACATCTTGTCTTTCCTGTTGAAAATTTCACAATACCGATAGGCAATGTAATGGATGATGCGACACCACATGCTATACTTGCTACCATAAGTGGAACATTTGGTTGAAAGTATTCGCAATCATCATAATAATGGCGATTGCCGTAGTAGTCATACCAGTAATCATCATAACATCCGTCTTCCTCCCAATGACCAGTCGCAACACTTGTTACACATAGGACGGCTGACGTGGCGGAAAGAATAGCTCCCGTCAGCATCAAGTTGAATCCTTGCTTCATTCTGTCGGATTGCAGGGTGAATTCGTTATAGTCTGACCCCAAATAGTTTACAGCTTCGTGATCTGTAAGGAATGCTCCGTTGTATGTGTATGCCAATCCAGATGGAGATTTCCTTTTCACTGTGACATCCTTGACTACAATTGGCTTTGATTGTGATTCAGCCTGAATGTCATTATATTCAGGAGCAAACACGTCTTTCTCTCCATTCTTGTATTTGATCATGAAAATGTCATCTTTGTTGAAGATATACGACGGACCGTCTGGATTAGAGGTTTTCTTGTATTTGACCTCATTAGGAGTGATCTCCTCTACTTTTACTTCTGTCTCCTCACCATTGCGGAAAATAATGACATCTTGTGCATTTGCGACAATTGCACATAGAGATGTGGCTAAAGACAGAAAAGATCTTATTGCTTTCATACTCTTTTTTGTTTATTAGGTTTTTCGTATTTCGCATAGAATTAATTGTGTTGCAAAAATACACAAATGATAAGATCCTTCAAAGTAAAGAAGAAAGTATGTGTTGGTGGTTTAAGAATTTATAACAATTCGCAATGCCTTGTAGAGACGAGAGAATGTTGCGTCTATGTAAAAGAGGTGAACATATCAGCCCCAAAAGAATGACACAAAATGTCGGAAATATACGAATATTGTATTAAATGAGTTATAAAACATATATTTTTTGCATTTTTTTGACAAAAAGCGTATCTTTGCGGTATAATTTGTGAATTATTGAAAATAAGAACATTTTTAGAAATAATACAATGGACAACAAAAAGTTGAGCGATGCTCTTAAGTATCACGCAGAGGGACGTCCAGGTAAAATCCAGGTGATCCCAACAAAGCCTACTGCAACTCAGAGAGACCTTTCTTTGGCATACTCTCCAGGTGTTGCTGAACCATGTTTGGAAATACAGAAAGATGAGAACTTTGCATACAACTACACAGCAAAGGGAAATCTTGTGGCTGTGATCTCTAACGGAACAGCGGTACTTGGTCTTGGTGATATAGGTGCTCTTGCCGGAAAACCAGTTATGGAAGGTAAGGGATTGTTGTTCAAGATTTTCGCAGATGTTGACGTGTTCGATATCGAGGTAAACGAGAAGAACATCGACAAGTTCGTAGAGACAGTAAAGGCTATCGCTCCTACATTCGGAGGAATCAACCTTGAGGATATCAAGGCTCCTGAGTGTTTCGAGATCGAGGACAGATTGAAGGCAGAACTTGATATTCCTTTGATGCACGACGACCAGCACGGTACAGCCATCATCTCTTCTGCAGCCCTTTTGAACGCTCTTGAGGTAGCTGGAAAGAAGATCGAGGATGCAAAGATCGTTGTAAACGGTGCAGGTGCAGCCGCTAACTCATGTACTCGTCTATACGTCGCTCTTGGTGCTCAGAAGAAGAACATCGTTATGTGCGACTCGAAGGGTGTTATCAATTCAAAGAGAACTGACCTCAACCCACGCAAGGAGGAGTTTAAGACAGACCGTGATATCAACACTCTTGCTGAGGCAGTTAAGGATGCAGACGTATTCTTGGGATTGTCTAAGGGTAACGTGTTGTCTCAGGACATGGTTCGCTCGATGGCAAGCAATCCAATCGTGTTCGCTCTTGCTAACCCTAACCCAGAAATCACTTACGAGGATGCAATGGCATCTCGTCCTGATATCATTTTCGGAACAGGTCGTTCGGATTATCCTAACCAGATCAACAACGTGCTTGGATTCCCTTACATCTTCCGTGGTGCTCTTGACACTCACTCAAAGGCAATCAACGAGGAGATGAAGCTTGCTGCTGTACGTGCTCTTGCTGAATTGGCTAAGAAGCCAGTTCCTGAAATCGTAAGCAAGGCATACGGTGGTAAGGCTATGACATTCGGTAAGGAATACCTTATCCCTACAGCTCTTGACCCACGTCTACTTGAGACTGTCGCTCCAGCTGTTGCTAAGGCAGCAATTGAGAGTGGTGTCGCTCGTTATGAGATTAAGGATTGGGATGCATATCGCGACCAGTTACGTCATCGTATGGGCTTGAACAACAAGTTGATCGATGGTCTACGTGTTCGCGCTAAGAAGGCTCCTAAGAAGGTCGTATTCTCTGAGCCAAACAATGTAAGTGTACTTTCTGCTGCTGTCGCTGCTAAGGCAGACGGAATATGTGTTCCAGTTCTTGTAGGTAACGAGACAAACATCGCTCGTATTGCTGAGGAGAACAACATCAATATCTCTGGAATCGAAATCATCAACAACCGCGCTGAGAATCAGGGTTCACGTCGTGACCGCTACGCTAAGTATTTGGCTGAGAAGAACGCTCGTAACGGATACACATACGCAGAGAGCCTAGAGTTGATGTTCAACCGCAGCTACTTCGCAACTATGATGGTTGAGATGGGAGATGCAGACGCTATGGTATGCGGTGTCTACACTAAGTATACAGACGCTATCAAGCCAGCTCTTGAAATCGTAGGAACACGTGAGGGTATCGACCATATCGCAGCTCTTAACATCGTAAATACAGCTAAGGGAACATTCTTCTTGGCTGACACATTGGTCAACAACCACCCAAGCGTTGAGACTCTTGAGGAGATCGTTAAGTTGACTAACGACAGCGTTAAGATCTTCAATGTAGATCCAGTTATCGCAATGCTTTCTTACAGCAACTTCGGCGCTGACAACACAGGTAGCCCTGTTACTGTTCATAAGGCAGTCGAGAATCTACACAAGAACCACCCAGAGATCTTGGTAGACGGTGAGATGCAGGTCAACTTTGCTCTTGACAAGGATCTTCGTTCTGCTACATACCCATTCTCTAAGCTTGAGGGTAAGGATGTCAACACATTGATCTTCCCTAACCTAAGCTCAGCTAACATCACTTACAAGACACTTCTTTCTATGGGTCTTGCTGAGAATGTTGGTCCAGTTCAGATGGGATTGAAGAAGCCAATCTACGTTTGCGAGCCTGAGGCATCTGTACGTGACATCATGAATATCGTGACTATCGCAGTTATCGACGCTCAGATCAACGGAAAGAAATAAGCAAGCAATTTGTTAATTTTAGACACAAAAAATGGGGTGTATCAAGCGATACATCCCATTTTTGTATAATGTTGTTATTAACATCAATTTGATCCAACAACATGAAATGATTTATTCCCTACGGGAAATGTGATGTCATCGGCATATTATCCTATCTGCCTACATGTAATCACTACGTGATATCCTAAATGATAACACAGAAACGACTACACCTTTAGGTGTTTTATATCGGTAGATATATGTTATGACCACGATATTTCCCCGTTAGGGGATATATCTAGTAATATTATAATTCGAATTCACGTTAATATAAAGTTTGTTGAAGAGTAAAAAATGAGGATTCCAAAGGGCGGAACGCCCTTGTCCCCTTCCAAAGTGCGAGCCGAAGGCGAGCACAATTTAATAGAAGCACAATGAACGCATTTTTTACCGCTCGTCCTTTGGACTCGCGGAAGAGAGGTTGGGGTTAGGACCAACATTTATTAAACATGGACCCTTCAATCCTCGTAAAAATCAGTCATAAATTCCCCGTTAGGGGATAAATAAATGCAAAAATATCGGAATAAAATCCACCTCTTCCTCAACCTTTATTGATATTGCCTGATCCTTACGTCAATACCGCTTCCTTCCAAAAGCTTCACCACTTGTTGGATATCTGTCTGTCCGTAATGGTAAGGGAAAAGAACTTTAGGATTAACCATCTTTGCCGCTTTAGCCAATTGTTCGGGAGACATAGTGTAGGGGAGATTGCATGGCAAAAAAGCAACGTCGATATCCTTAATATCCTTCATCTCCTCGATATCCTCTGTGTCGCCTGCTATATAAATGCGGAATCCGTCAATTGTAAGCACATAGCCGTTGTCTCGACCCTTAGGATGAAACTGCTGTTTGTCTGGTGAGGTGTTGTAGGCAGGAACAGCGTCGACTCTCCACGTCCCAGAAAATCCTTTCCCTAGCCACAAGAGTATCACGTCGCCATTCTTCATCACGCTGCCTTTGCCACCCAATATTTCGCTACTGCGAGGATTGGTGATAAGTGTAGTCCCATCTTTTGTAAGTTGACGGATAGCCACAGAATCCAGATGGTCGAAATGTTCATGTGTGACGAAGATATAATCAGCTTTGGGCAGGGTCGTGAAATCAGTGGCTGGCTGCACAGCGTTGGTGACAGGATCCACGTATATCCATTTGTCTTCGATTTGCTCGATTTGCATCCTGACTGATCCGTGTTTGATGCAGTACATTTTTATGGATGTACCTTCAGAAGTTGTGAAGGTGTCCACGGTTTCTTGATCTGTTTTTGCAACCTCGTTCTCTTCGATGTTTTTTGCAGATTTTTGGGCATTGCAGCCTACTAGAGTGCAGAGCAATGTTACGATTGAAATTGTCTTTTTTATCATAGTAAAATCGTTTTATGGCAGGCAAATTCTGCTTTCTGAAAAAGATATTTATTCCATTATCTTCTTCATCCATTTATTAGTCCACTCTGCCTCTCCTCCTTTCCAAATATGACGCCAAAACACTATACTGATAAACAGACGGTTTAAGTCTTTCCCATTTCCGTCGTGTCCAATTAAATTAAGGACTTCATTCACTTCATGGGATCTATATAAAACAGCAGTATCAGGTATAGTCACCATAGCATCTGTAGCATCTACAGCTTCTTCTGACACTATGATATTTGTATTCCAATATTCGTAGTTGCTTGACGAAAACAATGAGTCAAGTTTAAGGTAGTTTTTGCTGTTTACATAATGATATGAGTCAGAAAGTTGGTGGGTGGCGTTGTATACCTCCGGACAATCTTTTGCCAATTGTCTGATCTGTTCTGTGTGATTCTCCAGCCAAGTCTTGATGCACTTTTTTGCCTTGTCCTTTTTCTCAGAAAAGAGATATTCAAGTGCGTTTGTCTTTTCTGAATTTATAGCGTTGCTTACAATAGCGGCATAGTTGTTGCCTACGTTGCAATGTTCTCTTGCACAATATTGCGATAATTCATTGTAGATGCCGTTCATCAATGAATCCACGATCTCTTCTGGCTCTTCCGTTGTCACCTTTTGTGCCAATTCAGACAGTAATTGCCCGTTTATCTCAATGTCAGTAAAGTCTCCTGGCGAGTAGTATTTTTCATCTTTTAAAATGTATTTTGAGTCGGTATAAGATGGCATTAGAGCAACGAAAGAGGCTCCCCTTGCTTGTGCTTTTTTTATGATTTGTCTGTAGACAAATTTCATATCGGGATCTACACTTATTGAAGAAGTTTTCATTATGTTGTTGATGCTGACTTTGCCAGTGTCACTATTATAAAACCTACAATGATATCTGGATATAATACATTCGGCACTTGGATGAATAAAGCTAGGAATATAATTGATAGACGACGGTACATGATAGCCATCTTTGGTCTCTTCAAATACGAGATATTCGCCCTGGGTGAAATACAGCATGGAGTCTTTAAGGGTGAGTACAAAGCCTCCATCATAAGTAGAACGGTCCAGATCTAATGTGTCGATTCTTAGTCTTATATCTTTGTGTATTGCATTGGCTCCTTTCAGCCAAGCAATCAGACCAATAGCGACTATGAAAAGGAGTGTGAAGATTCCTAGCAAGTAATTTTTCCTATTTATTTTGAAGTTCATGATCTTTCTTTTTTTTGATTAGGTAATAGTTGAGAGCCAACAGAATGATTCCACATACGAAAATGCTTACAGCCACTCCCGCTCTGCCAAGGTCGTTTACATCGGATATGTTGCAGATGGCGATAATCCAGCACAACATAGCGATATTGAAGAATATGATGTTATAGTTTTTTCTCCATTGGTAGGTGTGGTAGGCCAAAAAGGCAAGTAGCAGAACGACATAAATATTTGATGTGTGATCTTCCAATATAGGAGTCGTTATGGCGACGACGATGGCTGCCAACAAAGAGAAATATTGTCTAAACTCTATTTTGATGCTATTTTTCTTTTGGATAAACCAAAGCAGAAGTAGAGGCACGGCGAACGGAATAATAATCGCCCAACCGGTTGTATCTGTAGAAGAATAATGATGCATCGCTACGCCAACTGTCAATGTGATAAAAGTCGCCAGAAACGATCCTAATTCCAGCCATTTGGCATCTGTCTCCAACCATTGTTTTTCTTTGTTCCAGATCAGGAATGAGAAAGTGTAGCATGGAGCGATGAGCGCAAGAATGAAATAGACAAGTGAACTGTTTTCAACGAAAAATATGTTTTCCAGGTGAAAAAAGAAGGCAATAATTACGAATGTGGATATGAAGAGACGGACATTCAAAAACAAACGTTCTTTAGCTATCAGATATGTGTTGTAGAAGAACAACGCATTCATTATAAACACCAAGCAACTTAAACCGCAATTGACGACATTTTGATCACAGTCAAGCAAAAGAGTTATGGAGGCTATTACAATCAGTAATGTCGCAGCTATTGTCGCCTTGAAAAAGATGACGAAAGGGAAACATACTAAAGTTGCAAAGATGACGAAAACAAGTTTATCAAGCTCTAGATTGAATACATCATATTTCAACATGGAGAAGGTGGTGAATATTGCGGCTCCTTGCAATATTGCGACACTTTCTGTGACTTTTTTGCCGGATAGCTTTGTCTCTACAGCGTAGCATGCCAAAGACCCAACAATGATAGGAAGCAAACTGAATAGAATACGAGCGTTTGTCCCGACGTCATCCCAAGAATCAGCTATCAGGATAGCTACTCCTGTCATAACGAATATGATGGCAGCGACGACGCTCAACGCATATTTGCCGGTAGATGTGTTCTTTGATGAATCGTAGTACTGGATGATTTCATCGGCTGTTTGTTGCGAGATCACCTCTTTTTTCACCAATTCATCCGTGTCGATCTTTATTTTCATAGATGCGGTTGTATTTGTATTTTTTGCAAATTTAATTTTCCTGTTTAAATATGCAAGGAATATAGAAGATAAGTGTCAGTAAACCACCACTTTCTGTCCGTCAACAATATACACACCTTTTTCAAGTCTGATTCTTGTCATAGCATTAGACAGAAGGTCGATTTTGCGAATGGTTTTCCCGTCTACACTATAAACGACAACAGATTGCCTTATAGGTGATATGATGTATAAATTGTCGTTGACGCAGAAAATCTTTATGTCATCCTGATTATTATCGTAAAGAGGTATGTTTGTACGATCGTTCGAAGTTTGGATTATGGTATCAGATAGTATTATATTATCTTTATTCTCGATACCCCATTTGACATATGATTTCTGATTTGGCTGTATGGTTATCCAATGGTTTAATTGATACACTATTGAATCATAATTTGTCGTTTCACTATAATTGTTGAGAATAAAGCAATTTTCTTTCAGCCCACTATTTTCTCCAATATAATTTATTGCAGATAGGCTGACACAACGTATATTGTCAGTCGTGTAGACGTTGAATATCTCACTTGCTTGGTTGCCATAGCCTACAATTCCACCAGTCAGAGTGTCACGTCCCATTACGTTGCCAATATTATATGAATTGGAGATATTGCCAGTGACACCGTCGAATCCACCGTTATACCCCGCGATACCACCTACTTGTTGGTCACCGTTTATTATGCCATTATTCATGGAATTCACTATAAAACCGTCATTTCTTCCTGTTATGCCGCCGATTTTCTCATCTCCCAAGATTGTCGAATTGTTACTGCAATTGTCTATGAATCCAATTTTTATGTTGTGACAATTGGTGAAATCAGCAAAACCGCCATTATATCCACATATTCCACCGCAACCTTCATTTGCTGTTATTCTATTTTTGTTGGAACAGTTGGTGATAGTGCCATAATTGTATGCGCATATTCCACCGCAACAAATAGTAGATGATACGTCTGCTTCATTAGTACAATTTGTTATGGTATTGTAGTTAACTCCACAAATGCCACCAGAAAAACGCCAGCTATTTACAGAACAGTTGATGTTTTTACAATTTGATATTATTCCGCTATTGATAGCTGCGATTCCTCCGCTCCAAAGAGTGGCGTGAATAGATCCCTTCTCTATGGTGAGATCATAGATGGATCCATGTTCTCCGATACTTCCGAATAAACCAAAGTAAAAACTATTGTCCTCTACTCTAATATTTATGTTGTGGATAGTAAAATTATTTCCAAACAATGTGCCATCAAAGTTGTTGGAAGAGGATCCGATAGGAGTCCAGGTGTCTAATGAATCCTTGTATAATTCAGATAGGTCAATATCATTAGTGAGAGAGAAAAAAATGTTGTGAAAATCAGTTCCATTATTTACTTCTTCTGCTAATTCAGCCATTTGTTGAGGAGATGAAATAAGATATGGTTCATCTTCTGTCCCCAATCCTTTCCAGCTGTTGCCGTAAGAGAAAAGAGACAGTGTGTTTAGAGTTATAATTGTGAGGATTATTTTTTTCATTCTTTAGAATTATTAAATGTGCCGGTAGACGGATCATAGAAATCAGAGTAAAAGAAATCTATATCGTCAATATGTTTTTCGAGTTCTTCTTCTGTGTTGATAGTGAACATTGATACATAAATTGGTATCATACATTTTAGCCTCTTTAATTCATTGAAATCTTGATCAGTACTTGTTGTTACAAATTCTATCCTGCCATTGCCAATCATCATATTTTTGATAATATAGTGAAGTGTAGTAATTGATGTGTATGTAGAGAACATTACATGATATCCTCTCTCCTTTAGCTCAAAATAATCTTCTTCCGAGAAACATTCAACGTACACTCTATCTTTGATACTGGAAAATTTATTTTCAATGATGGATGGATCAGATATTTTATCGGTCACGATTGATATGTCAGGATGATTCATCAAAGTGTCAATGATTTCTTGTATTGTGATAGGTGTATATTTGTCGTATATTTTTCTTTTGCTGAATTTCTCAAAAGAGAGCATTGTGTCTTTAAGCTCGCTATGGTTGGTGATTTCGTTGAAAAGCTCCCAATCATGAGATGCAATTAAAATACCATCTGAGGTAGAGTCTATGTCTACTTCAATAAATTTGTATCCTTTTTCAATTGAGTTGACCATGGCTTCACGGCTGTTGGTATACACATGACCATCAATTGAGCCAAGTGCATGAGCAATTGGTTGTGGCTTTTGTTGTCCGAAGGCTTGATAGGTAGTTATAAAAAAAAGGACAAGCGTTATGATGTATATGTATGTTTTTTTTCTCATGAAAAGTGTTGGTTATATTGTTATTTAGAAGCAAATGGACATAGACTTATACACGAATGAACTAGATGATATTAAAAATGCACATTTATTATCGTATATAAAACAACCCAATATTATCATTCAAAGTTACATCCATTTAGGAAAATAGACAAGTTATAAAAAAAATACTATTAAGAAATCAAAACAAATAAACCTGTAAGCTTTACGCTTACAGGCCTTAAAGTCATTTATTAAATTTTTTCAATGATTACTCAGACTTCGGAACAATTCGGAAATTGTCGAAAGCGATCATCACATTTGCGTCAGATTCCGGTTTTCCAAAAACTAGAACAGAGAAGTTGACAGCCTTAGTCAGATCTAATTTCAGATCCTCTTTGGGCTGATCCTGATTGTAGACGTAATTGAACGCAGTCAACGGAATTGTGATTGTCTCCCAACCATCTGTATAGAATCCGTTAGACAAATCTTTTCCTCCATTCTGTCCGGCAATAAAGTAGTTCTTGTCATTCTTATATGGCTCCCAACGACAGATAGGCGAGATCGTACGTCCGATTTTGTCTGGCTCAGCAGATTTGTATCCGGCGATAAACTCAGTCGCGATTCCTTTGTAAGCGGCTTCTTTTGGAATATTGCACTCAAATTTCAATACTAAATCTTCGATTTTTTGTTCGTAGAAAGGCAGACCAGCAATTGATACAGCTCCACGTCCACCTTCATCTGGTCCGTGCATGTATTGGAACCATAGGTCGTTTATGTAAATGTATGGATGTTTGGCTGGGTATGTGCCATGTAGCAAACCGAACTTACCTGAGCATCCTTCTATGAGTTTTCCTCTATAAGGCACGATAGAATCGTTTTCAATCTGACCCTGAACCAAATTGCCGTTGTGGTCAAAAGGAACTATTCCTCCCCATGTCTGGTGGTGCGTGTCGAAATCAATGATGATGTTACGCTCGTCTCTGAATAAGAAATTAGATGTGGTCACACCAGCAAGATTTTTAACCTTGATTTTTCCTGTCCATGCTTTGTCTGGCACTCTCACTACAATCATATCATCTTGTGAGGAGATTACTTCTGCCTGAACAGAATCGTTATAGAACTGTGTGTCGAAATATACTTTGGCATCAGTAAGACTTGAACCATAGATTACAGCCTCACCACCTGCAGGAACAAACTCAGATTTCATTCCGAAAATCTGGGGTACATCAATGTCTACGGCTTCCACTCGTTCCGCACCTCCCGAACAACCGGTCAAAAGTGACAATGCCAATATGCCGCAAATTCCTAAGTTTTTCATTTCTCTCTTCATGTCCCTTAAATTTAATGTTCAAATTTTTCCTAAAAATAGGGAAATTTTTTAATAATGCGAAATAAGTGTTGTTAAATTGACAATACTAAAAATATCTCTGTTTTAGCATCTGCAAATCAATGTCGAATGAAGAATATCTCCATCTTTTCGACGAGAGTATTTTCTTGAAATTGTTGATGAATTTGAATCCTGCCATTCTTGTTGGCTTGAAAATGTCAAGTGGCAGAATCAAAGACATTATGAACAGCAACAGATTGTGTATGAATAGCAGTGCTTGTTGTTTGCGTGGAAGAAAAAGACGTCGGAGCAGGACGTCGTTATATTCTTTCTCTGTTTGTGATTTTGTTGTGTCTCCTCTTAAAAGTGGACTGCCCACTGGTTTGAGCAGGTCGCAATGTGTACTTGTCAGGAAACATGATTTCCAGCAACGTAACCATCCACGTAAAAACAGATCGACATCACCGCTACAGTCTGGAGCAAACAGAAGATTGAATCCTCCAAGTTGAAGGAGCTTTTCTCTTGATAATGCGACGTTGCTGCGATCGAATGTCAATGTGTAGCATGATGATGTTGCTTCTCCTATCTTATAGTTGACGTGGCGTGGTGTCATAATCGGTACATAACAATGTGTCGATTCTCCAGTCACTGGATATCTTGCGACGACTCCCGCTGCGAACATATTGTTCTTTTCAAATTGCGGTATTACGACATCGAAATAGTCTGTTGGCAGGAGCGTGTCCTCTGTCAAAAGCACAATTATGTCGCCCGAAGCTTTAAATAACCCTTTGTTTGCGACTTCTGGGAAAGAAGCGTGCGAATTGGCAATGTATAATTGAATATTATTGTAGTTCGCACGTAGTTCTTCTGTTTGTTTGCTTAATGCGTCCCGACCAACGACAATTATTTCTTTTTCTTGAACCAGAGACGAATTTTCCAATGAAGAGATGACGGTGTCTATCACCTTTTCAATGCTTTTGTCTTCGTTAATCATCGGTATCACGACCGATACGCTCTGCTTCAACATCTTATTTTTGTTAAATATATAGTCTGTGATTGTCGTTTACTTTGAAAAGCATATCCGCACGTTCCGGCATCTCGGCAAGAATGTGTCGTGTTATTCTTTCGTAGTGAGCGATGAAACGTCGCACCTGGTCTGGAGTCATGATGTGAGTCGCCTCTTTCCCTTGGCTTTTGATTCTCAGTTTTTCTTCCTGAAGATTTCTCCACTCAAACACTTTGTCGTAGGAAGGAATCTGTAGCATCACAAGGAAATTGATAGTGTCGAACAGATCTTTGTATGTAGTCTTCAATTGGTCGTTGACGTAGCGGCGCCATACACAGTCTTTGTCTTCAGTCGCTTCCAATTCGTTGACTGGAGTTATTAGCTCTGAATCTTCTTGAGCTGTGGCGTCTATACACCATCCGTCAATCAGTACCACGTCTGGTTTGCCGACGAATTTAGTCCACTCAGATTTTGGATATACATCATCAATGGCTTTGTTGAATCGAGGAATCATTGTCACTGTGTTTTTGTCAGCGTTGCGTAGTGAATTGATGATCTCAAGACCCAATTTCACATCGTGAGTGCCCGGCACACCGCGTGTCATCAGCAGAGGGTGGACCTCTTCTGAAAGTCTCTTACGCTCTTTTCTGCTTAGATATAAGTCGTCGATACTCCATGAAGCTACTTTTTTGCCGAATTTTTCTTCCAACACCAATTTGAGAAGTTGGCAGAATGTGCTTTTCCCCGCTCCTTGTGCTCCATTCACGCCAATCACCTGCATACGTGAACCAAATCCGACATTGATGATATTTGCCAAAGGAATATAAATGCGGGGAAGATCGTCCATTAATTCCTGGCTGAGCATCAACTGATCAAGCTTTTCTGAAAATGATGTGTAAAGTTGCTCCATAGTCTTCACAAATTTGATTCAACATAAAATCCAAAGTCCAATTGTAATAATAAATGGAAATAAAAATTCTGCTTTTACCAATGGCAGGAAAGCGAAGTGTGGAATATCTTCGTTTCTGCGTTTGCCGCAATACCATAAAGATTTGCGACATAAGTTAACCAGACATAACTACATTGATGAGTGTAAAATTTCCATTTTCTTTATGGATTTATACAAAGATATGAAAAAATCTTAAAAAAGTTTAAAATTTGGACTTATTCGCTTTATTCTTTGATTTTTTTCATTAGAATTGCAATTAATTTTTTATGCCAAAAAACTCAGATATGAAAAAGGTATTTTCTATTGTAGCTGTAGTAAGCATGCTGTTTGCGACATCTTGTTGTAACTGCAATTGTAAATGTAATCAGGAAGGGGCTCAGTGTGAGCAGAAGTGTGACAAGCCATGTGACAGAGGAGACAGACCACGTCACCACGGACACGAGGATGGTGAGTTCGGACCACGCCGTGGAGAAGGACATCGTGGAGGACCACGTCATCATCAGATGAATCCAGAGATGGCTGAGAAGATGGCAAAATGGATGAATTTCGACAGTCTTTCTGTCGAGGAACAAAAAGCTTTGATCGCTGAAAGAAAGGCTGAAATTGATGCTCGTGAGGCAGAGAGAAAAGCCAAGAAGGCAGAGATGGAAGAGAAGTGGGCTAACTTCGACAAACTGTCAATTGAAGAGCAAAAGCAACTTCTTGATCAGAGAAATCATATTCCATTCTTTAAGAAGAGACATCATCAAAATGCGAATTAAAGAGTGATCTTTTTAGTAAGTGAGAATTGCCGTCCAACGAAATTCCGTTGGACGGCTTTTTTGTTTCGCATTGCAGTATGATGTGAATGCAAAACATATTAATTCTTGATATATTTAAGAATTTTATGTGATTTTTTTTATATTTGCAGTTTAGTGATAACTTGCATGAAGTTTGTGTGCTTGATATCATAGAAAAATAGAAGGATAATTTTGAAAAAAATAATACTCATATTGTTTGTGCTGTTTAGCATAGGGTGTCTGCCACAACTGGTGAATGCCCAAGATGCTGATGTGCAAACTGTTGAGAATGAGGCGGAAGATAATGAAGAAGATGCACCAAAAGAAAGAAGGCTGTCACGTAAAGAGAGAAAGAGAAGAGAGGCTGAAGAACGTCGATTGAGAGAAGAGAAGGAGGAAGCTGAAAAAAAAGAGGCTGAACGTATAGCTGAGGAGAAGAAAAAAGCAGAAATACAGCAAAGACATCTTCAGGAGGAGGCACGACGCAAGGAGCAGATGAAGAGCATCCAGAGAGCTCGTGAGCTTCGTGAGGCTGAGGAAAAGAGAAAAGAGGCTGAAGAGGCAGAAAAAAAAGCTGCAGAAGAAGGCCCTGTATATGCATCAGAAGCAGAAAGAATTCGTGCAGAAAGAGAAATCCGTCTGCAACAGGTACGAGAGGAACAGAAACGACGTGCTGAAGCTGTCGCTGAACGTCAGCGTTTAGCACGTGAACGAGAGGCAGAACGTACTGCCCGCCAGAAACAGTTGGCTGCGGAAAAAATAGCAAGACAAAAGGCAGAACGAGAGAGACTTCGCCAAAAAGAGTATGAAAAGAAGCAGCGTCAGCGCGAAAACTGGCAAGCTAGGAAACGTCAGGAAGCTGAGGCAAAAGCAGCTGCTCGTCAAAGAGCTTTGGAGGCTAAACAAAAGGAGAAGGAGCAGGAAGCAGCTCATCGTCAGGCAGTTATGGCTGCCAAACAAAAAGCCGCTGAGCAACGTGCTGAACAGATGAGACGTACTCAGGAAATAAAAAAGGCTCAACGTGAGCGCGAGGCAAAAGAACGCGCAAAAAAACAGCAAAGACGTCTCGAAAAGGCTCAAAAGAAACGAGAAATGAAGGCTAAAGAGCTTGAGAGAAAAGCTCAGGCCCGTGAGCGTGAACGCGAACGCCGTGAAGAGGAGATGAGAGCTCGCGCGGCAAAACGTGAGGCAGAGGCAGCAAGACGTGAGGAATTGGCTGAAAAACGTTTGATTCATGCAGAGCAGATGGCTAAGCGTAGAGAGGCTGAGGAACTCCGTAAAATTCAGGAAAATGAAAAACTGAAGGAGGAAGAAAAACAGGCCTTGATTGAAAAACAGCAGCAAGAGGCTATCGAAAGAGCCCGTAAAGAGGCGGAAAGAATCATGAAGGGCAAGAATAAGGTTAGAAAAGCCCAAAAAAGAGCCGAAGAAAAAGAGAGAAAACGCCTTCAAAAACTTGAAGAGGAAGAGGAGGAAAACGCCGATTTGTTTGAACTTGCCGAACTCGTCGCTGCCGGAGATAGCGCCGCAATTGAATATGCAAATAAGAACAGACGAGGCAGGAGGCTTCCTGTGGTCATCCTGAAAGACGAAATGCTTAATGGTGAGCTTGAACCGGAGCCTACAATTGAGGAACCTATTGATGAGAAGGAATTGCAGACTCGTAAGACTATCGAGGCAATCATCAAGAAAAAACGTGAGGCTGCCGCAGCTGCTTTAGCCGCTAGGGACTCTACTCAGGAGAATGATACAACCTCAGTCGTTGATGAATCTATTCCGGATTCATTAAACTTGGATTCTTTGGCAGAGGATATTGACGTAGAGATGCTAAAGGAGTATGCTGCTCTCGACAGTTCTCTCCTTGCCCAGCAATTGGCCGAACTTGAGGAGGAAATGCGAAACATGGAAGAACTTAAGGAGGCAGAAAAGGCTCAGAAGGAAGGAAAAAGTGAGGAGATTGTCGCCAAAATCAAAATTCCAAAATGTCGCTATCTAAATGAGGTTCACTACGATCGAGGCAAATTCAAATTTATCTACGACTACGATTTCTTCATGTATTACTGGCATCAGCGCTACTTCTATAAGAAGCGTTTCTACGACCGTGTTGATTCTGGTAGAGTAATCGCCAAGAAGATTATGGATCTGGTCGGTAATACGCAATACAGACGAGTGTTGCTTAATGATGTGGTAGACTCTGTAATGGTTCTTCTGCCTCAATATTCAGCTATCGACACCCTCGTCGACTCGGTGATGACAGAACTTAATCTTGAATATCTTGCGACGGGAGAAATCAAAATCTATTACAAAAGACGTCGCCAAAAGAAGATACGCGCAAAATATTTGCCGACAGCTCCAGACAATAAGCCACTCGGTCACATCAAATTCTATACTCGCAACAGACGTAAGGTGATTGAGGAACTTGATGCCGCTCCATGGGACTCTATACTATTGGCTATGGAGGATTCTGTGGATGAGGATATGGTGAAGATGACCGACTCGTTGGAAAAACTCCGTACTGCAGCCGAGGCTTCGTCTGTTGTGCTTGATAGTCTGCAGAAACAAGCTGAACGTCAGGCTTTGATTGATAGAATCACTGGCCGTAAAAAGAAGAAGACAGAAGGTGTCGCTTCTGCTGATTCCGCTGCTGTAATAAGTGAGGAGGAACAGTCTGAAACTAAAGGCGTGAGACGCTTATTTAAGAAAAAGAATTCCGCTGATCCTGACGTTGATGAGGGCACTGAGCCAAAGGAGAACAAACGTTCTAGAAAACGTAAAGACGAAGAGACTCCACCACCTGACAATGCGTTGACTGAGGAAGAAATCCAACGTCGCCAGGAGGAAGCTGAACGCCAAGCTCTGATCGACAGAATTACTGGTCGTACTTCAAAGGCAAAACAGGAGGAGGAAACTCCTGCTGAACCTCAGACTGCCGCCACAAATGAAGAACAGCCAGAACCACAGGTGGATCAGACTGAGCAAATCGAACAGGAGGAGCAAACAGAACCAAAGGAGAAAAAACGTTCTAGAAGAAAGAAAGAAGAGTCTGCTCCAGAGGAAACTTCTGCTCCTATAAGTGAGAATGCAGATGCTGCTGAACCTCAGGAGAGCCGTCGTTCAAAGAAGAAGAAAGAGGAGCCGACTCCTGTAGAAGCCGCTCCTGCAACATCTCCAGCCCCACGTGAGGAAACAGAAGAGGAGAAAAAGAAGAGAGAACAGCAGGAACTTATAGAACGAATCACAGGCCGTAAGTCGAAACCTCAACAGCAAGTGGAGGAAACGCCTGCAGCTGTGAGTGAGCCAGAAGAGCCCAAAGAGAACCGTCGTTCAAGGAAAAAGAAAGAGGAGCCGACGCCTGTAGACGCAGCTCCGGCAACGTCTGAGGCTCCACATGAGGAGACAGAAGAGGAGAGAAAGAAGAGGGAACAGCAGGAGCTTATAGAACGAATCACTGGCCGTAAGTCGAAACCTCAACAGCAAGTGGAAGAAACACCTGCAGCTGCGGATGAACCAGAAGAACCAAAAGAGAGCCGTCGTTCAAAGAGGAAAAAGCAAGAGGAAGAGGTGGCTCCAGAAGAACAGTCAGCAGCTCCAGAGGCTCCACATGAGGAGACGGAAGAGGAGAGAAAGAAGAGAGAACAACAGGAACTGATCGACAGAATTACTGGACGCTCTAAGAAATAATATCTTGTGATGGCTGAACTTGGTCAGACAGAAAACATTCCATAGGGGCAGGTCTCGAACCTGCCCGCTATCGGATGGATAAAGATGGATTTAAAGTACAAAAATATGATAAATGAAACTATGGCAGGATTTGAGAATATCCTTGCCGCAATCGAGAGGGGAAGGGTAGTGTTCCAGTTCCCAAGTTTAGTTGATTCGCGCTACACCGTGGCGACAGTGCAAGAAAAAGATCATGCGGAAAGAAAAGAGATGATTTTTCTTGTTAGGTTGTTGTTGGTCAGAATGATCAAAGTCAGACGGCTGATGCAACATGGCAAAGTGCCGACGGAGATCTTCGACATCGAGTTCCTCGACAAAATTCTGAAGAATTTCAAACCTTATGATGTGCAGGATTGCTCTTACTATAACGCAATCCTCCAAAATCTCTTTTTTGCTGTTTTGGCAAATCCCAAAGATTCTCTTCATCCCCGAATGTTTGCAAAGGAGATAGGTAGACGTGGGGCTAAGACGAGTTTTCGCTATGAGAAGATGTTTTCGATTCCGGAAGAAGAGGTTGTGGCGATGTTTGATGCGGTAGATGTGGAAACAGACCCGATCTTTGAGTGTTTGGATACAGAGATTAGCCAGACAGGAAAGAAGTGCCACAGAGACGGTTTTAGCCGTGAACCGCGTGCAAGCCAACGCGCGAGAATCAGCAATTCACTATTCTTTTATGAAGGAGAAGACGGGAAGGGGTTGATACCTTTGCTGAAAGAACTCGTGTTGACGGATGATGAATATGCAGAGCTGATAGAAAGAGTGTTGAAGATTGGTGAAGGTCATGATTCGTGGTATTATGAACAAACGTTGAAGGAAGAAAATTATGATTCCAAGAATTAAGAACTATCAAGCTCTTGACAATTATATGCTCTATGTAGAGTTTGATGATGGATATAAAGTCATGTATGACGTTATGGACGACATAAGGACGTTACCTTCTTTTCGTCCCCTGTTGGATGTTTGTGGCTTATTTAAGCAAGTCCAGTTAGATCCCAGTCGCACGTGTCTATTTTGGAATGAAGAAATGGATCTTGCTAGTGACTGTATTTATGAATATGGCTTTGTAGCATAGCGACAAGTCTGGAATAATTTGAGGAAACTTTTTCTTTAAAAGTAGACGCTGCATCATTTGCGGTGTCTTCTTTTTTTGATATCGGTGATGAGTTTTTACGAACAAGAACGAGATGCCTATCATTATGTATTTAACGTGAATTCGACGAAATTAAAAAGATAGTAGGAGTGTCATAAATGTGAGGATTCCAAAGGCCCATGTTTGATTGATATTGGCCCTTACCTCCCCCAAGTGCGAGCCGAAGGCGAGCACATATAAATACAGAGACATGGAGTTTAAGAGAATTTCTACACTTATGAGGAAACAAGACGTGAAAGCATTTCTATTGTATTGCCTTTCAGGCAAAATTTTATGACATTGCTGGACTTTCCCGAGACGTTGTCACGGGTTACTCTCGCTTTGCTCGGTAGCGTCTTTCAGACGAATCTCTCAGATATCAGACAGGTTTTCAAGTCTGCCCGCAACAGGAATAATGATCAAACAGAAAACAGTGTCAGCTATAATATCTGACACTTGGAAAACTCACAGACAAGTTTGTTTTTGAAAACTCTCAACAGAGAAAACATAAACCGCAGAAAACGGCATGTGTTTTCTTTTGTTTTTAGCGTTGGGTTGTTTTCAGTGTCATTCATGACATGTTTTCCAGCACCGACAAATGAATTGTATTTGTAGTGGTGCGTTTTCTGTTTCCTCTTTTTGCATTTGTATATAAAAAGTTTGAAGATACGGAAAATGGCAATAAAAAAACAGACGCCGCATCATTTGCAGCGTCTATTTTTATGATTTGAAGAGACGCAATGTTATTGCGTCTTTACTTGCGTCTTATTTTACAAGTTCAAGAGTGTCTTTTGCGATCATATACTCCTCATCTGTAGGAACCACAAGAACCTTTACCTTAGACGATGGTGTTGAGATGATCTTCTCCACTCCTGACGCAGCATTGTTAGCGGCTTCGTCGATCTCTATTCCTAGATAACCGAAATCCTCGCAGCATAGCTGACGGATTGATCTTTGGTTTTCTCCGATTCCACCAGTGAAGACCAAAATGTCAAGACCACCAAGGACAGCTGTGTAAGAACCGATGAACTTGCGGACACGGTAGACAAACATATCTCTTGCAAGTGCAGCACGCTCGTTGCCGTCTTTGATGCCAGCCTCCACGTCGCGCATATCCTGAGAAATACCAGATACTCCCTTCAATCCACTCTCCTTATTAAGGATATTGTTGATTGCCTTGATGTCAAGTTTCTCACGGTCCATCAAGTATGTGATAGCACCTGTGTCGATGTCACCGCAACGAGTACCCATCACAAGACCTTCAAGAGGAGTCAATCCCATTGAAGTGTCGACGCTCTTGCCATCTTTGATTGCTGAGATAGAACCACCGTTACCGATGTGGCAAGTGATCATCTTTGTGCCTTCTGGCTTCATTCCAAGGATTTCCAAAGTGCGGGCAGACACATATCTGTGGCTTGTTCCGTGGAAACCATATCTGCGGACGCCATCTTTCTTATAATACTCATAAGGAAGAGCATACATATATGCCTTAGATGGCATAGTCTGATGGAATGCAGTATCGAACACCGCAACCTGAGGAACGCTTGGCAATTCATGTGTGATTGCCTCGATACCCTTTAGGTTTGCTGGGTTGTGAAGAGGTGCAAGAGGAGCACACTCCTTGATGTTTTCGATAACCTCCTTATTAATTAGTACAGATTTGTTGAATTTCTCACCTCCGTGTACAACACGATGACCTACAGCTTCGATTTCTGACAGGCTCTTGATAGCACCGTCTTCCTTTGATTGAAGAACCTTAAGAATCAATTCGATTCCAGCTGTGTGCTCAGGAATTTCGCAATCAATTTGTTTTTTCTCACCTGATGGAGTCTTGTACTTCAAGAAAGAATCTTTCAAGCCGATTTTTTCAACTCCTCCCGACGCCAATGTGTCGTTCTTTGGCATGTCTATCAATTTGTACTTGATTGATGAACTACCGCAGTTTAGTACTAATATTTTCATGAATTTTTAGTTATATATGAAATGTTGCAGACGTTGGTACGCCTGCAACATTAGATTATTTATTGTTTTGCAGCAATTGCTTGGTTTGCTGTAATTGCAATCATTTTAACTACGTCCTCTACCGAGCAACCACGAGAAAGATCGTTGACTGGAGCGGCAAGACCCTGAAGGATTGGTCCGAGTGCCTCTGCACCAGCAAGACGCTGAACAAGTTTGTAGCCGATGTTTCCTGCCTCAAGAGAAGGGAAAACCAATACGTTAGCCTGACCTGCAACCTCGCTGCCTGGAGCCTTGCTTTTAGCAACGCTTGGAACAAGAGCAGCGTCTGCCTGAAGCTCAGCGTCGATCTTCAAGTCTGGAGCATATTGTTTTGCAAAATTACCAGCCTCGATAACCTTGTCTACAGTCTCATGCTTAGCTGAACCCTTTGTAGAGAAGCTCATGATAGCCACCTTAGGATCGTCGAAACCGAAGATTGATTTAGCAGTGCCTGCGCTGACAACAGCGATACTGCCAAGTTCCTCAGCTGTTGGCACTGGAGTGGCAGCACAGTCGGCGAATAGCAACATGCCGTCGTGACCGTAAGTCTTGTCCTTGAAAATCATAAGGAATGCGCCGCTCACACATTTAGCACCCTGGCGAGTTTTGATGATCTGGAATGCAGGACGAAGCACGTTGCCAGTGTAATTCTTTGCACCAGCCACCTCACCATCAGCGTCGCCAGCCTTGACAAGAAGACAAGCCAAATATAGAGGATCCTTAACAAGCTCTACAGCCTGCTCAGGTTGCAAACCTTTGCGTTGACGAAGTTGAAGCAACAGGTCGATGTATTTCTGGCTGTTTGGGTTATTTTCAGGGTCTATGACAGTTGCCTTTGAGATGTTTTTAAGACCGAACTCAGAAGCCAACTTGTTGATCTCGTTAGGGTTGCCTAGCAAAATGATGTTTGCAATACCCTCTGCCAAAATTTGGTCGGCAGCCTTCAAAGTACGCTCTTCTGTACCTTCAGGAAGAACGATGCGCTGCTTGTTCTGCTTAGCGCGAGCAATAATACTGTCTAAAATTGCCATATCTAAAAATCTTTAATTTTTCGATGTTTTTAATCTTGTCACACACAGAATCCGTATGTAAAAAAGAACGTTTTTGTTTCTGTTCATCAGAGACGCATAATTTATCTCATCATAGACGCACGGTCGTGCGTCTCTACATGTGGGCGATTAATTTGTTTTGAATTTGAATTGCACTTTTGCCAACTCTTCGTTAGCCTTAACAATTTTATTCTTCAATCCAGCTTTGTGGGCCTTGACCTTTTCAGCCACTGCCTTGTCGCTCAACGCAATCATCTGAGCCGCAAGAATTCCGGCGTTCATGGCTCCGTTGATGCCGACTGTCGCTACAGGAATTCCTGGAGGCATCTGGACGATAGAAAGAAGAGCGTCCATGCCCTCAAGAGTGGATGCGATAGGAACACCAATCACTGGAACAGATGTCTGTGCCGCAATCACACCTGGCAATGCTGCTGCCATACCGGCTGCCGCGATAATAACCTTTATGCCACGTGACTCTGCGTTTGTGGCGAAACTCTCAACTTCAGATGGAGTACGGTGTGCAGAAAGGGCGTTTATCTCAAACGGGATCTCAAACTCGTCGAGTATTTTTGCGGCCTTTTCCATTATAGGCAGGTCGGATGTGCTGCCCATTATGATACTTACCTGTGGATTCATTATCCTTCAAAATTTGTCAAACACTTCATTTGTTGCTGTGACGCGGAAATTTGCGACACGTAAATCCGTGCGTTTCTACACGGCTTATTTTGCAAAGATACATCTTTTTGAATTAACTCCCAACTGTTGTATTTAAAATTCCAACTTTGTGTTTTAAGCCTTCCTTTTCGCAAAAAAAATATAGATTTATTGAGAAAATAAAACTATTTTTGCACCATATATACTAATTTTAGAAGTAGAATAAATTTATTGATATGGCAGAAAACCAAGAGATAGAAAAAAACGAAGCCAAAGAGGTGCTTAATTTCATTGAGCAGAAGGTGGTGGAAGATTTGGCGAATGGCAAAAACGGTGGTAAGGTTCAGACTCGTTTCCCGCCAGAACCAAACGGCTATCTCCATATTGGTCATGCAAAGGCTATTTGCATGGATTTCGGTATCGCCAAGAAGTATAATGGCGTATGCAACCTCCGTTTTGATGACACTAATCCAGTGAAGGAGGACAACGAGTATGTTGAGGCAATCAAGGAGGACATCAAATGGTTGGGATTCGAGTGGGGCAACGTCTTCTACGCATCCGACTATTTCCAGCAACTTTGGGATCTTGCTGTGACACTAATCAAGGAAGGTAAGGCTTACGTTGATGAGCAGACTCCTGAGGAAATTGCCGCACAGAAGGGTACACCGACTGTTGCAGGAACAGAAAGTCCATATAGAAACAGACCAATTGAAGAAAACCTTCGTCTTTTCCAGGAAATGACAGATGGAAAGATTGAGGATGGAAAGATGGTGCTTCGCGCTAAGATCGACATGGCTAGCTCAAACATGCATTTCCGTGATCCGATCATCTATCGTATCATCACTACTCATCCGCATCATCGTACAGGTTGGAAATGGAAGGTATATCCTATGTATGATTTCGCGCATGGTCAGAGCGACTATTTCGAGGGTGTGACTCACTCATTGTGTACACTTGAGTTCGTTCCTCACCGTCCGCTTTATGATTTGTTTATTGATTGGCTAAAAGAGGGTAAGGATCTTGACGACAACCGCCCTCGTCAGTATGAGTTCAACAAACTTAATCTGAATTATACTTTGATGTCGAAGAGAAATCTTTTGACATTGGTTAAGGAGCATGTTGTAGAGGATTGGGACGATCCTCGTATGCCTACTATATGCGGATTCAGAAGACGCGGATATTCGCCAGAGAGCATACATAATTTCATCAATAAGATCGGTTACACCACTTATGACGCATTGAACGAGTTCTCATTGCTTGAGAGCGCGGTGCGTGACGATTTGAATAAGCGAGCAACTCGTGTGGCAGCAGTGCTTGATCCGATCAAGCTCGTCATCACAAACTATCCGGAAGGAAAGGTTGAGGAATTGGACGCTATCAATAATCCTGAAGACGTGAATTCAGCCACACATAAGGTAGAGTTCAGCCGTGAATTGTGGATTGAGCGTGACGATTTTATGGAAGATGCTCCGGCAAAATTCTTCCGTCTTGGTCCTGGTAAGGAGGTCCGTTTGAAGAATGCCTACATTATCAAGTGTAGTGAGAATCCAGCGGAGTGTATTGTGAAGGATGCCAACGGAAATATAGTGGAGGTGCATGCAGAGTTTATCCCAGAGACAAAGACAGGAGAGGCAAACTGCAATATGAAGATCAAGGGAAAGACAATTCACTGGGTAAGTTGTGCTCATGCGATCAAGGCAGAGGTTCGTTTGTACGACAGACTTTGGAAGGTTGAGAACCCTCGTGACGAGTTGGCACGAATCAAAGAAGAGAAACAGTGTGAGGCTATCGACGCAATGCACGAGATACTTAATCCAGACTCGTTGAAGGTGTTGACCAACTGTTATGTTGAGAAATATTTGGCAAATAGCAAGCCACTCGACTACTTGCAATTCCAGCGTATAGGCTATTTTACTGTGGATAAGACATCTACGGCAGACCATTTGGTGTTCAACCGTACAGTCGGATTAAAAGACAGTTGGGCAAAAGAGATGAAAAAATAAAAACAACAATAACAACAAAAAACATGAAAAAGAATTTTTTCTATGCATTAGGAATGGCAGCTATGTTATGTGGTTGCTCTTCAGGTTCGGTTGAAGAAGATGGCAATAGAATGACAGCAATGGGATTCGTTGGTGGATTAGGCAATGCGACTATGTCTGTTTCTTATTATGACTTTAAGGAAGAGGATCCAGGATGTCAGATCTCCGGATTTTCAGGAGCTGAAGGCTTTGGAAGATGGACAAATGAGGAGTCTTCTACTGTCACATTCGAGAATATTGTTCCAAATTCAGATTTGACTGCAAAGATTGTTGTGACAAATGCAGTGCCTGGAGGAGATGCCACTAAATATGAGGTTTACGTTAATGAACAGAAGGTTGATGAAGGCGAAACTTATCCTGGGGATATTTATGTTAATGTTCCAGCGGATGCAGTTGGCGACAATGATAATCTTAATCTAGTGTTTAAGATATTGAACCCTAAAAGACCTATTGATGTAAATCCAGAAATTTATGATTCTCGCTTGTTAGGAATGGCGATATCTAGTATAACTCTCTATGGAGTTGCTGTAGACGAAGTGGAAGAGACAGAAGATTAAATTTAAGCGATAGCCAATGAAACGTGTCATGTATATTTTGGGAATGACATTAGCTTTGTGTTGTTGTTCCACAAAAGAAGAGAAATCGCCAGATTCTGTTACAACAGAAGTGAAAAGTGAGTCAAATGTAAAGCATTTGTATTCATTCTATGATTTCTGCCAGGAAAATCCAGGTTGTGAAATTTCTGGTTTTTCAGGTAATGAAGACTTTGGACGTTGGTCTAATGGCGATACTGCAACAATTGAGTTGATGGCGGTTCCTAAGGCGGAAGTGACTGTCAAATTGGATGTTGATAGAATAATATGCCCAGATGAGCCTTTGAGATTTGACGTCGAGGTGAATGGAGAGAAAATTTCTCATTTCTCAACAAACGGTAATAGCACTGTTTTTGTTAATGTGCCAAAGGAGAATCTTGGCGCAGACGGTTCTATACGCATGATGTTTATATTTGAAAATGCAGCGAAACCAGGCAAGTATAATCCAGAAAATCATGATGGAAGAAAATTGGGTTTTGCTCTTAGAAACGTCACTGTTTACGGATACTGCTTGAATAAGGATTAATGATATTTAAGAAGGACGAGCGATGGATACAATATTCAGTCATATAGGTATGAGTTTGCCGGTAACCAACCCGGTACTCATATTTTCGCTCGTACTCTTCGTGATTCTTTTTGCTCCGTTTGTATCGGAGAAACTAAAACTGCCAAACATCATCGTGATGATTCTGGCGGGAATAATCTTGGGAGAACATGGAATAGGCGTGTTGACTCGAGATTCCAGTTTTGAACTTTATGGCACCGTCGGCATGGTGTACATCATGTTCTTGGCTGGTATTGAGATGGATATTACCGACTTTAAGAAAAACCGTAAGGCGGGAGTTTTCTTTGGCGGAATAACCTTTATTTTGCCGATGGTGATAGGTACGTTGAGCAGTTATTTCTTGCTCCAATATATACCCCACCATGTGGTGCCATACGACTCGACTGTCACGGAAGCTTCTGAAATGACGTCGCAATACTATCTGTTGGTGGCATCTCTTTTGCTCGCCAGTATGTATGCGTCGCATACGCTGATATCCTATCCGATTGTCAGCAAATATGGTGTAAATAAGAACCGTAGCATAAGTATAACCATTGGAGGAACAATGATCGCCACAACATTGTCTTTGTTGGTTCTAGCCGTGATTGTCGGTATGGCGAAAGGACAGATCAACAGTTTCTTCTGGGTTCGTATGGCAATCGCTATTTGTATATTCCTATTTATTATCATATTCGTTTTCCCACGTCTTGCCAGTTTGTTCTTCAAACGGGTAAATGATAGTGTGGGTCAGTACATATTTGTGTTGGCACTTGTCTTCTTGGGAGGCTATATTGCTCAACTTGCTGGATTGGAGGCAATTATCGGTGCTTTTTTGGTCGGTATAGCGATAAGTTCTTTAATTCCACGAATTTCACCTTTGATGAACAGGTTGGAGTTTGTGGGTAATGCGATTTTCATTCCGTTCTTTTTGATAGGAGTCGGAATGCTTATTGATTTAAGAGCAGTGTTTGCTGGTCCTAACACATTGATAGTGGCAGTCGTGATGTGCGTGGTCTCAAATTTGTCAAAGTATTTGGCGGCTATGATCACGCAACGCACTTTTAATCTTAAAAAAGTAGAGGGCAACCTTATTTTTGGATTGAGTACAGCGCAGGCCGCAGCAACGTTGGCAGCGGTGAAGATTGGCTACGACACTGTCATCAAATTTGCTGATGACGGATCGTTGATTCGTATTTTCAGTAATGACATCCTTAATGGTACGGTCATTATGATTCTTGTCACTTGTGTCATCTCGTCAACGGTGACAGAACGAATGTCGAAGAAGATATCGACAGAGTCGGAGACTATCGACGAGAAGATCGTTAAGGCTCAGCAGGCAGACAGAATTCTGGTGCCACTTTATCATCCAGATAATTTGGTGAGACTGATGGAACTTGCGGTTATCCTTAAAGCTAAAAAATCGAAGGAACCACTTTATGCCCTTCATGTCGCCGATGACTCACCAAACAACGGAATGGATCACGGACGCAAACTGCTTGAAAGAGCGGCTCGTATCGCGTCGGCAACTGATAATTCCGTAAAGATGATTTCCAGATACGACACTAATGTCGCTATGGGTATGATTCACACAATAAAAGAAAACAATATCACTGACATCGTATTAGGTCTTCATCATAAGAATACATTTACAGATTCTTTCTTTGGTGAGAAGACGGAAAAATTGCTTCAGCTGACCAACCAGATGGTTATGGTTGTGAAGGCGGTGCAACCCCTGAGCACGATACGCAGGGTGGTCGTGGCTGTTCCGCCGAAAGCACAGTTTGAAATCGGATTTGTGAAATGGTACGACAGAGTAAAAAATATATGTAAACAGATTGGTGCTTCAGCTAAATTTTTCGCTCCAGCTGATACTCTTGAACAAATCAAGGAGCTTGCGAGCAGAAATAAGTTTGGAGTGCCGACTCAATATGAAATTCTTGACGATTGGGATGAATTCCTGATCCTGACACGTGAATTGGAGTCGGATAATCTTCTTGTGATTGTGTCGTCGAGAATAAACAACGATTCCTATTTGCCTGCGTTTGAGAAACTGCCGCAGCAATTAGGCCGATATTTTGCAGACAATAGTTTTATCATTCTTTATCCGGAGCAATTCTCGTCGCCTGCGGATAAGGAGATTTCTTAATTATTAGGAGATATTATGGCAGAGATGTATCAGACTCCCTTTTTCTACAAATTGCTGAGAGTCTACAGTAACACAATATACAGCAGATGGTTTTCATCGACAGAGGTGAATAATGAGAAGGTTATTCCTGAAAATGCGTCGGTGATTTTCGCACCTAATCATCAGAATGCTTTTATTGACGCTATGGCGTTGCTATGGTCGTCGCCTGCTCCTATTGTTTTTTTGGCTAAAGCTTCTATCTTCGGTAATAAATTGGTGGCAAAGGCATTGAATTTCTTTAAGATCATGCCAGCCTACCGTATGCGTGACGGATACAGCAATTTGAAGAAGAACGAGGAAAGCTTCGAACAGGCAGTCAAGGTGCTTGCCCACAATGAATACTTCTGTCTTATGCCAGAGGGCGGACAGGATGAATATCGCCGTCTTCGCCCATTGGTGAAAGGAATGTTCCGTATCGCTTTCGCAGCCCAAAAACAAAAGCCGGAAGGTGAGACTATTCTTATTGTACCGACGGGAATAGACTATGGACACTATGACCATAGCGGATTCCATTTGGTGATCAACTTTGGTAAGCCAATCCGTATTGCCGACTATTATCAGGATTATTTGGCAAATGAGGCGGTGACTCAGAATAAAGTGAGAGATGAGTTGTACAACCGCATGAAACCGTTGATTCACCATATCGTCTCTGAAAAATACTATGACACTATTTACGCTTCGTCCTACGCGTATGCAGAGGAGATGCTTGAATCGAAGGATTGGGACGACAATGAGACAAACCGTCTGGAGGTGCGTCAGCGAATCTCCACTCAGCTTGATGAGGCTGTGGTGAATAATAATCCGCTTTTGCCGGAATTGGAGTCTGCTGTCAAAGAGTGGCTTGGAGACAGCAATATGGTGGAACTTTATGCACGCGCTTATGAGGAACCTCATAAAGTTGATTCCAAATTGATCACATCTATTTTATATTTGATCGGAGCCTCTCCACTTGCCCTTTATGCGGCAGTGTTCAATGGATTCCCATATTTGTTGTTTAAGGCTGTGGCGTATAAACTGGCACACAATACGGGATTTGAGGCAAGCCTGTTGCTTGGATTCGTCTATTTGATCCTTCCGTTCATATATCTGCTATATATAATATTGTATGCGATTTTCGTGCCAGATTATTTTGCGGATACATTGTCGTTTGTAGTTTTCACTGTATGCTGGTTGCTCTCATTACCATTCTCGTTTAATTTCCTTGTCAGATACAAATGGAGATTCCAGTATGTGAAGTCGAGAATTCAGACTATCGCTGGCAAGGGTAAGGCTGCCGACAAGGTGGTTGAGATTTTGAGAAAGATAGTACCGTCTATTTAAGCAATGGAAGATATCGAAGAACTTGACATACATAGTGCTGCAGAGGAGCGTGAACAGGATTATGAAATCGCATTACGCCCCCTTTCCTTCGAGGATTTTACTGGTCAACAGAAAATTCTTGAGAATCTGAAGGTGTTTGTGGCGGCGGCAAAGATGCGTGGTGAACCTCTCGACCATACTTTGCTTTATGGCCCTCCTGGTCTGGGTAAGACAACTCTTGCCAACATCCTTGCCAATGAGATGGGGGTTGGGTTCAAACTTATATCTGCCCCTGTGCTCGACAAGCCTTTGGATTTGGCTGGACTTTTGACTGGTTTGGAGCCAAATCAGGTCCTTTTCATCGACGAAATTCATCGTTTGAAGCCTGTGATTGAGGAATTCCTTTATTCTGCGATGGAAGATTTTAGAATCGACCTAATGATAGACAAAGGTCCGAATGCAAGGGCGTTGCAGATACCGTTGAATCCGTTCACTCTCGTCGGAGCTACTACAAGAAGCGGATTGCTGACAAGCCCGTTGAGAGCCCGTTTCGGTATTAACTGCCATCTGGAATACTACGACAAGGATGTCCTCACTAAGATTATATGCCGTTCCGCATCTAAGCTATACACTCCGTGTGATGTAGAGGCGGCGGGAGAAATAGCGAGCCGTAGCCGAGGTACACCGCGTATTGCGAACGCTATTCTGCGACGTGTGCGTGACTTCGCTCAGGTGAAAGGGAACGGTGTGATCGACACTAAAATCGCAAGCGAAGCATTACGTGCTCTCAATATTGATCAGTATGGCTTGGATGAGACAGATACTAAGATTCTTGCCATACTCATCGACAAATTTAAGGGAGGCCCTGTCGGACTTTCCACTATTGCCACTGCTATCGGAGAGGATGCCGGCACGATCGAGGAGGTGTACGAACCATTCCTTATCAAGGAAGGTTTCCTAAAGCGTACTCCACGAGGTAGAGAGGCCACAGAGTTGGCTTACAACCATCTTGGTAGAAAACGTGATGGCGCGCAACTTACATTATTTGATTAAAACTTATTTTGCAATGATAAAACCAACTAGTAGAAAAAACTTTATTCGTGAGCGCTCCACTGATTTTGTTGTCAGCGAACCTGCGAAATTGTTTGAATTTTTGCAGCAGAAAATTGGTTCAAGCCGTAATAATATAAAAAGTCTGTTGTCGAAAAGATTGGTATCAGTAGACGGTGCTATCGAGACTCGTTACGATTATGAGTTGAAGAAGGGACAGAAAATCAATGTCTGCTTCACGGGTAAGAAAAACACATTTTCTCATCCTAAAATTTCCATCATATATGAGGATGACGCTTTCCTTGTCGTCGACAAGAAGGAGGGAATACTTTCTGTGCCAGCACCTAATCATGCCGCTGAGGATACTGTATTGAAGGTGATGGTCGGCTATGTCAAACGTCAGAACCGTCAGAATGCATTATATACGGTGCATAGAATCGACCGTGACACAAGCGGAGTGCTTATGTTCACGAAAACTCCGGAGGTGCAGCAGGCAGTGAAAGCCCATTGGCACGACAGCGACCATAGAAAAGTGTACTATGCTTTGGTGGAAGGTATTGTGGAGAAGGATGAGGATACGGTGGAAAGCTGGCTGAAAGAAGATCCAAAGACATATATCGTCCATTCTTATAATTATGATAATGGAGGAATGTATGCTGTCACAAAATACAAGGTCATACAGCGTGGCAACGGACGTACTCTCCTGAAATGTGAAATTCCGACAGGAAGAAAAAATCAGATTCGTGTGCATATGCAGTCGATCGGACATCCAATTGTTGGCGACGTGAAGTATGGAGCTCCTGTCACAAGTGTGAAGCGTCTGTGTCTTCACGCAACGTATCTGGCGATAAAAAATCCGATGAATGGGAAGATGATTTCGTTTGAATCGCCAGTTCCTCGAATTTTCTACACAGTAATGAAGTAGGGAAATGGAGGATATAAAAGCTTATTTCAGAAAGCCAGAGGTGGAGGATATTCCTCTTCATTATGTCGACGACGCAAATGATTTTTCGTCGTTTGTCTCTGCCTGTTCCAACAATTATGATGTGGCTATTGTGGGCATACCATCCGCATGGGGGGCACAAAAATATAATCCGTTTTCAGCTGACGCTCCCGACGGAGTGAGAAAATATCTTTACCGACTGTGTGGAGATTTCCACAATGTGAAGATTGCGGATTTGGGTGATATCAATGTCAAAAACGATCAGTCGCCAATGGCAGCTGTCGCGGATGTGGTGTCGATACTTGTGGAGGCAGGAAAGAAGGTGGTCATTATTGGAGGTGGCGACTATTGCAACTTGCCAATTGTGAAAGGAATGTCCCAATCCATCGGGAAAATCAATATTGTCAAGGTTGATTCACTGCTTACGTTGAGCGGAGTGGATGAACTGGAAAAGAGTGGTGGTGTGCTGTCTGCTTTTGATGAGATAGAAAAGATCAATCAGGTGGATTGCATAGATGTGTTAGGCTATCAGACCTATTTGTCGTCGGAAGACAAAATATCCAGAGCTGACGACCAACGTATATGTTTCACTCGTTTGGCAGAAGTGCAGGACAATGTGCAGAATATAGAGCCATTGCTTCGCGACAATGATCTGTTTTCTATTTCAGCTCGTGCAGTCCGCAATTCCGACATGCCGTCATGTGTGGCGATGCCGAACGGATTATATGGGGAAGAGGCATGCCATTTGGCAAAGCTTGCAGGGTTGAGCGATAGAGCCACAGTGTTCTATATCTCCGATGTATACGCCCAAAATGAGTCGTCTCTTGCCCTTTCTGCTCAGATTGTGTGGCATTATCTTCATGGTGTTGATCACCGCTACAATGATTATCCGGTGAACGACATCAACAACTATCGCAAATTAATAGTGTTCGACTCACGCACCAATACAGAGGTTAAATTCTACTCCAATCCATTGAACGGAAGATGGTGGGTGGAGATACCAGGCCGTGATGGCAACCGCATCGTCTCATGCAAAGAATCCGACTACGTGGCATTGACAAATAGGGAAGTCCCAGAGATCTGGTTCAGACATTATATGAGATAAAATATCCGATGAAAAGGTGAAAAAATAGATTTGGCGGTAAGACGGGGAGAAATCCCGTCTTATTTTTTGCTGGGGATTATTCGTTAGGTTTACTTTATGAATTAAACATCAATGTGATATACAAGAGTAAAAGATTTAAGGTTGATTGAGATATTTGTTTTTATCTTTTCTACTACTAGAAGAAATAAAAATGTTTATCTTTGCATTGAATTTAAGAACGTATATAAATGATTTAGATCTTGTTAGGTCTATTTGTTTGTATAGTCAGAATTTAGTATTTTATGACATTGGCAATTATGAATTACGAAACAGCTACTATTAAGATTATTGCCCTTTCAGATGAAGTCGTTAATAAGTATGGCAATGATTTTGATAAATATGTGTATGACGTATTAGGCTACAAGCAGAGTAGTGTCTCGTATATGGTGTCAGAAAAAATTACTTTAATAAGAAATTAATAAATTCATTAATTAAGCCTTGCTCCATGGCAAATAATGGGGCAAACATATAGAAAAAGCGTCATTAATGCTTTGTTTTTGGCTATTCGGAACGTAGGAAATTCAGAAAACCAGTCGAAAATAATGTCAGAGATGATGCCTACGGATGTGGTTATACTGTATCCCGGAGTGTGCAGAGGGCATTAATGCCCCCATGTACACTTTTGGATTTGTGTGTCTAACGTAGGTATCCTCTGTTCGTTTACTGGTTTTGGCTTCCTACGGCCACGAATAGCAAATGAGCAGGTATGGAATGCCTACGTTTTTTTTTGTGTAAAAAGTTAAATTAACAATCTGTTTTGGGCATTGACAGATAAATTAAGAATATAGGTCCTTAAATTGGAAATATAAAAAAGACATCTTTGACGTAGCTGATAATTCTAAACAACCATAATATTAATATGTCAGTAAGGTCGCAGCAATGATGTTCATGTTCTCTGTATAGAGCGTGAGCAAGGAGATTGTTGTCTGACATGGGCTGTGGTTGGCCTTGAATTAACGATGATGGCCTTGCCTCGCTCTCTTCCGAGAAAATTTCGGATAGAGGGCTTTTTTGTTTTTGAAAAATGAAAGCGAAACCTTTTATCAAATGGGTAGGTGGTAAGTCTCAACTTTTAGAACAACTTGATTTTCATTTGCCTGCAGATTTTGAAAATTGGCAAGATGTAACGTATATAGAGCCATTTGTAGGAGGTGGTGCTATGCTTTTTTATATGCTTCAACGTTACCAAAATATAACCCGAGCAATTATTAATGATGTCAATCAAGATCTTATAATGTGTTATAGAACTGTGCGTGATTGTCCAAATGAGTTGATAGAATCATTGTTTGATATTGAGAACGCGTATCTTTCTTTACAAACAGAGGAAGATCGAAAAAACTATTTCCTTTCAATAAGAAACCGATATAATGAAAAGAATCTAGATCAAATTGAAAATACAACCTTTTTTTTCTTTCTAAATAGAACGTGTTTCAATGGGTTATATCGAGTAAATAAGAAAGGTCTCTTTAATGTTCCTTTTGGAAAATATTCAAATCCTACAATTTGTGATGCTGACACAATTTTAGCAGATAGTGAACTTTTAAAACGAGTTGAAATTCTGACAGGGGATTTTGAATCTACATTCCATTATGCTATGGGCAATACCCTGTTTTATTTTGATCCACCATATCGGCCATTGAGTGAAACGTCAAGTTTTACTGATTATTCAAAAGATTCGTTTAATGATGATGCTCAAATTCGTTTGAAGAAGTTTTGTGATAGAATAAATGATGGTGGTTATAAATTTCTGCTTAGTAATTCTGATTGTAAAAGAGAAAATGAAGAAACAAGTTTCTTTGATGATTTGTTTAATGCTTATCAAATAGATAGAGTTTGGGCAGCGAGATATATTAATTCAAATCCATTAAAAAGGGGAAAACTTACTGAAATACTGGTGCGTAATTATATAGAAACTAAAATGAAATAGAAATGAATAAAGATTTTGAAAAATTTATGTCTCAACTTTCAGAGACAAATGCTACACTAGGATATTATTCTGATTTTAAGAAGATTAGAAAAAAAGTAAATGAAATAGCTATTAGCCTCAATATGTTAAATTTTTTGTTAGGGAAGGAAAATCTTAAAGAGGCGGTAACGGCATTATGGGAAAGAGACAAACGTGTATTTAATGTGTTGGATATTTTGATCGCAACGCGAAGGAAGGACAAAAAGAAATTTATTGATGAAGATGGCAATATAAATCTTGTTAGCTCTTTGTTCACTTCTATTGATGGAGTAACGAAGTTTTTAGAAGAGACTGGACTTGCAGAAGTATTTAGACGTAGTGATATACATGATCTAGTGGACTATGTTTTCGGAGTAGAAACGGGATTAGATTCAAATGCCAGAAAAAACCGTGGTGGAGACATAACAGAAATGCTTCTTCATCGTATTTTAGAGACTAATGGAATAAAACATAGAATGGAAGTTTATTCTCGCGAATTTCCTGAAATAAAGGCATTGTTAGGAGAGGATGAAAAACGTTTTGATTTTGTTATTGAAACAAAGAAGCAGATTTATCTTATAGAATTGAACTTTTATAGTGGAGGAGGTTCAAAATTGAATGAAGTTGCACGAGCTTATCGTGAGCTTGCTCCAATTGTAAATCGTGTTGATGGTTTTGAGTTTGTATGGATTACTGATGGAGAAGGTTGGAATAGTGCAAAAAATAAACTTGCGGAAGCATACAACGATATTCCGCGAATGTATAATTTTACTACTTTGCCAGAGTTTTTGAATGAAATAAAATCAGAAATGTGATGATAGAACCTTTTTATTCGTCTTTTAATAAAGATTTTATTATCGCTCATGGAGATTCATTCCAATTGTTGAAGGAATTTGATTTCAAGTTCAATATGATATTTGCTGACCCGCCCTATTTTCTGTCTAATGGAGGAATTTCGTTGCAGAGTGGAAGGGTTGTGTGTGTGAATAAAGGTGAATGGGATAAGGGAAAATCCCCGGAAGAAATGAATGAATTTAATATGGAATGGCTCAAATTGTGTCGTGATAAGTTAAAAGATAATGGTACAATATGGATTAGTGGAACATATCACAATATTTTTTCTGTAGCTAATTGTCTGACAGAACTTGGGTATAAAATATTAAATGTGATAACTTGGCAGAAGACGAATCCTCCTGTTAATATTTCATGTAGATTTTTCACGTATAGTACTGAATTCGTCATTTGGGCTCGTAAATGTCATAAAGTGCCTCATTTGTTTAATTACGAAGTTATGAAAATACTCAATGATGGCAAACAGATGACGGATGTTTGGCGTCTTCCTGCAATAGGACGATGGGAAAAATCATGTGGAAAGCATCCAACTCAGAAACCTCTTTCATTATTGACTCGTATTATTCTTGCGTCAACAAAAGAAGGAGATTGGTTACTGGATCCTTTTAGCGGAAGTTCAACAACAGGAATTGCTGCTAATCTTTGTGGAAGACGATTTGCAGGTATAGAGCAAAGCGAAGTTTTTTGTGAAATGAGTAAGGCAAGACGAGAAGAATTGGAGAATATTAATGCTCGTGAATCCTTATGTAGACATATTGTTGACTTAAGAACACTTAGCAATAAAGAACAACCATCGCTATTGAAAGAGGATCCGATGTTGTATGGAAAATTACCTTTTGAATGAATTTATCTGCGGAGATGTGTTTTCTTTCCCGAATTTCTCGTCATACTTATGGATTATCTCATCTCTGCAAGATTTTTCCATCTCGATTCATAGTCGTAAAACTTGAAAAATTGTAAGATTGCAGTGAAAACTTAATTTATAGTCGGAAGGAATGTAAAAGAATGGTGGAGAAAATCTCCAAGATCTCTTTCTGCAATCGTGGCAAAATGATATTTGTTAACGACAATGAAGAAGTCAAAGGCTTCAGAATCCTCTCAAACACACAAAAACATTCCCTTCCGAAGGTGTGTTTTCTTCCATGAAAATAATTCTATGACATGATTAGCGTGTGAATCCGCATCGTCCTTATGGATGGTGCGGATTTATTTGTTTTTTCTCTTTTATCCACCTTTTCAAGCAGAACACTGCGAAATATGGAATTGAGTAGAATTTGCCGTTGAATCCGAAGTTTTTGTAGCAAAGTTTTATTCCATAGTTGACATTTTTGCTCTCAATAAGTTTGTTGAGAGATGGTGTTGCTAAATGGGGCAGCGTTAATACAAAATGTTTGTCAACATGGTTTTGGCAATAACCGGTTGATCCGTTTGGGATTGTCAAAGAAAAAATCTACTTTGCGTGTGTAAAAAGAATAATTAAGTGCAACGAAAAAGGAACAAACCATGAAAACAAGCTATACTATAAAGACTTTGGCGATTTTATTTGCTTTTGCCATTTGCGGAGTTTCTTCCTTATGGGCGGAAACGATAGTCAGCGTTCCACAGCCGGGCATCCTTTCCTCTCAGTTGACAACAATGGACAAGAATGTCAAAATAAATGGTGCGATCAACGGCTCTGATATAAAATATCTTCGTCAACAAATAAACAATGGAAACATTACATCCTTGAATTTGTCGGACGCATCCATTGTGAGCGGCGGTGACGCCTACTATGAGGAGTTTACCACGAACGACAACATTGTAGGAGAGTGTATGTTCAATCAGTGTGAAAAACTGGAATATATTAGTCTCCCTAATTCAATCACGTATATTTCATCCAAGGCTTTTTCAAAATCAGGATTAAAGAAAATAGAAATTCCGGATAAGGTGTCGACGTTGGGGTTTGATGCTTTTGCCTATTGCAACGCTTTGGACACTGTTGTGCTTGGAAGGAAAACCAACAAGTTGGAGCAGGGTGTTTTCTTCGGCTCTTCTGTCAAGGTGGTTTACGTGAGATCTTCGTTCATACCTACCATCACTTATTATCTGTTCTCTTCCAATCCTACTATCTGCGTCTACTCTGATATGAAAGACGATTTTGCTGATTCCGACTGGAATGAGTTTGGCACTATTGTCGGAAATTTGGAAGATTTTTATCCTAAGGATGAGATTTCCAATCTTTTGCAGTCGTCGCTCGACAAGTATTTTGACGATAAGGCTTGCACCCTTCTTAAAAGTGAATTCATGTCTATGAGTATTGATGGCTTGAAGAGTGAAATGGAAAAAGACAATCTTCCTGAAGTGATCGCCGACATGATCATGAAGGTCAGAAACGATAGTTGGGCTGCCCACGAAAAGGAATTCCGTATCAGTGAATATAAAGCGTATAGCGACGCGAATTATTGGAATGGAGCAATGATGGCTACAGGTGGTTCGTATATGGGTAATCCTACGGGAATTTATGCGTCGGACGACAGCCCATTATATGTTTTCGTGGATCAGGATATTTCTTCTGATGCTACTCTCTATTTCGCAGGCTGTGTCAACAATGATCTTGTTGGAAATGCCAAGACTGGTCACAAACTGACTAAGGGATTGAATATCATTGATGGACAGAAAGATGCGTTGTATTATATAGTGTATACTGCAGACACACGGTCGAAAACGAAAAAGCTAAGTGAGTGGCCGGACATCAAGATTCATGTCGAGGGTGGAGTGGTGAATGGCTATTATGATGTGGCTCGCCATAACGACAACGACTATGTGGAACTTCTTAACAATGCGACACATGATTTGTTTACTGTAAAAGGAGGAGAGACAATCCTCAATTTCAAGACGTCGACCTACAAAGAGGTTTTCCCTTCTACTGTAAAAAGCAGTGTGGTATGGTTTGACAGCCTTACTGTCTGGGAAAAGGAGTTGATGGGAATGTGTGAGTCGGTGGCGTCAGGACGTCGTGCTGACGCACCATTCCGTCTGACCGGAGGAGAGGCAATTTTCCCAATTTATTACAATAATCCGAATTTTGCGATAGAAGGAAAGGCCTCTGATGATGGCTATGCCAATTCATGTCCTTACCGTACTTCCTATAATTCAGTGGATTGCATCAGAAAATCATTTGTCATACAGGCCGGACTGGACGACTGGTGCGCGGCTCATGAATGTGGTCATAACAACCAGGGTGCGATCAACCTGGAAAGCTGCACGGAGGTTTCCAACAACTTATTTTCCAATGTAATCTGTTATCTTGATGGTGTCACCACAACAAAAGGACATCCGCTTGCGACAACGATGAACTATTATGCTCACCATGTGCCTTTCTTCTCAAGAGATGTCACCAGCAAAATGAGAATGTACTATCAGCTATATCTCTACTATCACCAGGCGGAGAAAAATATGTCCTTTTATCCGACACTTTTCCAAGAGCTGAGAAAAGATCCGTTGGAATTATGGACTAACACCTACAACAGCTCATTAAAGTTTGTCAGAAAGGTTTGTGAGGTGGCACAAGAGGATTTGACTGACTTTTTCACAGCTTGGGGTTTCTTCGAGCCTTGCAACTTGACAATAGACGATTACGGAATATACGATCTCACCGTCACCCAAGAGGACATAGACAAGACATTGGAGGAGATTTCCAAATATCCGAAGAAGAACAGGGAGATTCTATTCATTGAGGATCGTGTGGAGGAGATTCCTGCGACGGATTTCCTTGTGGCGAAAGATGGAAAACGTGCTGGCTCGGATCAAATAGGTCAGTGCGGAGATTTGGGCCAGTTCACAGATTTTCTTTCTGGTGAATCCCAACCGTCTCAATACACCTATATTCAGGCTGATTCTCTTTATGCCATGAGTGGCTCTGGCGGTATAGGATTTGTGGCACTCAACAGTGATGGAAAGATGGTCTATGCGGCCAATGCTTTGCGTTTCTGCATTCCATCCTGCGTCGACGAAGATTTTACCATCTATTCAGTTGACTTAGACGGCACGATGCACGAGGTGGCGAAATCAGGTTCAGGCGTTGAAACCGTCGGCATGACGGAGGCTGGCACTCTTTCAGATCACCTTTCTGCTCAGGCGGTAAAAGCTAAAATCAGCGGTCCGATCAACGGTACTGATATCAAATACCTACGTCAACTTGTGGCAGAGGAAAATCTGCAATCCATAGATCTTTCTGAAGCAACAATCGTGAGTGGTGGAGATGCTTATTATGAGACCTATACTACGAGTGACGACGACATGGGAGCTTACTCATTCTACAACCATCGTGGACTTGTGTCATTGACATTGCCACAGACCATCACGTCTATCGGAAGCAATGCGTTTGCTCAGTCAGGATTGATGTCCGTCCAAATCCCAGACAATGTTGTAAGTGTAGAATTGGATGCGTTTGCTTACTGTAGCCAATTGTCGACGGTGGAGATAGGAGAGAATGTCAAAAGACTGAGTCAAGGAGTGTTCTACAATTCAGAGGTGAAACATGTTTATGTTAAGGCAAAAACACCTCCGGCAATCGGCAACTACCTGTTCTCATCCAAACCAATCATCCATGTCTACGCGGAGTCTCTTGCCGAGTATGAAGCATCAGCATGGGCTGAATACGGCACGTTGGTAGGCGATCTTGGTGATTATACGTCTATTAAGAATGTGGATGCGATCTCAGTGGACATACAAAACGACGGATTCTACTATGATCTGTTGGGACGAAGGGGCTCTTCATTACAACCTGCTAACGTCTACATAAAAGATGGCAAGAAGATAATCTTCCTTCGTTGATGGTATAAAAATGAGGATTGCAAAGGACTGAACGCCCTTATCTCTCCCCACCATCGCGAGTACGTAAGGGCGAGTGACAATAAAAAACCACAGAGGAAAGAAGCTTTCAGAGAAAACTCATTTTAAGATTTGTCATAATTCAAGGACGCAAAAGGCTCTTATGAAATTCAAGTTTCGCAGTTGGTTATCATATTCGGGGTGGTGTTAAAATGAGAATTGTAAAGGGCGGAACGCCCTTACCTCTCCCCACCATCGCGAGCCCGTAAGGGCGAGTGACAATAAAAAACCACAGAGGAAAGAAGCTCTCAGAGAAAGTCTCCGACTTTGGAATTCTTATTATGATACTCCAACTAGATACTCAACTAAATCTATGCTTTTTTGGGTAGATTTGGTTGAGTATCGGCTTGAAAATACCGTTTTTTTAGAAATACCCAACTAAATCTATGTTTTTTGAGGTAGATTTGGTTGGGTATCGATTTTGAATTTTTTGCTTCATCCCAAAGTGCGAGCTCATATAAAACCACAGATAATAGAAGACCTCAGAGAAAGTTTACGACTTTTTATGAGGAAAATAGACTGAAATCAGTCATAAAATAGGACGGCTCCAAAAAATTACATGTTATAATAAGAAATTGGGTTTTGGCTAGGAGAAATAATATTTTTGACACTTTTGTGTAGATAAGGAGAGCTCTCAATTTCAATACCTTCAAACTCCCAACGTCCTTTATATATTTGAGATGGATACCATAGAGTTGGTTTGAATACAGCTCTGACAATTCCTTTGTATACGGATAATACGTATGTAGAAGACATTGCTCGTCGCCCATTCATTTTCCAATATTTTCTTGTCGCTTCATAAATATTTTCACGTTCTCCGTTATTATAAGTTTTGTTTATATTTATACATATAAGTCGATCATTTGAGTTTGGCTTTATTTCATTACAATCATAAATTAAACCAATTTCATCAACGGTTTTTATTCCTCTATCCCATTGATGATGTCCAGATTGAATGTTTGTCAATATGGTTTCTGTGTTAAAATTGTTGTAAGTTAGAAGGTCTATCAAAACAGATTCTATTAGGTAAGCTTCTTCTTCTTTAAGACCATGCCTAATGATATAATATGATACCAAAAGTCCATTTGAACGAATCTCCCTGATGGTTTCAAGTTTTAGGCTTGAAATGTTTTCATCCAATGCATCATTTGCATGGTTGAAAAGTCGATTGCCTTTCCCTTTCCCAATGTAAAAAATTCTTTTTGTTCTGGGATCAACAAGACAATATACGTAATACTTTAAGTTTTCTATTACTGAGGGGGCAAATTCTTTTGTCATAGTAATTGATGTCGTTTTTTTTGAGGATAAAATTTTATTGTTTCTGCAAATATAGCTCTTTTTTGTTGATGTCAATTCAAAATATGTTGAATATTCCTTCGTGATGAAGCAGGGCTGTCTTATTGTTGATGCCTCCTGTGTAGCCTGTGAGTTTGCCGTTTGCCCCCATCACTCGATGGCAGGGAATAATTATGCAGATCGGATTCCAACCTACCGCACCGCCTACTGCTTGTGCTGACATCTTCTCTACTCCGTGTCTTTCCGCTATTTGTGTGGCTATCTCTCCGTAGGTGACTGTCTTGCCGTATGGAATGCCGTACATGATGTCCGACACTTCTCTGCGGAATGATGTGGCATTATCCAATCTGTAACGTGGAGTGAAATTTGGCTGATGCCCTGAAAAATAACTGTTAAGCCAACGTCGTGTGTCCTGAAAAACAGGCAGGTCGGCTTCCTGTCCATCTTTCAGATATCTCTTCCCTTCTTGCGATTGGATGAAATACAGTCCCGTAAGATAATCCCCGTCGGCGACGAGTATGATGTCGTCGAATTCGGACGGGGTGGAGTAGAGGAAAATATCCATTATTTTACCATTATTTTGTTTCCGTTGATGATATACACTCCTTTTGGTATACCTGTCAGATTGGAATTCTTGCGGACGAGACGGCCTTGAATATCATAGACGTCGTCGCTGGTATGCTCGACGCTGATATTCTTTACCTCTGTCGGACTCTCTACGTAGAAGAGTTGGAAATTGTCGTATGCCACCCAGTCTGCGGATATGGTGGACTGTTTGCGAATACCCAGTCGCAACGTCTCCCCCTCGTCGATTTTAATGCTTATAGAGACGGGAGTGTAAGCGTTTGCGTCGTTGAGTGCGGCGGATGCCTGTGTGAGATTATCAGGGTATGTGTATGGGTTGTATGTATAGGCTGACGAACTGAACAGATTTGGCAGCGGAGTGGCGACATCGTTTGCATAGAGTTGCGCGTTGCGAGTCGACGTTGCGTTGTCCTGCCATGCTTGATAGCCCGCGCTGATTGATCCTGCTCTGTAGAAAGCTTTACATCTGATGGTGTAGACGCCTGCTGGAAGTCCAGTAATCTCCTGCCAAATGTCAAATGGACGCGAAAACTGTTCTGCTGTCTCGTTGGCATAAGCATTGTAGGCGACGCTGAGATCCGCTCCCTGCCATCCCACGTTGTAGCGTGTGAAAGAGCTGTTGGTGATAAGGCAAGTGAGGTCGGCTGGCTGACCGTCCTGCGCAAGTCTCAACTGGCTCTGCTTATAATTTGCGACAGCTTCTGTCAACGCTACGTATGCACTGTTGACTGTAGTCGTACTTGATGAGTTGAGAGCACGAGTCGCTGTGGTATAGGCTTGCTTGAGCTCATTGTCCTTGGTGTCGTTGACGTAGTTTTTTACTTCCTTCACTAAGTTCTTTAATGCCTGACGTTCTGCATCCGGATTTTCTAAACGGTCGGTGTACTGCATTGCCGTCGCACGTCGTCCTATCTCCATCACTTGATCGGGAGAGAGAGCGGTGTCGAAGATGAGGAAGTCGTCGAACAGCGCGTTCTCCATGATGGCGTCGGAGGTGAATGGAGAGTGTCCGATGGTGAAACGTGTGATGTCGTTGATAAACGACGATGGCTTCTGTTTCACTGTTATCTCATTTTTGAGGTGACCGTCGACATAGATGTGTCCGACGTTGCCCTGCTGTGTGTAGGTGACGTTGTGCCAATCGCCGACGCTGAGGCCAGAGTAGGAGTGCACACCTTCTGTGGTTTCATTCTTGATCTCGTAATACCAGTCGCTGTTGCCTCCAGTGTTGACGAGCCCTATATACTGGTCGGTGCCATGTTCTAATGAGTAAACCCAGCAGAATTTGCCAGTGTTGTTTCCTATACGTTGCAGCATATTGATGCTCACGGTGTAGTCGTCTGCAGTGCCAAGAGCATGTTTGGCTGCAGATATAGGTATATTCAAATAACTGCCTTCACCCTTTAGACCTGTGGCGAGCACATGGTTGCCGTCATCAAGGGTGATGATGGATGCCTTTCCAGCAAGGTCGCCGGTATATGTGCCGCTATCGTCTGTCGGTTTCCCGTCTTCAAAGCTAAAGCTAAGGACTGGCTTTGGCAGTGGCTCTGGTTGAGGTGGCGTGACATTGTCCACTTGCACACGTATCACACCTACAGAATAGGCTGGACATTCGTAAGCTATCGTGCCATCATCCTTGACGGTCAGTTGCTGAGTGCGTGGCACGATATATTTTGGTTTTGCCGTTGTGTTCTCATCTGTGCCTTTGGCTGTGGAGAGTATCTCTGCTTCAGCTGTCTTGGCTTGACCGCCTGATAGGACAAGGGCTACATCCTTAGATGAATTTGTAGGGTTGACAACTTTTATGTACATCATGCTGGTCTCATCGTCGATGCTGGCTGATGTGTAGACGGTGCGGTTTCCGTATGCACGGAGTTTGGCGTTGATGATGACTTCACCGTTGAGATAGCAGCGCACATTTTGACCTTCCTTTAAGATACGGATTGTATATTCCTTGCCTGTGGTGAGTGATCCTGCTTTTTCTCCAAGGACGCTTTTGAATCCGTTTTGGCATTGCTCCACGGCGTGTTTGGTATTGCCCCATCCTCCAAGATTGAGCCATGCATAGTTGTTTTCGTCGATGTAGTTGAAGATGATTAGGAATCCTTCCGAACCGCTTTGTTTCGTGGCATGGACAGTCATGTCGAGGTTAGTCAAGTCATATAAGTTTCTCGTCACGCAACGGACATCTGTTTGTGATGCGTTGGTTTGCGTGAATGATCCAGCGGAGGTGCTGATGTTCCATGATCCATTTGATGTTTTCCAGTCGGTGGAAGCAGTCTTGTTGCCTGAGATGACGGTGCCGTTTGTAATCTTCGCCTGAAAATTGGTGAATGTGGCGGCGGTAGACCATGTGCCGATGCCGATTGCACTCTTATTGGAGTCGAGGTTGACACCGTTACCTTTCTCTGTCCAGTTGATGTTTTGTTTTCCTATATTGTTTGAGAACATTTTCTGGACGTAGTATGAAGGAGTTCCGTAGCTCATCGAACTGTTGAATCGGATCATGTCTGGACGCCAGTTGAAGTCGTCTTCGTGGGTGAAAATAGGTGCGTAGCTCATCATTCTGACTGCTTCACTGTTGTTCTCGCACCCCTGCATAAACACTGCTTCGCCTATGGCTGCGTTCATGTTTCCGAGAGTTCCATAGTCTTTTGTCACGGCATATTCTCCCACGTATATATGTGTGGTGGATTTGGACTGGTTGTCGTAACGGTCGTACTGACTGATGAAGAATTCTGGTGAGTCGTAGTAGTGCTCGTCTTTCAGTTCCACGGGTTCTGTGATGTCGTCGAACCAGTAGCTGTTAGCGATGAGATGCAGGTCGGGCCAACGAGTTTTGATGGCATTGTAGAACTGCATGTAGCGTTTCATGTAGTCGTCTCGGTTGAGCATAAACTCCTGCTCGTTGCCGATCTCCAAGTATTTTAAGTTGAAAGGTTCGGGATGACCGTTCTGTGCACGCATATGTCCATAGAATGTCTCTGTGCTTCCGTTGGCATACTCGATGGCGTCGAGTGCCTCCTGAATGAACGGATCAATATCGTTTTCATCTACCTTCCAATCGTGTCCTATACCGATGTTCACCACAAACATGGCGTTGGCACCGAGGTCTTCCGCCAGTTCAAGATATTCGTGGTAGCCTTGTCCGTCAGTCACTTTGTATTTCCAGTTGCGGTTTATGTGCCCCGGACGTTCCTCGATTGGTCCGACGGTCTTCTTCCATTCAAAGCGGTTGGTGAATCCGTCGCCCCAAGATCCTTCTATGTAGCAGCCTCCTGGAAAACGCATGAAACGTGGATGCATATCTGCTAACATCTGAGCCAAGTCGGGACGACAACCGTTTTTGCGTCCTTTGAATGTGGGAGGAAACAGACTGACAACGTCCAAATAAATTATTCCTTTTTTGTCGCCTTTCAAAGCCAGATAACCATGGGCATCCGCACTTGTTGCTTTGAATTTGACAGTGTATTTCTTCCATTCTTGTGTGGCCTTGACGTTGATGGAAGTACTTCCTAAATTTTGTCCATTGGCATTTTGAAGTTCTGCGACGATATTGCCGTCGTAGCTATCTTCGGCACGGAGCCAGAATGATAGGTCGTATTCGCGTCCGTCGACGATATTGATACCCCAGTAACCTTCGTTGCGTACACCTGTATTGGCGGATTTCATGTTGACTTTCAGTGATCGCAACTGAACAGCGTTGAGCATTTTGTCTGCCGTCAGACTCATCTCTGCATTGCCCACTGTGCTCCAACTCATAGGTTTATCCATGTCTTCTTCGAAAGAACGGTTGCGAACCAGCTCGGCGTAGAGCCCACCGTCTCCTGCATGATTTATCTCTTCATAGAAAATGCCATAATGATCTTCCGTGACGAGGTCGCCACGGTTGTTGAGATTGAATTTGAGTTCTATCTGGGCTTGCACGGATGTGATGCCGACTGCAAGAAGAAACAGGATCATGAGTCGGTGTCCTGCAGTTGTGATTTTTGTAATAAAATGTGTCATTATGTTATATTTAGAGCTTTGTCAAACTAGACGCTGAAAAATAGCTCAAAAAAATCAACGAACCAAGAAAATGCGACAAATTCTATGATACTGTTCAGATTTCTTGAAAATTTGGTTATAGAATCGAGGATTGTTAAGGGCCAATATCTATAAACATAGACCCTTAACAATCCTCATTTTTAGTCGCAGAATGACTCCTATTGCAGAATAATTAGACAAATTTGAACGACTTCTAAAAACTCTATTTTGCCGCACGTATCGCTCCTTGGCAATGGATCTTCACCACACGGTTGCTGTCTGTTTCGGCGATGTTTCGTAGTTGATCAATATATGGTTTGACAAAATCTGGCCTGCGTTTGCCAAGGACACGGAATATTTCCGGAGCCTCCATCCTGACTTTGTCGTCTTGGTCGTGAAGCAATTCAGCAAACAGTGGCATGTGATCTTTGTATGGATCGGGTGTGTTGGTGGCGATATTTTCCGACGCCCAGATGAAAGCCAGTCTGACGCTCGCATCCTCGTCGTGGGCAAAACGGAATAGATCATTCCAATATGGCTCGACGGAATTGAAACATCCCCGTCCGATTCTGCCGAGAGCATTGATTGCACGTTCACGTAGAAGAGGTTCTGTGCTGTCGAGGAAAGAGGCGATTGTCGCGACTCTGCTTTTGATCGACGAAGGGAATGCAAGTCCCATCTCACCGAGCATCCATAATGCTTTTGATTTTATTTTCACCGATTCCGACGTGAGTAGTGATTCTACGTATGGAATGTTTTCCTCCCATACCTCTTTGTCTTTCGTTAACGCACCGAGACTTTTGTATAATTCTGCTTCTGTCATTTTGTATGGATTCATACTATAGTGTCATGAGCTAAAAAAACGGATGACATTCAATGTTTTATCAGTTTTTTGCCTCCTATAACATAAATTTTGTCATCTGACGGATATCTGGCCTTCCGACCTAGTATGTCGTATGTCAGGTCGGTGCTTTTTGAAGACGGGATGTCATTTATTTTGGAATCAGATGATAGAGAGATCGTTATAGTGCAGTTGCCATTGCCTAAAAAGTCTTTCAATTCTGATTGTGTGATATTGTCGATCTTTCCTATTCTCGTGAAATTCCAAGAATTGACGTCATAATAGATACAAAGATTCTCTCCTTGATACAAAATCAAGTCGCCAGGCTCTGTGGTGATCTGCTCGTCGTTTGTAGGGAATGTTTCTCCCAGTGATCCTACTTTCTCAAAATTCCCATAGTCGTGTGCTTCATAAGAGATCGGACTCTTTTTCAAAGAGGCAACGATGGCTTGTGAGGAACTGTTGTCAAGCAGCGACGCAGTGAGAGTCTTGTTGCCGATGGTGATCAGCAATTTTTCAGCCATATAATTAGTGAAATTTAATGTGGTTATCCAATCGCCAAGTAGTGATGCCATGTTGCTACGGTTTTTGTCGTTAATCCAAAGAGATTCATTGCTGAATTTTCCTTCAGGCACGAGTCGCTTGGCATCTGCTATTACGGATTGAATGCCACTGCTTGAACTTGATACAATCAATCCGATATTTTTACCTTCCATATATTTGCCGTTTTCAAATAGAAACGATTGCATCGGAGCTGCCATATTGCTCCACCATAGAGGAGTGGCGATGATGATATTGTCGTATTTGTCGAAATCTATATTTGTAGGTTTTATGGAAGGGTAGCTTTCAGCGACGTCGGGATTATTGCGTATGGCAGATATCAAAGCACTGCCTATGGCATAATTGTCAGCTTCATATTTCAGCCCTTCTTCTGCTGGCTGAATCTCAACAACATCCGCATTTTGTGCTTTGATTAACTCGTCAACGATGCTTTTTACGTTGCCTGTGTAGCTGTAGTATGTCACAAGAGTTTTGCCCTGTGCTGTAAGCATGTTTAAGATCAGGAAACTGAATAATGAAAAAAGTATCTTCTTCATGACTGTGATTTTTTGATGTTGCTCCTCTTTATTCCAGCAAGTCTATTTGACATAAGAAGAACTGTAAATCTGCGGGGATTCATATTAATCCTTAATCTGTTCGATTATTTTCCGCAAAAAGTTTTCAGTTCATTTTCACTTGCGTAGTTGAGAAGCTTTCCGCTTTTGATATTGATATTAGGGTAGGATGCCTTTAGGTCTTTAACCGCCTTGTCTATGGTGCTGCCTCCACTTGTGGCGAACAAAAATACTGTTTTGCCGTTAAAGTTGTAGCTTTCGAAGAATGTGTTGATGATAGTCGGGCAAGTGTACCACCAGATAGGGAATCCCACAAAGATGGTCTGATAGTCATCCATGTTGGAAAGCTTGTCGGTGATGGCTGGACGTGACGATTTGTCTGCCATCTCCACAGATGATCGACTCTGTTTGTCATGCCAGTTTAGGTCGGCATTTGAGTAACGTTGCTCTGGCTTTATTTCGTGAAGATCAGCTCCTGCTACTTCAGCAAGTTTCTTTGCAATTTTTTCTGTTGTTCCTGAAGCCGAAAAATAGGCTATTAATGTTTTGCTTTTCATGTTGTAGGATTTTTGGTTGTTGTTTTGAGCGTTTACACTCATTGTCAAAAGAGAAATTAAAAATATTAAGAGTTTCTTCATGTTTTTTGATTTTAATTAACGTGAGATGAATTGTAATCTGCGAATCATTATCCATTTTCGTATCGAAATCTAACCTCCTTTTCTCATAAAAAGACGAAGTTTTTCTCTGTAAACTTTTTCTCTCTATGGTTTTATTAAATTTATGTGCTCGCCTACGGCTCGCACTAAGGAAGGGGTTAGGGCCAATATCAATCAAACATGGGCCCTTAACAATCCTCATTTATGACACTCCAACTATCTTTTGATTTCGTCGAATTCACGTTATGTGACAAACTTACGCTGCTCTGTATTCCGTTGGAGTCTTGCCTGTTTTCCGTTTGAAAAAACGGATGAAATGCTGTGGATAACCGAACCCAAGACGATCGCTGACTTGTGTGATGCTGAGAGTGTGGTTGTTGAGCAACTCTTTTGCATGTTGTACAATGTGGTCTGCAATGAAATCCTGAGCAGTCTCTCCCGTTTCCACCTTCACCAGTTCTCCGAAGTATCCGGCAGTAAGATTGCATTTTTCTGCAAAGTAACCAACTGTCGGGATTCCTTCAGTTTCGGCATATTTGTCGATGTAGTCGTTCAAAAGAGATTCGAATTTTTGCACCGTGGCATGGTTGATCTCTTCTCGTGTTATGAATTGGCGGTCGTAGAATCGCATGCAGTAGTTTAACAGCAATTCAATATTGGAGACAATCAGCTCTCTGCTATGTTTGTCGATGGCATGTTTAAGCTCCTGTTGGATCATGGCAAGGACACTGCGGAAGATTTCGATTTCTCCTGTCGACAGATGTAGAGCTTCGTTGCTTGAATATGAGAAAAATTCGTAGTGTGAGATTTGACGTCCCAACTGAGTGCGAGCAAGCAGATCAGGGTGGAAAAGCAATGCTGTCCATTTGGGATTCGGCACTTCAGGATTCGGTTCCACATGGATGTTTTGTCCTGGAGCAAACGATGTGACAGTCATTTCATCAAAATCATATTTTGTACGACCATACGACAACTTGCATCCTTTGTTCTCTTTCAGAAAAAGTGCATATACACCGTAGTGCACTATGAGTTCTTCAACAGGCAATTGTTTGTCGTAGCGAACAACACTGACTAATGGATGCAGAGTCTCGAATCCGTAGAAATCGTTGAATTTTTGAACTGAATCAATATATAAATCGTCCATATTGCAGAAATATTTTATTTCAGATTTTCCTCAAAAAAAGTTTGGATTTTCTCATATGGAATTTTGTTGTTTTTGTCGTCGTACAGGTCGACGTGAGAAGCATCCGGGATTATCAAGATTTCTTTGTTTCCATCCGTCATGCTTTTGCCCTCACATTTTTTGCCTGTCATTTTTTCGAAGGCATATTCGCTGAAATATCGGCTGTGGGCTTTCTCACCGTGGATGAGTAGCACAGGATTTAAGATTTCGTTGGCATAGCATAACAATGGTTGGTTGAGAAACGACTGACAGCCTATCACGTTCCAACCGTCGTTTGAATTTCCGCTGCGTTTATGGTATCCGCGAGACGTTTTGTAGAAGTCGTAGTAATCTTTGACAAACCAAGGAGCATCGTCGGGCAGAGGGTCGATGACTCCACCGGCACGTTTGTAACTGCCAGCACGGAAATCTTCTGTTCGCTGTGAAGCAATAGCTTTACGCTTTTCCATACGTTGCTCTGGGGTGTTCTCACTTCCAAAATATCCTTCAGCGTTTACTTTGCTCATATCGTACATCGTAGATGCCACAGTGGCTTTGATACGTGGGTCGATTGCGGCAGCGTTGACTGCCATGCCTCCAAACCCGCAAATGCCAATGATTCCGATGCGTTCAGGGTCTACATCTTCACGGTTCGCAAGAAAATCTACTGCTGCCAGAAAGTCTTCTGTGTTGATGTCTGGAGATGCCATGCGACGTGGCTCTCCACCAGACTCACCAGTGAAAGATGGGTCGAAGGCAATGGTGATGAATCCTCTCTCTGCCATGTGTTGAGCATAAATTCCACTTGTCTGCTCTTTTACAGCTCCGAAAGGTCCGGTGATAGCGATCGCTGCCATTTTTCCGTCTGCTTTCTTCGGCTTGTACAAATCAGCTGCCAGTGTGATGCCGTAACGATTTTTGAAAGTGACCTTGGAATGACTCACTTTGTCACTTTGTGGAAAAATTTTGTCCCACTCATTTACGAATGTTATTTCTTGCTTGTTCTCCATGTCAGATTCTTTTTTTTGCTGCGAACAGCTAAAGAATGTAGCTACGCACGCAATTATTATCGCCAATTTTTTCATGTTCTTTTCATTTGAATTATCTGATACAAAAGTATTTGCTTTTTTGCCTTTGCTTCATATCTGAATTTAGGTAATAATTACCAAAATTTAGGGTTGGTCGCCAACGGTAGTTTTTCACTGCGTGAAAATCAACCATTGGCTATCTAAGCCAACCGTCCCTTGTTTGGGTTTTGCGAACCGTGGAACGGTTATTTAATTTGTTAGACTATGGTTGGCGATCGTCGCAGATGATAGACTGCCGTTGCCAACAAATTAGGGGACTATCAGATGTCCCCCTAATTTTATAGTGAGAATGAATTTATCATTCTGATTAATCTTTTGTATTTCGCATTCCTCATTTCGCATTGATCTATTCGTATCTCAAAGCTGTGATAGGATCAAGTTTGGCAGCTTTCTTGGCTGGCAGCCAACCGAAGAAGATTCCGATAAACGCACTTACGAAGAATGCCATAAACACTGCCCCTACACTCACTACAAACGGAGACATCATCACTTGGGCTATGACGTAGGAGGCAATTATTCCTACAATAATACCGATTATTCCTCCAACGACGCTCAACATTCCGCTCTCGATAAGGAACTGCCACAGCACGTCTTTTGCCTTGGCTCCGATAGCCATTCTAAGTCCGATCTCTTTTGTGCGCTCTGTCACAGTGACATACATGATATTCATTATTCCGATACCTCCCACGATAAGTGAGATGATGGCTGTGGCTGTCAGTAGCGACGTGATTGTGCCGACCACACTCGACATCATTTCCAACATCTCTGCCTGTGTGCGTACCTCAAAGTCATTCGTTGCGTCTGGGGAAAGATTGTGGCTTGTGCGGAGAATCTTTTCTATCTCCTCTGTCGCAAGTTGGCAGACATCCTCATTTTTCGCTGATGCGTAGATCATATTGAGGTGGTTTTGTGCAAGAATTCGTTTCTGCACCGTCGAATATGGGGCGATAAGGATATCATCCTGATCCTGTCCCATACTGTTCTGTCCTTTTTCCTCAAGCACACCGATGACCTTCATCGGAATTTTGCCGAATCTGATCTCTTTTCCGATTGGATTCTCTCCCTCTTCAAATAGGTTGTCGACGATGGTTTTTCCAATCAGGCAGACTTTCGCGTATGATGCGATGTCCTGCTCCGTGAAATTCGTGCCGTATGCGATTTCATACTTTTTGATGGCAAGATACTCCACGCTGCCTCCCTGCATCGATCCTGGCCAGTTCTTTGATCCATTCACGAGCTGTCCGGAAGCGTTGACTGATGGCGATACAGCGTCCACATATTTAGCCTGTGCCTTAATCGCTTCCACGTCTGCAAGCTTAAGCGACTGGGAGTTGGCGTTTCCTAGGTTCACACCGCCTCCACGCTGATGCGCGCGCATCACCATGATAAGGTTCGTTCCCATCGAAGAGATATTCTCCTCAATTTGTGCTTGTGAACTCTGACCCATGTTGACCATGGCGATCACAGATGCGATACCGATGATGATACCGAGCATTGTCAGCAACGCTCTTGTTGTGTTGCGGAGCAAAGCCGTGTATGCTATTTTTATTAGATTCGAGAAATTCATACCATAATTTTTTAATAGTCGTCACTTGCAGGAAGCGCGTCTAGAGCTGCCTGAGCACTTGCTGTTTTCACGGGTTCATCCTTGGTCACTCTTCCGTCGCGGAGCATCACCACTCTTGATGTGAAAGCAGCGATGTCTGGCTCGTGTGTCACGAATGCGATTGTCTTTCCTGATTCGTTGAGACGCTGGAATAGACTCATGATTTCATAGGATGTACGTGTGTCTAGATTACCTGTCGCTTCGTCGGCTAGAATAATGACTGGGTCGTTGACAATGGCTCGCGCGATCGCCACACGTTGTTGCTGACCTCCCGACATCTGGCTTGGAAGATGGTACATTCTTTCTTCTAATCCTACTAGGCGAAGGGCTTCTTCTGCCCTTTCTCTTCGTTCCTTCGCGCCTACGCTTGGGTTATAAAGCAATGGCAGTTCCACCTGCTCAATTGCCGCAGTGCGTGGAAGAAGATTGTAGCTTTGGAAAACGAATCCGATCTTCTTGTTGCGAATTTCCGACAATTTGTCGTTGGAGAATTTCGAAACTTCGATTTCGTCGATGTAGTATTCTCCCGACGTAGGTTTGTCCAGACAACCAAGGATGTTCAGCATCGTACTCTTGCCGCTACCGCTGGTTCCCATGATTGCCACAAATTCACCTGCCTGTATTTCAAACGACACTCCACGCAAAGCTCGCACCGTCTCACTTCCGACGATGAAATTACGTTTGAGATCGTTGATTCTGATTATGGAATTTGCCATATTTTATCTCATTCGTTTACCGCGTGGAGGAGTAGGGGTCAATGGATTGTTAGACATTCCTCCTTTAGCCTTCTTGACTTTTTCGCCTACCTGAGCCGACAACACTACAGTGTCGCCAACAGCAAGTCCTTCTTTGACGATTGCGTTCACACCGTCGTTCAATCCAGTCTCAATGAAACGTGGTCTGATGGAATTTCCGTTTTTGATCCAGACTTTCTGTCCGTTCTGTCTCATTTCTTCCATTTTCTCACGGCTTGGACGCTCTCTCTTGTCTCCGTCAAATCCTTCTGGTTTCTTTCCGTCTCTATGTCCATCTTTTGATGGTTTTTCTGGTTTGCCAAGAGCTTCAAACAACTCTTCTGTAGGATTGAAAGCCATTGCAGCTGCAGGGACAAGTTTGCCACTCTGCGTGTTTGTGAAGATAGTGACGCTTGCTGTCATGCCTGGATATAGTTTTTCCTCTGGATTTTCAGCCTTTACAATCACAGTATATGTGACGACGTTGCTAGTGACATTTGGATCTAAGCGGATCTCCTGGACTTCTCCATAGAAAGTCTCACCCATGTAAGAGTCTACTGTGAACTCAACTTTCTGTCCGACCTTTACCTGGCCTATGTCAGCCTCGTCGATGTTTGCCTCTACAGTCATGCTTTTTAGGTCTTTGGCAATCACAAACAATGTAGGAGTAGAGAAAGAAGACGCTACTGTCTGTCCCTGCTCTACCTGTTTTGTAAGAATAACACCGTCGATTGGGGATGTGATGACAGCATAACCAAGGTTTACTTGGGCCTCACGTACGTTAGTGTTGGCATTGTTAAGTGTGTTTTGAGCCTGGATATATGTGTTGGTTGCCTCGTCAAACGCCTGCTGTGTTGCGGCTCCTGCCTCAAACAATGCTTTTGTACGGTTGTAGTTTTGTGTGGCAAGATTAAGTGTGCTCTCCGCACTGGATTTTGACGATTTTGCCTGAGACAAACGTTCAAGCAACGTCGACTTGTCCAATTCTGCCAACACCTGACCTTTTTTCACTTTAGAATTGTAAGTCACATAAAGTTTTTCAACTTTACCTGACACCTGGGTTCCTACCTCCACTTTGTCTGCAGGTTGCAGATATCCAGTGGCTGATATAGATTTGGAAATCGTTCCTTCCTCAATCACATGCGTCTTGAAAGTGACCTCTTTCTTTGACGGCCAAAAGAAGTATAGCAATAATCCTACGACTACCGCTATCGCAATGCCTATGCCTATTTTTTTTGCCATTGTATTATGTTTTATTTTTTTTACTTGTTGATACGTACTGCCTCATACTTGATCGGATAATCCATATAGACATCCAATATTTTACGTTCGAGGATGAATGAATACTTAGATCTTACGTAGTCTGTAAGATAGTTGATATAGTTGTTTTGCTGTTGCAATAGATCCACGCTTGTGACGGTTCCGTATTTGAACTTCATATTGTAGACCTCGTAAACAGATTTGTATGCTTTAGCTCGTTTCTCGTTGGTCTTATATTGACGGTATGCAAGATCCACGTTAGCACATTCGACAGCTACTGTTTGGCGGAGCTTTAATTCTGCCTCCTGCAAATCAACCTCAGCCATCTTTGTCTGAGCCTCGTTCATTTTTAAGGATGTCTTTGTTTTTCCTCTGTCATAGATTGGAATGGACATTGATACGCCTATGTTTTGGCTGAATCTGTCAATAAACTGGTTGCCGATGTCGTTGAAGTTTCTATGTCCTGAACTCAATCCTGCACTTGCTGAGATTGTCGGGCGTCTTCCTGCGCGGGTGATTTCTTCGTTGATTCTCGCCACCTCGATATTAGATTTCGCTAATACCATATCAGGATGGGTGTCGAGTGTACGCTGGATCGCGGTCTCCACGCTTGGCAATTCAGCCATTGCATCCATATCGGTTGTGTCTGGATAGACGAGGGTGAGCTCAGCGTTCGGATTCATTGAAAGAGCAAGTTTCAGATTAAGCAATGCGTTGTCTCGGTTGATTTGGCTGCTTAGAAGGTTACATTCGTCGTTAGCGTATTGAGCCTTTAGGATAAGATAGTCACTCTCCAAAATTGTTCCGACCTTATATTTCTCTTCTCCTTGACGAAGCTGTTCCTCTGTTGTTTCAAGTATCACTTTCTGGAATCGTAGCAGCTCTTCAGAAGAAAGAGCGTTTAGAAAATACTGAAGGATTTTGATTATGAGGTTGTGGTCGTATTGGTCGGTGCGTACCACTGCGTCTTCCGCCTCAATACGAGACTTCTCTATATTGTTTTTTATCGCGCCTCCTTGATAAAGGGTCACTCCTGCGTTGATGCCTACGTTTCCTCCAAGGTTGACGTCACTTTCACGTCCTGTGTGGGAAAGTGTTTCAGATATGGAACCGCTGACCTGTGGCTTGCGGTTGTTCTTCGCTTGTTCGTAGGAATATTCGCTAACCTTTTCCGATAGCTTTAGGTTTTGACGTTCAAGACTATTGCCGAAAGCATACTCAATACACTGCTCGAGAGTAAGGTTGTATCGTTCGTTTTGTGATGCTATCTCGCCCTCAGTCTGTGCAAAACCCGTACAACAGAATAGGGAGGCAATTGCCATTGTAGTTATTTCCTTTCTCATATAATTGTCATTATAATGGTGCAAATATATTAAAATTGTTGTTATTCCTATAAAAGATGAAAATAAAAAACGTTGGCTCTTTCGTGGTTTATGACTGATTTGTGAGATATATTAAGGGTGGAATGCCTTTAACAATCCTCATTTTTGCTTTTCTAATCAGGTTGTGAAACTGAGTGAAGACGGTCACTTTTTCTTTTAATCTTTTTTCTCTTATGTGGCTTATGATGCTTGTATGCTCTGAATCCATAGCATGTGCCTATGCGGTAGACTATGTCGTTCACTTTGATAGGAGATTTAAGGAGACTGCTGAAGTTTATAGATCCGAACATGCTGATTAGGTGGTGCTCACATTGCCATATCCAACTGGCTTTCCCTGTCGCACCGTATTGGAAGACGGGCTCTTTATTGCCATCATTATATAGCGATTCGACGCTTGTCTTTTTAAATAATGTGATGTATGGAAGAAGAGAAACATGCAGAAGTGTTTTTTTCTTTGTCACGAAGTTGTGAGCATACCCGGCATTCAGATTGACTCCGAAATAGTGAATCTCTGATGGAATTTGCCACACATCTTTGTTTAATATATATGAGAATTCCTCGGGGTCTATGTAATGGTCTGAATATAGGAAAAATGTATTCATCGACAGACCGAATAGCGGACTGCCCGCACTCTTCTCTTGTCTCATACTGTGGGAGAATGCCGCGTTGTAGGAAAATTTCCGATAAAGTGGGGCATAATAGGTGTTGAGCTGCATACGAAGAATGGCAAGGAAATTGTCGGGAATGTCGGAGTGTATGTTGTTGAAAGAAAGATTGTTGTTGCCTGTGTAGTTGAGACATAAGCCGATACCCCACGCGTCGCCATAGTAGTCGAAGCTGAATTCTGAATTGTATTGGATTTTATTTTTGGAAAAAGATCCGAGTTCAAAGCTGTAGCCTAAGCCGAAATTACGGTAGCCGATCCAAAGTCCGATCTTTGATATCTGGTCTGACGTGATTCTGCAATAGTTTGGCAGTGTGTCTTCCGTGGCTTCCCATTTGAATTTGGTCTGGCTGTTGAACGTGTTGAAACTGAGTTTCACCTGCAATCCATAGTCGTTGGTGGTGATGTAGTTGGAGTCGACCGATGTCCTAAGAAATCGGCTTATCACTCTGTCTATCCATTTTTTCTCCTCTTCATATTCGGTGACGTAAATATATTCAGATTCTGGATTTTGACCTTCTTTATAATATATTTCTGTGTCTCTTTCTACTTCAGTTTTGAAAGTGTGGGAGAGAGAGTCGGGGTTGGATTTAGAGTCTGCTGCCGTCTCCACAGAATCCATCTGTGCCATCCCGAAAAACGGAACAGCTAGGATCAAAATCGTGGAAAGCAGGAGTCTCAACTTCATTTATTGCTTTGAAGGAGTTGTTATAATATGAAGGTCGCGCTGAGGGAATGGAATCTCGATATTGTTCTCGTTCAACGCGTTGTAGATTAGTTCCTTCGCTTTCGACACAATCACAAATTTATTTTCTACCAGAATCCACATCACAGCGTATAGGTTGACGGAACTGTCTCCGAAATCGTTGAAGTATACGCTTATCTGTTTGCTTGGATCTATGTTAGGCTTTACTCCCGTCTTTTCAGCTCTTAATTGACCTAATTTCTCCTCTAATATTTTTCTGACTTTTTCCACATCAGTCCCGTATGCCACACCGACAGGCAATTTTACGAGCTCATATCCGTGGTTGCGGGTCAGATTTTTGAATGTCTTTGTGAAAAGAGTTGAGTTTAGGAATGCCACGACGCAGCCGTCTAAAGTGATGAGTTGAGTGCTTTGGTAGGTGATGGATTCCACTTTTCCTCTCACTCCGTCGCACTCGATGAAATCGCCGACTCTCACACGTCCTGTCATCAGTGTTATTCCGTAGAAGAAATTGTTGATCATATCACGCATTGCGAATCCCAGACCGGTGGCAAGACCCGCAGTCACGATTGAAATTCCGCTTTTTGGCACCTGTAGTAAAAACAGAATGAAAATGAAATAGATACTCCACACTACAATCGAGATCAAATTTGTCACGAGAGTGATGTTGGATCTTTCAATCTCATGCAACTGCTTGTTTTTCAGTTTCCAGTGTTTGTAGACGGAACGGAAAAGGTAAGAGATGAAACGGAAGATAAAATAGAATTCCAGCACCACAACAAGTTTGAACAATGACAGCTGACACAAATCTTCGATGTCGAGGAAGTTGGTGAAGAAGATGTCTTTACACATTGCTGTGAGGTCGAAAATATCTGTGGCGATATAGATACAGAGTAGGAAAGATAACACTGCAGCCACAGGGATCAGACACATAGTCGCAAGGTCGAGAAACCAAGTGAAGGTGATGTTGTCGCCTTGGTTGTTCTGTAGCTCGATGATCTTTTTATTGAGGATGTCATTGTATGTCTCTTTCGACATTGACGACTCATCAATTCCATTTTTCTTGAGGATATGTTTGGCTACCTTGTCTTTCTCGAATGCTTTCATATATTCCGACGCGAATGTCAGAGCCTGTACGCATGTGAGCTGCACGAGCCACCAGATGAATACTTCCACAGCCAAAAGTGCATAGCCGAGCCATGCCATGACGCAGGCCACCGTCATGATGGTAAGCGATATCCATGCGTATATCTCATCGTATTTCGGAATGTTCGCATGATGTTTTTGCACTGAACGGAATCCCCAGATTGTGAATAATATAAGCATCGGAGGAAACAGAATCACGACGAGATTATTTGGCACAAACAAGATGCGGAATATGATGATCACAAGACCCATCATCAAAATCGGGAAGTAGCAGGAAAATGCACTCTTTATTTGATTCTCTTTTGTGCGATAAACCAATGAAAGAGTGATGGCTGCGATAAGAAGCATATACTCGATCAATCGTGAACATGCCATCGCCAGAAAATTCTGACTTGCGAATATCTGTGGCAATGTGCATAGAACAGTGAAGAGCAAACAGGTCAGTGAAATCGCGTAATATGGAATAAATTCAGTTTTGATCTTCTTACGTTTGCTGTATTGTTTCAAAAAGAAGATGGCGATACCTGCAGCTAATAAAACTATTCCAAAAACTGTTAGCACCAGGCCTATGATTGTTGTTCCTCTCCAATCTGAATCTTCGGAGTCGTTGCTTGTGTATTTGTCTTTTATATCATGGTATGCGTTGTTGTAGTGCATTGAAAAATTACGTAGTACGGAGAGATAGTTGTTTCCGCCATTTGTGAAAATGCTTTGTTGTATGGCTTCATATCTTCCAAGCGCATAGTCGTTGACTGTTTTTAGGCGAGATTCGACATGCTCATATAATTTCTTGTCTTTGATAATATGGTCTCTTACAGAGATAAGGTTGGCAAGGATCTTTTTGGATAATGCCACACATGAATCTCGTTCTATCTGGCTCTCATTCGACAGCCTGAAATCTTTCAACTGTGTCATGAACAATCTGTTGACAGATTTCGGCATCGTCGGAAGTTTAAAAGTGTCGTTTGTATTGTTTATGTTGTTAGCAGAATCTGTCACCTCTTTGGTTATCTCTCTTGCTTTTTCCAACATAAAACTGTCTTGCTTGGCCTCCATCGCTTTTTTTATTTCTTCCGCTGAAGTCGACGCAGTGTCACCGCCAAGTTGTTTGCCAAAGATGTTGATTCCCACACCCTTAGATGTCGAGTCGATTTGCGGCTTGCCATATTTTTGAGCCTCGTAGGCAGCGGTTGCCTCCTCTACAGCTTTTTTGATCGAGTCCTCTTTCATTTTGGCAATTCTCAGACTGTCAATGTTGTATTTTCTTTTTCTTGGAGCAATACTTTCCAACGACTCAATCAGGAGAGTATAACGTTTGATCTCATTGTCTAGCCTTTTGATGCTGATGTCGAAAGGCATTCTTTTCTTTTTGAAATTATGGTATTGTGTCGTTGCCTCATGACACGCATATGCCATGTCAAAAATGTAATCTTGCTTTTGACTGTAAAGCATCAAGGCTATTTTTTCACTCTCTTGGATTGTTTTTAATGCTTCTTTGTGCTGTTTGACGTTGATACTGTCGTATCTCTCCATCATCTGAGTCTCTTCCATATATGTCTTTTCCAGTTCCGCTTTCAGCACGCTAACTGTCATGTCTAAGTTTTGCTCGTTAAGCACAGCAAAAGCTTGGGCTGATATGGTAATTAACAGAGCAAAGACGCTCCAAATCCTATTTTTCATCATTGATTGAATTATATGTGTTGAAATATTATGCAAAATTAGTGAAAATCATCGACTAATGGACATGAAAAACTAAAAATAGAGATGCGGCGATGATTGATTCGTTCTTGACATTCCTCTTTTTCGTTGCAAAATCCAAGCCATTTTGATTCAACGATGGATTTGTCAGACTAAAAATATGTTGGATAATATCGTATTTGATAAAAATGATTGAAATAAATAATTTTTTCTTGTTTTTATTTTGAATGTTGTCGCAGATAATTTTATTTTGTAAGTGCATGAATTGGTAAAATGGTTCCCCATATTGATGCAGATGAATGAGTGAACCATATAGTAGGGTTTTTATTATGGATTATATTATGAGTTTGAAAAAAGGTATATTTCTTGCTTCATTGGCATTGCCAATGTCGACAATCGCAGCTGATATTGCATTGCAAGCAAACCAAATCGGTTATCCTGCACAGGCAGTAAAGCAGGCAATGATCTGTAATTCATTGGTTTCTGAATATTCTATTGTTGATGCCAAAAGCGGCACGGTAGTTTATAAAGATTCACTTCCAAAGGCAAAGTCGTGGAGAGCTTCGGGCGACAATGTCACCTGGGCTGATTTCACAAAATTTTCTATTCCTGGAGAGTATAAGTTGAAAATCGGGACAAAGGAATCAGAACCGTTCAAAGTGCAGAAAGACGGGCACGTTTATGATGAGTTGTTGACTCAGACGATGAAAGGATTCTACTTCTGGCGTTGCAGCACTCCGATTGAAAGCAAGTTCGCTAAATTCAAGGGTGTCGATTATTCTCGTAAGGCGGGCCACCCAGACGACAAGGTTACTGTCTATACAAACGTAAAGGGCACAAAAGTGCAACGTAATGCCCAAGGAGGATGGTATGACGCTGGTGATTATGGAAAATACACTGTGAACGCGGCAATCACTCTTCACACATTGCTTACAGCATATCAGTTGAATTCAAAGTATTTCGACAATCTTGATTTGAATATTCCGGAAAGCGGCAACCATACAGCCGATATTCTCGACGAATGTATGTATGAGTTGAAATGGATGCTGACAATGCAGGATGAGGCTGACGGTAGCGTCTACAACAAAGTGACTACTCTTCAATTTCCAGATATGATTATGCCTGCCGATGATAGAAAGGAAAGATTCTTGATCGGAAAGACTGCTGATTGCGCGTATGATTTTGCTGCGACAATGGCTTTGGCTTCACGTGTCTATAAAGGCAATACCGATTATCCGGATTTCTCAGATAAAGCGTTGGCGGCTGCTAAGAAAGCTTATGAATGGGCTGCTTCTCAGCGCCATTATGTGATGTTCCAGAATCCTTCTGATTGTAACACTGGTTCTTACGCATCAAGTGAGATGAAGGACGAACAGTTTTGGGCGGCTTCAGAGCTTTTGATCTCCACTGGCGACGCAAAATATGCATCTATACTAAAATTCTCTCAATATTTCACTGTGCCGTTCTGGGGCGACGTGAGTACTCTAGGACTGATTTCTTTGATGCACAACGAGAATGCATTACAGGGGAAGGTGGATATCAAGTTGGTGGAAAAGAAGTTTAAGGAACTAGCTGACGACCTTCTTTCAATGTATAACGAAAGTGTTGGACGTGTGCCAATGAGAGAGTATTTCTGGGGTTCAAACGGACAGGTAGCAAACTCAGGTATGGTGCTTGCAATGGCATGCAAGAGATTGAATTCAGAGAAATATCTGTCGGCAGCACAATATTGTCTCGACTATATTCTTGGAGCAAATGCGACAGGATACTGCTTTGTCACTGGATTCGGAACAAAAACTCCTCTAAATATCCACGACCGTAGAAGTGTAGCGGATGGTATCAGCACTCCTATCCCAGGTTATTTGGTAGGTGGCCCGTCGCTCGACCAGACTTCAGACTGTGGCAACAGCTCATATCCTACAGTGAAGTATCCTGCAAAAGCATATCTTGACATGTCGTGCAGCTACTCGACAAATGAGATCGCACTCAACTGGAACGCACCGCTTGTTTCGTTGATCTCTCAGATTGTAAATGCATATAAATAAGGAGATTAGAAAAGATTGAATGTGGGAGACGTGAGCAATTGCGTCTCCTTTTATTATTTCCAAATCAAAAAATATGAAAGAAGCAATAATCGGTTCTTGGCTTGCCCGTCGCGATGGAAGAATCAATGCAAATTCATTCGCTGAATGTTCGGATATACTCACATTGGAGCGTGATGGAAAAGTGTTCCGCCAATTTGACACAACAAAGGTAGTGGTAAGACAGGACGGAGGAAAAGAAAGATGGCGAGTATTCTATAAAATTTCAACCGCTGGAGACTCAAGGTATGAAACTGATTATAGCGTTTTCAGATATGAATACAATGAACCAGTCGGAATTGGCATCTAACTATTCGCAAAGAAAATTCACTAATTTGCGTGAATTGGCTTCACTAATGACAGCTTTCGATGGAGTCTGTCTGAATCCTGTTAATGGAAAGTCATTCTGTTTACGTAAAGAAATGGTTACAGCAATGCTTGAAAATCGTTGGGGTGGTATTGGTGACGATGGGAAACCAGTCATGAATGATTGACGATGCCCTTGTGGTTGCTTGATTATTAGGCATCTATATGAATTTCTAAACAGAGACACGGAAATAAAGCAAATCGAGAATGTGTGGTGGCACATTCTCGATTTTTCCTTTCAAATAGACCCAGATGGGTTATGCAAGCATAGCGTTAAGTTCATCCTCTGTAATCTTCAGATGTTTTGCTATTTCTGAAAAAGGCATTCCTCCCTCAACAAACATTTTGATTGTCGAAATCATACCCTCTTTCCTACCTTCCTCAACACCTTCTTTTCTACCGACTTCAATACCTCTTTCATATCCATGCTCCTCCATGTCCATTTCGTCGGCAAGAATCTTCATGCTGGCTTCGTAAACTTTGTACTCTTCCTCTGAAAGGGCTCCAATTTTTGCCTTTTCGATCAGACGAAGAAGTCCTTCGTCGGCACGGTCGTATACTGATGGGTCGATATTTTCCATACGTCCTAAATTTTTGAAGAAGTCAAACCAAATGTCTCTTGTGGTTATGTTGTTGACATCCAAAGAGAACTTGGGCAAAGATACAAAATATTTTCGATGTCTGTCCCAAAATAGATCCCCAGTGTCAAGATCACACTCTCCTGTGCGTGTCACAACCTTCTCGATGCCAGGCATCGTCTCGCCCATGATGAAGATTCCGATGACCTTTGAAATGTCTTCTTCCATTTTTATCCACTTCTGTCCCTTGCTGATCTTGCTGTCCATAAGTTTGTAGATGTAGAAATTGGCACGTGTCTTGAAAAATTTCTGACAGGAGTTCTGCATTTCAATCAGAATGGAGTCTCCTTTGTCGGTGGTGCATAGAAGGTCGAATGTCACGCCTCTCTTGGTCTTTAACGAGGCTGGCTTCTCCACATTTTCAAACTTCACACTTGTGATTGTGTCCTCGTCTCCTTCCAGAATCGCATTCAGAAAGGATTTCATGATGATTTCGTCGGACAAACAATATTTGAATCCGAAATCACATCTCAAATCAATGTATGGTCCCATTGTTTATTTGTTAATGTTTTTGTACTATGTCTAATCATAAACTGACTAAACGATTTCGAATGCAAAAATATTAAAATTTATTTAATGCCATGTGTCAATCAATAAAATTAATTTAATGGAAATAGAAGGGGGTAACCACAGTGGTTGATGATTGAAAATTGACGATTTGTCTCTAAGGGGGCTAGAAGATTTTGACCGTATCCGATTGTGACAAAACTTGTTATGCAACTGTTGGGGAAGAGACTAGCACAATTTACTGTGCAACTGCAAGAGATGTGTTTTAATAATTGTATCGCATAATTATTTAGAAAAATTGCGTCAACTTTATTGCTTTGCGAATATTTTTATTAAATTGCGAGAAATTTAGTTTTCCTTACGAAGAAAAAGAAACGTATGAGTGATAAAATGGTGAAATTTTGCCGCTACATGAGACAGAGCGTTGGCACCCTGTTGGTGACAATCGGTGTGTGCGTATTGGTCGCTGTACTCACTTTTTCGTGGGCTTTCTTGAATCCAATTGCTCGTGCTCTTGATGCGATTGCATTTACTGACAACTATTTATACACAGAGAACTTAAAGGAAGGTGATTTGGATTATTGCCAGAATGTGGCTTTCGTCAACATGTCTGGAGTACACTCAAGATTGGAAATCGCTGAAGGTCTTGATTATATTGCGAAGTTCGGTCCTAGAGTAGTGGCGATGGATTGTATCTTCAGCCACAATATTTCGTCGGATTCTATTGAGAACGACAGTCTCCGCAACGTCATTGCAAGAATTCCAAATTTCGTTTCTGCGCAACGTATTGTGAAAATGGGCGATTCGTTGGCTGTCGAACAATCTTTCTACCACGATGTATGTTATAATGCCAGCGTGAATATTGAAGACGGAATTGTCCGCCATTTCAGTCCAGACTCGGTGACAATCTCCACTGGAGGAGAAAATGGATACTCACTGACTCTTCCTTCTTTCGTCGGAGAGATCCTTCGTCTTGGCTATCCTGACAAATACAAGATGCTTCAGGAGCGTGGAAATGATGAGGAGTTGATCAATTATAAGAAGATGCAGGTCGACGTGTTTGATATGCGTAAGATTCTGGATATGGAGCTTTTCCTTGACAGTTTCGACGTGAATGATCGAATCATTCTTGTGGGTGACATCGACGATTTGCGAGACTACCACACTATCGCTACCGAGCTTTATGGTATGCGTCGTATAAACGGAACGTTGATCCATGCATACAGTATCGCCACCGCTACGAAAGAGCACCGTCTCATCACAAATATGAGCACCGGGTGGGCGATAATCTGGGGTCTGTTGATTACGCTTGCTTTCAACTATTTCTGTTGCTGGGCTTATGAGGCTTATGAGAAAACAAATGGTATGATCATCAACTTCACTCAGCTAGGATTCCTTCTTGGAATGATGCTTCTTGGAGGTCTGACGTTCATCAATTTCAGATATAATCTCAACTATACCTACGCTATGATTGGTGTGGGACTGGGTGGATTCAGCAGTGAGCTTTGGTTGTGGTTTGAATCCCTTGCCCCTTACCAGTGGCTGGCAAAAAAATGGAAATGGTTGAGCCTGTAGCTTCGTCTACTTGATAAACTAATTGTTGTGCGAATGTTGATGTATCAACTCGGTTTTGTCTCTTCGCACTTATAATACGTTGATTTGAGAAAAATATAAAATTGATATAGAGATGAGATATGATATGAAACGAATAGGTTTAGCAATTTTGACATTGCTGCTTTGTTTGCCTACATTCGCGGCACTTAAAGCAGTGAAGAACAACAAAACAAACAAGTGGGGATTCCAGGATCCCAAGACATTTCGAACTGTGATCAAACATGTTTATGATGAGGTCGACCCAGCTCATTCTTTTATCGGCTCTAAGGATTATGCTGTGGTTCGTCAGGGTAAATATTGGGGCGTGATCAACACGGAAGGAGATGTGATTGCAAAGATGGTATTCAAGAACAAGAATATCGCGTTCAAGGCAGCTCACGCCCAGTGGAGAAAGGCACGTATCGAGGATTATATTTATGATGCGGCCGACGTTAATGGCAAGTTCGGTTACGCCAATTACTATGGAGATTGGGTGATTTCTCCTGTGTTTGACGAGATTGACGATACTTATACATTGTCTGGAGCATCGGAATATGCTATTGTGAAGCATAAAGGTCTTTGGGGTGCCATTGATGCCGACGCAAAATACATCATCAAACCGGTGATGACGACAAAAGAGTCTATCCTTCAGGCTGCAAAGGAGTGGGGTGAGTATGCTCCGCTTGGTCAGACTGCATACGAGGCTATGGATTCTCAGACTAGAAAGAAAGGATTTGCCAATTATCTTGGAAACTGGATTGTCAAGCCTTTCCTTGATGATTATGATAAGACTTGTATGTTCACTCCCGACCGTAATTTCGCAGTTGTGAAACGTGGTGGAAAATGGGGATGTCTCGACCGTGGTGAGAAATGGATCGTTCAGCCAGCATACGCTACTGCAGCTGAGGCTAAGAAGGCTGGTTTCGCATGGCAGTTGAAGAATCCGAAGGCAGGAACACGTCCGTCGGAGGCTCATAATATTGACGACGGAAAATTCAAAAACTCATTGTTCGCAAGTGCACCAGCAACACCGTCGACTCCGTCAATTCCTTCTACTCCATCTGTGACTCCGCAGAAACCATCAACTCCTGTTGCTGCGGGTGCACCTACAATCACCATCGTCTCTCCTAAGGATGGTGCCCAGTACACTAATCCGGAGATGACATTCGTATATCAGGCAAAGACAGCTGATGGTAGCAAGCCAACTATCGCGGCTTATATCAATGGTGAACTTCAGCCTACTACAAAGGGTGTGAAGCAGTTGTCGGACCAGATCACTCTTACTCTTCCACGTAAGGAGGATGTCTGCAGAGTGCAGTTGATCGCAAAAGACAGCAAGGGATTAAGCAGTGATCCTGCTGTTGTAAGATTGTATTATAAGGCTGACTCTAACAAGCCAGCATTGCATGTTGTCTCAATTGGTGTGAGTGATTATGATCAGGCAGATTTGAAGCTTCAACATGCGTCGAAGGATGCGGCTGATTTTTTGAGCGCGGTGCAGAACAGCAATTTGACTTATTACAAGAATTTGGCAACTGCAGCGCTCGTCACAGACAAGAACGCAAACGACCGCACAATCAAGAAGCAGCTTTCTCAGCTTGTGAATAAGGTGGAGCAGGGCGACGTGATTCTGCTATACTTCTCCGGACATGGAGCTAAGGAGGGCGATGAAACATATTTCTTGTCGTCTAATGCGGAGAGTGAGGACTTGTTCTCAACAGCCGTTAACTTTGATGTCATCAGAAGCGCGACAAAACGTTTGAAGGACAAGAGATGTAAGATCATCATCTTTATGGATGCTTGCCACTCAGGAGCAATGTACGGTCAGAAGTCAGTGGCAGAGCCATTCTCACTTGCTGATCCAGGCATCATCGGTTTCTACTCTAGCACAGCTAGCCAGAAGTCTAACGAGAGTGAAGAGTGGAAGAACGGAATCTTCACGAAGGCATTGATCGAAGGTATCAACGGAAAGGCTGTAGACGAAGAGGGTAATATTACAATCGACGGTTTGGAGAAATATATCCGTCAGCAGGTACGTACCTCTACAAACGGCAAGCAGATGCCGATATTTGAGAATAAACAAGGAAACTATATATTGTTCCCAAAAAGAAACTAATCAACGAATAGGAGGACAAAGTTATGAAGAGAATGTTATCAGTTGCCAGCATGCTTATTATGGCATTGGCAACATACGCAGGAAATCTTTTCGTCTACTCGGTGACGGGAAGTGTTGAGAGAAAGGCAGGAAATGCATGGCAGACGCTTACAAAGCGTGCTGAGCTTCAGGAGTCTGATGTTGTACGTGTGAAAGATGGCGCAAGCTTATCTATCATCGACAAGTCGGCACAGAAAATATATGCTACAGGAGCTGTCGACGGTAAGTCTGTCGGCACAATTATCAAAGAGCAGGGTAGTGCATCGTCTGCATCCACTCAGTTTGTGGCTCATGCGGTGAAGTCTTTGTTCAACGGAAATGGTACAGACAATATCAGCCATTCCGCAGCTGGATGTACATATCGTGGCGACATCATTGAGAGCGACATCGCAAAGTCGATTTTGGCAAAGAAGAACAGTGAGGCACAGTTTAATGTGAGCAACGAAAAGAGTGATTTCGGAGTGTCGTTTGATCTTGTGGATCCAACGACAGGAGAGATCGTTGTAGCTGCAAAGGCAGGCAGAGAGGTCTATTTCAGAGTGAAGAACAACAGCTCGAAGATTCTTTATGTGAATGTGATCGACGTTGCGTCTAACGGAGAGATGGCGGAGTGTTTGCCTATAGACGATGCTCAGACATTGTCTCACTTGTTGATCCCTGCGAATTGTGTCATCGACCTTGAGGATTATCCAATCGAGTTGACTTATCCTCTTGGCACGGACAATCTTGTGTTGGTGGCTTCAGAAGTCCCTTACGATCTTCGTCAAGTGAACAAGTTCTTGAAGATGCCAAACATCAAAGCTGATGGCAAGCAGCAGATCGGAGTGTACTCTCGCACTATTGCTATCATGCAGTAAGAAAAGAAAAATGATTTTATTGGGCGACGGAATCCCGTCGCCCTTTTTTATTGGATTAAGAATGAAGAGTGAAAAATTAAGAATTTCCCTCTCCCCCAAGTGCAAGCTGTAGGCGAGCACATAAATTTAATAAAACCACAGAGACACTAAGTTCAAAGAGAAGTGCTGCTTTTTATGAAAAAAAGAGGAGAGAATTCAAGATAGACAAGTATGGTATAAAGAACATAATTATGGATGATGAAAAAGTTTAATATTGTTTTTGACAAATTAATGTTTTGTTATAAATTTGTGCTTGTTGTGTGAGAAAAACTATATTTGAATGACTTAAATAGAAATTTCGTATAGCAATATATTTTATGTAGGTGCTCAATAAAAATAGAATATATGAAAAAAATATTACTGTTATCGACATCAATGATCGCATCGTTTGCATTTATAGTGAATGCTGTGACTTATATGCAAGTAAAAACAGATGATGGCAAAGTTGTACGTTACGATGTAAAGCATGTGACAGAAGTGAATTTTGAGGAAGATACTCAAGAGACTGAACTTTTGCAAGTCACTGTCAGTGGAACAATCGGCAAGGACACATACGTCGATTTAGGATTGCCAAGCGGAACAAAGTGGGCTACATATAATGTTGGCGCAAAAAAGCCTGAGGGTATCGGCACCTATTTTTCTTGGGCAGAAACCACTCCCGATGATATAACATTGTCGGATTGCTATAGCTGGTCGCAATATAAGTGGGGTGGCTATTATTCACAGAAAAAATATGTGACTATTGAGGAATGGGGCACAGTGGATAGTATCACTGTACTGCTTCCAGAAGATGACGCTGCAACAGTGAATTTCAGTTCGGAGTGGCGCACTCCATCTTCAGCTGAACAGAAGGAATTGATAGATGGCTGTACATGGACACACGTCGAAAATTTCAACAACACAGGAGTTTCAGGAGAATATGGAGTGTCAAAGAAAAATGGAAACACCATATTCCTTCCATCTTCAGGATATCGTTCAAAATACGGTTTGAGTGCAAGTTATTGTGGATATTACTGGTCATCTGACTTAAATCAGGAGGATAATGGCACAGCATATTTGACTAAATTTTCATCAGAAGGCTTTACTATCATGTATCAGGGTCGTCACGACGGAATGGTTGTACGTCCTGTGTCGAATGCAAAAGATATAGAATCTTATGTTCTGCATGTCACTGTAAGTGGTACTGTAGGCGAAAATACCTACGTCGACTTAGGATTGCCAAGTGGCACAAAGTGGGCTACATATAATGTCGGTGCAGATAAGCCTGAAGGTATTGGCACTCATTTCTCTTGGGCGGAAATCACACCAGATGACACAACATTGTCGGATTGCTATAGCTGGTCGCAATATAAGTGGGGTGGCTATCATAGCCAGAAAAAATATGTGACTCTCGCAAATTGGGGTACAGTTGATAATATCACAGAACTACTTCCAGAAGACGATGCCGCAACTCAGAATTTCAGTTCAGAATGGCGTACACCATCGTCGGCAGAGCAGAAAGAGTTGATAGACGGATGTATCTGGACGTATGTTGAGAATGTCAATAATACAGGCGTCTCTGGAATGGTAGGTATGTCAAAAGCAAATGGAAATATCATTTTCCTTCCATCTTCAGGATACCGTTCAAAATATGGTTGGGGCGCAAAATCTAATGGATATTATTGGTCGTCTGATTTGAATCAGGAGGATAATGGTACAGCATACTTGGCCAAGTTCACTTCAGAAGGATTCACAATCATGTATCAGGGTCGTCACGACGGAATGGTGGTACGTCCTGTTACGAATGCCGAAGAAAAGATAGAAATAAAGCCATATATTCTGGAAGTTACTGTCACAGACTCTATCGGCGGAAACACCTACGTCGACTTAGGATTGCCAAGCGGCACAATGTGGGCTACTTGTAATGTGGGTGCAACAAAACCAGAGGAAATAGGTACACATTTCTCATGGGCAGAAACCGTTCCAGACGATACAACATTGTCGGATTGCTACAGTTGGTCGCAGTATAAGTGGGGCGGATTGTATAGTCAGAAAAAATATGTTACTCTCACTAATTGGGGAACAGTCGATAATAATACTGTACTTTTGCCAGAGGACGACGCCGCGACACAGAATATAGGTTCAGAATGGCGCACTCCATCTTCAGCAGATCAGAAGGAATTGATAGATGGCTGTACTTGGACATACGTAGAAAATGTCAATAATACAGGAATCTCAGGAAGAGTAGGAGTCTCAAAGACAAATGGAAATATCATTTTCCTTCCGTCTTCAGGATACCGTTCAAGATACGGTTTGAGTGCAAGTTATAGTGGATATTACTGGTCGTCTGATTTGAATCAGAAAGATAATGGCACAGCATATTTGACTAAGTTCACATCAGAAGGATTTACGGTTATGTATCAGGGCCGTCACGACGGAATGGTTGTTCGTCCTGTAACCACTAAATAAGACAATAAAATTTATTTATGGGGGAGCATCAAAATAAATGGAGATGCTCCCCCATTTTTATTTTAACGTCAATTCGAGACGAAATAAAAATAGAAGAAAATGATAATTGAAGTGTCATAAATGAGGATTGTTAAGGACGGAACGTCCTAACTCCTCCACACGTGCGAGCCGTAGGCGAGCACAAATTTAATAAAACCACAGAGGCGGTTACAGAGAAAGGCTATGCCTTTTTATGAGGGGAAGAGATGAAAACTCAATCATAAAGTGGAAAATGATTCGCAGATTACAATTCGGACCCACATTATTTTATCAATAAATTGTATCTTCGTTTATTTTCGCTATTTTAGGAATGATTGGATGTAATCATTGCCTTTACAAAACACATATTTGTTTTGGTGGTGCGATAAAAAATATTAACTTTGCGTTGCTAATCTAGCGATGGCTTCGTAGTTCAACGGATAGAATACGAGTTTCCTAAACTTTAGATCCGGGTTCGATTCCCGGCGAGGCTACTAAGTAATAATCGGGGGAATTCATAGAGTTCCCCTTTAATAACATAAATGCGTATGAAGAAATTATTTACACTTTCGCTTCTAACAGCATTGTCGGCAACATCTTTTGCTTACGATTTCTCATCTTATTCATATGGATATCAGGCTTCAGATTATAGAGAGGCAATCAACATGGGATTGAAGTTTTTCGGTGGTCAGCGATGTGGCGACACTCACAACTGGATGCTTCATGAGAACAATGAAGTCTCAAAAAAATATTGCCATATGAAAGATGGTCAGGGCAAGGTGAATGGCGGCGGTAATGGCAATTACGACCTGACTGGAGGTTGGCACGACTGTGGCGACCATATCAAAGTCGGCACGACTATGGGTTATGCTGCATTCTCATTGCTTGCAGCATACGATATCTGGCCAAAAGCGTTCCAGGACAACTACGATGCCGAGTACGGACCAAAGAATGGCATTCCTGATGTGTTGGATGAGGCTAAGATAGCGACCGACTATTTCATGAAGTGTTTCTTGTCGAACGGTGAATTCTGCTATTATGTAGGAGATGGAAGCGACCACAGAGTATGGATGACTTCGTCAAAGCAGAGTGAGCAGTCTGTAGATAACGGTGGTGATCCACGTCCAGTTTGGACATCTTCTTCTATAGGAGGACCTCAGGCAGCAAACTATGTGTCGGCTCTTTGTTTGATGGCTAAACATTATCCAGACGCTGATTATGCGGCTAAATGTAAGAAAGCTGCAATTGATGGATATGAGTTTGCAAAGAAGAACAAGTCGGCTCATGCTCCAATCCCAGAATTCTATGGATCTCCAAATCCAGAGTGGACAGATGAGTTGTCGCTTGCAGCAGTAATGCTATATAACTTGACAGGCGAGGACAGCTATTTGGCAGACGCCAAGTCTTATCTTGCAGGAAAGTGGGAGTCTAATTCTCCTTTGGCATGGGATACAATGTCGGATTATGTTTACTACTATCTTGCAAAAATCGACAAGAGTCTTAACAATGGACAGGGAGGAACTTATGTAAGTTTCCTTGAAAAGAATGTATTTGGATTACATTTGGATAAGGCAAAAGGAGATAAGAATGGATTCCCTTACTACGCAAGCCGTTGGGGTACAAACAAGTTGGCACTTGGAGGAGCCACTGTCGCAGCTTTGTATATTAAACTTGTGGAGGACGGAGTAATCACGTCGTCTAAAAATATAAAGGAAGCGGAAGGGTTCCGTGATAGAATTGTTGATTATGTGATGGGAAAGAACGAGTTCAACCACACATTTTTGCATGGATTCAAAGGAGATATGCATTTCCGTTTACACCATAGAAATGCTATGGGAAGAAATGACAATCCACCTTCAAATGTGAAAAACTCATGTGAATATATGTTTGCCAGCGGTGGTGTGATAGGAGGACCTTCCGGCACAGGAATATTTGAGAATGTGGTAGAAGGAGGAGCTTCATACACAGAGACAGAGGGAGGATGTGATTATAACGCACCATTTATTGCGGCAATCGCAAGTATCGCAGAAAAGTTGGATCCGATTCCGACAGGAGTGGAAGAGGTTAGAAACACTAGTTTCAGCGTTTATCCGACTGTAATCGATGATTATGTGATTGTGGATCCTATTGAGATCGGTTACGACGGCAGAGCGGAGATCAGCATTGTCAACATCAACGGACAGACTGTCGCTGCTGAAAGCATGATTGGCTTCACTCCTACTGTGATCTATACATCTTCGTTGCCACGTGGCATCTATGTGTTGAAGGTTAATTTCGACGGTGGTCAGAAGACATTCAAGTTGATTAAAGAGTAGGATAATTTTATTTTCTAATTATAAAAAGAGAGACGATGTCAGCATCGTCTCTCCAATTTTTGCCATTTAAGGTAAATCCTATTACGGACTATGATGTTTGGATGTGATAGAATGTTACCATGCCAGATGCTCATATTCATGTAAAATGACTTACTAAACTATTAACCATTAACCAACATGGAGCATGACATCTAATGAAGAAAACAAAAACATAGATATGCGGGAAGAATCGCCGTCTTTTGTATATCGTGATGGCATGATCGCAGACAAAGAATATGTTTTGTGGCTGACTGAAGTAAAAAAACGGTTCCGACAGTGTCAGATAAAAGCGTCTGTTCGTGCAAACACATCAATGTTAGAATTTTATTGGAGCATTGGTAGAGATTTGGTGGCATTACGTGCAGAGGAACATTGGGGAACAGGGGTAGTCAAACAATTCGCCCTTGATATGCGTCAGACATTCCCTGGTGCAACTGGTTTTTCTCACACTAATGTGAAATACATGAAACGGTGGTATCTTTTTTATAACGAACGTAATAAAAAAGGTCAACGAGTCGTTGACCAATCCGAAATGCCAGAAGTATTTGGTCAGGTCCCTTGGGGACAGCATATTGACATTATATCAAAATGTGAGTGTTTAGACGAAGCTTTATTCTACATCAAAAATGTAGTGGAAAAAGGATGGTCACGTCCTGTTTTGAATTCCCATATTGATGCGAATTTATTTCAAAGTCAAGGCTCGGCAATAACCAATTTTGAACGGACATTGCCTGAATCTCAGACAGTATCGGCAAGGGAATTATTGAAGAAGGAATATGATTTGAGTTTCATAACTGTTGAAGAGGTAAAGAAGGAAAAGGATTTGGAGAATGCTTTGACTCATAATATTACCAGATTCCTTTTGGAGTTGGGAAAAGGTTTTTCATACGTTGGACGACAAATGGAATTGCAGATGCCAGGGGGGCAGACATTCTTTCCAGATTTGGTGTTCTACCATATACCGCAACACAGATATATTGTGATAGAACTGAAAGCTGTTAAGTTCATGCCGGAGTTTGCAGGCAAACTCAATTTTTATGTTACAGCCGCAGACAAACTACTACGAGGTGAAGCAGACAATCCCACAGTAGGGTTGCTTATTTGCAAATCTACAGACAAAACAATTGTGGAATGGTCATTACAAGATATACAGAAACCTTTAGGCGTAGCAACTTATCAGTTGCAGGAGGTGGTTGAACGTACTATTGCGGAAATAGAGAGCAGTAATGTTAAATAAGATGAGTCTTATAGTTTTATTGTTAACGTGAAATTTCCGTTTAATTTGTACATTTGTGTAATCATTGATTTATTTATACTATTATGGAGAATTTCTCATTTTACAGCCCTACCAAATTCGTGTTTGGTAAAGAGACAGAGAGCAGGTGCGGTGCACTTGTAAAAGAATTTGGAGGTTCAAAAGTCCTTATCCATTATGGAGGAGGTTCTGTTGTGCGTTCTGGCTTGCTCGACCGCGTGAAAAAGTCACTTTCCGACGCGGGTGTTCAATTCTGTGAGCTTGGTGGTGTCACTCCGAATCCACGTTCGGGAAAGGTGTATGAAGGCATAGATCTATGCAAAAAAGAGAATGTTGATTTTATTCTTGCAGTCGGAGGAGGCTCATCTATCGATTCTGCCAAAGCAATCGCTATGGGAGTGTGTTATGATGGCAATTTCTGGGATTTTTACAGCGGAAAAGAACGTCCGAAGAAGGCTTTGCCTGTCGGCACAGTGTTGACTATTGCCGCAGCAGGAAGTGAAGGCTCTGGCGACTCTGTGATAACACACGAGAATGGGATGCTAAAGCGTGGGGCAAGCGGAGAATGTATCCGACCTAGGTTTTCTATCCTTAATCCACAGTTGACAATAACTTTGCCTGCATATCAGACTGCTTGTGGCGCGACTGATATCATGGCTCACGTCTTCGAAAGATATTTCACTAACACTACAGATGTCCAGACAACAGACCGTCTGTGTGAGGCAGTGCTCCTTTCTATGATTGAAGAGACACCTAAGGTGATCAAGGATCCTAGCGATTATCAGGCGCGCGCCAATATCATGTGGGCAGGTATGGTGGCTCACAACAATATTGTTGGAGTGGGCAGAGAGCAGGATTGGAACAGCCATGGAATTGAGCATGAACTTTCAGCATTGTATGATTGTGCTCACGGAGCAGGTTTGGCTGTTATCATGCCGGCATGGATGACATACGTTGTCGACCACGACGTGATGCGATTCGCGCAGATGGCATGCAGAGTGTGGAATTGCAAGATGGATTTCCAGAATCCAAAGAAGACGGCGCTTGAAGGAATCGCAGCGTTCCGCAGTTTCTTGAAGTCGATAGGTATGCCTATTAATTTCTCTGAACTAGGAGCAAAAGAGAGCGATATTCCATATCTTGTGAAGACGTTTGGTCTTGGAGAGACAGGCAAGACGGGAGGATTTGTGCAGCTCACGAGCAAAGATGTGGAGAATATCTACAGATTGGCTTTGTAAAATCTATAGATTTATTTTGATTTTTATGTAGGGGTGGAACTTGTATCCGCCCCTGTTTTTTTGCCGAAAAAACTGCCGATGTTACTGAGAATGATATTCTATATTAACGTGAGTTCGACAAGTTGTAATCAGCATAGTTCGCTATATCGAGCAATCATAAAAAGAGAGGCATTTTCCTCCTTCTGATTAAATTCTCACCTCCTTTTCTCATAAAAAGACGAAGTCTTTCTCTGTGAACTTTTTCTCTCTGTGGTTTTATTAAATTTTATGTGCTCGCCTTCGGCTCGCACTAAGGAAGGGGTTAGGACGTTCCGTCCTTAACAATCCTCATTTATGACACTCCAACTATCTTTTTGATTTCGTCGAATTCACGTTATATTAAAAAATGTTAAAACAAACATTTGTTTGCCGAATTTGTTTATTTTTGCAAAATAAACTTACGACAGAAATAATTCGATTGGTGAAAGCGGAAAAAATATTTAACTATGACAGAAGGTAAAGATAACAGTAATTTTGAGAAAGTAAGGAATAGATTGTTTAGACATTCCATTCTTAAATGTTTGATTTTGTGTTTTGCAGCTTACGCATCATGTTTATTCTCCACAGCATTTTCAGCGGTGGTTGTGTCAGAAGTTTTTGTCGACACTACGACAAAGAATCTTCAATATGTTGAGCTTACAAATATCAACAATAAAGATCAGACGGTAAACAGATTAGAGCTTTCTAATGGCAATGCTTCTGTTTACGTGAATGATACCGTCACCTTTGCACCTTATGAGATCAAAATCGTGCTATTTCCTGATTTTGTTCCATCAGACAGCATAGAAAATGACAGTACTCAACGGATTTTGTCAAAATCAAGTTTGAAGATTTACGACATGTTGCTGATGAAACTTGATAGTGCAGAAACTTGTGACACGTTTTTTATCAACGACAAGGTGTTTGGATGTACGGAGAGAAATAAAGTGTTGGTGGATGAGACATTTGGTGTTGTCTCTTCCAATTTTAGGTATGCGTCACCGTCGCCTTTGAAAGAAAACATGACGGTTCGGATGAAAAAAGTGTTGGCTTATAGCTACGACAATTCAGGAAACAGAATTAAATTAGCAAGCAAAGTGATTTATGTGGAAGAGAAAAAAGAAGAGGTAGAAGAGAAAGAAATTCCACAAATCATTATTGATGAAGGAGAAAAGCATCCGGGCTTCAATGTTTATCCCAATCCTACCAAGGGAGATGTGATTGTAGAAATGCCAGAAGTGGGTGATTACACCATCCGACTATTCAATCTGAAATCAGCTGGACTTCTTACTAAAGAAATTGTAAACAATAATACGGTCGAGATAAACATGTCTGATTTGAGTTTTGGAATCTACTTGATTACGGTATACAAGGGAAGTGAAATTTTAGGAACAGTGAAAATCATCAAGAATTGTTAATGAGTTATGGGAAAAGCGAAGAATATAATTATGAGTTTAAGGGTTAGCATCGCAGGTTTACTGGCTTTTGTAAGTTGTCTGTTTGTGTCGGCAGATGAAATCGCACGTCCAATGACAAATTATAATGTGCGTGTCTCACAAGGAGCGGCATTAGTGGATCTTCCGATAGCGACACCTTCCGGAGCAGGAGGATTCAAACCAGATTTAAGGTTTTTCTATAATTCCGAGGCTGCAAACGGTTTGCTCGGAATGGGTTGGATGATTTCTCCATTGCCCAAAATAACAACAACAGGCAAGACAATTTTCTATGACAACACCGTCGAACCAATAGGAAGTGCCTTTTTATTGAATGGGGAGAGAATTATTGAGTATAAAAAAGAGAGTGACACGATTTTCTACAAGAAAGTTGTCGACGACAACACTATAATAGCAAAGTTTGACGACAAATTCAGAGTGCTTCTTCCTAATGGCAATGTTCAGACATACGTAGAATCGCTACCCAGCTCCTATTGTTGGCTATTGCAGTCGGAAAAAGACAAGAATTCCAATGAGATACTTTATTCCTGGGCATGTCAAGATGGAGAAACACCTAGGATTTCAGAGATCAGTTACAATCAAAAGGGAGCCAACGACCAAAAGGCCTCAGTGTCGTTTTCCTACACAAAACGAACAGATTCCTTCTCTTCTTTATATGCGAAGAGATTGGTGAAGACGAATTATCTGCTGTCGGAAATAAAAGTGACACTTGGAGGAAATCTATATCGTCAATATGCTCTTGTCTATGATATTAAAGAGAACCAAAGTGTTTTGAAGCAGGTTGTTGAGACAGGTGCGGATGGGAACACGTTGCCACCATATACGCTTCAATGGGAGACAGAGCCAACCATTTATCAATTTAAAAATACGTTCAGCACATCCCTTGATTATCTTATCGACAAAAACAGCACAAACTGGACTTTTGCAGATTATGATGACGACGGAGAGAAGGAGCTGGTTTCGTGGGGCGATACTTATGTAAAATTCTACGCAAAAAATAAAGACGGAGAGTATGTATACAAACATCAAATGAATGCTCCAGATGATTGGAAGATCATTCAGCCGATATTCGGATGCTTTTTCGATCCGCATAAGACGGACGTGTTGGTGAAATTTGTAAAGAAAACCATTAAAGACGGAACGGAAATAATAGAAAGTAAAGTTAATATTGGTGATTTGTCAACGAAAAAAGCGTTGATGGATAATCCTACTGACGATTTCTTACATATTGTCGCGGATTTAGATAATGATGGATGCGATGAGGTTATAAGATACAGGAAAAATATAGACGATCATTGTGCAGATGTCAGCATTTTGGATTGGAATGAAAATTATTTTGGATTGCTTAGTTTTCCCATAAGTGTAAAAAAGAATATCCCAAGAAATTGCAAACTTTTTGTTTCCGATTATAACGGAGATGGATTGTTAGATATAGCTGTAAGTTATGAGTATGTAGACTCATGGGTATTGCCTCAAACAGGTGATGAAGAATGGTTTAATATAAAACAGTGGTCTTATCTTGAAATTTTCACTAATACCGGAATTAAACCAAAATCCGCATTGATTGGAGGAGGAAAGATGACGTTTGAAAGGACAAAGGTCATAAAATTCGATAATCTAATGGATTTTCATGCAGTGGCTGATTTCAATGGAGACGGACTACCAGACATTCTATATGGCATTATAGATGGAAAAATTGAAGAGGGGAAAACAAAATTTATTTATTGTTACGAAAACAAACAGGGAATTCTTTACAACAGAGGCGGACTAGAATTTGAGGACAAGAAGTTAGAAACGTCTTATAGCTTGTATTATCCCTATACAAACAGAGAGGACAACAAAAATGACGTCAAGGTCGGAGATTTCAATGGAGACGGTAAAGCAGATTTGCTTTTCCTTTGTGCTAACTATAAAATGGAAAAGGATTTAAGTCGTATATCCAGCAATGATGGAGTCTGGGGTGAATGGAAAGACGCTACAATCGCTTTCTACACGTCGACAGGAGAATCCTTCAAATTGGAATCGAAAAAGAAAATTTCTGAAGAAAGGAACTGTTTCCTAAAGAGCAGCATACAAATACATGATTTAAACAATAATGGCATTTCTGAAGCCGTCCATTTCATGGGTTATGACTTACTTACATTGAAGGAGTCGGGCAGAAGCGGATATTTTACTGAGTTTAGCAAGGAAAAACTGAAACCATATCTGAGGACGATTGAACAGAGAGTCATGAACAGTATGGTCGATTATTTCGTGCTTTCTTATGAGCATCTTTCCGAGGAAGGAATATATTCGACCCCTGTCGTATACAGTATGCCCGCATCTCTATATAAAGGAAATAAAGTTGTAGTGTCAAGGCTATCGTTTACTGGACAACGTGTCTATTCCTACAAATATGGCTCACTTTATTATGAAAAGACAGGAAAAGGATTTATCGGTTTCCTAAATGAGACGGTGACTGACGAAACATCAAAGATAGTCACAGAAAAGGAATGGAGTTATTCCAAACCTTCATTCATACCATTCTCCTACAGGGAAAGAGCTTTTGACGAAGATGGAAATGAATTGTCGTTAATAGATAAATCATACCGTCTGGAAAAAAGAGACGGCAAAAAGATTTATCGTGTGTCTCTGTCTTATTTGAAAGAGAAAAACTATCTCAACAATACGCTAACGACTACTTCTTACAAAGACATGAACTCGGCTTTTATGCCACAGACAATAGTGACTAAGAAAGGTATAGATGGTGGATCGACTAAGACTGAGAAAATCGTGTACGACGATGTGGACGGAGGGTCTGGTTTGCTTAAAAAGAAAGTTTCCACTTATTGGTCCGACAGGGAGGATTCCTCTTCTGTTAACCTGAAGCATGAGGCCTATTTCTCATACGATGAGAAAGACCGCTTGGTGGAGACGTTCTCAAAGCCGACAGGGATGGATGAGATGAAAGTGACCATGAAATATGACTCCTTTGGAAATGTCGTCCAATTGGATTCATCTTCCTCTGGTATTTCAAAAAAGTATTCGTTTGAATTCGACAGGAGCGGTGTCAATCTCTCTTCATTGACAAATCCGCTTGGTGTGACGGTGCAATATGAGTATTCGGATGGAAATATCATTGCTGAACGCTCCCCTTTGGGCAGAACTTCGTATGAACGAAACGGCTTTGGTGATGTCGTCGGCATTATATATCCAAACGGATCAAGCATGAATAGAAAATATTCGTATACCAAGTTTCATGGAGACATTTGCCTTTCTCAGGTAGATTCTTCTTCTCTCGGAACGGTCAAGCAAACCGTCACCAATGAAGGAAGATTGGAGAAAGAAACCGCTACTGGTTTTGGAGGAAGAGTATCCACACGCGAATATTTTTATGAAAATGGCAGACAGTCTCATGTGGTGAACACATATGGCGATAAAAAGCCAAGGATTCTCAACAAATATAATTACGACAAGTCAGGACGTGTGGTGCTTCAAGAACGCTATGCCGATTCTCTGAAATCTCCAGAACAAAGAGATTTCTATGGCAATCTTGAATACAACAGAACCAAAATTGATTCTGTGAGATATATCTACGACGAGCGGTTCACGACCAAAATATATGGAGCGGACACTATCGTCAGCGAGATCGACGACGCTGGCAGGACAATCTCTGTCACAAAGAACGGCAAGAGAGTGGATTTCGTCTACGACGCTATGGGCAACATGCTCTCAGCCACACCGCAGGATGGTGAACCCGTGACTTTGGAATACAACTCTCTTTCTTTGCGTACGAAGATCAACGACCCGAGTGGTGGGGAAATCACATCCGAATATAACGGCTTTGGATATTTGCTACAATCCAGCCAGTGTGTGCACAAGGCTGGCGACACGATTGTTTCCAGACAGACCTACAATGAAGCGGGACAGCTTGTGGAATCGCAGATCGGCAATCAGACGATAAAATTCGTTTATGATGCGTATGGCAGACCAGTGTCTTGCGGAAATGATATACATGAGCAGAGCATCGTCTACGACAAGTTTGGAAACATAGCATCCGTGGCGGAGAAAATAGACGGTCTGACGTTCTCCAGATCAATCACCTACGACAAGAAAGGCAGACCGGAATCAAGCACGTCGCCCACAGGATTGAACATCCGTCTGAACTATGACCCATACAGCAATGTCGACGCAATACAATGCGATGGCAAGCAGTTCTGGCGACTTACCGACACAGATGAGAGCGGCAAGCCGACGAAGGAGACGTATGGCGGAATCGTCAGAACCACCAAGTACGACAATCGCGGACTGCCTGTTCTGGATGACGTGGCTAAACTGATGCACTACGAATATCTTTTCGACACCAACGGCGATATGCTCCAGAAGAAGGAGACCTATTCCAAACAGGAGGAGGTCTATCTTTTCGACCAGCACAACCGTCTGAACATCTGGCGGACATTCGAGAAAGACACTCTCCGCAAAGAGATATTCGCCTCATACGACGACATTTTCGGCAACATGACATCCCGTTCCGACTCCGATTTCGTCTTCAACTACGGAGAGTTCGGACTGTCGCCCCATGCCCTGACATCGATAGACGCGCCGATACGTGGACATGAGCGAGAGAACAGCTACACCTACACCGATTTCAAGATGCTTGAGAGTGCGACGAACGGAGTGGATTCCATCTTTATCACCTACGGAGTGGATTTCCAGCGTAGGAAAATGGAGATATTCCGAAAAGATTCACTAATTTTGACACGCTATTACTTCTCGGACTATGAGGAGGAGCATTATGCCGACGGCAGGGTGAGGAAGATCGACTACATTACTGGTCCGACTGGGTTGGTCGGAGTGAACATCTCCACCGACGGAGTGGATACGCTACTCTATGCCTTCACCGACAGGTTTGGAAATCTTGTGATGCTTGTGGATGATAAAGGGAATGTGGTGGAGAGGCTTGCCTACGATCCGTGGGGAGCAAGACGTAATCCGGGCGACTGGACAAAGCCAGACACAGCAAGTCATCTGTTGTCACGTGGCTACTCCATGCATGAGCATATTGATTGCTTAGGACTCATCAACATGAACGCCCGCATCTATGAGCCAGCCACATGCAGTTTCCTAAGTCCCGATCCGCTCATAGCCGACGAAGGCAACTGGCTCAACTACAACCGCTACCTCTATTGTCTTGGCAATCCTGTGAAGTTTGCCGATCCGACGGGAATGCAGATCGTCACCCCATCAGATTTGCCTCTCACAGGTCCGACAGGAGTAGTGCCGCAAAATGGAGGAGGCTTTGGAATTGTGGACAAAGCATGGACATACGATTATGACAGTCAGAGTTATATCATGTCGTATGGCTACTCTGATTTCGTCGTGAATGGCAC
>DGHQ01000024.1:34470-265233 GCA_002392915.1 Bacteroidales bacterium UBA3844 | reverse complement strand
AACAGTCAGTCAATATTCGGGGTGCGGGACAGATGTTCCGCACCCTTTTTGTATGATGTATGGATTATTATCCATTGTAGTTGTTCGTTTGTTTTTGTCCACTAGTTTGAAAAACAATAATATTAAGAGGCTATGTTATAGATTATTCTTCAGATTCCTTCATATTTGTTACAAAACGACATCAAAAAATAAATTTATTAGTTAATTTTGACATACAAATACAATAATGAAAACGTATCTTACGTTATAAATAAGAAAAGAACTTAAATTTAAGACCATGATATATCGTAGTAAAGCACCGTTGAGACTCGGTCTTGCAGGAGGTGGTACAGACGTCTCTCCATTTTCTGACCTTTATGGAGGAGCTATTCTCAACGCAACTATAAATATGTATGCATATGCCACTATCGAGCCTTTGGATAATGGCAAGGTGGAATTTGTCGGCCCGGATTGCGATGAATTTGAGGTGTGTGAAGCGACGGAAAAATTGTCGACTGATGGTTTTTTTGTTTTGGCTCGTGGGGCTTACAATAGAATAGTATCTGATTTCACTCATTCTCCGCTTTCTTTCCGTATCACATTGCATGTTGATGCTCCTGCTGGTTCTGGACTTGGTACGTCGTCTACTCTTATGGTGGCGATAGTGGGAGCTTTTGCAGAGTGGTTGAAACTTCCTCTTGGAGAGTATGATATTGCTCAATTGGCTTATAAAATTGAGCGTGAGGATTTGCAGATGGCAGGAGGTAAGCAAGACCAGTATGCCGCAACATTCGGTGGAGTGAACTTTATGGAGTTCTATGCAGACAATAAGGTGATTGTTAATCCTCTTCGTGTGCGTTGTCAGTTCCAGAATGAACTTGCTCATAATCTTCTTCTTTGCTACACTCAGACAAGTCGTGAGTCAGCTAAGATTATCGAAGGTCAGGTGAAAAATGTGAAGGGCAAAAATCAGACGTCGATAGAGGCAATGCATAAGTTGAAAGAACAGGCAATACAGATGAAGGAGCATCTGTTGAAAGGAGACATCGACGCAATGGGAGAGCTCCTTAACTTTGGCTGGGAATATAAGAAGAAAATGACGGAAGGAATCTCTAATCCGTTTATCGACAAACTATATGAAACAGCTCTAAAAGCTGGAGCAACGGGAGGAAAAATATCCGGAGCGGGTGGAGGAGGATTCATGTTTTTCTATTGCCCTAACTGCACCCGTTTTGCTGTAGAGAAGGCTTTGTCTGAACTTGGAGTGGCAGCAAAGAGATATGAATTCACTTCAAATGGTTTAAAGACTTGGACAATATGATTACAGAGGCGATTATATTGGCAGGTGGTTTTGGCACACGTCTTAAGCATGTGCTCGGAAATATTCCTAAGCCCATGGCCCCAGTCGACGGTAGACCATTTCTTGCTTATTTGTTTGAACGTTTACGAGGAGTAGGAATCAATCACGTCATTCTATCCACAGGCTATATGCATGAGAAGGTGCAGGAATATTTCGGCGACAGTTATCGTGGCATCAATATCAGTTATGCTCAGGAGACGACGCCTTTATTTACCGGAGGTGCGATTGCCCTCGCGTCGACTTTTGCGAAGAGCAACGATATCCTTGTGCTAAATGGAGACACCCTTTTCGATATAGATTTCTCCCTCTTTCAGAATTTTCATTTCGACAAAGGCAATAATATCACGATAGCGTTACGTAAGGTGGAGAATGTAGAGCGATATGGAGCTGTGAAGGTGGATGCCGACGGTAATTTGCAAGACTTTGTGGAAAAAGGCAAGTTGAGTGGTGAGGGGTACATCAACGGTGGTATTTACATTGTGAAGAAGAATTGGCTTTTGAAGCAGGGATTGCCGTCGAAATTTTCATTTGAGAAAGAGATTCTTGAAAATCCGTCTTTCCGCAGAAATATCGTCGCTTATCCATTCGGAGGTTATTTCATCGATATCGGTGTGCCAGAGGATTATTATAAGGCACAGCGGGAGTTTGGAGGCTTATTCCCTAAGGCAAAATATCTTTTCCTTGATAGAGACGGTACGATAAATAAGAGAGTTGTCGGCGGATATGTGACAAAGCCTGAGGAGTTTGTTTTTCTAGACGGGGTGAGAGAGGCGTTGGCAATATTCGCGAAAAAGTTTGATAGAATCTTCATCGTCACCAATCAACGAGGTATTGGCAAGAAAATATTCACGGAGAAACAACTTGAAGAAGTCCATTCCACAATGATTAAAGATATAGTCGACGCAGGAGGACGAATCGATAGAATTTATCATTGCGTCGACCTCACATGCGAGGAGACTGGAAGACGCAAACCAGAGATAGGGATGGCTAAAGAGGCAAGACGCGATTTCCCGGAGATTGACTTTGCTGAATCGACGATGGTGGGGGATTCAATTTCGGATTTGCAGTTTGGCTACAAAGCGGGAATGCAGACGGTCTATCTTCTCACCGACGGTAATGCTCCAGCTGAGACAAAGGATTATACTGACAAGTTCTACACAGATTTGAAAACATTTGCGGAGACATTATAATAGTTAGTGATTAGGCAAGAAGACGTGACTACTCGCGTCTTCTTTTTATTAGAAAACAATTTTGATAAATGTTTGAAACTGCTCAAATTTTAAGAAATAGTTTGAGGATTATAAAGGATAGAATGTCCTTCTTTCCCCGTTATCTTCTGCGAGATTGCAAGAATGAATGATAAAATCTACTTTTTTGATTAAAAAAATGCAAAAAGATTTGCAGACACAGAAAAAAGTGTTACCTTTGCACTCGCAATCAGGAAATGAGAGCAAGACATAACTAAATGGTGTGGTAGTTCAGCTGGTTAGAATACATGCCTGTCACGCATGGGGTCGCGGGTTCGAGTCCCGTCCATACCGCAAGAGGAGTTCAATTATCGAACTCCTTTTTTGTTTGTATATGTAATGAAAAGGTCGGTGTGTGAACACCGACCTTTATTTTGTAAAATTAACTTGAAATAATATAAATTTTGGATTATATGCAAACAAGGACTCTCTTTGTACTATTAAAGAGAGTCCTTTTTATTTCCATTTGTTATTTAGATTTTAGTATTCTTATAACCTTTCCAACAGTCTTCATTACATAATTTCCCGGAATCAACTGGCTGGTTTCTACGTCCACATTTCCAGTGTATTCTCCTTCTAGAACTTTTGCTCCAAGTGCATCATACATCTCGTAATGCTGAGGTTCTATACAATCTGTATAAATAGAGATGTGATTTGAGAAATGCGTAGGATAAACCTCAACATATCCAAGTCCTACACCATTTAATTCTACATAATCAAAGACTTCATCGTCGAATGATGCGGATACACTATATGATCTCAAAGCTCCAGTTTCACTTATATACATTGCAGTGTCCGAAACTGATGCAGAACACATTCCATCAGAAACATTCATTGTGATAGTGTACGTTCCATCATTGTAGAAATAACAAACTGGACTTTCTTTTTCCGATGTCAATCCATCTCTTCCAGCACTGCCCCCATATTTCTGATAATATTCCACATTCAACGGAGCAATCAGATTCCACTTGTATGTCTTGTCTTCCAAACCGCCTGTAATCTCAGGAGAGAACACTACTCTGCTACCTTGATTCAACTGAACAGACTTTTTCTTTTCTCCACTTTCATGGGATTCTACACCATCAACAACATAGTTGTATTTAGCGGACAATTCATTGACGTAGAAATGGACAAGTTTAGAACTTCTAGCTCCAGTCTTCTTCACCCAACGTGTGATCTCAACGTCAAAAGAATGTTTTGGAGACATGAATATCGCACCATAAGAAACCTTTGTGGAATCTGTCAAAATATTTTCTCTTGACCAAGAACTTCCACGAGAATTAGAATAAGGGAATGCCCCCTCTCCCTCATAATTGATAATTCTGTATGAATATTCATATACTTCAGGATAATCCTTCTTGTATCTAATATATACATCGCCACCTACACACACACTGTCTCTCAACACCAGTTCCTCATCCAAGATTACAGAGGCATACAATGTCGTCACCTTGTAAGCCTTGCTTGTATATTCACCGCAAGAGCTAATTGCGACAACTCTGTAGTATACATTTTCTGTAGTATCTACAACAGACAGTTTATAGATGTCATTTTCGTTTGACTCCTGCATCTCCACGTCTTCCCATTCTACATTGTTGTAAGACTTCTGCCATGTCACAATATCAGCATCTGAAATAGTATCTACCAGACTCAACGCCAAAGACGGAAGTTTCTCCACGCTATACTGAGTAGATTTCAAACTGTATAATTTCAAGAGACTATCGCTTACTGAAGGCACTATATCAGTAGTTTTTGGCAATGGTCGGATGTTCACCTTAATCACATTCGACATAGATGTATACTCTCCATCCGTAGTCAAACGGCGGTATGAGGTCTCCACACTCACAGCTTTTGGGGTGTAATCCTTGTCTGTAGCCCCGTCTATATTAACGTAGTCGGCGGTATAAATGTTCATATATTGCCACTGGTAGGTGTAGTTTCCGTTTCCTCCCTCAACAACAGTCGAGACTATCGCTGGTATCTCGCCACCTCCGCATAGGATTGAGTCACCGTCGAACCTTATGACTCCACCACGAAGAGGATAGAATCTGTACGTGCTTACGCAATGATCCAAGTTTGCTACCAGCATCAAGATACTATCTTTGTAAACATCAGTCTTGTAAGGCAAATTTGTATTGTTGCCTGAGACAACCGGCAAAACACCGTCGCCCTCAAAATAGTAGTCAGCAGCAAACTCTTTTCCTCTCTCTATTGTCATTGAGACGGATGAATCCTGCATATTGCTGATCACCTCCAACGCCATTTTTCCTACATAATCATACTGATCGACCTTTGTACCGAAGATAGCTACTACATTAGATGTATCTGTTTCACATCCGTTGCTTGCAACTCTTCTGATGTACATAGTGTCCTCAGCTATAAGCGACATATCCTTGCCTGTCTTGAATTCCTCCATCCAGGTTTGGTTGTCGTGGCTCACATGCCACTTGTATCCAATCTTGTCTGCATGTGGTCCTTCCTGTTGGTCTCCTTCCACTTCAACATATCTTCCATTACATGGATTGGTGTTATCGCAACTGATTTTATTAGCCTCAGGATCCAAAGCGATTGAATGATGAGCGTACACTATAATTTCTTCACTCTTACAAATCATTCCTGTTGTGTCGACGATGGCATGTGCTAATCGCATTTCAAGAGAATCACCCTCAAACTCATCCACTGTATGGAATGTCATGTTCTTGGTGTCGAAAATCTCGTCTGTAGCTGAGTTCCATACAAGATAGTAGTCGTTGTCTGTAAACACGACACCTTCCGCTGTATTGATATTAAACTTGCGGTTCGCGCACTTGAAGTCGTTGAAGACAAACACATCCTTTGTGACATCAATTTTCTCTCTTACCTCAATATGGACAGTGTTAGATGTATCAACCCCACACATGTCAGAAACTATTCTTCTGTAAGAGATTCCTGATTTCGGTTTGATCACTTCCAAATCTTCATCCGACTGGTTGGAGAGAGTCTCCCATTCAACCTCATCGTATGAATACTGCCATGTGTATGTCTTTGATCCGTTACCACCTACAACAGTTCCTCCCTTCACTGTATAATCTTCTCCATAGCAAACCGCTGTTGGAGCTTCAAGAGTTCCTTGGCTCAAATCAGGAAGACTGTCTACGTTAAACATTGTTGTCTCACTATGGCAACCTGTCTCTTGATCCACAGAGTAAACCCCATATTCGTCGACTATCATAGTTGACACACGCTGGATTGTCTTTTCTGTAGCCTCGCTCTCCCAAGTTATGGAGTCTCCGTTCTCTGTGAAAACATATGTTCCAAAGACATACGTCTTATCAGTCTTCTCGGGAACAATCTTCACCACTACTGTTTGAGCATCGCAGCTGTCATTGTCCTGGTAGATGCCAGGAGCGTCATTGCGTCGATATAGGACATAATTTAAAGGCTCGCTTTCAACTGAACCACAACCAATTTTTCCGTCCGAGTATTCACAGATGATACTTACGTCTACATTCTTGTCAAAAGTCTGGTTATAGATAGTGTCCACGAATGCAAGGTCAAGAGTCGTTTTCCTTGTTGGCAACTTCACATAATCACCGCCATTAAGAGCCAACTTCCATGTATAGCTTATTCCGTTCTCCTCAAATGTTCCTCCTGTTGGCTCAGTTGTAGAGATTACAGGAAGGTCGTCTCCTGTGCAATAGCCGGTTTTTCCATCCTGATCGTCACTCAACACACCGGGCTTCATTTCATCGTAATATGACAAGACAGCCACATTCGAATATCTTACTCTTGACGAATCATTAGTCGCCACACGGCGGAAATAAGTTGTCTTGCCTGTCATAAGTTTCAATGGATCGACATATGTATTCACAAGTTTGGCACTCAATCCAACGCTGTCTGAATTCTCAATGCTTACCCACTTGACACTATCCTGTGACCACTGCCAACCGTAGTGCCACTTCATTTCAACGTGTTTTGGAGCAATCCATTCTCCACTCGCCTCCTCTACATTGTCGATGCCCTTAAAGTCAGCTCCGAAACATACCTTCTGTTTTTCAGAAATCTGCCCTCCCTTGCTTGCTGTACCAAGTGCGATAGGAATCTGCAAAGAAGAAGACCAGCATTCTCCGTATGGTTTGCTCTTTCTCTTCAAATAGATATTTGGATCATCCATAAGGCTGACTGCAGCATTATCGTCAAGTGAGAATCCTACAAACATTTTTGATGTTGCAAAAGTGTCGTTAAACAAGCTGTCAAGACTCCACTTGCAATCGTAAGATTCCATCGTTTTGTCGCCTATAACAATACTGTCGCCAAATTCAAAACCTTTCATTAATCTATCCGAAACGCCTGATTTGCCTGGTTCATACGCATACATGGATATTGAAGACATATCCGCGGCCTCGTCACTTACGGTCAAAAACAGTTCATTTGTGTAGACGCTGGAACATCCGTCAGACACTCCTCGGCGTACTCGGTAGGATTGGTTCATCAATCTTTCCAATCCCTCCCCTGGATTGAACGTGTTTGCGAATTTTTTGTTCTCTACAGAATTGAATATGCTTACAGTGTCAAAATTGATTCCGTCCACACTGTACTCAAACCATGTGTTTACTCCTCCTTTATATCCAGGATCATACAATCCAGGACCAAAATAAGAGTTCGGATTTCTCCAAATGTCCAACACTACACTTGACGGATCCATATCATCACCATATACAACCTCTCCAATATCTCCCTTGCAGTAATTTACCCTGCTGCTTGATATTGTTCCTGTAATCAGTTCTCTTGATAGAGGTATCGACTCCATTGTAGGAACGATGTTGATTTTTACAACATTACTTTCCATTTCAGCAGTTTTGCCTCCTACTTCGAATGTGGCAACCCTCTTGAACTCGATATATTTTCGTCTTCCCTTTGCGTTCTTAAGAGCATCCCTTTTCAATCCGCAAGTGTCAAGATTGATGTTCTCCCCTGTAGCAAAAGATTCTATAGTGCCTCCTACATTCTCCCACAGACCTGTCACAGCCTCGTCATCGGCATTATATTCTGTGATTCTATAATGCCATGAGTATCCCTTTGCATTCAAAGGATTGCTTTCAGAAAGGATCTCAATGTCTGTTGTCCCTGAACATACCCAGAAATTATCCTCGTTCTCTGCGTTCACAAAGATATTTCCGCTTGTGTTCTTGCTCGCTGTGATAACCAAGGTGTCGCTGTTGTAGCTCAAACATCCGTCAAGATATTTTTTCGTATAATACACATACAACTTGCTGTGCTGGTGTAATCCCGGCACGGTCAATGAATTTTTAGTCGCATACAATTCCCTTACTTTTGTTGTGTCAAGAGTCTGCCAGTTCTCGTTATACCAGACATATTGGCTTGCGTCAGCCTCACCGTTTGGCATTCCCCACATTGTAGCGACGTTACCGTTTGATACGATAGACTCATATCTGATGTCTTCTGGCTTGATTTCAACCTTGTCGTTCACTCCAACACGTTTCGACACACTTTCAAGTTTGCTTCCGCATCCGTCTGTCACTACTCTCTTGTAGAACGTTGTCTCATACAAAGTGTCTCTCTTTGTGTAGTTCTGCAATGTGGCCGACGGGATTACCTCCCATGAAGTAGAGTCTTCCCTGTTTGTTGTCTTATACCACTGGTATCGGTATGGTGCATATCCTCCAGTAGTAGATTTTCCTACTATTCTGTCATTTATAGATCCGTAGCATATCTCTTCCTCAGAAATGTCGATGCCATCGTCTTTCAATGATTCGTAGAACTCTATCTTGTATTCATTCGATACTTTCGTTGCTCCCTTATAGTCTCCTGTGCTTGCGATTATTGCTCGGAATGTTGTTGTTGTAGACAATCCTTCTATTTTAAGTTGGAACAGAGTATTTCCATCTGCCATAAGAGTCGGATCATAAATTATGACGTTAAATGGCAACTTGCTTGTGCTGCTGAATGGGATCCAATCCCCTCCCTCGTTCTTATACTGCCATGTTATATCATAAGAGCCACTTCCTCCACTCACGCTTGGAATTAGAAGTGTCAATTTATCATCATTAGGACATCTTACTTTAGATATACTTGTTTCATCCAATTTTCCAATGCTCAACTCCTCATACAATTTAAAGCCATAAGAAACCACAGCACTCGCACAATGTCCGCCTGTAGTAGACACCTTGCGCACATAGACGGTGTTATCTCCCACCGCAAAGTCTCCATTAACAACCGCCTGTGCACCTCCTGTAGAGAAGGAAGAGATATCATCCTCGCTCACTCCCCACTCATAGCGGTAGCCAGCATAATTATTCTTTGGAGAGAAATTCAAGCTGCTTACATTTCCATTGATCACATTGCTGTTTCTCAATGCCACAACTGGTACGTCTGGGAGGCTTTCCACTTCAAGAGTAAACAGCTTACTGTATGTTTCTGTGCCACAATCACTTGTGCCCATGACTCGGAAATAGTGTTTTCCTTTATTTCCAGTATAGTAAGAGCCTTTCACAACCAATGTGTTGCCAACATGCTCCTTTATGTTTGTCTCTGGCACAGGAATCCATGTCTTTCCGTCTGTGCTTTGCTGCCAGCTAATCTCATCCTTAGCCTCATATTCTGCATCAACATTCAATGTGACCTCTTTGTCACTGCCGACACACAAAGCGACATTTCGTGATTTGTCACCCTGCTGGTAGACGTTGCCTAACACAACTCCCTTCTTGCCAATAAGCCTAAACTCGTTGCTGAACACATAAGCCGGCTTCATTGCTTTGTCATACACATAGCTTATCTTGCATTGGTAAAGTGTGGTGTCTCCAGCCTTTGCTGTCGCCATATAAGAGGCTCCGGTTCCTGGCACCAACATTCCATTTCTATACCATGTGTATGTCACATCCTCTGATGTCAACACTTTTGTACCATACGATGGTAGCACTGAAATGGAAAGTTCCACCTCTGATCCATCACAGATTTCAGCTTTATCGTCGTCTTTAGCCTCTTTACAAAGAATACTTGGCTGATCCTCAAATCCAGCTGTCTGCGATATTGTGACACTGTTTGTCGCTTTACATCCAGTGACATCCACTGTCCTTTCTACATCGAAAGTCAAAATTCCATAAGCATTGAAATCCGATCCGTCGACACTTACCTTGAAGTTTCCTGTCGCCTCATTCTTAACAGTACCCTCTCCATTGGTATACCAATATGTGAAATTGTCCGTTGTCACTTTGCCTCCATTAACTGCTGTTGCTGTAATGATAACCTGAGTAAGACCAGCGTCTTCTTTGATTACCGATGGTGTTGCAGTCAACTCAAACTCCGCGGTTTCAGCCTGATACACCTGTATTTTATCGGTCTTTTGGGAATAAGTGGAGTTGCTGTTACATGTCGAAGTGTCGCTCACTACAGCATAAAGATTATGCATTCCGGCTGTTCCTAATTTGTCTACATTTTCCGTAGCACTCTCTCCAAATCCTACAATATTGCTTGCAACGACGTCTGTTCCGTCGTAGATTGTGTATTTGTACACACCCTCACTGGCACCCTTCACTCCGCTGATTGTCATGTTTAGTCCATCGCCATAACATACAGTCGTCTTGTCCACTGTCAATTCGGCACCGCTGATATTGTTGTATGTCACTACCTTGATTGAGTCGAGGATAGACTGGCATGTTTCTCCTCCCTTTATCTCCTCACTCTTTCGCATGACAGTGTATGTCTTTCCCTGTGTCGCCAACAAATAAGAGAAAGAAGCGCTATTGCTGTACGCTTGCGATTTGCCATCCACATACCATGTGTAAGTATTGGCGATGTGGTTAATACTCTCTTGGTCTATATTAGCAAAAGAGTGTGTCACACCAGCACATATATTCTGTCCGTTCGAAAGTTTGCTTCCGTCCACCGCCAACTCAAAATGCCTCAACGAATCGGTCAATTCTCCATCCTTCACTTCCTCTGTGAATGTCTTTGTACATTTAGAGTCGCTTACTGTCACATTGTATGTGAATCCTCCAGATTTAGGGATGTCTATTTCCGCCGAATATCCTTCAGTTCCGTTGATATTGTATGTGTAGTCGGCATTGACAAAAATCACGGAGGCAGTCATCTTCTTTCCCCTCACTCTACATGCTCCGTTAGCCATCCTAGGTTTGAGATTTTTTCCGCTTGTAATCGTAACTCCTTTGCTCGACACTCTCTTGCCACAGAATTCCACATTCAAGGAGACAAGAGTGTCTTTTATAACAGTGAGATGATACGGAGCAAGGGTAGGAATGGTGTCAAAATTTGATTTTCCACCTGCATACCAATATTTGACATCAACATTCGTTTTCTCTATCTGATCCTTGAAATTTGCATCCACACTTCCGTTTAGAATCACTTCGTCTCCATAGCACACATAGTTTGTGTCGACGTTCAATGCGACTACAGGGTCGGAATACGGAATGATCACCAAAGCGTCGCTGGTGTCACTCAAAACACCTGTTCCCTTCTTGCTTGTGGCGATTCTTCTGATGTACACTTTCTTGTCCACCACTTGGTTCCATACTCCCTCGGCAACCTTTGCATCTGCCAGAGGCTTGGAGTCGTCCATCATCAGCGTATAGTCCTTGTCGTCATAGCTGTATATCCACGAATAAGAGAGAGTCGCATCGTCTCCAAATCCACCACTGACAGACTCCGCAGTGATAAGCGGATTGCCTGATTTTTTGCAGACATATATTGTGTCTTTGTCTATACGGTTTCCTACAATAGAGCTGACCTTCTTTACTAACACTGTCAGGTCTTCGCTTACGCATTGGTTTCCTCTTGTGTCAGTCTTTCTAAAATAGTAAGTCTGCTCATTTTGTGAAGTTAGCATCACATCCTTGCCTCGGCTCGGAAGCTTCGAATAAGTGTTTCCATTTGTGCTGTACTCGTACAGGCTTGTCGAATAGTTGGCGTCGCTCTTGTCGACAAGAAGATAGCCCACCACTCCTTCGGGAATGACCACCTCCACTCGTTTCTGCAGCTCATTGTACTCGTATGTGGCGTTTGTGCATATCACATTGTTAGGATCTATCTTTGGCTGCTCCTCAAGCATTAGAGAATCTTTCAGCTCAACCTTCGTTCCGCATCCGTCGATGACGGCTATATTTGCGTCGTATTTTTTTACTTCATCGGCAAAGATATTGTATGTTGCATACAAATTAATATCCTTGTACTCTTCCGTTTTTCCTAAGAACCTACAGTCGTACTGGAAAGCGGCGTCATCAGACACCCATTTATATCCGGCTAGCGTTGCCGAACTCTCAGCTTTGGTGAAAGACACATTCAACTCCACTTCCTGTGAAGTTCCGTCAGCGCATAGTGTGCCTAATGGTTGAACCTTAAAATCACTTTTCTCTATGATATAGTAAGGGGTTGCCTCATGTAATTTCTCAGAAACGATTTTTCTGTTTGAGAAATTAGTCAAAGTCACAACCTGTCGGAAATAACGAGTCTTACCATCAGCGAACATATTGTTTGGCACCAACAAATCCTGTTCCTTTACTGATGTCCAAGACAAAAAGCTACTGGTGTAGTTATAGTCTCCGTTTGGAAGGACTTTCGCCTCTGCATCAGTTTTATCAATTAACAGAATCCAATTTTCCTTGTCAGTAGAATATTCCCATCCGTACTTGATTCCATATGCGTCATACATAGCGTCGCTTAAGGTGACAATTCGGTTGTCACTGTCTCTGAACTTTATTTCCTCTCCCTTCAAATACATCCAATCCGGATTTTGATACTCCTTGGATCCAGAAAATTGCTGATCTTCTTTTTTGGGACAGACTTTTACAGAATTCACACCCTTCTCTGAAAGGAATGCCTCAGGAACGATTTCAAAAGTTATTTCCGGTGTAGAACAATCCAACTCATTCTTATATTCGTTGGTAAAACTTATTGAACGAGTAAGAGTGTATTGGTCTCCAACCTTATAATCTCCTAAATCTGAATATTTGAATGTTGCGAAAATATCAAGAGCAGTATTGCTAGATTCCAAAAACACAGGTCTATAATAATTGCTTATATGAGATTTGTCATTATTGTACAAATCCCAAGAAAAAAATAAATCCCTATTGTAATATCCAGGGCTTTGTATATTTGTTATCTGCATTACATTATCAGAGGCAGATCCAACAGGCGTAGGATAAATGCAATATTTAGCAGTTCCGTCCGACTCCTCTATTTGGGGAGTTCTAGCTGGATTGGCTCCAATTGTTCCTGGTTTGCATACATAGAAAGTGATATTGGCGGAGTTTCCTATTATAGTTTTTTCCCTATCATTTCTATCTCTTTTAGTTCCTCTTTTTACATTTATCCAAGATGCTACCTGAAATCTGATGTTAATGGAGGATGCTCCGAGCTGGTCTAATTCCTTACTAAATGTTCCATTTTTATAAGATTTTTTCAAACCTTCGTAAGTGACTGTTTGGGTCCGGGCGTTAAATGTCCATGTCCGTTCATTCTTCTCAAAACCATCACTGTAATTGTAGAAATCAGTTTTATTTCCACTTCTATCCTTAAACTGATCATATTCGAAAGGCCCCTCTTCTGTTCCGTCAGGTAGGATCTGAACAAAGAAATATAGTTTCTCATTAAGATCACATCCCAAAACATCTTCATTACCATTGTCAGGCCTGTTGGCATAGACTTGATACCTACCTCTTGTAACATTAACACTTGTGTTAGGTGTGATGTATGTCTTGTTTGTGCTGAGCGAGATACATTTCAGATCTTTAGGAAATTTAATTTCACCATATTTTGAACCTGCTAGATAATTCCAAGTGCACCCATCAGCGTTTTCATAAAAAACCTCACAAAATGCGAGTACTGGAATAAAAACCAATACAAAGGCGAATAAATATTTTTTTAGTCTCATCGATTCAATTTTTATATTGTTACTATCTTATATCCCCAAAGACTCCACAATCCAAGATTGTCCATACATCTGTAAAAGACTATATGTTCTCCTTTCTTTTGGAATGCATGCTTGATCTCACTCTGTTCAGTAGATGTTATATATGTTCCTCCGTATGCACCTTTTCCTGCTGGGACTCCCGCAGGATCACAGTCGAATGTTGGCAGATCATACTCTCGTATTTCACCGCCGATGCAATACTCGTACTTCACTACACTTCCATCCTTGTCGTGGCTTTTGCCTAGATTAAATACCTTCTCCATAGGTTTTCCATCCACATCCTTCACCTCCATTACAGGTATTGGTGCCATGTCACCCAAACAATTAATCTTAACATGACAATTGTACTTGTTTCGGAACACATCCTCAACCTCCATGATCATGTGTGCGGTGTTCAATACAGGGGCTTTTGTGGTATCGTTACTTGTCTTTGGATAGTCAGCTCCGTAATTACTCATAAAAATAAATTGAGTTCCTTTTTTAGAACTCACAAAATGAGGTTCCAAACGATCCGTTGTGACATTCCTATCAGAATATTGAGTTCTGCAGACCTTCTGTCCGAAACCTTCCACATCAAGATACAAAATTTCACTGGCATAATCCATTCCAGGGGAATAGCGATCATCATTCCACTCAATGTGATCTACCTTAACATTGATCTCGACGACCCGACTGCTGTTGTCACTGTAAACAGTATCATTCCTAAAATCGTACTGCTCCATCTTCTGGTCATAATACCCCCACGCACTCTTGCATGATTTTATGATGAAAGTAGCACCTTCCCCTTCTTTTGCAAACCAATCTTCTCTAGTGTCGCAAGAGGAAAAACCTATCAATAGAAATAGAATAAAACTTAAATATCTCATGGTCAATCTATCTTTTTTCATTACTATGTGCATTAAATAATTGTTTTTGACTTGTCTTACCAATTCACCTTTACACCCAATGAATAATCTGGTTTCAGATAGTTCATTCCTTTGCCATAAATCATGAATTCTCTGGCTTTTAACACGAAAGATAAGAAATGACAAGGGTATAATTCAAATCCTACACCTGCGTTGGCTCCTCCTACAATATGTTTCTCCTGCCAATCCATGACCGTGCAATCCCACTGGTCATAACCAATATTACCTGCCAAATCCAAATTGATATAAAACTTTGGAGATGGATGCCAAACTGCGACCTCACAACCCACTCCTAGCAGGAACTGATTTGTGAATTTGCTAAACTCAAACTCGGCTTTTTCCCTGTCGAGCTCAATCAAAAGCCCGAGCTTCTCGCTTGTATACAGATTGTAGAACAATCCAATATTGTAGTCATTTTTGTAGGCTTTACCCCAACGGAATCCCAATCCCATTTGCCCTTTTGTATGAATTAGCTGAGCATTACAACAACCGATAGCACAGAATAGTGCCAATAAAATAACGTATATTTTTTTCATGATTACAGATATTTCCCAAAATTCGTTTATACATTTTTAATTGTCAATACAATATCTGGCTCCTCACTAATGTTTGCGATGCAATCTTCCATACTGAAGCCAGATGCCATTCCTACCAATAGGACTAAAAACATGTTTAAATGTCTCATTATCATTCTTATTTTTCCATCACTTCTGCATTAATAATAGTCTTGTATGGAGCGTTGAACCTTAGGTTTCGTCCTCCATTCTCCTCATACAACTCAAAGTAGAGGATTTTTTCCTTTGAGATTGTAAACTTCTTGTAGAAGAACACTATATCTATATCATCCTTGCCGTGGATGACATTCCCGTCGTCGCTATAATAGCTATAAAAAGGGTATAGTTCCTCCTCTTGAGTGAGATATCTTTTTCCCGTCTTCTTGTCGGCGATGTGAGCTTTCACAAAGTCGATTGGGTAATCGATTTTGCTTTTGTTTTTGGCATAAAGATGGAAGGCTATAATGTCCTGATCCGTGAAGACGCTGCTTAATAGAAACATCATCTTATTCTCTTCCATTCCTAAGTCGTTGATATACTGTCCTTTCTGTATGATCCATTCTGATAATTTTCGCATTTTATCGTCGTCGACGTTCATGTCATTAAACAAAGCATTGCCTTCATTTGAGAAGGAGATGCTCATTTCCTTTGGATTTTTTGCATACACAGCGGTCATAGGGTAGATGTTCCCGTCGATGGTGACGACGGTGATGGATGTTTCGACGAAAATTTCTTTCTTATCCACCACGCTTTTCACTTTCACAATGTTGTCTGTCGGATCCGCTTTCTCGCTTATGACCTCTTCGTGACCAAGGGCGATATCAGCCACTTTTGTAGGCAGGATGACATGTGTAGTGTGAATATCGCTTACCTCAATTCCTGTAGACGGAATAATATCCGTAGACGTGATGCTATCCTTCACGTTTGCCATGTCGACGGCGATGTATGACGGTTTGGAATTATACTCCACTATGAAGCTGTAGTATTTTCCGTCAGTTGTGACGACGCTAAAATTTGTTTTTTCGAATCGTGGAGTGGTTGCTTTCAGCTTTATTATTCTGTCGAGACATTTTTTAGCCGTAAGGTCGTAACTTCCCATGTCGGCATAGTTGACTTCTGCAGGAAACTTGATAAACAGATATTTATTGTCGTTCAACTGAAGATTGATCGGCCGGATTTTGTTTTGGGCTTTTGTACTGCTAATGCAAAAAGAAAACACCACAATGAAGAGTGAAAACAATAATAGACGCAAATCTATTTTTTCACAGTAGATGTCACGTTTGTTGTCCATTCTTAATTTGACAAATTATTATGATACAATTTCCAATCAGTTACTAAGTTGAAAAATAAAATTGTTATATGATCAAAAAATCGCATTTTCAAAACATACCGCATCAACAACTCATAAGGACTTTCTGATAACTTCATTTTCTAACTTTTACTATAACCGGTTAAGGTTACGGGTTGCAAAATTACGAAAAAGTATATTTTCTGCAAAATAATTTCCCTATTAACAAAGCAATTATATGAAAAAAAGTGAGAAATCCATTTTGTGATATCATCAAACAACTGAGAGATGGAGCTGACAGAGCATTGCAACATCCATCATTGGAACTTGCAAAAGAGAATAGAGGTTAGAGGCAATGTTAATAAAACATGCCCCTTAAATCCCCATTATTCATTCACTTGCAACACTTGATTCACAAAATCAATATCTATGTGACGACCCAAACATACAAACCGCTTTATTTTTATGGCTCAGCCATTGCTTGATCATGGGCATCCTTCATGATTTGTTCGAAACCTTCAAGATGGAAATAGTTATTTTCCTTCACGTATTTTTCAAAACGGGCATCGTTGTTTTTCAGATCCTCACGCAAATTGTTGACCAACGCATTATGCCAACAACGGGGATCACCATGGTCGTATGAAACAAATTTCTCGTGTGCTTTTGTGAGATAATAAGCCAAGTATGCACAGACTTGGTAGTAGTGGCATCCATATGATTCATAAGTTCCATAAGAATTTTCATAATATTTCCCATTTGATTCTTTGTATTTGTCTCCTTTTAGCACATATTCAAAGAGATATTCGAAACAGTCTTCCATAATGCAGATCAGTTTGTCTTTCCTTATTCCGAAGGTATCCAAATCTGTCTCATCATAGCAATTATCTACTACATATTGCATCATTCCTGTGCGAACTTTGAACTTGAAATAGTTATAATACTGAGTCTGTGAACAACTTTCCACTTCTCCAAAAAGGCTTTTGTATCTATCGCTTTTTAATGGAAACCCTTTACTTATGTCGAAACGGAAATTATTCTTGTTTATCCTTGGCTCTTTATCGTAATTAAAAAAATAAAATAATATATCTGTAAATTGAGTATAGGGAAAAAATGCAATGCATTCAGATTCTTTACTTAACAGCCAAGAAAGACTTGCTTGGCTGTCATAGAACACGTAGTTGTTGATGTGAAAAAGATATTCCAATTTCTTTTTTGAACAGTATATGGAATATTTTTTCTGGGATGCCTCGTTCAGATACTCCTTATAAAGACTTACTTCGGTGTCATAATACTCTATAGTTTCTTGGTCTAAATTTTCCAGTTTCTTATAAAATCCATCCCAATCCATTTCTTTCTTAAACATCAATGGTAGATTCCCAAATGTCACGATGTGATTTTTAAGGTCAATATACGTAGTATAATCAAATTTGTTTTCCATTGAATGATTTGTGAAAAACGATGTCCCGCGTATCGTCCTGTCGTTAATGTCTATATCAAACACCTTTTTCATCTTTTCTTCAAACAACTCTTTGGAAACAGGTTTGAAGATAGGATAATTTTTCAATAAAATGCGGTAGATTACATCCATATTCTCTGATTTTTCTTCGTCGGAAATCTCATGATTAATAAAGTTTTTGTCTTTCGCTTCTGATAGCGGAGCTATTTCGTATCCTATACTAAAAGACTTGAATTCAAAACGCAATTGACTTATGAAATTAAATCTAATTTTATCAAGTTCCTCACTTGAAAATAAATCCGAAATATCTACCATGTCTTCTTCTTTTTCGTTGTTATTACTATTTTCTGATTCTTCATCTATGTCGTCAAAATTTGTTTCTTTGACAGTGCAAAGTGAATCTTTCTGATAGTTGTCAGAATTTGGCGATTTTTCTGCACAACTGGAAGCAATTAGCAGAATAATACCCAATAAAATAGAACTGCTTTTCATATTATTTTTCATTTATTATCGTTGGTTTGTTATATTCTTGGTCGAATGGCCCCAAATGGATATGGTCATTATGGTATTGGTCTCCTTGGGGCTTTGATGAGTATGTCTCACGACCACCTTTTCTTTCCTCCCGTGTTCCAGTATACCTCGTTTTACATTTGAATTTAATTCCTGCTTTCAACAATGCAATATCCTTGGCTAATTTCACCTCGTCGGGATCTTCCTTATCGTCACTATAACAAAAATCCAAAGACATGCCATTCACATGAGTTTGACTTGGGTAACCAGTACCATAGATCTCTGCATTTCCTGTGCCCTTGAATTTGACATCATATTCTGTATTGGCGCCTAATTCTGCCAAAATACCAATCAAGATGGCGAATGTGTTCGGATCACTATAGAAGCGAACGGTTTGGCTGGTATCTATCTGATAATATAGTTTCACTCCCTCTTTGTTGAATTGGAAAAGCCCTCCTGTACATCCTTCGTCTATCCTGACCAATTCTATCACATCACCACATTTCGAATATTTATAGGAGCCATATTTCCCGTTCACAATTCTGTCACCATTGGGCATAAAATAAATGATGTCCCCATCAACTTTTTCTGGCTTTTTCCCATCCTCGAATAGACTTGAGTATTTCCATGTCCTAATATTGTCTTTTTTGATTGTCTTCTCATCAGGAACTATTGCATTTTTCTTTTGTACACAAGTCATTTTATACAGCCCATCATTTTTCTCAATTGTTCTTCTGCAAATTTCCACGCAAACTCCATCTTCTTTATGATAATAGAAGATATAGTGAGTTGCTGTTTTTTCGTCACATCCCTTAGGGATATGTTTTTCCACACGGCCACCAAAGAAAGTATGGTAGGAAGGGACATCATCTGGACAGTCAATCTTATCCCAATCACATTTGTCCAATTCAAATATCTTTTCGGTACATCTGTCATCTTTCGTCTCATTTCCGTTTTCATCTTTTTGGATGCCGTCGAAGGCTAACTTTCTTGCGGCCCAATCGTTCTGCCCGACTTGTTTGCTTATTTCGTTGACATTCATGTTGCCATTACAAAGACTATGCATATTGCAATTCTTATAGTGGAAATAAGCCATAGATGCAACAACTGCCAATTCCAAATTGGAAGCGACTAAATCTCTGTTGTTTACCAAATCGCATTCAAAACCTTCTTTGTCCATGCCAAACACTTTCATTATCTTGCCAACATCTCCATACGTACCTTTACCAGTCAACTGGATAAGACCTCTTCCTCTATAGTTCCAACCGTCTTCTCCTCCTTCATTGCCATTTCTTGTTCCATAAGCAAGATTTGCTATTTCTCTTTGTTCCGCTTTATGGAAATCCTTACAATCTTGTTTGTCTTCAGGCAAATCATCATATATGCCATTTTTCTTCTTTTGTGAAATTCTACCATATTTTTTACATCTTTCCCACTTCCCTTTGAAATATGACAAATTAGGTTTGCCTATAAAAAGATTTTTTGCACTAAAATCCATGCTTTCTGTTTTGCCAGTCAAAGAAGAGCTTTCCACATATACTTGTGCGAAAAAATGAGCTTTGATCCAACACGAATCCATGCCGAATCTACGCTGGTACTTGCAATATGTTTCTGCGACTGTCTTGATCGCGTCTGAACTGGCTTTAACAAACATTTTTTTCAATCTTTTTGCCAATTCTTCCGCATCTTCATTGCATCTCGGACACTTGCATCCTTTCTCCTCCTTCTTCTCCTCCTTCTCCCAATCTTCTCCTACCACCACAGGAGCCAAAGAGTTATATGAGTTGACATACTTCTTGCTTTCTTCCGATTGTTTGGAGATCTTTAATTGGTAATAATAGCTGCGGGCAGTATTAAGTTTGTCGGAATTGTAGTCTTTGCCAGCAACATTTTCCGACAATTCTTTCAAAGCTTCGTTCTGAACCGCTGACATCTCTGCTTGCACATTGTAGTTGTACAGATCGCCAGGAGATTTGGGATATGCACAAACCATCTGCCAAGTTGTTACTGGACGACCGTCAATCAAACTATAACTTATTTTTCTTTCAAACACCTTAAAATAGAACAGACGTGGAAGTTTTGAATCTCCGTGATCTTTTTCCTTTATATTCCCTTCATTCAAAGGAATGGATATTTCTACAATTCCTGACTCATTAGAATTAAAGTCTTCACTCTTGAAAACAATTGGATCTATTCCCCACTTGTTTTCGTATAGGCAGAACATTAGATTTTTAAGATTTTCCTTGCTATAATTCAACACATTAAGTCTGGCAGTCACTTTATTGTTGCTGCTTCCGTCAACATAATTCACAATCTTGACTAATTTCTTCCCACTCTTATCCGCGAAATATCCGTCAATAAACGGCTTGGTCTTTACAGTTAGATTCGCTTTCGTTGAAAACAAACCATGACCGACTTTACTTATAGACAAACCTTTCACAATTTTCGATGGACTATCATTCACCACAAAAGTAATTATTAAATCCTGAATTCCATCAAAGGAGACGATATTTTTTGCGTTTGCAATGATATCTTTTTCAACATCTATGTTGTCGATATGGAAACTTCCTGCCTCATCGAGTTTTGTCTTGAACGACTGAATTGCTCTGCCTTTACAAAATATTGATACTGTGATTTCCTTGTTCTGTTTCTTCTCATCACTGCTATTTTGTGCCCAAGCTGGCACAGAGGCGTTGATGCCGAACGTCATATTCCTGCCTATGTGGCTGATTTTCTTCTTCTCCGAATCGCAGAACTCCCATTTCGAGAATGTGGCATCCTGAATTGTGAATGGCTGCGATTTACATTCTTTGCCGTTAAGTGTGGCTTTGACGATATAATCGCCTGGCTTGGTGGCAAGGAATATGCCTCGTTTTAGACAGTTAGCATCCGCCCCTTCACATGTGTATACGACGTTGTTTCTCTCATCACTGTATGTCGCGTCGCCAAAGAGGAATGATGGCTCGATTGTGTATCGCACACCCTCGTATCTTTTGCCGTTGGTGGCTCCTAATCTTACTTCTGTGACTTCATTGCGTGAGATTTTCAATTTGTGGGTTATGACCCTTTCTTTAGGGTTCTCTCCATTTACGGATTTGGCAGAGGATTTTTTCCCTTCTTCATTCACCAACCTTTTATCCACTTTATCAAGTACGACCACGTTTTTGTTTTCGGGATTGACCGACTCTTCATCGAAATCTGTAAGTGTATCCCCTTTCACTCCTCCGTTGGAGAGCGACGTGCCTTTCAGGTCGGCTTCAATTGTGTATACGCCTTCCTCCTTGAATTTGTACAGGATCATCTCGCCTTTAATGTCCTTCTCAAAAAGTTTGCCATCCTTTTTTACGTTCCATACGATTTTGTCAAGGTCCTCCGCCTTGCCGTCCTTCTGTTTGACAGTGAAAATCAAAGTGTCTCCCGGTCTTCTCAATGTGGTGTTCCCGTTTGCTGAACCTTTGGTCGCTCCAGGCACATATGCGTAAAGCACAGCCTCATTATATGAATGGACGAGAATGCTCTTTTCACTCATCGGAGTCTCTTCGATGGTTTCATCTGTCTTTTTGTATAGGGAAAATGTGATTCTATAATCCACTTCCGCGCTCGACGGGGTTAGTGTCAGACTGTGTCCGCCCTCGTCGTATTTATAGTCCTCCTCTAAGACACTTTCTCCGTTCTTTTTTGTGACCGAACATTTAAGCAACTCAAAATCAGAATTATAATTCAACGTGAGCTCAGGAGTGAATACGGCTGAACCTCCTTGCTTGACATACACGGTGTCGGAAATAGTTTTTTTATCCCCAGCTTTTTTGATGCCTGTGATGCTGTTTCCGCTGATGATTTCCACGTCTACAGTGCATTTAGGATACATCGGAGGAATTATGTTTTTGCCTTTTATCAAAGGCTTTTGAATGTCTATCTTATTATATCCCTTGACATTGCTGTCTCCGTCCAGAATGCCATCCGACCCGGCTTCAATAGAGTATTTTCCAGGGTCGGTGAGTTTGATTTTGAAAGGTGGACACACCTCTTTGAACGTCATCAATTTGTCAATATACCTGACTTTTTCTGTTTTTGCTTTTTCCCCAGTTCCTTTCGTCTCTTCCACCTCTTTGGTCGTGAACACAACAACATTGACATGTTTGGGTGCGGTTAGTTCTTCAGTTTTGTTGCTTTTCTTAAAGGCATGGATGATTATCTCCTCTCCGGCTCTGAATGTCTTTTTTGATGCAGAGACGGCATTGACTCCGGATGTTTTCTGAGGAGTGTCTTCTTTTGATGGAGTATTATACGACACAACCATCGCCAACGGGAAAACACTGAGTGTCTCTATCTTAAATTCAGCTAACTCTGGCACGGATACGGATTGTACTTGTCCTGGATATATACATTTTATCTCTCCCTGATAAACAGGACATTTCATAACGCTCTTTTCTACGATGGCATTTTGGTCGCCATGCTGCACTGTCGTTTTGGTTTCCCATATTCCATTTGCATAAGCACATGTAGGAGGAACTTGTTTGCTTTGTGAGCATGTTACAAAAGGAGCGGTTGGAATCATGAAAGTGACGTCTTTATCCGTCACAATTGGTTTGTTCTGAGCTGTTACCTTTTTGTTTGAAATCGCCCTTATCTGACATGGTGCGCTTCCATACTGACATTTGAAGATTGCACCGTCCACCACATACTGCTGTCCTTCTTTTACACCCGTTGCCATACCTGTCTGTTATTTCCTGTTTACAATCAAACAATAAATTCTTTTAAAGTCACTTTCTGCTAATTCTGCTGTAGCTTTCAAATCTATCTTTTCTATGAGTCCGGACTCGTCGGTCTGACATACCCCTTTCAGATTAATGGTCAAACCATCGGTCTGTGTCTCGTCCATGCCCAATGTCTCTGCTATTGCGGTTATGTCTGAGGTTTCTCTGTTCAGACTTCCGGCTATATCAATTTTTCTTTTGCCTTCTGTCTCCGATACAGTCAAAACTTCGGTCAACACGGTTCTCGCATCCCCAAAAATAGCAGGAAAGATTTGATTTCTAACTAGTTGATTATCCTCTCCGTAATCAAGCCAATAGCCAGAGAAGAAGCGGTTGTATAGCAAATCGTTTTCGACGGAATGCATATACTTCTCTTCATCTTTTATTACGGAGTCAATCTGTTTTGTCCACCCTTTTATCGTCGACTCCACGTGTCCGTCTTCGCTGACAAAATAGTTGTCAAGATATATTTTTGTGTATTCCCAATTCTTTAGAATCTTATCTCTGTTCACCACTTTTATAATTCTGCCATCCGCTGATAGCAGCAGATCAAGTTTGTTTAATGCTTCACCTGATTTGATGAAATAATGGTCGATGGGGTTTTGAGGAAACGCTTTTCCATCTTTCTTCACGTTGCTTCTCTCCACTTTGGCTATTATCTCCTGTGGCTGGCTATTGTCGACGGTGACGGTCAAATCTTCCGTATATACTACGACTTGGGTCTCCTCGTGTTGCGCATCCATGAGTTCGATGCGTTTCTCCACGGAATATTCCTTTGCCGATGTATCTGTTTTCAACTCTATTTTCATGTTGTATCCGCTTTAAAAACAATTAGAACAAATTGACTTTACCCTTAGCTTTTGTTTCCACGTCGCCGCCTGTGGAAAGGACGAGATTTTCCTTGGAACTGTCGATTCCGACTTTCTTTGAAGTCATCTCTATTTCGGTTTCTGTCAATAGAGATAGAGTGTCGGCATTATGTTTGGAATTTTCTGATGCTGTCGTTGTGATGTTTTTTGCAGACACAGAGACATCCTCGCCAGCCATAAAAGATATATTCTCATCCGAATATGAGCTCAAGCTTTTGCTTGCGTTCAGGACAATGTCTTCTCCAGCGTTTATCGACACCGTTTGCGATGCATCGATAGTGACATTGTTGGCAAGCAAAGAGATGGTCTCCCCTGCCGACACCTGTATATTTTTGCCTTTCGTATCAAATTTGATGACGTTGCCGTTTTTGTCGGAGATGGTGATTCCCCAATCGTTGTCGTCGTCTTTAAACACTATCTGATGACCGCTCTTGGTAATGATGCTTTTTGTGGTATTGCCTGAGCCTCCACCTTTTCCATTGCTTCCGCTGAACACACTGCCAGTGACGTATGGGCGGCTAGGATCTCCGTATTCAAAACCGACCATCACCTGATCTCCCACTTCCGGAACGAACACCATTCCACGGTTTGTCATGCCGCTACCTCCCGCATCAGGTGTCTGCACACGGATCCAGTTGGTGCACTTGCCGGATCTTTTCTGCCAGTCGAACTGCACCTGCACTCGCCCCATTCCCTTGGGGTCGCTGTTGCTGCTCACCACCGCCATCTCCGGATATGCCTTGACGCTGCCTGTGTGTCGCTGGGTGATAAATTCTCTTTTTTCTGGTGTTCCTACAAAATGGTTGCTGTAGTTGCCGGACTTGTCCACCTTATGGACGATCTCCACAACTCGGTATCTTCCCAACGATGGAACGTTCATCTTGCTTGGAAACATTATCTCCACGATTCCTCCTAACATCACTTGGCATGTGCGTGTCTGACCCTCCACACTCAGCATCGAGCCTACGATAGTCCTGCTTTTTCTGTCTGCCAATGTCTTGAGGTCGGTGTCGGATGTCACTGGCGACGCGCTTGCCACCAGCTCTTGGTCGTCATACAGTCGGTCGGCTCGTTTTTTGATGTCTGAAAGAAGTCCGGCTCCTGAGTCTTTCGTCCCCTCCACACTCACCTGCCTGTCGGACTCATGGATATACTCGTATGCCGCAACGTTGCTGGGAACCGCTGACGCACGTGTGCAGAGGCTGAACACGTCGTGGTCGAAGGTCAATGCCACTTCTGGTGATTTTTTTGGCTGTCCGAAAACGAGAGTCTTCCCGTCATAAAAAAACATCTCATTATATGTGCTCGACAATCTGTTGAGGAATTCGAACACACTCTCCTGATAGCGCATCACGTATGGTATTACACCGTTGAAGTTCGGTTCACAATCCAATGAGATGCCTGCATTCTGCGTCGCCAGCGTCACTATTGATTTCAATTGGCTGTCGACAAACGAATCCATTCCACGTGATCCGTTCAGCTTCACAATATCACCTTCTCCTATTATATGTACGCGATTGCTCCTGTGGTTCACCAGATAGAAGTCAGGCTCACTTTCCCATGCGTCTATGCGGACATCAGTCACCCATCCTGAAAATTCGTACGGTGTGCCAGACTCTCGGTGCTCGAACGTGATCAATGCTCGCGAGCCTATACGATTCATGAATTTCTGTGGTGTCTGCTGCCACATCTCGTCCTGTGACATGAACTCACACACCACTTCGAAGCGGTGGCATGAATTCATACTTTGCTCCAAGACCAGTGATTCAAAAGGTATATTTTCCCCGTCGAGCAACACTTTCGGTTGTACGGGATTCAAATTCTGTGACATTTAATTATTTTTCTATTTTTATATTGTTCTAACCCTGAAAAACTGTCAAACAATTCATTGGCTATTTAGAAACCGTTTAAGTTTTGATTGCCAAATTTGCTATGTGATTGATTTTGCTATATTAAAACAAAAATTTATTTATTGACTGCTCGTTCTTGCGAACTCGCAGAAGAGAAGGGAATAAGGGTGTTCCGCCCTTTGGAATCCTCAACTCAACAACCAAAATTAAAACAATTTATTAATCAACAATAAAAGGAGAAGGCCTAAACTAGCCCTCTCCTCAGTTTTCATTAAGCCTTTGGCCAATTCTCCTCATATTCTGCTCCACCGATCTTGATGGTCTGCGCAGAAATAGTGATACAAATTGACATAGGCGCTGTGCCGACGATATCGATGCCCTCGGCAAACTCGATGATGTAGGCGTTCTCGAAAGTAAGCTCCTTCATCATACCCTCCTCGTCTCCTTTCTTGAACACAACGCTTCCGTTGAACGGCTTGAACTGGTTTACCATTGTCTCTAAAATGGTAGTGTCCTCTGTCGACTCAACTCTGACTGTGATTTTGCCTCCGTAAATGTTGGATGATGGACGTCCTTTTGAATCAACGTCACGCTTTAGAGAATAATTACACTCGAGCACATCGTACTCTTTTCCGCCTAGATTCAAAGATGATCTAAATGCCATAATACTTAAAATTTAATGAATTAATAACTAAACATACGAAACTTTCGCAAAAACTAATCCTGTCATGCAAGTAGCTTTCTCCTGTTACCGTAATTGTTTGTTGCAAAATTAATAGCTGCGTATTTATTAGCAAACAAATATGATGCATTTTTTTTCTTTGTTTTAAAGATTTTTAACAATTGTGGAATTTCGTGAAATATCATACTATAATGTTGGTACGTCGCAAAAGCAGAAAGAGCACGGGACAAACGCAAATCAAACTTGCAAATACACCATAAATATCCAAAAAAAGTATAATTTTGCACCGTCTAATTATAAATTGATAATGAAGCGTATATTCTTGGTGGGTTATATGGGTAGCGGAAAGACTACCTACGGCAAGATGTTGGCGGAGAAATATAACTTGGATTTTAAGGATTTGGACGTCTATATAGAGCAGCGTCAGTTTAAGAGTATCTCACAAATCTTCAAGGATAGGGGAGAGGAGGGCTTCCGTAAGATTGAACATAATATGCTCAAAGAAGTGTCTGAGTTTGAGGACGTTGTGATTTCAGCCGGAGGTGGTACTCCATGTTTCTTCGACAATATGGAGATTATGAACGCTATGGGCGACACTGTCTATCTGGAGGCAAGCGCCGAGGTGCTTTTCGAATATCTCCGCACTGCCAAGAATGAGCGTCCGCTTCTTAAGGACAAGAGCGACGAGGAGATGCTTGAGTATATTAGGGAGTCTCTTGCCAAAAGAGTCCCTTTCTATGAAAAGGCTAAATATAGAGTAGACGCGAGGGATGTCGACTGGAGTCTTTTTGAAAAACTTTTGAAATAATAAAAAACTATTATATGCAGGATAAAATCATAGTTCTGGACTTTGGTGGACAGTATGCCCACCTGATAGCAAACAGAGTGCGCCGTTTGGGTGTGTTTACAGAGATATTGCCTCCTACTGCCTCAGTTGAGGAGTTTGCAGGAGCAACAGGTATCATCTACAGTGGTGGTCCATCCAGCGTCTACGCGGAGGATGCTCCCGACTACAATCCTGAAATCTTGAATATTCCTGTTCCTAAACTTGGAATTTGCTATGGACATCAGTTGATGGCGTCGCAGCTTGGAGGAACAGTTCGCCCAGGTAAGGTGAAAGAGTATGGAATAGCTGATCTTCTTTTGAAGGAGCCTCAGCACCCGCTATTGAAGAATATCCCTGCGTCTTCGCCAATGTGGATGAGCCACGGCGACGCAGTAGAAAAATTGCCTGAGGGTTATAAGATCATCGCGTCGACGAAGGACTGTCCAATCGCAGCGGTGGCTCTAGACGATCGTAAAATCTACGGAATCCAGTTCCATCCAGAGGTGACTCACAGTAAGTACGGAATGAAGATCCTCGACAATTTCATCGACATCTGCGGATGCCAGCGTACATGGAACATGAAGAGCTATATGCCTCTAATCTCAGAGAAAATCAAGAAAGAGGTCGGCGACAGAAAAGTGTTCTTGCTTGTATCCGGAGGTGTAGATAGCACCGTCGCATTTGTGCTTTTGAACCGTGTGTTGGGCACTGATCGTGTGATGGGTCTTCACATCGACAATGGTATGATGCGTATGGATGAGTCGGCAAAGATCATTGATTTCTTGAAGGCTGAGGGTATGAACAACCTTCGTGTTGTCGACGCTACAGATTCATTCTTGAGCAGACTTGAGGGCATTACAGCTCCTGAGCAGAAGCGTAAGATCATCGGTGCCACATTCTTGGTTGTGAAAGACGAGGAGATGGCTAAACTGAACCTTGACCCCAAAGAGTGGATGATCGCTCAGGGAACTATCTATCCAGACACTATCGAGAGTGGAGGAACAAAGAATGCCGACCTTATCAAGACACACCACAACCGTGTGAAGGAGGTGATGGATTTGATGGCACAGGGATTGCTTCTTGAGCCGTTGGCAGATCTTTATAAAGATGAGGTACGTATGTTGGGCGAGGAGCTTGGTATTCCTCACAACCTTGTATGGCGTCACCCATTCCCTGGTCCAGGTCTTGGAGTCCGTCTGCTATGTACAGATGGCAAGGGAGAGTTTGCTACAAACGCAGACGTGCCTGGCCTGGCAGAGTATTTGAAGGAGAACAATATCGAAGGAAAAGTCCTTCCTATCAAGAGTGTAGGAGTGCAGGGCGACGGTAGAACATACGCGCAGCCGTTCTTGTTGACAACTAAGAATCTTACTTGGAAGCAGTGTGAGAAATACTCAACTGAGTTGGTAAACCGTTTCAAGGTGATCAACCGTGTGATCTGGCAGGTGGGCAGTGTAAGTGATGAAAATCCAAAGTTGATAGAGCAGTATGCCACAAAGAACAACTTTGACGTGCTACGTAAGTTCGACAATATCTGTACAGAGTTTTTGCAGGAAAACAACCTATACGAGTCGATCTGGCAGATGCCAGTAGTGTTGGTTCCGCTTACAGTGCAGGACAAGCCATGTATTGTGATGCGTCCAGTAAACTCATCAGAGGCAATGACAGCCAACTTCGCAGAGATCGACCAGAAACTTCTTGAAGGACTTTGGGGCAGATTCGTCGCAGAAGGAGCAGGCTCATTGTGGTACGACGTCACTCACAAACCACCGGGAACAATCGAGTGGGAGTAGTATTCTAAATGCTAAATTAGAAATGCAAAATGATAAATTGGGGGTGTCTGATGAGGCACCTCTAATTTTTTTAATTAAGAATGAAAAGTGAAAAATGAAAAATTAGGGATGGACGGTAACCACGGAGACACAAAGTTCACAGGAGACTTTCCAATTGTCGAAATTTTCGATTACATTTGTATCCGTGTATAGAGTAACCGTTTGCAATATATTAATGATTTTATGAATACTAAAATCGTCGAAAATATTCAAAAATATTTAAGGACACAACCCGTAAAAAAGGCATGGCTTTTTGGATCTTACTCAAGAGGAGAAGAGACTTCAGAAAGCGATGTCGATATCCTTGTCCAATATGATAGGAAAAATTATCGTGTTGGATTGTTCACGATTGTTAGTATCAAACAGCAGCTTCAGGAGTTATTGGGATGTGAGGTGGATCTTGTTGAAGACGGCTCACTTTTGCCATTTGCTGTAGATTCGGCGAATAGAGATAAAGTGTTGATTTATGAGAGAAATAGTTAGAGACATAGATAGGCTTCGTCATATATTGGAGCAGATAGACTTGCTGACGGAATTGCTTCCATCATTATCGTATGATTCGTTGGATAAGGATAAAGTTCGTTATTATGGAGTGGTGAAGATGATTGAAATCATAGGAGAGGCGGCATATAAACTGACTGATGAATTTGTAGACACACATGGAGAAGTGCCATGGAAAGTGATACGAGGAATGCGTCATTATCTTGTGCATGAATATTATCAGGTGAGTAAGGAAGGCCTTTGGGACACATTGACTGTAGATCTTCCTGAGTTGCGTCCATTCATAATAAAATATATAAATGAATTGACGGGAAAGGATGGAAATTAGATATGCGAAATGTTACAGATTGGAAAATGGACATTCGAGAAAAATTAAATACAAAAAAGGTCGACACATTCGCGTCGACCTTTTTGCATTAGTTCAGCTATGTATTATTTGTTAATCACAAGCTTATGAACAGTAGTCTCATCATTGATAGTTGTGCGTACAAAGTAAACTCCATTAGAAAGATTTGATGTGTCGATATCTTTTCTGTTGCTTACCTTTACCACTTCACCAACCATGTTGAGAATCTCAACCTTTTCTACAGCTTCCTCAGCGATCACAGATACTTTTGTTGAGGCTGGATTAGGCGTGATAGAAACGACTTTGGCAGGAGTGTTTGTCAAAGATGTTGGAGTTGCTTCCACAATGATATGTATTACAAACGGTTTGCTCTCACAACCTGTCATTTTGTTGATTTGTGTAATATAGTATGTGTACATTTCATCCTCAACCATAGAACTATTGTATACAGGAGTGGCATCTGCTTCATTAATTTGGATCATTTGTCCTGCATTGTCTTTTTTATACCAAACGATGATGCAGTCAGAATCGTTCTTGATGGCATCAGGATTCTGTTCTGTTGGCATCTTGAATCCTCCATTTTCACCCTCGCTTTTTTGGTAGACAATGCTTCCTTCGATTAATGGAACAGGCACGCTTGCCACTTTGACTGTATATTCGTTAATATCACTCTGACAGCCAGTCTTCGTGTCAGTCAATACATAGTAGTATGATTTTGGTGAATCTGCTACTGTAACGGATGCAATTTCAGGTTCTGAAATCTTTTTCGTAATCTCTTTGTCCTCATACCAACTAATATCATATCCAGAAATACGTTTTTCAGGTTCCGACGCAAGCGTACCCTTGCAGAACGGATCTGGATCTGTCAGCGTATCCCTTGGCTCTGATGCTGCAATCACTCTGAGAGTATCCGCATGATCACAAGGTGTGCTGCTTAAAGAAGGATCACTGTTGTCGTGAATTAAAAGAATGTATTTGGCTTCATTTGCTCCTCCAGCTATAACGTTGTCGTATGTAATACTAAGTGTTGGACCTTGGTTATCCGCGTCGGAACATGCCTTTTTCATTAAAGGAGTAGACTTAATATCATCTTTATGCCAACTTGCAACATAATTATAATATGATTTGTTGTCAGCATCTGTTCCGATTATCTCACCTACCTCAAACTGTGCACTATCGCCAGGACAAAGGTATAAGATGCTTTTTATCGAATCGTATTTTCCGTTTCCTTTCATTGTGATTACTACTTCATCAGGAGCTACACATACGGGGCAATTCAAAGATGCTACAACAGGAATATCCGAAATAGAAACATTTCTACATGGCGACTGAGCATTCATGTCTTCCCAGTCACGATCTGTTGTCAAAATACTCTTATCCCCGACAACCAAACGGAAGAAGAGTCTAGTGTCTGGTCTATTTACACTTGATAGGAATGGCTCTTCATTTACTGGATTCTTAAATACATAAGCATCATCTGTAGAAGGAGAACCTAAATCATGCCAAGTTGGTTTTTCTACAACAGAAGGGTTATCTTTTGTCCACTGGAACAAATAATTGATATCCTTATAGTACTGCTTCACGGCATCCGTGATTTTTGCTGTCAAAATAAACTCCTTATCAGTACACAAGTCGAGCAACTCTGCTTCCGACAAGTTTGGTGTCACATCAACATCTGGTGGTGCACAAACCTGAATCTTTATATCATCAACAGCAAAGTCTCCTCGACCATCACCTGCATAATCATCCTCCAAACTGATTAGTTCGAGAGTAACCGACGGCTCATCCTTAGACAACATAACTTCTGAGGACAATTCAAACCATCCCGGTTTGGTCAATGTTACTTCTCCTGAAGAAGCCAATACAGTACCGGATGCCGATTTAAGAACAAGTTCAAGTGTACCTACTGAAGTAGGATTACCGGGTTTACTTGTGATATCATTGAACGCTTGGACAGCAGCACTGAAAAATATATTAGTGTTCTTGCAAATGCCTTCTATTTCTTTTTTGAAAATAGCTTTGTTTTTCCAACCAGTAGTTTTCAAGTCCATGATAAGCATACCACCATTGCCATTGCCTGTGTGGTCGCCACCACTTCCCGAATATGGGTCTTCTGTTGTTATAACATAGGCATCCCCACTTGAACAGAAATCCTTATCGTATCGCACATTGACAGAATTATCCAATTGATTTTTAATAACATTCTGCAGTATACCACAATAAGAGGACTCCGTTACAGGTACAGAATATTCATTTCCAGCTGCATCAGAATAGACATAATTTGAGCCTATGAACTGACCAAAATCATTTTTATAAATGGTTGCTGTTGACAAAGGAATACCGTCGGCAGTCTCGCAGCAATTTTTGTTTGTTTCAAATGTGAATGTTTTTGATTTTGCTGACATACAACCTGGCAGAGTAACATCACATGTCACATTATATTTGCCTGCTTTTTCAGGGACAAACGAGAAAGTAGCCATATCAGATGTTTGAGAGCCATCTTCAGCAACCTTCCATGAATAAGTAGTTCCAGCAGGATAAGTAGATCTTAGACGCATTGTATATGGGTTCATCGGACATGGCACATTTCCTGCCTTAATTGCAGGCATAAAGTCGCCTTCTATAGCTATGTTGTCCAAGCCTATAGGTCGAGCATTTCCTCCCGGATTTCTCCAGAGATAGAAGGACACCATTCCTGCATCATCGGCCTTTGCACTTATACTCATCTGTTTTCCTCCATTTGTAGGGGTTACAGATGTCGCCGTAGTTGGTGCCATTCCCATACTACCTATTTTGGTGTCGGCCACGATAGAAAACTGATTATTTATATTCCCGTTTATTCTACTCTGAGAATAATCAGGTTTTCCTGCATTTAGTAGGACCATGTAAGAACTTCCATAAGGCAATGGAATTTCTGTTATGTAATCTTTTGCTGATGTCACACCTGAATTCATCACCTTTAATGCCGTTCCCAACTCATTGATATCAAGCAGGTCGTAAACATCGGCTGTCATTGTCACGGTGCTATTTGGAACAAGACCTTCCACTGTATATGTGAAAAACGGGAATTCATGACCATTACCCATTGCCACGAGCATCGCCGAACCATTTCCTTCCGACAAATAAGGAGATATAAGTTTCGGATTAGACGTGACGACAACCAACCCTGTATCTTTGCCACTAGGAGTTCTTGCATTTAATAACTCTTTCCAAGTTAAAGAAGTTTTTCCTACAACTGAGAGTTTGTTTGAAGGCAGACCTTTCTGTATGACATTAGATGGATGTTCAAAAAAGTTGCTATTACTACATTGTTTAGCAATGATTTCCGCAACTTTAGCGCTGAACCATCCGTTCTCCTCATTGTCGTCGCTTACCATTGTAGGATTACATAATTCTGGTTCTGTGTTAAACTCTGTCCCTCCGACAATACATTGTGAGAAAACAGAGGATACTGTTGTGAGCAGAATCGTCGAAAAAGAAATAAATCTCTTTGTGTTCATAAATTTGTCTTAAAATAAATTCGTTGTGCAAAATTACGGATAATGACATAATATTCAGTTGTTTTTTAAAATATAAATGTGAAAATTGTCAAAAAATCTTAAAATGGATCATAATTCAACACGAAAAAATCCGTCTGTGACTATAATGCCACAGACGGAACAGTAAATTAGCTTATAAATAAATATCAAAGAAAAAGCTAATCTTTTATAACAATCTTAGATGTTGCGTGAACATGCGATCCCTCCAGTCGCAAAAGATAGATTCCTGACGCAATGCCCGATAGGTCGACGGTGTGGCTGTTTTCTCCTTGGAAAACATTAATCGTGGCGGTTTGTAATACCCTTCCAATTGCGTCGGCTACTGACATATTCACCACATCATTTTCATTTGCATAGTATGATATGTATAAGTCGCCGTATGCTGGATTCGGGCTCACTGTGATACTGTTAGATGAGGCTGAATATGTTTCCGTTTCTGCCGTTGTGTCTTTTTTCATATCCATCAAATAGTAGCATGCGTTGCAAATGATAGACAATGCATCCTCTGTCAAGTTTGCAAACGAACTGCTGTTTAATCCGATTTGGATGAATTTTTCAGTGATCTTTGTTCCTGCGACGGAATTGCCCACAGGAATCTCCAAGATACAAACCTGTTCATCTCCTTTTACAGAAGCGATTGCATTGATGTCGCCTGTCGCGTCGGTGAACGATTCCGGATTCATGAATGTCAAAGCTTTGGTGTCGACGGCTGAAACCATCTTGATCTCTCCGTCGCTCAACTCAATGCCGTCAAACATTGGGTGGCTACGGAACTCCTCGTCCACGTAAATTGTGGTTGCCGTGGTGTTGTCTCCAAAACCTGCCGTCGCCCAACTCCATGCTCCATTTGCAGTCTTGTAGGCATGCACCTTCATATTTAGAATAGGTTTGTTTATGCCTTCAAGGTTGGCGATGATTGGGGCAGTGGATGGAGTTATCTCACTGATAAGAACCATGTCAAAACCGCTTAAATCGCTTGTCGCTGAATTGCAATCAATCTCTTCTACATAGAACTCTTTTACGTTCATCAGCATTGGCGAGATTATATCATTGACGTAGGTGGCGTCTGTAGGGTCTGTTATGTAGGCAATCTTTTTCTGTCCGTCCTTTAATGTGTCTTTACGGATTGTTTCAGATGGAGATTGTCCCGGATCCTCTTCTTTACCTCCCTTAAACATAGCAGTCACTGTAGTTGCCTTGGCTGGCATTGTGAAACGGTAGATGGTCGTTTTAGACTTTTGTGAGCCATCTTGGTTCCAGCTTTGGAATGTCGTGCCTGAGGCAGGCAGCACTTTTGCTGTGACAGGTGCACCGACAGGGAATTTTGCGGAAGTGGTTATTTCTCCTGGTTTGTCGATGTTGGCTTTCACAGTCACTTGGTACATTGGCTTCATATATCGCTGCAGTGCGCTGATATATGGATCTTTGTTTGCTGTCAACTCTTCAATGATGAATCGACAGAGAGTCAATGCTCCCATTTCTTGGAAGTGAGTGTTGTCTGTGCTTCCGTTAGGATAGTTGGTATACTCTCCTTTTGGATATGTATTGTAGAAGAAACGTTGATTGTAAGTGGATGAAAATTGTTTGAACATATTGTATGACTTCATGTTCAGATCAACGAATGCGCACTTTCTGTTCTTGGCTACACTTTCCATCGCTCCACGATAGTCGGCCCCATTCTCTGCAAATACGTTACGCATTCCGGAATTGTTCCAAGCGTTCATCACCATTGGGGATACAAGCACAGGAATGGCTCCCTTGCCTCTTGCCTCCACAACAAACGAGTCGATATAAAGTTTGTATTTGTCGACGGGAGTGTAGCGCTCAGGCTTGGTGTCACGGTCGTTGTGTCCGAACTGTATAAAAACGAAATCACCTGGTTTCAATGCGTTCAACACTGTCTTCCATCTTCCTTGCTCACGGAAACTTCTCGAACTGCGTCCTCCAATTGCATGGTTGACAATCTGAATGTCGGAGTTGAAGTAGTATTTCAACACCTGTCCCCATCCTGTCATAGGGAACTGGCTGTCTTTGTAGTCGCAGACAGTAGAGTCGCCGATAAGGTATATCTTACGGATTGTTCCATCCTTGCCGATAGTCACGCATATATCCAACCTGACAGTTTTTCCGTCCGCAAGCACCATCTCCACAGAGTAAGTTCCATTGTTTGTGACAGAAATGGTTGACTTTGTCTCTCCTGATATCACCTGGTTGTTGAAATACCATTTGTACGACTTGGCATCTGAGGCAACCAAAGCTTTTTTGTTGTTGTCAATAGTCAGTGTAGGCTCAGTGACCTGTGTCTGAGGCTCATCTTCTGGCTCTTTTACGTTTGATTCATAGACTGCCTTGTATGTCACGTCGGCATTGCCCATCTTGACTACGTAAAGAGACTTGGTAGATATGCTCTTCTTGTTCCCATCCTCCCAGCGTAGAAATTTAGCGTTTTTTGCTGGAATAGTCTTCAAAGTCACATTTATTCCTGCTGGAAACTCAGCTGTGCGTGAGATTGCCTGAGATTTGGAAGCATCGTTGATCTTGATTGTGACCTTATGGCGAGGCAGAGTGCATGCAGCAAGTTTTTTCAGATCTGCGTTAGTGCTTTTTTCGATAGTCTCCACTACAAATCTTGCATTTTCAGTTGCTCCAAGCTCCTGATAGTGCACCTGGTCTGTATTTCCGTTTTTATAGTTAGGATACTCACCGGCAACAAGGTGCATTGTGCAGAATCTCTCAGAATAGAGCTGTCCTTGAGCGACGAAGAGGTCGTAGCAGAATTTGTCAAGGTCCACCAAAGGCACACCTGTGCTCTTTGCAACGTCTCTCATTAATTGAGGGTGCTCATGATAAGAGTCGTATGGCTTGCCGTTTGTCCAAGCCGCGCGACGTACGGTAGACACCAAAACTGGAATTGCTCCTTTAGCTTTTGTGTCGTTCACAAATTTCTTGATGTTCTCCTCGAACACACCCTTTGGTGAGTAACGTTTAGGGTCAGTGTTACGGTCGTTGATTCCAAATTGGATAAATACGTAATCTCCTTTCTTTAATTGGTTTCTGACTGCTGGCCAGTGGTCTCTGTAGAAACTTAGTGAACTGGTTCCTCCTACTGCTTTGTTATAGCAAACGGCTTTAGATTTGTCGAAGAAGAATGGCAACATCTGTCCCCATCCCTTGCGAGGAGCATATCCGTCGTTATAATCCTGAACGGTTGAATCTCCGATTGTGAACACTCTTAGCTGTGCATTAATGAATGCGGGGGCACTCAGTATAAGCATAAGAATGGCCATCAAACGTTTGATATATATTGCTATTTTGTTCATGATGGTACTCATTAAGTTAGACATAAAGAGAGCTAAAGGAGGGGGAAATCCTTCCTTTATTTTGAAAAGCACCATTCCTCAAGTGGCTATGGGTATAAAATTTTAGGAATGGTGCTTGTTATAAAAAGATTTTTTATGGTATTACTGCTTTACAATAATTTTTGCCACGTGGTGTATACCATTGCCCTCGACACTTATCATATACACTCCTGATGCCATGCCAGACAAATTTGTCTGATAGTTGTTGCGGCCAGGTATTGTTTCGATTGTCTCTTGGCTGATGATCTTTCCAGTGATACCGATTATAGATATGTTTGCCTTATCATATCCATCGTTGTTGAATGAGATATTCAAAATGCCAGACGAGACGTAGATGCTCATTCCTGTAGCTGTCGACTTGAAGGAGTCTGTGTTAGATAATCCTGAGTTCATTCCCATCAAGTAGTAGCATGCGTTGCGAACGATTGATAGAGCGTCGTTTGTAAGATTTGCGTAAGAACTGCTGTTCAATCCGATCTGGATGAATTTCTCAGTGATTTTAGTTCCTGCTATTGAAGCTCCGACAGGGATCTCCAAGATACATACCTGCTCTTCTCCCTTGACTGATGCGATCGACTTAATGTTGCCGGCTGCATCTGTGAATGATTCTGGGTTCATGTATGTCAACGCTTTTGTGTTGACTTCAGACACCATCTGTATTTCATTGCCCTTAGAGAAGTCGATGTCTTTGAACATTGGGTGAGACTGAGCTGCCGACTCCACAACCAAATTTGTAGCTGTAGTGTTGTCGCCGTAACCGTTTTCTGCCCAGCTCCATGCTCCGTCTGCAGTCTTGTATGAGTGAACCTTCATGTTAAGCACTGGTTTTGCTATACCTTCAATGTTCGCAATGATAGGTGCTGTGGAAGCTGTCACTTCACTGATAAGAACCATATCAAATGCTGTCAGATCAGCTTTGGCATTGTTTGCGTCGATTATTCTGACGTATAGACTATCTGTTTTGCCAAGCATCTGATAGATCTTATCGTTTTTAAATTCAGTGTTAGTAGTGTCTGTTATGTATGCGATGCGTTTTAGTGAACCGTCAATCTGCTTTACGTTCACTTTGTATGATACTTCGTTTTTGCCTCCTTTTGTCTTGACTGTGAATGTCGCGTTTTCTTTAGTTGTTCCAGAGATCACAACATTGTTTCCGTTAGTCTTTGCAGAAAGTCCTTCAGGAAGACCAGTCACATCTACGCCTGTTGCTGTTCCACCGAATGTGAAAGACAAGTTTACTTGCTCGTTTGGTAGAAGCTCCTGATTCAAAGATCCTTCGAAAGATAGAGTCGCATCTTCTTGTGCTGGAGGATTGACCTCGTGACCTGGAGTGTAGATGTCCGGCTGAGCGATTTTGTCAACACCGTCGCCAATATAGAAGCCAAGGTGAGGTGGCTGGTTGTACGAGCTGTTCTGCCATGCGATGCCACAACGATAAACAGGATCGTGCATTAGTGTGAACAATCTGTATTTCGACTCGATTGTTGTAGTGTAGATGTAAATCTTGTCGCCATCATGGAATATCACTTCCTCACGCCAGTCTCCAAACAAGTCTGCTGAAAGACAAGGAGTGTTTTTTGTTCCGTTGCAAGCATTACCCTTGAAAGTGATGAGGCGGTTGACACCATTCCCATTCCACTTGTCACATTTAGTTCCGTCTAGCAACTCGTCCTGCAAATCACCATCCCAGTAGATACGGAAGTTGACGCTTGGCTTTGTGCTTGAGATTTGTTTTCCTTTGCAATCAAACACGCCAGGAGCAGAACTCCACATTTCAAAACCTTTGTGTTTAGCATCAATATCAGCTGCCATACCACGACCGTTATCGGTTCCTGTTTTCTTTCCGTGGATCACCTTGTTGGTCTTTAGGTCTCTCATTTCATATCCGTAGGCAGATCCCTTATCCTCGTGTACAAACCATCCCTCAAGTCCTGGACGGTCTGGGTCCATATCAGACACGTGCATAGCGTCGCCATGTCCGAATCCTGTTCTTGAATAAGTCTTTCCATCATCATCGATAATGGCTGAACCAAGGATGATTTCGTCTTTTCCGTCACCGTCAACATCAGCAACAGAGACGTTGTGGTTTCCGTCACCGTATGCTCCTTGACCCTTCTTGTCTGAGTTGTGGTACCAGCGCTGCACAAGTTTTTTGTTTTTGAAATCGTAAGCTGCAAGAGTTGTACGTGTATAGTATCCACGACACATCACTACACTTGGATGAACGCCATCCAAATAAGCTGTACATGCGTTGAAACGGTCAACACGGTTGCCATAGCTGTCGCCCCATGCCGATACATTGCCTCTGCCTGGAGTGTACTCCACGGTGTGGATCTCAGCACCAGTAGCACCTTCGAAGATTGTCAGATACTCAGGACCTGTCAACACATATCCATTACCATTGCGGTAGTCAGCTTTAGGGTTGTCGTTGCCCATAATCACGTTTTTGCCTTTACCATCTTTTGTGCCTGGAGCTGTCTTGCAGACCATCTCACATTTTCCGTCACCGTCGTAGTCGTACACTTGGAATTGAGTGTAGTGAGCACCAGAACGGATGTTTATTCCAAGGTCGATTCTCCAAAGGAATGTTCCGTCCAGTTTGTAGCAGTCAATCAAAGTGTTGTCTGTCTTTCCACTCTGTGAGTTGTCTTTCGCATTGTTGGGATACCATTTCACGAAAAGCTCATACTGTCCGTCTCCGTCAACGTCTCCAACGCTCATGTCGTTGGCAGCGTAGTTTGTGCCTGGACGCTTTAGAGTAAGTGTCTTGTATTGCTGGCCCCATGGAGTGATTGCCTTAGAAGCATCAATCTCTTTTCCTCCAACAACAGCTTTAATTACATACTTTGAGTTTGCAGTACCTTTAGTATCTACATAATTGGTTTTAGAAGTGATGGGGGCATCGTTCACCTTTGCACCATCACGATAAATGTTAAACCCTGTGGATTTGTCGTCAGTTCCTAGAAATCTCCAGCTGACGAAAACACCATTGTTTACCTTAACGGCAACAACTCCACGATCAAGATACTCCATCTGCTTAGTCGCAGACCACGCTTCTGTCTGTCCGGCTAGGATCAGTACAAGAAGTAGTAAGTTTGTAAATAAATGTTTCATGATAATCGATGTTAAAGTTGTTAGATTGTCTATGTCTAGTTGTTATTTGTCATTTGTAGAATCCTTTTGTTTGTTTTTGTGTTTTGTTTCTGTTGCGAAGATAGAACATAGATGCATGAGGCATTTTTAAAAACACTCCAAAGAATAGGAGAATCGCTCCACGGAATATCGTAGTTGCCAAAAAATCCGATGAAAAGGGATTTTTTGGATGAATTTATTTTGTCAAAAAAATGAAAATTAGGCTTTTTTATCGTGATTTTTGCTCATTGAAGGTCATCGATTTTTCGTTTTCAGCGTAGGTTTTATTGATTAATAGTTGTCTATTAAGTGTCTGTGAGGCTTTATTTCGATGGACTTGTGCCAAAATAGTCTTTGTATTTTCTGCTGAAGTAGGAAGGGTCATTGAATCCGACAGCATAAGCGATCTCGCTCACAGACATTTTTCCCTCAGAAAGCAGAGTTTTAGCTTTGTGTAGACGGTAGTCTGATAGAATTTCTACAGGCGATTTGTCTATGATCGACTTGAGTCTTCGAGTCAAAGTTGATTTGCTGAATCCTAAGTCTTTTGCTATGTCGTTGAATGAATAGTCTGGATTTACGTAATTCTTTTTTATGCAGTCAAGAAGTTGCTGTATCAAAGGATTGATCTCTTCGTCGGCAACATTGTTATTCTCATCGTTGAGTGTTCCTGCTAGAATCTTAATCTGGCGGAGTTGTTGCATACGGAGGAAGTTGAATGTCTTCAACAACAGCTCTCCTTCATTAAATGGCTTGACTATATAGTCTATCGCTCCAGCGGACAGTCCGGCAATCCTAGTCGACAATTCTTGTTTTGCAGACAGGAACAGGACTGGGATATTTGATGTGGTTGGGTTAAGGGAAAGGTTTTTGCACATTTCGAGTCCGTTCATTACTGGCATGTCGATGTCGCTGATGATCAAATCCGGGATTATCTTTTCCGCAAGTTCCATTCCTTCTGCTCCGTTTTCTGCCGTCTGCACTGCGACAAAACCGTTCAACATGGCTTTTATGTTGTCTAGGAGAAGAGGGTCGTCGTCCACCACAAGCACCGTCTTGTCTTCAAAGAATGATTTGTCTATGCTTTTTAGAACGTCTTCTTGTGTTGTTGTCTCTTCTTCTTTTATCTGTTCTGTCGGCATCTCAAGTTCCGTACCTGTATTCATTGAGACTGTTATCTGAGTGCCAATTCCAGACTCACTGGCAAAATCGATTGTCGCTCCCATCTTGCTGACAAAATCGGAAACAATTTTCAATCCCATTCCGTAGCCTTTTTCATTTTCTGTGCCTTGACGGGACACAATATTTTCTCTGTTTCTGATTTTTTCCAAAAACTCTGGAGTCATTCCGATTCCTTCATCCGCAACTGTGAATGCGATTTTGTCTGGAGTCTCTATTGCCCCGACTTTTATCTTCTTTCCTCTGCCTGTGTATTTGATGGCGTTAGAGATAAGGTTTCTGACAACTACTGCAAGCATTTTCTCGTCGGCCATGACGTGATGCTCGAGATTGTCTACCGAAGATTCCAGAATGATTTCTTTCTCATTGCAAAGTGGTCGCAGGAAGGCAACTATATCATCCACCAGTTTGGCAAGGTCCACATTCTTGATCTCACATTTCATTTTAAGTTCCGAATTGGATGCCCACTGGAGGAGTTTCTCCATTTCAGCCTGGATTTTTTCGGCTTCCTGTGTGGCTTCAGATATAAGATGACGTGAGTCTACTTTGCTTGGATCGCTCGACATTACCCTGCGTAGGGTTGTGACGATGGCAAACATTGGATTCTTCAGGTCGTGTGCCACGACTGAAACCAGTTGGTCTTTGAGTTTGATTGTGTTGAGCAGAGACTCGTTCTTTTCTTCGATGGCGTTCTTTTGAATGACCAAAGTCTCGTTGGCATTTCTAAGGTCAATGGTCTTCTCGTCGACTGCTTTTTGTAGCTCTTCTTTTCTTCTTTTCAACGCTGCCACGCGTCTGTTGGAAATGAAAAAGCCGAGTGCTATGAACAGCATGACGCTGAACAGGTAGAATTGTGTGGATTTCCACCATGGTGGCAGAACAGACAATGGCATAGAGATGGTTCTGAACAATTTTCCGTTTGGTGAGAAAACTCCTACTTCAAGATTGAAATCTCCGTCTGGCAATACATCTATGGTGATTTCTCTCGACGGTGCCACCTTATTCCAAATAGTGTCTGCCGGCATCACACGGTATTTTAGATTGTATGTGTTTGGCTCGGCATAGTTCACCATGTCAAGCTTCATGAGCAAGTGCGTTTGTCCGTAGTCTAACACAATTGCTGCTGAATCTTTTGGAAATGATGCCTTTTCTCCGTTGATGTATAGCTCGGAGAACGATAGGTGTTCGGTAGCGTCTTTAGAGATGAATCGAGGATTGACGCATACAAAACCATGTTTGCATCCAAATATGAGAGTGCCGTTTGCAGACACACATGAAGCTTTTCTTACGAAATAGTCGCCAGACAAACCTTCGGAGGAGAAGACGGTTTCGTATTTTTTGTTTGTATAGTCGATTGATAGTATTCCGTTGGAACTAGACACCCATAATTTGCCATCATCAGTTTTTAAAATGGCGAAATACTCCCCTGATGGCAAGAAATCAAGGGGTTCGTATGATGAGTCGTCTGTGGCAAACCAAAATATGCCTTTGTTTGCCACAACAAAATATCCATTGTTGTTATCTTCGCAACATTGAAGAAAAAGTAAAGGATTCTTAGATTTTGTTTGGGCAATATCGGGATATATAGGTTTGAATGATCCGTCATTGTTGCTCCATATGGTGCGTGACGACAATATACGTATCGAGCCGTCCGACAATTGAATGGCTTGTTCCATCCACAGGTCTTGAGAGTCGTTGAGCAGTTTAGGATCAAGCGTGACATTGGAAAGATTGCTGCCTCTCAGCATGTACACTCCGTAGCCTCCCGTCGACAGAAGATACGCACCGTCTTTCATTTTTAAAATGTCTTTGACTGTGTTTGACGGAGTAGCAAGTTTGTTAGTCACTATTGGAGTCAATTTGCCATCTTCAAGAGTCAGGCATACGGGATTTCCACCCCAGAATGACAAAATAAATCCGTTTTGGTATTTCTCTATGTCCAGCACATTATTGGAAGGAAGTCCGTCATTTACGGTCCATCGTTTCAATACGTTGTTGTTCGCATCCAGCAGTATCAGGCCGGCACCGTCGGTTCCTAAAAGGAGATTGCCTTTGCCACATGGAAAGAAACAGGTGCCTACAGATTTAGGAATTCCCAATTTTATGGAGGAAAAACTTTTAGTTTCAGACATCTTGTCCATACACCAGATGCCATTGTCGTTTGTGGATATCCAAGCTCTGTCTTTGCTGTCGACGTAGATGGAGCTTACTTTGGAAAGAGTAGCGTCGGCTTTATTTATAGGATTGATTTTGTCAAACGAAAGCGTGCCATCAGAAAATTGTGCCTGCCACACACCGTCGCCAGAGGTGCCGAGCAGGATGACGTTGTCGGAAGCTTTGCCGATTGCCGAAATCGAGTGGAATGGAGTGGGGACTTTCTCGACACTGAGAATTTCGCCTTCATTGTTCAGCTTCCCCATCCATAGAGATCCTACATTTGAGCATAATAGGATATGTTGAGGATCGACTTGAAGTATATTGTTGATCAGCTCACCGATCTTAGACCGATAGTCGAACAGCGTATTGCCTTCCTTATCGACAATATATACTCCGCTGTAACAACCAATCCAGTATCTGCCTTTGAAGTCTTTTGAGACATCCAGCACTTTTTTGTCTATGATATTTTCGCATATTGTATGGAATGTGTTGGATTTTAGATCGTAAGAAAACACTCCTTTGCCAGTGGAAGAAAGCAGACATTCGCCATCAGGTTGGATTGAGCAACCTGTCAGATCGAAGTTGTAGGCATCATCACCTGCAAATTCGGATATGTCGTGGAATGTGTGAGAATTTTTGTCGTAGGAGTAGATTGTGAAATTTGAGCCTCCGAAAGTGATGTCTCCATTGGGCAATTTGAATGCGTGGTATGTATCGTTACGTTTCATCTCTGGGAAACGAGATTCCTCGTAGTTTCTGAAGCTGCATCCGTCGAAACGGCTGATGCCATAGTGTGTGGCAAGCCATATAAATCCATGCTGATCTTCCACAATGTCGTGCACATTGTTGCTTGCTAGCCCATCTTCCGTCGTATAGTGGAAAAAGTAGCACTGGATTTCTCCGTGTGCTCCCACAACGTTGAGCAAGCAAATAAAAAGTGCTAGTATGGAATAGCAGAATCTATGCATATGTATTAGGCACTAAATGTTTAGATCTAAATTTAGAGTCTAAATGCAAATTTAGAATAAAAATTTACATTTAGCATTTTAAGAAGCTGATTAAATTTGATTTGACGTGAGTCCGACGAACCATAAAAAGAAGGTGTCCTCAATCTCTGATTGAATTTTCATGTCTTTTTTCTCATAAAAGACGCAGACTTTCTCTGTGAACTTTGTGCCTCTGTGTTTTTTATAATTCTAATATAGAATTCTTAACTCTTCACTTTTAACTCTTCACTCTTAAAATGGGTATCCGATAGCGAAGTGGAAAGCAAGGTCACGGTTGAGTTTAGGGGATTTGATATTCCATTCCCTAGTTGAAGGGTCGTATCCTTTCAGTCCAAGGTCGAGACGGACGAGAATGAACGACAAGTCTAATCTGACTCCGACTCCGACGCTGGCCGCCAAGTCCTTTGCCAACTCATCCAGCACTATCTTGCCATCCGGTTGGTTGTCATAATCCTGTATAGTCCAAATGTTTCCAGCGTCGACGAAAATGGCATATTCAAATATTCCTTCTGTGTGGAATCTCAGCTCAGCTTGTGCAAGCAGTTTTATATCACCTGTTTGGTTGAAGAAGTCTGACGAACTTTTTCGTACGTATCTGCCCGGACCAAGTTCACGTGTGCTCCATCCACGCACAGAGTTCGGACCACCTGCGAAATATCTTCGCTCGTATGGAATCTGTTTCGAATTGCCGTATGGACATGCTATTCCAGCCCCGACATGTACTGCCAGTTCTGGATGGATGCCTAAGCGGAAGGTGCGGCTATAGTCGATGTCGAAGCGTGCGTACTGGCTGAATGGCACACCAAAAATTTCATAATATTTGCGTACTGTCCCGAACGAGTCTGTCGCTTCCTCTTTCACAGGAGAATGGAAAAGTCGCACAAGTCCCGACGGTAGAGTGCCCGACATGTCTATTGTGAAACTGAAATTAGTGCTCGATTTGGAAGTTTTTTTTGCTTTCATCAAAGAAGACGCGGTGGCTGACGAGCTGGAGTAGGAGAACGTGTAGCTGGAGCGAGTGATGAATTGGTTAGTGTAGTTCTGTTTCAGCAAAGCATTTGTTGAGACATCAAGATATCGGGTTTGGAAATCCGGCAATATCCAAGGCACGATTGTGTAAGTGATATTGTAGAGGTCGAGCGTGTGGCTGTAACGGTTGCGTCGTGTCGCCCACATATATTTCCAATCGAAAGTCAGGTATCGCTTCTTAAACTCAGGGCGGTTTTGCCAGACGAAACCAGTAGAGAAGACTGTCTTTCCTTTTTTAGCCGCATACGAATCGTTGAAGATAGGGGAGAGCACACGTGGAAAAGCGAGTGAACTATTGATGCTGAATTCAAAAAAGTTTTTGGAATCGAACCCCTTCTCGATGGCTTCACGCACCATCTCGTACGCTCCGCCAAGACGAATCCTCCATATCTCGCTTCCCTTGAAGATATTTTTATCCTGATAGGTGACGTAGGTCTCTACACCCAAGTCGCCGGCAGTGTTGGTGTTGTCGATACCCCATTGGATATAGTATGGTTTTGCTGGAGTGACAGAAATGTTTGCTATGAGTGATTCCGGCACAGTGTCAGGAGTGTAAGTCACATTGGCAGTCTGCACCGCCGACAATCCGGAAAGTGCGGAAAAAGTACGGTCGTGCAGCATTTCACTGAATAATCTTCCCTGTCGTACAAAGGTATTGTTGTAGATGGTGCTTGGACGCAAGAACCGTCGCCCTTTAGGAGATATGATAGTGAGACGTTTGTATAATGTGGTGTCGTATTCTCCCGTGAATCCACGCTGATTTCCTACCATCACCATGACATTTCCCATACGGTAGCGGGTGAGCGGATGCCCTACACGTGAAGTGTCGACATGCAGATTCAGCTTCAGATCCACCTCATGGGAGCCAAGCGTAGAGTCGACGGAATAATACAGATTCTCTTTAGTGAAATTGTAATAACCCTGGTTTCGCACGAACGATACGATGTCTCCCACACGTGAGTCAATGTTTTCAGCATTATATATCGCTCCCTCCTTCACTTTGTCGTTGGAAATGAAATTTTTAGAATGCAGGATGTCGTCGATCAGTGCGCCGTCGATAGACTCATCCACATTACGGATTTTATATGGTTCGCCAGCCTTGATGTCGTAGATGACGCTTGCCTTTTTCCCTTTTTTTGTCACGTCGTAGCTGACATCGGCGGTAAAATAGCCCATGTTGAAGAGTTGGGATTTTATCTCTTGGGCAGAGAGTTGGGTACTTTCCTCTGAATAGATGACGGGAGGCTCACCAAATCTGCGTATCAGCTTGTTTATCCATTTCGACGTATCTCTGCCCGACAGCGAATAGAAGCGGAGAGAGGTTTTGTTGAAGAATGTGCCTGGAGTGTTTGGCTGTTGTATCACGTAGTCGTACAAGTCTGTCGCATCTATTTCCGGGTCGTCACACTTCACATTGATGTCGTTGAGCAAGTAATCACCGTCGGCCACATATTTAGTGGTCGAGCACGACGCAATGCAGAGCAGGGCGATAATGGTCGATATGAGAGAAAAAAGTCTTTTCATGAGTATTTACCATGCAAATTTAGCGAAAAATGAGTGATATAAAGATTTTTTTGCATTTTTTCGGTCAGAAAGTTTGGAGGTGATGAAAAAAGTCTTACCTTTGCATCGTTTTTAAGAAACGACCAATCAAAAACGCTGGATCGGTAGCTCAGTTGGTAGAGCAACAGACTCTTAATCTGTGGGTCGTGGGTTCGACCCCCACCCGGTTCACAAAAGGGACGAAAGTCTTGGAGAGATGTCAGAGTGGTCGAATGAGCCGGTCTTGAAAACCGGTGTACTCGTAAGGGTACCGGGGGTTCGAATCCCTCTCTCTCCGCAGAAGCTTGCTGAACGCAGGCTTTTTTTGTATATGGATGTTTCTATTAGTTGATTTCCTTACTCTCTTCCTAATATTCTCATTTTTTCTTTTCTCCTATTTGAGACGGAAGGAATCCATAGTAATCTCTGAATTTTTTTGTGAAATATGAAGGATCGTTGAATCCTACCTCGTAGGCTACTTCTGAAATTGTTTTGTCGGAATTGGAATTCTGCAGGATTTGGAACGAACTGTTCAATCGATATTCCATCAGCCATTCCATCGGGGTCTTTCCTGTCATCGACTTCACTTTTCTTGTCAGTGTGGCTTTGCTGACGGCAAGTTTTCCTGCCAATCCGTCGACGGTTATTGTGCTGTCTGTGTAGCATTCTGACACTTTTCCCATGAATGACTGCAGAAATGGATGGATTTCATCTTTCCCCACATCATCTTTGTTCATTGTATGCTCTTTCATTCGCGTTGATATCGAAGCCTGCATGATAAGTTTCTGATGCTCCTGACGCACTTTCAGAATATTGGTCAGCTTCAGCAACAATTCTAGCTGGCTGAATGGTTTGGCGACATAATCAATAGCTCCACATAGCAATCCCAAAAGACGGTCGACAGCGTCATTTTTTGATGAGACAAACAATATTGGAATATGTTTTGTGCGTTCTGAAGCATACAGTCGTTTCGCCATTTCTGCCATACTCTGCTCAGATTCGTCCATGTCGCTCACAATGATATCCGGCAATTGTGAGTTTGCCACATTTACTGCCTCTGTGCCGTCTGATGTGTCGATGACATTGAAGTAGTCGCTCAGCATCTCTTTTATTTCATGTCGTGTCTTTTCATCCCTGTCGACAATCAGAACTGTGTTTTCCTCCCAAACCGATTTGTCTTCTATCATCTCCACCACTTCGTCATGTGTCAGGTGTGTCATCTCACTGTCGCTACTGCCTATGACTGAGAATAATGGGTTGTTTAAGTCGTGCGACAACACATTAATCAGTTTTTTACGCTCCTCTATTGTTTGGTTTAGTTTTTTAGTCTGCTGCTCCATCTTTTGTCTCAGTTGGAGCGTCTTTTTCCTGATATAAAAGAATAGTCCAAGGGATAGAAGGGATATAATAATGAGGATGAACCACCATGTCCTCCACCATGGCGGCAATACGGTTATTTTCAATGCTATACGTGGATAGCTGTAGTTCATGTTCGCGCGTGACGCCTCCACCTCCAGTGTGTATGTCCCAGAGGGGATATAGCTGAATGAAAGAGTTCGGGCATCTTTCATAGGTATCCATTCGTCTTGTAGCCCTATCATACGATATCGCAATTGCACTTTATCATATTTTGTATAGTCTATCACATCAACATCTATTTCTATGTCTTTCATCCAATACTCCAATTCTATTTCGTCTTGATCAGACAAAGCACCGTCTTTTAGGACGGATGAGCCTGGCATGATTTTTTTTCTTGCGACGTAAAGGTCGGAGAAAGAGAGATGCTGGACGGTGGTGTCGGGAAGAATCTTTGATGGATTGAACAGATAGAACCCATTTGTTGTGCCCAAACATATTCTTCCTTTGGAATCAATGAAACTTGATTTTATATAGAAAAGATCATGGTAGTTGCCTGGAAGATATTCAAAAATCTTTTGTTTGGGGTCGAAAGAGATAATCGCATTGTAGGAGGCCAACCAAAATCGTTCGTGCCCGCTGTATTTGAGAATTCGATAATTGTCGTTTGGAATAAAAGATAGCGTGTCGAAGCGAGTTCCGTCCGACGAATAGCGGAAAATGCCACGGCTTGAGCAGACGTATAGATTGCCATCTTCGTCAGAGTCTGCGTCTATAATGGTATATGGATAATGCGACTGTTTTTCATAAAGTTCGGGATGTATAGCCTTCACTTTTTTGCCATCGTATAGCCATAGCATATTTGTTGCTAAAATCCACATGCATGAATCTTTTCCTTGGTATGTCCTGACTATCCACTTGCTGTTAAGCCCTTTTATTGAATCATCTTGCAATGTTAGTTTTTGCCATAGTCCTGACGGACGTTTCATATAAAGGTCGTCGTTTGCGGTATTCCCCCAGATAGTGCCATCTTTTGATTTAGATACGTGAAAGAATATTTTAGACGGATTACAGATAGTGTCGTAGGAAATCTCCGATGAAATGCCTGTTTTTAGATTCATGGTTTGGATGCCACCTCCCCATGTCGACACATATATGTTGTCGTCTGCCGAACAGATTCCTGTGACATTATTGTTGCTCAACGAATAGTGATGTATAAGACGTAGGCCGGACGATACAGTGTAGACGCCGTTCCCGTCGGTGCCTACCAGTAAGTTTCCATTCGCATCTTCAGTAAAAGATGTGCACATATTAGCAGGAAACCCGAAATCGCCGGAAAAGATAATGTTGTAGTCGTCTTGTGGATTTACACACCATAAGCCGGTGTTGTGTGTGCCAATCCATATCGCACCATCGTCGCCCTCTGCCAATCCATATATTTTTTTTATATCGTCGGGAGTGCCGTTGTATGGAATCACTGAATTGAATACCGTATTTTCGGTTAATGAGTCGGCATACCACAACCCGTCGCCATCTGTGGCAAACCATATTCGACCGTCTTTACTTTGCAATGATTTCGATACGCTTCGGAATGGCACGGATAGTGATTTTCTTTGAGTCAAGTCGTTTTTTGAAAAGATCCATATTTCGTCTCCCATAAATGTCACGGCTATTCTGTCTTTGTCAATTGGCAGCACACATGAGACAGGACGGCAATGGTGGTGCTTTTCATCAAATGTGTGAAGCACGTGTCCATGTTCATCATATATGGTAAGCTGATTGAGAGAGCCCAACCAGTAGCGATTGTTTGAATCTACATATAATGAAGTGATGAATGGCGAATGAATAGAGTCGTAAGCGGCAAAACGGGAATTGAAACATCCTCTTTGGACATCGTATTTGAATACATGTTCGTTTGAAAACACATAGCAGTCTCCTGATGGTGAGACACATGTCCCCTTCATTTGTGAATAGCCCAGAGAATCCATCTCGTTTGGCATTAACTCTAAAAACATGTCTTTTTTGCGGTCGTATTCTTGGAACATTCCGCTGAAACTGCCGAAAACAATGCGGTCGTTTCCAAGGTGACTGACGTAGTATATGTCGTCTCTATGGAGAGAAGGGTACTCTTTTTTACGATAATGTTTGAAGTGAGATCCGTCAAAACGGTCGATTCCAAAATCTGTTCCTATCCAAAGAAAGCCTGTCGAATCTTTTGATAGAGAAAACACAAGGTTTGATGAAAGCCCATCTTTTGAAGAAAAATGGTCAAATCTTGCATATTCCACATTTTCCGCTGAATAGACGGAAAAAGCAATCAATGATAATATGAAAAACAAGGCTCTACTCATGGTGTATGTCTCATATTTGCGATATGAAGATATACAATTAAATTGAAAATCATACGATAAAGACTAATTTGATTTTACATCGAGTCGCAAGATAAGGGAGAGTTAGGGCGTTCCGCCCTTAACAATCCTCAATTTTGGATGTATGCGGAGTATGATTAATTTAAGCAGCCTCTTAAAGTTATAGGAGTGGCATTGTTGGCGGACACCCATGAGAGTATGTTGAGCGATAAGATGAAAGTATGCAAAAATGTGTGAGAATCTCTTCCCACACATTTTCCTTAACATACTATAACTTATTTATTTAGAGAATTTAAATACTGCTTCATTTCCCAGACGCAGTATATAGATTCCAGATGGAAGATGTGAAATGTCTATGCCAGAATCATCTGCGACTCCTTGACATACAACACTTCCTGTCACTATCATTAATGAAAATGATTGCTTCCCGTTGTTAGCAAGAAAAATCTTATTTTCATCAAGATAGATTCCTGTCTTTAATGTGTTTATGTTGTCAATTGATGTATGTATTGATTCTGCTTTTTTCTCTCTCGCTTTGTTGAAAAACGAAATCATATCCGGACATTTGTCTCCACTGACTCCATGCTGACCTCCCGTCGGAATATATTCACATTCGACACCGCCTTTTTTCAACTCGTCATACAACATCTCACTTTGGCATTGTGCCACGATTGGGTCTGCCGAGCCGTGGACGATCATATATGGAGGATCACTTGGGTCGATAAATGTGACGGCTGTTGCAAGTGCATATTTGTCTGGACATTGTGATGCGGAGCAGTTGCCAAACAGTGGAGCGATAAAACTGTTGAGATCCATCGCGTTTCCACAATTCACTTTATCCAGGATTACAGGTCCCGACCAATCACAAACGGCGTCCACACTGCTGCTGAACTCTGTGAAATTACCAATACTACCTTCGATATCCATTGTGGCAGAGCCGACGGTGTACTCTTTTTCGACATTGCGAGATGTACCCATCATTGTCGCCAAATGTCCGCCGGAAGAGAATCCGGAGATGGCTATGAATGATGTGTCTACTTTTAGTTCTTCTGCGTTTCCTCTCAGATAACGGGCTACTGCCTTTATGTCGTTTATCTGACCTGGCCACTGGGCATCACTGTTCGAACGATGGTTTGGAGTCACAAAAATATAACCAGCTTCTACTGCCGCTTTTCCTACGGTTCCCAAGTCTGCTCCACCTTTTCCGTTGTTGCTCGACCATGCACTGCCATAGATGTGGATGATTACAGGATATGAGTCTTTTGTCTCTTTAGGATAATAGACATCCATGGCATGATATGATTTGCCATCTCCTGCATAGTTGATGTCTTTTTTAGACGGATATGAATTGAGATTTTCGTTGCTGCCAAATCCGCCAAACCCATACTGCGCATACGAATACATGCCACATAGGGATAAAATAGTAAGTAATAGTCTTTTCATATCATAAATGCAAATTAATATAAAACAATGTGTAAGATTGAGTTGCAATTAACATGAGATGCATGTCTGATTGCACCGCCAAAAATAGTGTGAAACGACAAATTGGGATGGTAATGTGGTATCAAACTCTGGTAATTTAGTATAATTGCTCCCAACTCGACAAAATTGTATTCTATCGTGATTGTATTTTCCTAATTTGATGATTTGTCTAGACGACGGACTTACTTAGTTTTGCAAATTCATGTATTATTTTTGCAAGAATCGGAATAGATGCTTTTTTTGACATCTATAAAGTTTAACTTTGCGTTTATGAACACAATATTGACAATCACAGGATCGGACAGTGCCGGTGGTGCCGGCATACAGGCGGACATTAAGACTATCACAGCTCTCGGTGGAAAGGCTCTTTCCGTCGTCACTACTCTTACTATGCAAAACACTCTCGGTATCCAAGATTTCTATGATATTCCGGCTGAAATCGTTGAGCGTCAGATTGATGCGGTGGCTGAGGATATCACTCCATTTGTGTTTAAGATCGGTTTGATCCGCAATATTTATACTCTGGAAGCTATAGCACGTTGTGTATCACGATATAAGCCGAGATGGGTGTTGTTCTCTCCTGTCATTTATTCAAGTTGTGATGAGATATTGATGAGTGAAGAGCTGATCAATAGAATCCAGAAGACACTTGTGCCGTTGTGTGACGCGTTGGTGGTGAGGGAGCGAGACAGTGACCGTTTCGACGCAAAAAGGATTATTGTCGCTGACAACAGCCATGGACGATGCAATGAGTTGTGTTCGACTATCGCCACTTTGCTTTGTCAGGGAATGACGATCGACGATGCTGAGAAAAAGGCTAAATATATGATGCCGACGGGAGTAAACACTGAAATGTCGGGACGTTGCATGACTCTGTACAACAGTTTTGTCAAGATGCAGGAAGAGGAGTGTAAAAACAGCCATGATGTCAATTATTATGCCTCCCGTCTAAATGTCTCCCCTCGTTATTTGTCGCAGGTGACTCGAAGGGTAGCGTCGCAATCTCCTAAATCAATTATTGATTCCTCTTTGCTAGGCAAGATTAAGGAACTTCTTAAAACGGACAAGACAATTCAGGAGATCGCTTATCAACTGGAGTTTTCGTCGCAGGCTCATCTTTCCAACTTTTTCAAACGGTTTACTGGCACTTCTCCGTCGGACTATCGAAAGCTGATAGTGAATGGTTGATGGCAGATTTATAGATTCACCACTCTGCCGACAAAAAGGATGGCTCCTGTCTTTTCGTCGACTATGGCATAAATGAACGGATGGTTGGCAATGAATATGTTATGCTCAACAGGACTCATTCCAGAAACTATCCAACCGATTGTTGTGACAGCCGCCGCTTCAGTTCCTTTTTCGTTAACTTTTATCTTTGCGATTTGTTCGTAGGTTGAAACATAAAGGCTGTCAGTAATTTGGTTGAGTGAATTGGCATACTGAATGAATATAGACTGAACGCCCATCCCTTTCAATAGATTTTTCAGATCGATATTTGTTTTAGTTTCAAAATGTGGAACCAAAACCTCATCAAAGTTTTTCTCAGTGAATTTCATTTTGTTCCACTCTATCTTGTTTATGATGGAGTCGACGTCGTAGTAGTCATCACAAGCTTTTTTTCTATCCTCTTTTTCCCCTGTAGCTGTCTCGGATTGTAAAGACAGACTAGGGTCTATGTTCCATTTGGATGCTTTATCGAATCTGGATATGTTGAATTCTCTGTTATTGGGAGTGTCGGAAAAATAGGGTTGCTGAATATCAAATTTGTGTGAGACGGTGCTTCTCTGCAAAAAATCATTGTCTTTCAATGATTGAAAGTATTCTTCACTTATTCCGTATCTCAACTGAGGCAAGACCACGATCATGCTGTAGTCGGAATCCTTATAGAACAGTTTGATGGCTCTGAAATAGGAGTTGCTATAGCAATACATTTTTTCATTTTTGTATTGCAGGTATTTGCATTTGCCTTCCTTACCGTCTCTATTTTTGAAAGGCGTTTCTGTGGTTGGGGTTTGGGGGGTTATGTCCCAAACACCATTGAAATAGGTGCTGTTTATACCTATCATAACATCATTTGGATTCACGGATGGCGCGTCATTGATGAATCCATTTGTATGCTCAACAATCCATTTTTGTATCTCCTCTTTGACTTCTTGTTTTTTAAAATCGGCGACGTGAATGTCGGCTTTGTAGAAAAGTGATGCTGTGTTGAGGAAGTCTCGTTTGATTTTGCCTTTTATTGTGTCGGAAATCCATAGTCCATTGGCTATCAACAGTTTGTTGTATGACGATTGGTTGGACGAAGACAAAATCTGATGGTTGTAGTTGTTTACATCTGAAAGGGTCAAACCGTTATAGTTTAGGGCTTGCATAATTTCAGTTCTGGCTTTTTCGTTTGCTCCGTTCAGAAGCAAACCTATACTTTGGTTGAGGCTTACAGGACAGAACAGAAAATTTTCGTTGCTGTTTTTTGTCGTGGCGACAGATTGGAAAAACTTGTTGATAAAGTCTCCTTGCCGGCTGTTTATCTCTGTTTGCGACGGATTACCAGCCATCGAAGTAAAACAACATAAAACCGGAATGAAAATGAAACAGATAAAATTCTTCATTGTAAACTTAAATTAATGTGTTAGAAAACCATTTGAATATCTTTCACATCCATTTTCTGACATTCGTTGATGTCCATCATTGCGTTGATGAAATAGATGTGTGAGTAAAGATGGATATCCTCGCGTCGAATCTTACGCATTTTTATAATTCCATTATCGAGAAGACGTTGACGGCAAGTTCCGTTTAGCAGGGTCTCTTCTGGAGTGAACAATCCTCCATCTGCATCTTCAAACACCACGTTGCAGTAGGATGCGTCCGTCACCATGCCATTGCGGATAATGATGACGTCGTCTGTCCCAGCTTTGGCAACCAGACGTTTTAGATCATCACGGTTGGTAGATTTGTAGGTATAATCGATAGCGTCATCTTCCACGATTGCCACAGATTTTCTCGTCTTCGCTTCGTATGGTGAGAATTCAATGCTTTCTATCTCTTTGCCATAAACGATTCGACATTTGTATTTTCCTTTCTTCGCATTGTCGGGAATCTTTTGGGAAAGATCTGGAACTTCGATGTCTGAACCGAAAAAGTGGCTTGTAGTTCGGTTCATACGTTGGATGTGGTAGCCGACATGTTGTGGCTCACCGTCGCGGACGCATATGACTTCAGAAAATTTTGGTTCCATAGTAGGAAGATATATTTTTTGTTTTACCTCTTCGTATTCACTCTTCACATCACTTTTCGCTGTGATTCCACCTCCACTTCGGAAGTAGAGATTTCCGTCGGCATCTTGCTCAATGAAGCGGATAAGCACACCGCTGTCCAAGGCTTTGCCGTCATAATATCCGAACACTCCTGTGTAGAATCCACGTTCGGTCGTCTCTGCTTTTTTTATTGTGGCGACGGTGGAGTTTTTGGGAGCACCGGAAATACTTCCTGCTGGCAACATATCCAGTATTATATCACCGACTTTCGATCTCCAGTCTGCGGATAGTTGTCCTTTTATCTCTGAACTCACCTGCAGAATGCTTTTCTCCTGACCTTTGATCAAAGTGATATATCTGTAGCGAGCCACGTGGACGTTGGAAGCGTTCATGCTGATGTCGTTCCTCAGCAGGTCCACCACAGTGGCATGTTCCGCTGTCTCTTTAGGATTGCTCAATATTGTCTCTTCTGCGTTTGGCAGAGAAGCGTCGATGGTACCCTTCATCGGATCTGTGGAGATCGTACCGTCTTCTTGAATAAAGACAAATCGTTCTGGAGAGAAACAGACAAAACGATCCGGCACATAAAGACGGTATGGAGCATCAGTGGAATCATAGATCTCTTTGATGGAAAGATCAGTGGAGACGGGAGTCCTTGATGTTAGGTTCACAAGAAAGCTGTCTCCTCTTTGCAACGCATGTTTTACGATGTTGAAGCGTCGTTTGTAGTCGTCAAACGGCTCGCTATGAAATTCAATATTGCCGATTTTCTTTGTTAATGCGGCTGCTGGACGACTGTTCCCTCCGAGTGCCGTTTGAAACAATATTTCGGTTTGCTCAGACGGATTTTCTATGAAAAGAGCCTCATTGAGTTCAAAATTGAAAGCGAACAAGAATGGAATGTTTCGCTTTGCACATTCATTCATCTTGTAGACTACGATATGAATATCAGAGTAGAACATGTAGAATCACTGTTTTTTGTCCACAATGCAAAGATACTAAAAACATTGATAGGAGGATTGACGTTGGAGGGTATTTCGGATATCATTTCTTGCTGTTTTTTACATCTTTATTTGTTTGAATTGTTTTTGCTTATTAACTTTGCATATGTGAATGTATGGAGGAAAAGGCTTTTTCGTCCATATGTTCCAGTAAAAGGAAATGGTCAATGTCGGATAAACTCACACCTGAGCAGCGTCACAAATGCATGTCGCATATAAGGGCAAAAGATACGAAGCCCGAAGTGATTGTGCGGAAATGGTTGTGGGCAGAAGGGTTCCGATATAGGCTTTATGTTAAAGGTCTGCCTGGATCTCCTGACATTGTGATGAGGAAATATAAGACGGTGATTTTCATCAACGGTTGTTTCTGGCATGGTCATAATCTTTCATACGGAGGAGAAAATGGAGATGTCGTCGACAGCAAGTGTTGCAGGATACCGAAGACTCGAACTGATTTTTGGATTCAGAAGATCAAACATAATATGCAGCGAGACTATGTCAATGTGATGCGATATAAGAGAGCTGGATGGCATGTGCTGACAGTGTGGGAATGTCAGTTGAGAGGCAAAGAGCAACAGCATCAGACGCTGATGGCTTTGTCGCAAAAAATAAATTCCATCATTCTTGATTCCTACCGTCTGCCCAAGAGATATGATTTTGAGCCGGATGAAGAGATGCCGATGGTGGCGGAAGAATCTTTTGTTTACGAAAAGAAATGATTAATTTGTTTATTTATAATTTTGAAAAATCATTATTGTGATTGTCCAATGGTTGAGGATTTCAAAGAGCAGAACATGTTTTTTTCATTTTCTTGTGAAACTGTAGGAATTGACTATTGAAACAACAGATAAAATGATTAAGGATTAGTTTTACTTATGATTGATATAAATGATTTAAGGAAACTTAATGAGATTGAAAATTTTGTAGTTACGCAACATGCTTTAGATCGTTTGCTAACGAGAAATATATCAATTTTGGATGTACAAAAAGTTATTGCAGATGGAGAGATAATCAAACAATATGAGGATGACAAACCATATCCGAGTTGTTTGATTTTAGGTTTGAATATAGAAGGACGGATACTTCATGTTGTGGTAAGTCATAATGAAGAGTCGATATATTTAATAACGGCATACTATCCTGATCTATCTATATGGAACGATAATTTCAAAAATAAAAGATGAATAATATGAAATGTTCTCGTTGTGGAAAAAATGCTATAAAAAGTGTAACAACTTATGTCTCCGACTTAGGGGATGTTTTGGTTGTTGTCCGTAACGTTCCTTGTTATAAATGTGAGGAATGTGGGGAGATAATGTATACTGGTGAAGTGGCATTGCATATTGAGAAAATAGTCAATACAGCAAAAGTTCTCAAACAAGAAGTTTCAATTATTGATTATAAGAAACAAATAGCATAATAGATTAACTTTATGAAGAAATTTTTAATGGCAATAACTGTGGCGTTATCTCTCGTAGGTTGTGGAAATCAACAGAAGCCTGCGGCGGAGAAGAGTAGCCCACGACATTCAACTAAATCGCTTGTATTGTATTATTCACAGACTCACACTACCGAGAAAGTGGCAAAACTGTTGGCTGAGGCTGTTTCAGCCGATTTGGATTCAATTGTGCCTGTTGAGCCATACAATGGCACTTTCGAGGAGACTGTTGAGAGATGCAAAAATGAGATGGAGAGGGATGAGAAACCTCAGTTGATTAAGTCATTGAATGTAGACGTGGCTGAATACGATACTGTTTATTTTGGATACCCTATATGGTGTGGTGTCGCTGCCCGACCTGCTGAAGCATGGTTTATGAGATTTGATTTGAGGGGAAAGACGGTGATCCCTTTCTGCACATTCGGCAGTGGTGGTTTGGAGACGAGTGTGGCGGTGCTTAGAAAAATGGCTTCCAGTGTGAATATTTTGGATGGATATGGAATCCGTTCTGCTCGTATAGATAAGGCGGCAGAGGAGATTGACGAGTTTCTTATCCGCAATGGAATAAAGGAAGGAGAAGTGGCTCCGGAGGTTCCGTTTGGAGACAAGAGAGAGTTGAACGATGAGGAGAAGGGTATCTTCGACGCTGCATGTGGCGACTATCCGTTCCCTCTTGGCACACCAGTGAAGGTAAGTAGCCGTGTGGCAAAGAACGGCATGGAATACTGTTTTGTCACAGACTCTAAAGACGCTAAGGGAAATCCTGCTCAGGCAGAGGTCTATGTTATCGTCAGCAATGAGGCTGGGGTAGGTCCAGAGTTCACAAAAGTGGTGAGATGATATGAAAAGAGTCATAGAATTTCTTCAAAATCTTGCCGCTAACAACAACAAGATTTGGTTTGATGCCCATAAAGACGAATATCTTTTGGCAAAGAAGGTGTTTGAGGATTTCACGGAGCAGTTGATAGCAAAAGTGGAGCAGTTTGATCCGTCGGTCAAGGGGTTGAAGGTGAAAGACTGCACATATCGTATTTATCGCGACGTGAGGTTCAGCAAAGATAAGAGTCCATACAAGACTCACATGGGATGCTATATCTGCCGTGGAGGAAAAAAATCAGGCTACAGTGGCTATTATTTCCACGTCGCCACAGAGCAGAGCGACGTCTATCCTTCGGGACACATGCTTGCTGTGGGCGATTATTGTATGGAGCCAAAAGCGTTGAAGATCCTTCGAGAGGATATTGTCGACGGTGGTGGAGATTTCCAGGCGATTCTTGATAAGCAGGTGGATCCATGTTTCCATCTCGACAAAACATTCCAACTGAAACGTCCGCCCAAAGGATATGATGATTCCACACCATACATAGATCTTGTGAAATATAAGGTTTTCTGTTTGTGCAGCGAACCGTCTACGGAGGAAATCCTCTCTCCAACGCTTGCCGACGATGTGGCGGAAAAATTTAAGACCACCAAACCATTCCTCGACTATATCAACCGTGCAATTGAATATGTGAAGGAATGGAACGAGGATTAATTCATAATTCATAATTATTGGGGGAAATCCACATATTTGGTTGACCTGCCCTCTCGTAGAGACGCACGGACGTGCGTGTAATAGAAATTCAAAATTCATAATTATTTGGGGAAATCCACACATTTGGTTGACCTACCCTCTCGTAGAGACGCACGGACGTGCGTGTAATAGAAATTCGTAATTCATAATGAGACGGAGTATGCATTCGTCTTTTTAGAAACTTGGCTATATAGTAGAGGGTTGTTAAGTGACCTTCCCCTCGGTAGTGCGAGCTGTAGACGAGCACTATAATTAGGTCTTGTCCTATTTTATAACTGATATTTCTATCTTTTTTCGTTTGAAAGACGCTACCGAGCAAAGCGAGAGTAACCCGTGACGAAGTCTCGGGAAGAAGTGCCAATGATACAAAACTTTGCCTGAAAGGCAATACCATAAGTACAGCTCTCTCGTTTCTTTTCCTTAAAAAATCGAAGACTTTCTCTTATAAAATTCCGCGTCTCTTTGTCCATTCTATATGTGTTTGCCCTTTGGAATCACGGAAGAGGGAGTAAGGGCGTTCCGACCTTTGTAATCCTCGATTCAGACATTCTGCTACAATATTTATCTCCAACTAAAAAATAAATTGAGAATGTTTGAACAAATTCAGCGGACAGCAATAGTTTGGTTTATTTTGTAGATAAAAAGCGACTGTTGATGAAAAATTCTTCATAATTAGGATAAAACAGTCAAAAACGAAGGATTGTAACTCTTTTTTATGATTAGCTGTTTTGAGTTGAGCAAAATAGCATTATTTTAGCCACGAATCTTATTACTCTAATACAAAAATACATGAAAAAACTTATTTACTCAATCTTGGGCTCTGCCCTAACTGTGTCGGCTGCACATGCTGGCACAGAGTACATTAACGTTGGTGGCTCAAACCGTGAAATTTATGTTCACGCACCAAGTGGATTAACAGACAACCGTCCGTTGCTTATCTCCTGTCATGGAATGGATCAGAACATTAACTATCAGCGTGGTATGGCTCAGTGGGAACAGGTGGCAGACACAGCCAATTTTCTTGTTGTCTATCCTGGTGGTGGAACAGGCTACTCTACATGGGACATCAGTGGAGACAAAGATGCCAATTTCATTTCGGCTATTATTGATGAGATGGCTAAAAAGTACAACATCGACAAATCTCGCGTCTACATGTCGGGATTCTCAATGGGAGGTATGCTTACTTACCATTTGATGAACAAACTTCCCAATAAAATCGCTGCGTTCGCTCCTGTGTCGGGACATTTGATGGGAACTCCAAGCTACACAGCTAACAGACCGCTTCCTCTAATCCATGTGCATGGTACGAGTGACAGTGTTGTGAATTATGAGCAGTCAGAAAACTACGTGAAAGATTGTGCTAAACACAACAAGTGTAATTCGAATCCAGTCGTAACAAAGTACTCAAACGGTAATCCATCTTGTACAAAGGAGGTCTGGACAGATGGAGAATGTGAGACAGAGGTCGTACGTATCTCATTCAATGGACGTGACCATGAGCACAACAATAGCGGTGCTCTTCACACAAGTCGTGAAATCTGGAATTTCGTGAAGAACTACTCTCTTGAGTGTGGAAAAGTAGGATCGAGCGGCGTTAACTTCTCGTCTCCTTCAGCAAGCGGAAAATATTCTGATGGAGATATCCTTCCAATCATTGTAAAGGTGGGTGGCAAGGTTGAGGCTAAAAAAGTGGTTGTGACTTTAGACGGTGAGGAGTTGGCTACCCTTTCTTCTGAACCTTGGTCGACAGAGTGGACTGCCACTCAGGGTAGTCACGTAGTGAAGGCGGTGGCTACAATGTCGGACGGATCTGAGATGGAGGTGGAGACTAAATTCTCAGTCAACGCTCCTCAGACTCCATATGGAGGAAAGGCTCCAGTTTTGCCAGAGAAGATAGAGGCAGAAAACTATGATGAGGGCGGTGAAGGATTCGCGTTCTCGGATTCTGACGACAATAATGAAGGCAAGGAGTATAGGAACGACGGTGTGGATATTGTCGACAACAAGAATGGCAACTACGCTATCGGCTATACAAATTCAGGCGAGTGGCTTGAATATACAGTGGAGGTGTTGAAAGACGCAGAGTTTGGAATCGAAGCGTCGGCATCCAATGGAAGCAGCAACTTTGAGTTTGATGTTTTGTCGGACGGACAGAAGTTGACGACATTGTCTGGCGAGAAAACTGCCGATTGGGACACATACGCTGTTGTAAAGTCAAAATCAAAAGTGTCGTTGACGAAGGGAAAACATGTCATCAAAGTAGTCTTCAATACCAATTACACAAATCTTGACTACATAGAGTTTACTGGAGAGAAGGTAGATCCAGCAGATGTAGATGATGTGATTGATTCGAAGTCGGTTGTGATTTATCCTAATCCGGCTCGCAACGAATTTGTCGTAGAGGCACAGTCTGCAATTAGAAGTGTGAAGGTGATGGCAATGAGTGGAGTAGAGGTTAAGACGTCTGAAAATAAGACGGTGGATGTTTCCAACTTGTCGTCAGGCTGCTATTTTGTGGAAGTGACTACAGAAGAAGCTGTTGTGGTGAAAAAAGTAATGGTAGTTAGATAAATTTGATTTACTAATTTTTAGCTTGCCCTCATAGTCCGGGGCAAGCTTTTTTTGTTTTAAATTAACAAGAGTTTGACGAATAGTAGGTGAAAAATGACAGTTGGAATACCATAAATGAGGATTCCAAAGGACGGAACGTCCTTACTCCCTTCTAAAGTGCGAGCCGAAGGCGAGCACACAGAATTTAAATTAGGTATTCTATATAGTTGTCTGGAGTTATGACAACGGATTGTTCTATGTTATAATTGTTTGTGAATGTAGAAGGAAATGCAGTTTTTCCTTTGCTTGGACTGGCTTTTAGTTCAAAAATGCGGAATTTTCCATTCTCTTCTTCTATATAGTCAATTTCCTGCTTCTCAGATGTTCTCCAAAAGTAGACACGTGCAAAACAGCCCGAATAGTGGTTCCTTTTGATTCGTTCTGAAATGAAAAAATTTTCCCATAAAGCACCTTTGTCATTACGTAGTGCTAATGGAGAAAAATTTTGTATGATTGCATTTCTTATGCCGTTGTCGTAAAAGAATATTTTTTTGCTTTTTTTCAATTCTGTCCTTACATTTCTTGAAAATGCATTCAACCTAAATATAACGAAACAACGCTCTAACAGTCCTATATATTTTTCTACTGTTTTGCTGTCTGTTCCTATCGTCTGTCCAACTTCATTGTAGGAAACTTCACTTCCGACTTGCAACGCTAATGCGACTAGCAGTTTGTCCAATAGTTCAGGCTTTCTGATATTTTCAATTTTAAGAATGTCTTTATAAAGATAGCTGCTAGATAGATTCATTAAGAGTTCTTTGGCATTTTGCTGGTTTGTAAGCACATCTGGATAAGATCCGTATATTAGACGAGACTCAAGAGATTGTTTTACAAATAAAAGTCCATTGCTTTTGAGAAGTTCGTTTGTCGATATCGGAAATAAATTGTATTCGTATTTTCTTCCGGTAAGTGGTTCGTTTATATTGTTAGACAGATCGAATGCGGACGACCCTGTCACAAGCAACTGACATTCTGGAAATCTATCTGTGATGATTTTTAAGGTCAATCCGATATTCTCGACACGTTGAGCTTCGTCGATAAACACAATATTGTTGTCTGCAATAAGCAGTTTAAGTTCTGTAGTGTTTGCATTAGTGAGAGTTTCTCTTACTTCGGGATCATCGCAATCCAAGAAAAGAGTTTTCTTATCATTCCCGTCTACAATTGTTTGGAATAAAGTGCTTTTGCCTACTTGTCTGGCTCCTATTAAAACAATTGCTTTCTTCTGGAATAGTTTTTTTTCTATTATGTCTTGTAATTGCCTTTTTATCATGTCTAAAGATGTTTTGATCGTTGCAAAAAAACATAAAAAAACTCTCTAATCCAAAATTATTGCCATATTTTCGGAATATAATCCAAAATTATTGCCATATTTTCGGAATAGACTCGAATATGGCATCCTTCACGATCCCCATTTTACGGAAAGAGAATGTTTATTTCTCCACAACAATCGGCACTCCACGGGTGTTTTTCGTCTCACTCATGACAAAGACGCTGTGCAGACTTCCCAGACAACTCATCGCTCCAAGTTTATGCTGCATAAACTGCTGGTAGGCATACATGTCGCGGGCATAAACTTTTATCAGGAAATCGTAATCTCCGCTGGTGTTGAAACATTCGGTGATCTCGTCAATCTCCTGAACCGCATCTATAAACTGCTGTATCATCTCTTCCGAATGCTGCTTCAGACGGATATTGCACAACACCAGAATACCATTGCCGGCTTTCTTCGCGTCTACAACAGCCATGTATTTGGTGATATATCCTTCCCGCTCCAGCCTTTTTTGTCGTTCGAAAGTGGGGGAGGGAGACAAGTGTACTTTTGCCGCAAGCTCTTTTATTGTCAGTTGCGAATTCTTTTGAAGTTCTTTCAGAATACGAATATCCGTTTCGTCAAGTTTATAGCCGTTTTCCATTTCTTGAAATATCTATTTTGCAGTATATTATTCTTGATTTTGCATGTTGTGACCGCAAATTAAGCATATTTTACCGAACTTTCCAAAATATTTTTATGATTAAAAAGCTCTGCATAACTTTGCAGTGCAATTGCGAAAAAGATGTTCTGGTCTTAATCGGGTCTGAACAAATAATTACAAACTAATCGTACTGAAGATATGACATTAAAAACGAATGTGTTAGGATATCCACGAGTTGGAGCAAACCGTGAATTGAAAAAAGCCGAGGAGGCATATTGGGCTGGAAAAGCCACTAAAGAGGAGTTGTTGAAGACAGCTGCTGAGATTCGTAAAAGCAATTGGCTTCTACAGAAGGAAGCGGGAATAGATTTGATCCCAAGCAACGATTTCTCATTTTATGATCAGACACTTGATTTGTCGCTTTGTGTAGGTGCAATTCCTGAGCGTTACAATGCGTTGAAGAACGACAGACTTGATCTTTATTTTGCTATGGCTCACGGATTGCAGAAGAATGGTATTGACGTGACTGCCATGGAAATGACAAAATGGTTTGACACAAACTATCATTATATTGTTCCTGAATTTGCAAAGAATCAAGAGTTTACGCTCCTATACAATAAAGCAGCAGAGGAGTTTAAAGAGGCTCTTTCACTTGGTATTAAGACAAAACCTGTGATTATCGGTCCTATCTCCTATCTGCTTCTTGGCAAAGAAAAAGAGAGTGGATTCAATCGCGTCGACTTGATCGACCGACTTTTGCCCGTCTATTTGGAAATCTTGAGACAACTTGAATCTTTGGGCGCGGAATATGTCCAGATTGATGAGCCGATCCTTGCCACTGATATTGACGAGGATATAAAGAGTCTTTATCGCAAAGTGTTTGCGGAGATCACTAAAGCCACAAAGCTGAAGATTGTTCTTGCCACATATTTCGATAGTCTTGCAGACAATACGGATCTTGCCACTGAACTTAATGTCAGCGTGTTGCATATTGATCTTGTGCGTGCTCCTCAGCAGTGGAAGAATGTTGTCAGCCGTTTGAAAGGAGACACAATACTAAGCCTTGGTGTCGTCGACGGAAGAAACATCTGGAAGAATGATTTTGCCAAGTCGCTCGAAATCATCGAGGGCGTGAAGAGTCAGTTGGGTGAAAATTGTGTGATTATCTCTACAAGTTGCTCTTTGCTTCATTCTCCATTTGATTTGGACAACGAGAAGAATGAAAAGTCGTTGCCTGCGGAGGTGAAGCGATGGATGGCGTTCGCACGTCAGAAGGTGAATGAAGTGGTGACGTTGGCTGAACTTGCAGGCGACGCACCGTCTGAAAAAGCGAAACTGGCATTGAAAAACAATATTTTAGATATAGAGAACCGTCGCTCTTCTGCTCTGACGAACAATGAGGAGGTGAAGAAAAGAATGGCTGGTATCACACTTGCGTTTTCTCAGAGAAAAAGTCCGTTTGCGACGCGAATCAAGGAGCAGCGTAGGGTGTTGAACCTTCCTCTTTTCCCAACCACCACAATAGGATCTTTCCCTCAGACTGTTGAAGTTCGTTCGTGGCGAAGCAAATTCAAGAAGGGAGAAATCTCAAGATCAGAGTATAATAATTTGCTTAAAGGAGAAATAGAGAAAACAATCCGCAAGCAGGAGGAGATCGGATTAGACGTGCTGGTTCACGGAGAGGCAGAGCGTAACGATATGGTGGAGTATTTCGGCGAGCAGTTGAGCGGATTCGCATTCACACAGAACGGATGGGTGCAGAGCTATGGTAGCCGATGTGTGAAACCACCTGTTATTTATGGAGATGTTGCTCGTCCAAACGCAATGACCATTGATTGGATAACGTATGCGCAAAGTCTGACAGACAAGCCTGTGAAAGGAATGCTTACTGGACCGGTCACTATATTGCAGTGGAGTTTTGTCCGCAACGACCAGCCAAGAGCAGTCACAATGAAGCAGATTGCGCTTGCTATCCGCGACGAGGTTGTCGACCTGGAGAAGGCAGGAATCAAAGTGATTCAGATTGATGAGCCAGCTATACGTGAGGGCTTGCCACTAAGAAAGAGCGAGAAAAAGGCATATCTCGACAATGCGGTCGAGTCGTTCAGAATCTCAGCATCGGGAGTGAAAGATGAGACGCAGATCCACACACACATGTGTTATTGCGAGTTCAACGATATAATAGAACACATCGCTTTGATGGACGCAGATGTGATAACGATCGAGTGTGCACGAAGCCAGATGGAATTGCTTGAATCATTTGTAAAGTTTAAATATCCTAATGAAATCGGCCCTGGAGTATACGACATCCATTCGCCGCGTGTCCCTTCAGTCGACGAGATGGTAGCACTTATGCAGAAGGCGGCGCAAGTCATCTCACCGTCGCAGCTATGGGTAAATCCGGATTGTGGACTAAAGACACGAGGATGGGCAGAGACTGATGCCTCGTTGAGAAACATGGTGGAAGCAGCGAAAAAATTACGTCGGTAGTTACAATTATGTAGTTATTGAATAGTCAGCAATACTATTTAGTTATTGTACGTGGAACTGTAGGACTGTCTTTTATGATGGTTCTACAGTTTTTTGTTGTGGAAAGATTCGTAGAAGGAACAGAAAAAACTAATGACAAACTAACAAATAATATCGCCTGTGTCATAGTCGAGGATTGTTAAGGGCGGAACGCCCTAACCTGCACTTTTCAGCGAGTCCGTGCGGTCAAAAAAACTTTGTCATTTATCATATACTTCTTCATTTTAGTCATAATTTACCACTTTTGTAAAATTTACCACCTTTTGTGGTGGTATTTTAAAAGACCTAAGACCAAATGAACATTATTGTAAGGAGGGTGTATCAAAATGTAAAATCAAGTTTTTCGAACTTACATTTTGTCACTTTTTATATGAACAAAGCCGTTTCAGAGCTTAAAAATTACAGTTAAGTCTCTGAAACGGCTATATTTTTGGAGAAATTAAAAATCAACTTACATTTTGATAGTTTGATTTTTGATAAATTGAGTTTTGATACACCCTCTTTTTTGTTGTGGGAGGATTCGTAGAATGGACAGAAAAGACTAATGACAAACTAACAAGTAATATCGCCTGTCTCCTAGCCGCGGATTGTTAAGGGCGGAACGCCCTAACCCGCACTTTCCCGCGAGTCCGTAAGGACGAGCGGTCAAAAAAAGCTTGTCATTTCATGCCGGATTATCGGTTTTTGCAAAATAAACTAGTAAAAGCACATCAAAATAAACTAATGAAATCACATGAATAGTTATTGTTGCATACTGCATTTCCCCAAAAATGCAAAATGGATAATCGAAAAAAACAAAAGCATCCGTATTCGGGATGCTTTTAGGATTTATTTGAATATTGTTTTTTTCCCCCCATTCATATCCAGTTCCCAATATCCAAAATAGGATTGATTGTGTAAAAATTGCTCTACTGAAAGATTTGTAATCATTCCATAATACTCTTTCTTTTCATAAACAGGAGCAAGCAATGTATGAACTTTTTTATCAGTATCATATAATCCGGACCATGAAATAGGACAAAATCTTCTCGTTGCACCAAAGAATTTGTTTGTCGTTACGTAACCTGTTTTTTTATTAAACAAAATTGTTTCTAACAACTCATTTTGTGAAATCATGTCTGCGGACGAATCAGGAAATTTAAATATGTCTGCATCTAGGAATTCCAAATTATCTTTTATTGCATTTTTTACTTCGTATTCGTCTAGTTCCATATCTGGTAGCATTTCGGTTACATAATGTCTATAGATATAATCTGTAGTTTCCTCAATAGATGCCATCGAATAGTCGCATGCATCCCGAAGATTTAAAATAGCAGAAGGCTTTTGAACATATAACGCATCGTAGTCATGTTTCCCTTTATTGATCACATCGCATACACTCATTAATCCACATGCTGTCTCAAATAGCTTTTTATAGCTTTCTTTTAGATAGAATGTTTTTTCTTTTTCCTTAAAGTCTGAGTATTGAATATTCTTCAAACCAAAAAGTGAAACTATAGAATATATATATTCAGTTACGGAATAGCCATTAAAGATTGTAGAGAACAGTAAAGGCAATGTATTGTTTTGTTGATGACTTGTTGTTTCGTATATTTTTACATAGTGATTCATATATCCTCCTAATACGAGGATTGACATGAAACACTTATTTAATTCATTTATTTCGCTGAAATCCTTAGCTTTAATATCTTTCTTTGGGTCAGAAACAGCCCCTACTTGCATATAATAGAATTGTTCAAACGATTTAGCGAGTTTTGTAGATATCTCCTTAAATGTTTTTTCTACTTTAACTCTTTCTGCCTCTGTCTCCTTGTCTTTTTTGCTTTTTTTCCCGTTCAATAAGTTGGTTTCATCAGAATCTTCTTCATCTTCAAACTTTTCTTCCTCTGATGCATTCTCCACTTTCGACAAATAAGATAGAATGCTATTCAACAAACCCTGTTCGTATTTTGTTTTTTCTGATAATTTTATTTTCATTTGGGATAATGATTCATCTGCATCTTTTTTATAGTCATCAGATGAAACAAAGTTGTCGGTATGTTCATCAATCTCTTTTTCTCCATCAATACGATCAGAAAAGTTTCTATATTGATTGTATTTGTCTTCTACGCAAATGTCATGTAGAAACTTACATATTGAATTATTTATAATACTTCCGTTCTCAAGATCTATACAATGTCGTCTAAATTCCATATTCATTGGAGATGGATCGCATTCATCCATAGTTATAGCACTAATCATAAACTGACGATTTGAGATAATCTCATCAAATGAAGTTTCTATATTAGCAAAGAGTGGCAAATTATTCCATTTTTCTACTTTGAATGTTTCCTTATTCTCCCCTTTGAATATAGATAGTTCAAAAGATATTAATTTTTCTTTTCCTGTTGTATATATTACAAGATTACATTTACCTATATCCTTAATTGAAGAATAATTAATTGTCAAGGTGTTGTAGTCATATGTGACTTCTTTTATCCATATATAAGAAGTCTTTCTTTCTGAATGAGTTATCTCTGATTTTGATTTTGGTGGAAGCGTCTTCATTTTACCATTAAGCAAAACCATTGTCTCCAACCATAAGTCTTGTTCTGCCTTAATTGCAATTATAGCTTCATGATTCAAACTGTTTTTGTTTTCTCCTCCCATAGCAGCAATAGACGCATTTGCACTTCCTGCCACCATATAGGAATGAGTTTTTCCTTTTAAGGTTATGCACTTAGAATGAAAAACTCTGAATGCGTTTCCTGAACATATGCTTTTGAAAGGAAATGTACAGTTATGCCAATCGTAAATTTCAACGTTGTTGGGCAATGTATCTGGGTATGGTAACACTCCAAAATCTTTTTGTATGATCATTTTTATTTGTTTCGGAGAATATCTTTTATTCAACTCCTTAATCAAATTTGCATTTTCATCATAAAATGGAGTCATGATAGTAACCTCTTCTATTTCTTCATCTTCTATCCAGTTTGATAATTGATGAAACAAATTTCCATCAATTCCATTAGCAAAGAATCTTATAGATCTGCCTCCTACGAGACATTCACTATTAGATTCATATTCTCCTCTAAGTAATGTACAATTATCCTCAACCCTTCCTATATATTTTTGAGCTTCTTTTCCTAATGGGTCGTATAGTGATGAAATATACGCCCAGATATCTCTTATCAAAGGGTACGTAGGATCATCTTTTGAATCAGCTGCGATTGGGCACCAAATTTCAATGTTGTTTCCATGTCCAGAAGGAGTCACATTTCCTGAACCCACTAATGCTAAAACAGAATTTTCTCCTGCAAGAAAAATGATCTTTGGATGAAACGACATGTCTGAATGATAGCCATAAAGACTATATTCCTTGCTCTTTCGACCTCCAAGGCATTCGCTATATAATTCAAACTGCTCAGATAGACATTGCTCATCTATTAATGCAGATATATGCTCTATACCTTTGGCTCTCAGTTCTTTTATTACCTGAATATCCCAATAATACATATTGAATGAGAAAGTTGTAAATATCGCAGAGTGATACTTATTTCCTCCAGGAATTTCATCAAAAATCAATCTCTCTCTCATAGTTTAATCCTCACTTATAAATTTTATGCCTTCTTCTGTTAGTCGCAAATCATCACGGGTTACTGACACTAATCGCATATCAATAAGATATTGTAGGGTATTCTTTATTCTCGGATTTGTTCTTGTCGCATAAGTGTCTCTCAATTTCCATATAAAGCCGTCATCGATCAAATAGTTATTTACGAGACCTCTTGTTATTGATGATTTTTCAAAAGAGGATTTTGTATGAATATTTATCGCTTTGATCAAAATATTATTTGCTACTTCAGTTATCTTCATGTCCTCTTTATTCGCAATCAACATAGGCAAAAGAATATGGGCACATCCTTCTCTAGTAATTGATTCTCCTCCTATTTTTTGCACTGAGAGGGTGTCAATGAACTTTTTTAATTTTTTATGAAGTGTAAAAAGCAGTTGAATTGCAAAACATATTTGTGGAGCAAACGTCGCTGATTTTATCTTTTTGAAAATTTCATGAATAGTAGAATTATCGTCAAGATCTGATACAACTTTAATATTTCTTTCCTCACATTCCTCATTAACTTCCGCCAAAAATTGGTTTATGACAGAATCTAATAATTGTGGTTCTTGTGTTAGAAATTGTAGAAATCCGGTATGAAAAATTTCATAACTATAGTGAATCAATTCATTCAACTCATATAGAAACCAGAATGTTTTTTCTTCAGATGTATCCATGTTTTTCTTCAAGACATCTTCAAAATTATCTTGAAGAAAAGGTTCTACAAACTTACTGAGAGTTTTATAGTTTGATGTTTTGGATCCTGTTTCTATATATTTCAATATTAGTTTTATAGTGTCACGTCTATAATATGTTGCCAATTGGACAAATTCGGAATCTTTCCCTAATATTATTTTACGATAAAGATTCAATTCATTACTTTCTGGTATTTCATGCAATGTAAAAGCTTTGAAATCCTCTGATAGATTTTTTCTATCGACATATCCATTAACTATACTCTCTATAAATCTATCTCCAACTGCTTCAGTAACATTCTCTTCAAATGCATTTCCTAAAGAATCTCCGATTGAAGTACAGCGATACCATGAATGTTCTTCATCAGGATTTGCTATCAATCCCAATGAAAGCATTACTCCTACATAGTATTGACCAAATATTCCAAGACTATTTTTCCAATAAGCTTTTTCTCCTTTTTTTAAGTTGACTCCAGCACAATGTTGGTTAAAATGCTTTCCTGCATACTGTGTGCCACCAACTCCTGTTGCAATAGATTGATAATTGGCATGTGTTATATATGCCAGTAATAATTCTGCCCTCCTTAAATGAGAGATTTGTCTTTTTTTGGAAAGCTTTGTTTCTCCATTTCTTTCCAATTCTTTCAACATACGATTCAATAGCCAGCAATAAAATCCCATGTAACGAACCCTACTTGTCAAATTAGTGATTCCTGGGATCATATTTGTATAAATTACTACGCTGCTGTTTTGTATAGCAAGAGGATCTCTTCCTCCTGCCAATTTTGATTTTGCTCCCCAAAATGGGATTGTATTTTCGGCTCCGGTGTCAAACATATTTAACGTTAATGCTACGATTTAATTAATTTATGAAATACGGCCTTGTTTTTCGTGATTTTAAGAATGGAAGATTTGAACAAAACGTAAAACTCCATAATTACAGAATCCAAAATTATTTAATTTTTCTGTTTGTCTGACGATTTTGCGATTTTTTTGGACAGTTGATTTGTAAAATGATGGGTGTTTAGAATGTCTCAAAAATCAACACAGACTCTCAAAAATCCATTATATTTGCAGTAAGAAAAACGTTTATGGCATGGATTACGAAGAAAGAATAGAGAGGGCGGTGGCTCTTTTCAATAGCGGGTTTAATTGTTCACAGTCGGTGGTGGCGGCGTTTGCCGACATGTATGGTTTCACGGAAGAGCAGGCATTGAGGATGTCGGCGTCGTTTGGTGCTGGAATAGGCAGAATGAGGGAGACGTGTGGAGCCGCGAGCGGAATGTTCCTCCTCGCTGGATTGGAGTGTGGACAGACAGAGCCGAAAGATGCTGCGACAAAATCTTTCAATTATAAGGTGGTGCAGGAGTTGGCTGCAAAGTTTAAGGAGCAGAACGGATCAATCAAGTGTGCCGATCTGTTGGGACAGTTGAAAGAGAAGACGACGACGCATGTGCCTGAAGCTCGCACTGCTGAATACTACGCCAAACGTCCATGTCCACGTATGGTGGAGTGTGCGGCAAGGATTTGGGTTGAGAAACTGAAGGAGTTGAGGGGAGAGTAGACGTCGGCAGAGGAAGAGAGATATAGTTGTTACAAAAATATTAAAATATAGTATATAGTATATAGCGAGCCATTGAAAACATTATTTTTGCCGAAAATCAATCAACAAAAAGCAAAAATATGAAAAAAAGTTTTAAGGCTATTTTATTGATAATTTCGGTTATCAGTATGTCGATTTTAGCATCATCTTGTGATAAGGATGATGACGATGAAGTAAAGGACTTATATGCATCAATGAGTAAGTCTATGCAAGATTCCATTGGTATCAGTGAGTGTAGGACAGCATCAATGACTCCTATAGAGAGACCACAGGACACAGTGATTGACAATAGATATGGTTTTGAAATGTGGTATGCATCAACAAACGTTCAGGAAGACATCAATCAGATAACCAATGATTATGCGGCACAGGCAAAAAATGTGAGTACGAATACTGGGATGCGTTTGTATTGGTTGAATATAGGAGGAAGGGGTTCTACTAAGACAGCTTTATATGGTCCAAAGTCAGTAGGAAAAGATAAGGCATTCTTTTTTGCTAAAGATAATCAGAGTTGGCTTGTCAAGGCATATAACATAAACGACAAGTACATACGTGTTATCGTATGCTTATATGCAAAGAAAGGAAAATTTTTTGATGAACGTTATGATGATGGACATTTGCTAGATCCAAAGTAAATAAGGAAAGCAGTAGAGGCAGTGCTTCTGCTGCTTTTTTATTTGATTCTTGTTTGCTAATGAAAAAAAATCATACTTTTGTCTTGTTAGTTCCCTTTTGCAATTGATGCGAGGATCGTTTTTTATAAACGGATAGTAAATTTATTATGGCAAAACCAATACGTAACACACCTATTATTACAGGTAAAGATGCAACAGCTTTTATTCAAGCAGCGTCTACTATCCCATCAGAGACAATTCGTAGGACAGAGCGTATTCGCTTAGAAAATAGTGTAATCAGATTCAAAACAATGTTGGCTAAATTGCCGAAATAATCAATGGAACAGAATTAATACAAAAAAGATGGCGTGTCGTTTTCGACACACCATCTGGTTAAACATTATGGCATTACTTCGTTTTTTTTCCCCACCGTTAAAAAATGCGGTGAAAATGTGGTTTTCTAATTCTCATATCTTGTGCCATATATGAGTTTTATGTGATTAAATATGTAGTGCTTTACTCAAACTTAGCAAGATCTAAAAACTTATTTGTATATGTGCTCGCCTACGGCTCGCACTAGAGAGGAAGGGTAAGGGCGTTCCACCCTTTGGAATCCTCATTTATGATACTCCAACTATCTTTTTTTCTCCTACTATAATAATTTATATTTTGTCGAATTGACGTTAATTTATACTAGAGAGGAAGGATTAGGGCGTTCTGCCATTAATAATCCTCAAAATAAATTTAAATAGCATCTTAATTCAGAAGCTTCTCAAATTTGATGTTGACTCTTGTGTAGTGTGGAGTGAAATCCTTCACTTCACTGAATCCATACTTGTTGTACAGACCCATAGCTGCTTTTAACTTAGTGTTGGTCTCTAGAATTAGTTTATTGATGTTGTTCGTTTTCGCATAGCTGAATATTGCATCAAACAATTGGTTGGCGACACCTTTGCCCTGCGCTGACGGATCCACTGCAAGTTTGGAGATTTCATATTCCGTCTCTCCATGCTTCAGAAGAGCCACACAGCCAAGTACAATCCCGTCTTCAGTGGCAAAAAACAAATGACCTCCTTTGTCGAGGATCTCTTTTTTAGGGTTGGATAGAAGTTCTACTTCTGATGGCCCGATTGTATTTTCGTCGAAGAAGCGGACAATCCAACCACGGTTGAGTGCTTCGAAATATTTCGTATACTGGGGTTTCCATGTTTCAATCTGTGCCATAATCATTCATGTTTTATGGCGGGGAACCAGTAGAGACGCAAGTATGCGCGTCTCTAAGGCTCATTCCGTCATTGGTTATTAAATATTGTCGAACGCCTGCTTCAAGTCGTCAAGAATATCGTCGATGTGCTCAGTTCCGATACTCAATCTGATTGTAGACGGTGTGATGTGCTGCTGCTGCAACTCCTCTGGCGACAACTGAGAGTGAGTTGTTGTGTATGGGTGGATCACAAGGCTCTTCACGTCAGCAACGTTTGCAAGAAGAGAGAAGATCTTTAGAGAGTCGATAAACTTCCATGCCTCATCCTGTCCGCCCTTGATTTCGAATGTGAAGATAGATGCTCCTCCGTTAGGGAAATACTTCTTGTAAAGAGCATTGTCTCTGTGGCTTGAAAGAGCTGGGTGGTTGACCTTAGAAACCTTAGGATGGTTGTTAAGGAAATCTACAACTTTCAACGTGTTCTCGACGTGGCGCTCTACTCTCAATGAAAGAGTCTCAAGTCCCTGAAGAAGGATGAATGCGTTGAATGGAGAAAGTGTAGCACCTGTGTCACGAAGGATCACCGCACGAATACGAGTCACGAATGCGGCTGCTCCGGCAACGTCTGCGAACACTGCTCCATGGTATGATGGATCTGGTTTAGCAAGAGTAGGGAACTTGTCTGCGTTTGCCTTCCAGTTGAAAGAACCACCGTCTACGATAACTCCGCCAAGAGATGTTCCGTGACCACCGATGAACTTAGTTGCTGAGTGAACCACGATATCTGCTCCGTGCTCGATAGGGCGGATTAGGAATGGAGTTCCGAATGTATTGTCGACGATAAATGGAATGTTGTGCTTGTGAGCGATAGCAGCCACCTTGTCGATGTCAAGCACATCACTGTTTGGATTTCCAAGAGTCTCAGCGTAGATAGCTTTTGTGTTTGGCTTGATTGCCTTCTCAATTGCATCAAAATTAGAGAAATCCACGATTGTGTAGTCTACTCCCTGAGTTGAAAGAGTGTGTGTGATAAGGTTGTAAGAACCACCGTAAAGATTATCAGCTGCGATGATGTGATCTCCGTTACGAGCGATATTCTGCAAAGCGTAAGTGATTGCTGCTGCTCCTGATGCTACTGCAAGTCCGGCAACACCACCTTCAAGAGCTGCCACTCTTTCTTCAAAAACACTCTGAGTTGTATTAGTCAAACGACCGTAAATGTTTCCAGCGTCACGAAGTCCGAAACGGTCTGCTGCGTGCTGAGCATTGTTGAACACATATGAAGCAGTCTGGTAGATAGGTACTGCGCGTGAACCTGTTGCTGGATCTGGATTCTCCTGTCCTACATGAAGTTGTAGTGTCTCGAAATGAAGTTTTTTCTGTGCCATAATATTCTAATTTTTTCGTTAATACTAATGTTTTTGTTTCTTGTCTTTTGGCATTGCAAAGGTATGGCGACTTGAAAGATTGACTATGAAGATTTGAAAAATTAGAATATGATTTTATAATTGGGTTAAATTATAGGAACAATGTTCTATAAAATGGATTTTTTTGTACTGTTTGAAGAATGGGCAGAGACGCCACAATGTGACGTCTCCACAGATGTTATGACAGTCCGATCTTATTTTTGCAGAAAGAACATGATGCCCCCTTGGTTTCTTATCTAGTGCGTCAATTCTTGCTCTTTCTTCTGATATATTGGTTGATGGCGTACAAAGGAATGTTTGTCATCCAATCTTGTTCTTGGAATCCTTTCATGGAAAATCTAAGGCCTTTAAATTCTGGATGTTCTTTAATAAATTGATGTAGTGATTTTGATCTGACATTTTCTTCGGCTTTCACTTCAATTGGGACTATTCCCCCGTCCATTTGTATTATAAAATCCAATTCTCCATCAGATTGTTCTTTACTCCAATAGTATGGTGTGTAACCTTCAGACACTAATTGTTGCATCACAAAGATTTCGGTAAAAGCACCTTTGTATTCTACAAATGCGTTATTGCTTAATAATACGTCTTCAGGAGCTGTCTCGTTCATACATCCGAATAATCCGCAATCCAAAAGAAATAATTTGAATGCTGAAAGATCTTCATAGAATTTCAAAGGCTGACGGATTTCTCTGACTCTGTTGACTTTGTATGCAATTCCACAATCGATCAACCATTGTATGGCTAATTCATACTCCGCTGCCCTAGCACCTTTCTTTATGACGTTGAAGATAAACTTTTTGTTTTCTTTAGCCAATTGTGATGGAATAGAGTCAAATGTTTGCCTTATCTTGATAGCAACGTTGTTGCCGCTATGTTTGGAAAAATCGTTTCTGTATGTGGCTAGAATATTTTTTTGTTTTTGTCGAACTTTACCCAAATTTTTATTATTTATATATGATTGCACTACTTCTGGCATTCCTCCTAAAAAATAATAGAGTCGTAGAATCTCGACTAATTTATCATGAAAAGTAGCAATACTGTCCCATCTCTGGCTTTTTAATAAATCACCAAGAGTTGGATTGATTTCATTGATGAATTCGGAAAAATTCATCGGATACATATATAATAAATCTACTTTCCCAACAGGGAAAGACGTCCCTTCTTGTAGTGCAATTCCTAAAAAAGAACCTGCCACCATTATGTGGTATTCACGAGCCTTTTCACAAAAATATTTTAAGGCATGTATTCCTCTTGGTACTTCTTGTATTTCGTCTAAAATAATAAGAGTTTTCTCAGGTTCGGGCTTGATTCCACTTATGACTTGTATTTCAAAAAGGATGCGTTCCATATCATAATCCTTTTCAAACACATTTTGCATTAAAGGTTCGTCGTCACAGTTGATATAAATAGTATGTTTGTATTCCTGTGCTCCAAATTCTTTCATCATCCATGTTTTGCCAACCTGTCTAGCTCCTTGAATTATCAAAGGCTTTCTATCTTCATTGTTTTTCCAGCGTAGTAAATCGTTATATATCTCTCGTTTCATAAATTATTGAATTTTAGGCAAAATTACACTTTTTTGGAGATAAAACCACAATAATATTACACTTTTTTGGAGATAAAAATGCGGCAACTCGACACTTTTTTGGAGATTGACCTTTAATCGTTCCCCTTCACAACGCTTACTCCAAGTGTGATGATCGCTAATATATATGGGTAGACGAGATGGCTTATAATCTCGGTAGGAGCAATACTGGCGAGCCCGGATGCGATGAGCAGTTGGGCTCCATACGGAATTATTGATTGTGCTACGCAGCTCCACGTGTCGAGCAGACTTGCCACGCGGCGTGCTGGAATGTTGAATCGTTGGGAAATCTCTTTTGCCAGACTGCTTACTGTGAGGATGGCAATAGTGTTGTTGGCTGTGCAGATATCGGCGGCTACCACGAGAGCTCCGATGCTAAGTTCCGCTCCACGACGTTTGGTGACTCTGCTTTTGATGGCATTCATGAGGATGTCGATACCCCCGTTGATACGGATCAACTCCATCAATCCGCCAGCAAGCAATGTCACAATAATCAGTTCACTCATGCCCTTCACTCCGCCGTCGATGGATTGCATGATTGTGGTGAATGCGGCACCGTCAAGGCAAAGGGAAAGGATAGTGCAAAGAATGATTCCTATCGCAAGCACAATGATGACGTTGATTCCGCAAATGGCGGTCACAAGCACCACTATATATGGCAGCACTCGTATGAAATCCGGAGCTTCAACGGAGTGGCTCACGTTTGACCCGAATCCCATCACCACGTAGACAACCATGGCGATCAACGCTGCTGGAAGGGCAATCCTGATGTTTGCCTTGAATTTTTCATGCATGGCTATTCCCTGTGTACGAGTGGCGACGATGGTGGTGTCGCTGATGAAGGAAAGATTATCTCCGAAGAAGGCACCTCCAACGATGCAGGCGGTGTAGAGTGCCACACTGTTGCCTGTCTGGTCAGCAAGTCCGGCAGCCAATGGCACCAGAGCCGCAATCGAGCCTACTGATGTGCCGATACTCATCGACACAAGGCATGTGGCGATAAACAATCCTGGCAGCAGAAGTGCGGTGGGGAGAAAATACAGGCACATATTGACAGTAGCGTCGACTGCACCTATACTTTTGGCAAGGGAAGCGAAACCACCGGCAAGAATGAATATCAACACCATATACATGATGTTCTCGTTGCCGGCCCCACGTCCGAATGCCATCACACGATTGTTGAAAGTGTCGTTGCGGAAGATAAATAGCGCATAAAGGCATGTCACCACGAAAGCCACAATGATGGGAATCGCATAGAAATCGTGCAACGCTATGCTGCCGCCGACGTAGCATATAAAAAAGAGAATAAGGGGAGAAAGTGCAAAAGCAGCCCCCTGGTCCCCTGAAGGGGGAGTTGTAGCCCCCCTGCCCCCTAAAGGGGGAGTTTGAGATCTATTATTATTTGTTGTTTCTTCCATTTTGTAGGATATTATTTGTGCAAAATTATAAAAATTTATTTGAAGAGATTTGTCTTTATTGATTGGAGGACAAAATCTGTGTTTGCAATAACATCCTCATTTCTAAATCTTATGACTTTATAACCATGTCCTTCAAGGAAAGCGGTACGGACAGAATCATCATATTGTTGATCTGGTGAATCATGATACCCACCGTCGACCTCAACAATAAGAGATTTACTTAAGCAAATGAAATCGACAATATATTTGCCGATAATATGCTGACGACGGAATTTGTATCCGTCCATTTTTTTATCACGAAGCATCTCCCATAAATAAGATTCTGCTTCTGTTGGATTATTGCGATTATGTCTTGCTCGCAATTTCAATTCTTCGTAATATACAGGATCTGCACTATTCATATCGCAAATTTATAAAATATATTTTAGGTTACAATTTCCCCCTTTAGGGGGTTAGGGGGCTTGGGCTTATCGCAAACGCACATGGCATCCTTCCGTCGACGATGCGGTATTCTTTCACGTCGACGTGATGATTGGCGAAAAACTCCTTGTACGACTCTAAACTGAATTGGCGTTTGAAATCCACGCCAAACATAGAAAGCAGTTTGGCTGCCACCATTGAATTCTTGCTCTCCTTATTAATATAAGTAGGAATGATTAGTTTTCCACCTGGCTTGCACACTCTTTTCATTTCAGCGAGAGCCTTTTCTGGTTCATCCAGCAGGTGAATCACGTTAGCTGCCACGACAACGTCGAATTTGTTGTCCTCGAACGGAATATCCAGAATACTGGCTTTTTGAACCGTGACATTGGGATAGCCGGCGATTTTTTTCTGAGTCTGTTCCAGCATCCCGTCTGAATAATCAGTAGCGACAATCTCTTTACAAATTTGAGCCATAGGCAGAGTCAGCAGGCCTGTGCCGCAGGCGCATTCAAGCACCACGTCATCTTTACCGACGTGATTTTTAATTTCTTCCGCAATGCCCTTGAAGCATTTGCCGTTGTAGATTGTTTCAAAAAAGTCGTAAAGAGGCGAAAGAACATCCCAAATCATAATGCACTTATTTTTATTACACTTTAGAATTTGATTATGGTGCAAAAGTATGGAATATGGAATGCAACTTGGTTGCGAGAGGAGGGGACGGAGGAGATATTTTGAAATTCAGTCTCCGTAAGTGGTCAAAAAACGGGTTACGGAGGAGGCATTCTAAAATAGATTCTCCGTAAGTGGTCAAAAAAACGGGTTACGGAGGAGGTATTCAAAAATAGATTCTCCGTAAGTGGTTTAAAAAACAGGTTAAGGAGGAGGTATTTGAATGAAAATTCTTATCTTTGCAAAGTCAAGAAACATATATTTGCTTATGGGACAGAACATTATAGGAAGACATAAGGAGAAACAACTATTCAAAGATATTTACGAATCTGTTGTGCCAGAGTTCGTCGCAGTGTATGGCAGACGACGTATCGGCAAAACATTTCTTATAAAAGAATATTTTGAGAGCAATTTTGCTTTCTATATCACAGGCATGTTGGATGGGTCAAAACAAGAGCAACTTAGAAATTTCAATAAGGCTCTAAATGAGTATTCTGATGCTTGCTATCCATTGGCAAATAATTGGTTGGATGCTTTCGACCAGTTGAAACATCTTTTGGAGTCTTCAAAACAACAGAAGCTTATAGTTTTTATTGACGAATTGCCATGGTTGGACACGCCAAAGAGCAATTTCCTAAGATCACTGGATTATTTTTGGAATTCTTGGGGATCTACATGTAATCGTTTGAAACTGATAGTCTGTGGTTCAGCAACAACTTGGATGCTTAACAAACTGATTGGAGACAAAGGAGGTCTTCACAACAGGATCAACCATCAGATATGTCTCCAACCATTCACTTTAGGAGAGACAGAGACTTTCTTAAAGTCCAAAAATATAATATGGAATCGTCATCAAATCTTGGAGTGTTACATGGTGTTTGGCGGCGTGCCTTTCTATCTTAGCCTTCTTGACGGCAGACTACCATTCGCAACTAATGTTGACAATCTTTTTTTCTCTGCAAGTGGTCAGTTGAGAAACGAATTTACATTCTTATTTCGATCGTTATTTATTGATTCGCAGAAATATAGAAAAGTTGTGGAATTGCTTGCAAAAAAAGGACAAGGAATGACACGTCAGGATATTAAGAATGCATTAAAAATGTCGGACGGAGGGGAATTGACCACTATACTGGAAAATCTTCGTATGTGTAGCTTCATAAAGAAATATTCGTCATTTGGGAAAAAAGAGCGTGATTTCATATACCAGCTCACTGATCTTTTTTCTCTTTTCTATTTGAAATTTGTTGATGGAAACGTGAGCCAGGATGAGCATTACTGGCAGAATTATTACGACAGCCACTCTTATACTGCCTGGACAGGATACGCTTTCGAACAGGTATGCTTGCTCCATATCAATCAAATAAAGCAAAAGTTAGGAATAGGAGGAGTGTCCACAAATGTCAATTCATGGCAAGTTCAAGCAAAGACTTTAGATGACGGAACAAAACAAGAAGGAGCACAAATTGATTTGGTTATTGATCGCGCCGATTCTATAATTGATCTTTGTGAAATGAAGTATTCCAACGCACAATTCTCCGTGACAGAGGTGTATGCCAATCATATTATAAATCGACGCGAGATTTTTCGTAATACAACCAAGACTAACAAAGCTCTTCATACAATTTTTGTAACCACCTATGGACTCAAACGTAGTGCATATTCATCGGTGGCTCAGAACGAAGTGACAGCGGAGGATTTGTTTGGTTGATGGAAATGCAACTTGGTTGCGAGAGAGGGAAAAGAATATCAATCTATCTCTCTCAAGTATCTCTTTAAAAGGAATGAACAAAAGTATGGTCTCCAAAAATGAGCCATTATTGAAAACCTTGTTTGCTCAGGTAGTTGGTAAGGATAGTAGCGTCTGAAAATGAAGCTAAATACTTAAAAAAATTAATAAAAATTGCTCTTTTTGAAAATAACATACTGAAAAAGTCGTTACTTTTGTGCTAAGTAAAGAAATCATAAAATTAGTTATTATGGCTGATACACTTGATTGGTCAAATTTGGGATTTGGCTATAGAAAGACGGATTACAACGTTCGTTGCTATTGGAGAGATGGCAAATGGGGCGAGATCGAAGTTAGTTCAGAGGAGACATTGAACATCCACATGGCTGCTACATGTCTTCACTATGGACAGGAAGCATTTGAAGGTTTGAAGGCTTACAGATGCAAAGATGGAAAGATCCGAGTCTTCCGCCCACAGGCAAACGCAGAGCGTCTTCAGCATACTTGTCGTGGAATATTGATGCCTGAGCTTCCTACAGAAACATTCCTTGAGATGGTTAAGAAAGTGGTCAAGCTTAACGAGCGTTTCATTCCACCATATGAGAGCGGTGCATCTTTGTATATCCGTCCGTTGTTCATCGGTATCGGCGCACAGGTAGGTGTACGTCCTGCAACAGAGTACCTATGTATGATGTTCGTTACACCTGTAGGTCCATACTTCAAGGGTGGATTTGCAACTACTCCTTATGTTGTGACTCGTAAGTACGACCGTTCCGCTCCTCTTGGAACAGGTATATATAAAGTAGGTGGTAACTATGCCGCTAGCCTTTTGGCAAACAAGAACGCTCACGATCTTGGTTACTCTTGTGAGTTCTATCTTGACGCAAAGGAGAAGAAGTATATTGATGAGGCTGGTGCCGCAAACTTCTTCGGTATCAAGAACAATACTTACATCACTCCAAAATCAACTTCAATCCTTCCATCAATCACTAACAACAGTTTGATGCAGATTGCTCGCGACCTTGGCTTGAACGTTGAGCAGAGACCAGTTCCAATTGAGGAACTTGAGACAATGGAGGAGGCTGGAGCATGTGGTACGGCTGCCGTTATCAGCCCTATCTCACGTATTGATGATCCGGATGCTGGCAAGAGCTATGTCATTGCAAAGAATGGAACTCCTGGTCCAATCAGCGAGAAGCTTTACAAGACAATCCGTGGAATCCAGTATGGTGAGATTGAAGACAAACACGGTTGGGTGATGATTTTAGAGTAATTATTCGCGTAGAAATAATATCAAGCAAAAGAGAGGGCATATCATTTTGATTTGTCCTCTCTTTTTTATTAAATATCAATGTTGATATTGCCCTTTAATTATTGATGTGGATTTTTCACACCGAATATTCGTCGTTGAAGAACGCACTTATCTTCTTGATTCCTTCTTCCGCCTCGAACGTCTCACGAAGAAGATTCTCTATCGGACACTGACCGTCATTCTTGCGATTGATAATCATTGGCACAATCTGTTTCGGGCAGACGGGGATGTCAGCCTTCTGCAACATGTCGAGCCCGGCTCTACTGATCACATCCACATTCAAGTGTCGTATTCCTCCAGCAATCAGAAAACATGCAGCTCCTTTGCCGATGATGATGTCGGTCACCGTCGCCCCACGCAATATTTCGCGATTTTCTTTATATATGCGACGTAGGGCTTTGATACCCATTTCATTAGCTGTGATGGTTTCGCCTGATGTAGTCTCTATTATCAATTTATCCATAATCCTCTCTAAGCTCTCAACTTTTTCCTATCGCTCTTACGGGCTTGCGGTGGTGGCAGGGCAAGGGCTACCGCCATTTGCAATCCTTTTTAGGCTCTGATCTAAAATCAGTCCATCGATTGTTTCAAGCTCTCCACATACTTGTCTATTCTCTGCATCTCTTTAGGAATGTCGATATTCTGCGGACAATGGCTCTTACACATTCCGCATCCAATGCAGTGGTCTGCCTGACGCAATTTTGGCACCGCACGGTCGTAACCCATCAGGAATGCGCGTCGAGCCTCGGCATAGTTCTCATCTTGACTGCTAATCGAGACATTGCCCTCGTTGATACACTTGTTGTAGTGTTGGAATATGCCAGGGATATTGATACCGTAAGGACATGGCATACAGTATTGACATCCTGTGCACGGTACACTTGGGTATCTCAACATAGCCTGTGCCACCTCTTCAAGCAAGGCTAATTCCTCTTCTGTGCATGGCTCTACAGGTGAATATGTATCAATATTTTCTTTTACATTCTCCATATATGTCATTCCGCTCAACACTGTAAGCACGTTAGGGAATGAACCAAGATAACGCAAAGCCCATTTGGCGATAGAGTCTTCTGGACGACGTGCTTTCAGTTTGGCCGCTATAAAACTCAAGGTGCTTGCCAGACGTCCGCCAAGCAACGGCTCCATGATGATAGCGGGAATGTTGCGTTTTTCCAATTCGGCATAGAGATACTCGGCGTTTGTGTTTGCCGGGTTCACCTCCTTAGCGTGTAGCCAGTCGACGTAGTTCATCTGAATCTGCACGAAATCCCATTTGCATTTGCCGTGCATGGCAAGAGCACGGTCGAATATAGCTATATCTCCATGATAGGAGAATCCGAGATGACGGATTTTACCTTTGGCTCTCTCCTCCAAAAGGAAATCGAGGATTCCGTTTTCGATATATCTCTTCTCGAATGTCTGAGTGGAATTATATTCTCCGTTTGTGCCGCCGATAGAGTGTAGAAGCATATAGTCGATAGTGTCCACTTGAAGCTCCTTAAAGGAGTTGTGGTACATTTTTATCGACGCTTCTCTGCTCCAGAATTCCTGTGCAAAATTCGAAAGTTTGGTGGCGATAAAATATTTGTCTCTTGGTATACGTTTTAGGGCGATACCCATATGGTGCTCGCTTCTTCCCTGGCAATACACAGGGGATGTGTCGAAATAGTTGATGCCGTGTGCAATTGCATAATCCACATGAGCGTTCAACTCTTCCTGATCGATTTCAATATCTTTCTGCTCTCTCGCGCTTCCGTGCTGCACTGTAGGCAGACGCATACAACCATAGCCGAGCAACGACACTTTGTCGCCGGATGTCGGCACCGTGCGGTATGTCATTTCACCATTAGGCTTCTTGCTTTCAGTCCCGATTATCTCCTTCGTCTTTTCATCAGAAGTACATGCAGCCAGTCCCATAGTGGCGGTGGCTGCAGACAAGCGTTTTAGAAAATCTCTGCGATCCATATGTTGTGTTGTCTTTTTCTGTTTACAAATAGGGGAATATTCCGTCATTTAGTCGATTCTGTGTACACGATGTCCCTCCACGTATATCGCACTGTATGGCGACGAAGGGCAAAGGTTTTCACAAGCTCCACATCCTATACATCTTTGTGAGTCGATCACTGGCATTTTAGGCGACGTTTCGTCTCCATTGACTGTCGGAGCCATTGTAATTGCTCCTGCCGGACAATGGCGGGCACAATTGCCACACGACACTCCTTTTTTCATTGATATACAGTTGTCTGCGATAAGCACTGCATGTCCGACATGGGTGGCACTCTTCTCTGCAAGGTCTGCAAGTGAGATGGCTCCTGTCGGGCAGACATCGCTGCATCGTTTACACTCAGGTCGGCAATAGCCTTTTTCAAAACTCATCACTGGGGTAAGCAAGGAGTCGAGGCTCTCGCTTGGACGAAGCACTTCGTTAGGGCAAGCTGTGATGCAAAGTCCACATGAAGTGCACACCTCTTCAATATGCTTGTATGATTTACTTCCAGGAGGAGTAATCCTGTCGTTACGCTGTGGCTCCTTCTTCTCTGTGATTTCAGCCAATCCACCGTCGAATGTCTTTGCCATACTCTTGGTCATGGCACTGCCCACCACAAGACTTCCAACAGTAAGGAATGCTCGTTTTGATTCATCCGTTGCGACGGGAGCATTCTCGTCTTTCTTTGCCTTTCCGAAATGCTCCTTTATTCTCTTTATTATATTAGGGGTCTTGTCTTTGTCTGACGAAGTCGAGAATGAGATAGCTCCCTTGTGGCATACGGAGATACAGTTCATACAGTCGACACATCTCGACGAATCCACAATTCCATTTTTAGCGTCGATACATGAAGCCTTACATTTTTTTGCGCAAAGTCCGCACTTCACACATTTGTCGTGGTCGACGACCGGTTTCATCACCGAATTCTCAGCAAAGATGGAAAGAATTGTGCCCACAGGACAGATTGTATTACAATATGTACGTCCGCCACGGAATGCGAGAATAGCGATAAACACAAGTGAGAATAGAGCGACTCCCAGCATCACGTAAGAGTAGTTTAACGCGGCTGGCATGGCAAATGTGTAATCGCCGGCCGCCTCCGACGACGCTGCAAGATATTCTGCTATGAATCTGCCGACAGGAGCCAGAAGTGTCGTCGCCATACGTCCGAAAATGCTGTATGGCTCAAGCAAACCAACGATTGGATATGCACAAAGCAAATAAGATGCGATAAACAAAACAGCTATAATCAAACGCATCCAAAGCTTCTCGTCGCTATATGAATATTTGACTTTCTGCTTTTTTGTCAGTCTGCCCAGACGAGCGACTATATCCTGGAAAATACCAAGCGGACAGATCACTGAACAGTAGATACGTCCGAACAATTTGGTCACCACCAACGTCGACACGAATGCGGCGATCAAACCAGCGGAAATGGATGGAAGGAATTGGATGTCGACAGTCCAACCCAAATAGTGTCTTGCGATGCCTGTGGTGTCGCAGAAAAGAGTGACAATTGAAAGCATCATCACCACAGCACAAACCACACGTGCATATTTCAAAAATTTACTTTTCATCTTTAACTTTTAGTTATAGTGACAAATTTAGTTGATTTTTGGGAAGAATACCTATTAGTCGGTAAAAAACTTTTGTTTGTCGAACATAATTGCATCGAATCTAACATGCAATTATAAAAATTATTTAAAACACGAATGGTTTAACATTTTCCATTTCTCCTTTCTCATTTTCTCCTTTTCTCTCAAAAAAATATTTCCAACCCTTGTTTTTTTCTCTAATTTATTATTTTTGTAGCAATTCAATCAATTCTTTACCAACACATTATATTTTGACAAGAAAAAAATATATTACATTATGATACGACAATTATTACTATCAATCCTATTGATGGCGACGTCCGCAATCTCATTTGCGGCAGAAAAAGACTTTACTGCTTACTTGTTCGCCTACTTCAAAGGCGAGGGGTCGGCCCAGGGCGAACAGATATATTTTGCTGTCAGCCGTGATGGACTGAATTGGAAGGATATAAATGGTGGCAACCCAGTTCTCACTTCTACGTTGGGCGAGAAAGGCTTACGTGATCCATTCATCATGCGTTCTGCCGACGGGTCAAAATTCTTTGTCATTGCCACCGACTTGAAAATCAATGGCAATGGCGACTGGACTGCCGCTCAGACAAAAGGCAGCAAATCCATAATGGTGTGGGAGTCGTCCGACCTCATCAACTGGTCCGAACAACGTATGTGCAGGGTGGCTCCAGATGGCGCGGGATGCACTTGGGCTCCTGAAGCTGTATATAATGAAGAGTCGGGTGAATATATTGTGTTCTGGTCTTCAAAAATTCCGTCTTCTCAATCTGTTCCCAACAACGACAATACACATCGCGTCTACTATTGCACAACAAAGGATTTCAAAACTTTCTCTGACGCTAAAGTGTGGATAGAGCTGAAAAATCCTCAAAACCGTACAATCAGTGTGATCGACGCCACTGTGATCAAAGTGGGCGACACATACTACCGTTTCAAAAAGAATGAGGCTACTGAAGCCCATAAACAGGGAATGCCGTCGTCTGGCAAATATATAATTATGGAGAAGGCGACGTCGCTTCTTGGCCAGTGGACGGAGGTTAACACTCAAATGAGTCAGATCGCCTACGTGGAGGGTCCAACTTGCTTCAAGTTTAATGGGGAAAATAAATGGTGTCTTTTCATTGATGATTTTGGAGGAAAGGGATACTATCCGTTGATCACAACCGACCTCTCTTCCGGTGTCTTCACCCAACCATCATCGTCGCAATACTCTTTGCCATCGGTGATGAGGCATGGCTCTGTGGTCAATATCACAGAATCTGAGTATAGCAACCTTATGAGCAAATACGAACCATCGTCGACAAGCACCGTCCGCATCAATCCTGCCGCTCGACAGCAGACGATGGAGGGATGGGGAGTCTCTCTTTGCTGGTGGGCTAACATGTGTGGCAAATGGACTGAGAATAAGATCGACGACCTGGTGGATATGCTCACGTCGGAAGACAAACTGAACTACAATATCTTCCGTTACAATATCGGTGGAGGAGATGCTCCGTCGCACTACAACGGACACATGTGCAATGGAAAAGGCAAACGTGCTGAGATGGAGGGATTCAAGGCAAGTGAAAACTCGAATTATGATTGGAATGCCGATGCCGCTCAACGAAAAGTGATGCTGAAACTGAGAGACGCGCGCAAGGATGCCATCTTTGAAGCCTTCTCCAACTCCGCTCCTTATTGGATGACATATAGTGGTTGTTCTTCCGGCAACAAAGATGCTGGTAAGGATAATTTGAAACCAGAGTATTATGGAAAATTCTCGGATTATCTGATCGACGTCTGCAAACATTATAAAGAAGAATATGGAATCGAGTTCAAAACTTTGGACCCATTCAATGAGCCTAACACAAACTACTGGGGTGCGAACGGCGGACAGGAGGGATGCCATTTCGACCCGGCATCACAGGTGAAACTCATACGCGTGATCTATCCGAAGCTGAAGAATTCCGGTCTGAAGACGGTGCTTTCCGCATCCGACGAAACGAGTGTGTCTACCGCAATCGGTGAATTGCAGCTGTTTGTGAAAGAGGGTGATATCGTCCCTATGCTGGGACAGTTTAATGTGCACACCTACGGAGGCGATATACGAGACAAAGCCAATTTGAAGGATTTGGTCACAGAGACACGTCTGCCATTCTGGATGTCGGAGACAGGAGCTGGAGGCACGGGTTTGGCTGGCAACTTATCTATGGCACAACGTATGTTCGACGACCTCAACTATCTCCAGCCGCAAGCGTGGATCGATTGGCAGTTTGTGGAGGAGAACAACGACCAGTGGTGTCTTGTGAGAGGAAATTTCAACAATCAGACATATAACATAGTGAAGAATTTCTACGTCCGTATGCAAGTCACTCGTTTTATCCGTCAGGGATATACGATGCTTGGAACAGGACGCAATGATATCCTTGCGGCTGTCAGTCCGACTGGCGATAAAGTGGTGGTGGTGATGCTCAACACATCCACTGATGAAAAAAATATAAGCATTGATTTGACTCCGTTGAAGCAGGTGGACAACCTTGCGGAATTGTATGTCACAAACTCGAATTTGAACTGCAAGCGTATGGCCGATGTTGAGGTTGTCGACGGAATTGCAAACTATACTATGGGCGGACAGGAGATATCCACAATGATTTTCTCAACAGACGCTGGCAAAGGAGTGGAATATTTTACAGAAGGAATGCCATATATGTTTGTGCCAAGAGCAAGCACTTCGCCGTTGACACTTAACGGAGGATCATTGCAGCTAAGCTCATTATGTGTGGCAGACTCTATGCAACGCTGGTATTTCAACAAGCTGTCGGACGACACATATAATATATACACAATACTGAATGGCAAGAAATTAGCGTTGACCGACGACGGTTCATACTACTTGGTAGCCACACCGCTTGATCCGTCAAACAAAGGCCAGCAGTTTAAGGTGGAGAATATCGGCGACAACAGCTATAAGGTGACATCAGCGTCGAGTGGCAAGCTTCTTGATCTTGAAGGAGAGCATTTGGAGATTGGCACAAAAGTGGGATTATGGCAAGCCAGTGCGACGGGAGGAAACGCACATAGGGAATGGAGAATCTTATCCGTGCCATTCACTGCGGTTCCGATGTCTGGTGAGACAACAGCCGACGATATCGCATCAGAGCCGACGCTGGTGTATTCTGCAAACGGAGAAATTATCATAGTATCTTTGTCGGCATCATCATCGATGTATTCCGTCTACAACATCAAAGGACAGATGGTGACAAACGGAGCCATCAAATCCGCAGTCACAAAGATTCCGGTAGAGAAAGGATTCTATGTGGTGAGATGTGGAAATGAAGCGGAGAAGGTGATGGTGAAATGATAAAAGCGGAATTATAAATGCGAAATGCGTAATTAAGAATAATCCCGTGGATGCCAAGCGTCTGCGGGATTTTTATTCATAACCTATAAATCCAACAAAAAAATATCATTCTGTTGTTGCAAATAAAAATTAGAGTTATCTTTGTCGCAAATAAAACAATTATAAACCGTTGCCTAAGTTTTGGCAAGATATAATTTTCAAAAACAAGAAATAGTAACAGTTCAAAAAATGGAGAAAGAAGAGAAAGCTGTTATGCTGAATCCGTTTTGTGACGAAGGATTCAAGAGAATTTTTGGTGATAAAATCCTGTTGATGGATTTTCTTAACTCTTTTGTAGACACAGAGGCACCTATTGTTGACCTGACGTATGAGAACAAGGAACTCGTGCCGGAAGAGAATGACAGAAGATCTATAATTTTTGACTTGTTTTGCAAGTTAGACAATGGCAAGCACGTCATTATCGAAATGCAGAACAAGAGACAAGATTACTTTGTGGAGAGAGCATTGTTTTATCTTTCAAGAGCGATCTCTATGCAAGGAGAAAAAGGAGAGGAGTGGGAGTACGGAATCAACGCAGTCATTGGAGTGTTCATAACGCATTTCAATTTGTTCGACAACAACGACAATAAGGATGTGCTTTGTGAAATGAGATTGATGAACCCAAAAACAAACAAGACGATCAGCGATAAAATACGTGGCTATTTTATACAATTGCCAAAGTTCAAAAAGTCAAACAATGGATGTGCAGACCATTTTGAGGAATGGATCTACAATCTGAAAAATATGGAGCGTATGGGAAATATAGAATTCAAAGACAAAGAGGTGTTCAAGAGGTTGTGGGATCTCTCTAATTGTTCTATGCTTTCTTTTGAAGAACGCAACAAATATGAACGTAGTCTAAAAGCGTACCGTGACTATGTCAACCAAATAAGCTACGCAAAAAAAGAGGGCATGGCAGAGGGAATAGAAAAAGGAAAAGCTGAGGGAATAGCAGAGGAACGCTCAAAAAATATAAAATTGTTAAGGGAGAGTGGAATGAGTGATGAAGAGATCGCATTTCGCTTGAAAATAAATATTGAAGAGGTGAAATCTCTGTAAAATTTCTAAAATTAGTTAATGATATGAGCATGCGGTTTTGGGGTGACGTATGGCAGATCCTAAACTGTATGCTCTTGCTTTCAAAAAGAAGATATTTTTTGATTTCAGTTTGTAGGAAGGAAATGTTTTCCTCCGATGCAAAGATAAAGACTAACGTCCAAAACAATCAGCTTCTTAATAAATGTTATATTTAACATTTCGCATCCTTAATTTAGCATTTTATATAAAGATTGTCCAAAAAAATGAATATATTTGCCAAAATATTGTAAAGTGTAAAAGTAGACAAATATGAAAATAGCGCTTATAGGCTACGGTAAAATGGGCCACATGATTGAAAAAATTGCGAGAGAAAGAGGTCATGAAATCGTATCTATCATTGATATTGACAACCGTGAAGATTTGAAAAGCGACGCGTTCAAAAGTGCCGACGTCGCTATCGAATTCACTGTCCCTACAACTGCCATCGATAATATCAACGCTTGTTTCGACGCTGGTGTGCCTGTCGTTTGCGGCACCACTGGCTGGACTAAGCAGATCGATGAGGTAAAGGCTACAATGGCTAAGAAAAACGGCACTCTTTTCTGGAGCTCCAACTACTCCGTAGGTGTGAATATTTTCATGGCTGTCAACAAATATCTGGCTAAGATCATGAACGGATTCTCTCAATATAATGTTGAGATGACGGAGGTTCACCATATCCATAAGCTTGACGCTCCAAGCGGCACAGCAATCACTCTTGCTGAAGGCATTATCGACAACCTCGACAGAAAGAGCGGATGGTCAAAAGAGGTGGAGAATTCTTCTTCGGATATCGCGATCAAGTCAATCCGTGAAGGTGAGGTGCCAGGAATCCACACTATCCGATACGAGTCGGGTGTCGATTCAATTGAGATCACTCACGACGCAAAAAGCCGTGAGGGATTCGCATTAGGTGCTGTCCTTGCCGCTGAGTTCACAGCTGGAAAGAAGGGTTTCTACACTACAGAAGATATGTTTAAATTCTAATTGGAATAAATGTTTGGGTTAGGATCATCAAATAAAGTTTTGGTGTCTTCAAAAAAGAAGGACGACTATATCGGAAAGAAGACAGGCACTTTGGCTGAACGTTTCAAGGATACAGAGAAAGGTGACTTTGTCAAATTTGGTATTCTTGCCGTGATTGTGATATTGTTCACAATTTGGACGGGCAATCCTCTGTCGCTTCTTTTCTTGCTTTTCTTCCTTGATGTCTATGTCACTCGCTATGTGGCATGGGATTGGTGGAAGAAATCGGAAAATCCGATTGTAAAGACGGTAGGAAGCTGGGTAGACGCGATCATTTTTGCGTTGGTCGTTGTCTATTTCATCAATCTCTACTTGTTCCAGAACTATGTGATTCCTTCGTCGTCATTGGAGAAATCATTGTTGGTGGGCGACTATCTTTTTGTCAGCAAGTGCAATTATGGTCCACGTTCGCCGATGACTCCGCTTTCATTCCCGTTGGCACAGCATACGCTTCCGATTTTCAACTGCAAATCGTATGTTGAGAATCCACAGTGGGAATACAAACGTTTGGCCGGATTCGAGGATGTGAAGCTATACGACATCGTGGTGTTCAACTTCCCTGCCGGCGATACCGTCGCTATGAAAGTGCAGAACCCTGACTATTACACACTTACGTCTACTTACGGACGCGACAAAGTGTGGAACGACAAGGAAACATTTGGAGAGATAGTTTGGAGACCAGTGGACAGACGTGAGAATTATGTGAAAAGATGTGTAGGTCTGCCAGGAGACAACCTGTTGATCTCAGACAGAAACCTGTATATCAACGGACAGTTGGTTGAGGCTCCCGAACATATCCAGTTCAACTACTTTGTTGAGACAACCAATGCGTTCACCGAAAAAACATTCCAGTCGCTTGGAGTCAGCAAGTCTGACTACGAATACTCGATGGTGTCGACAGACTGGAAACGAATGTTGCAGTATCAGCCAAACGGAGATGGCACCTACAACTTCGTCTACAAATTGCCTTTGACCGCTGCAATGAAAAGCCAGCTGGAGAAGCGTAACGACGTGGTGAGCATCAAGCTTGAGGACGAAAGATTCGGAGGCCGCACATATCCGCAGACAAAAGCGGACAACCAATGGACTCGAGACAACTACGGACCGATTCATATTCCAGCCAAGGGAGAAACTGTCGACCTTAACACTGACAATATTGATTTGTATGCCCAAATAATCAGAAATTATGAGGGTAATAAACTAGAATACTCTGGCGACAACATAAAAATAAATGGAGAAGCCGCCAGCAAATACACATTCAAAATGGACTACTACTGGATGATGGGAGACAACAGACATAACTCTGCCGATTCCAGATATTGGGGATTCGTTCCAGAAGACCATATCGTAGGAAAACCAATTTTCATCTGGCTTTCTCTAGATGACGACAAAGAAGGGTTCTTCAACAGACTCCGTACAGAGCGAATCTTCAAACGTATCCATAATGATTGATATGTAGAGACACTACTGTTCCAAATGTAGGTCGACATAAAAAAAGATCGGCCGAAAATGTGAATGACACGCACGTCGATTATAATTATTACACGATATTATGATGCACGTCCAAATGACACGCACGTCCGTGCGTCTCTACGAGAATTTTAATTGTATAATTGATAAAACACACTAAGACCATGAACATAAAACACATTATCACATTGATTATAGCGATGGTGTTGTCGGCAGGGAACATCATTTCGCAGGTCTCGTATGTGGACACGCCCGTGTTCAAGGTTGGAGAAAAAGCGACTTACGGTGTCTATTTCAATCTTGGATTCATTTCGATGAAGGCTGGAAAGGTGAATTTTGAAGTTGGAGAGGCTGTAGTCAGAGGAGAAGACTGCTATAAACTTACGGTAGATGGCTACACCCAGGGAATGTTTGAGAGATTCTATGTGGTGAGGGACACATTCACGTCTTACATCAGCAAGAAGACTCTTCTACCTGTCTACTATCACGATGGCAAACATGAAGACAGCTATTGGAGCTATTCCACTTATCTTTATACAGACAATGGAAAAAACGACAGCTTGCATGTGAATTTCGAATACATCAAGAGGAAAGGCACTTCCAGAACTGAGTTTAACATCAGCAAGAAGGCATGCGATTTGGTGGCCACTTGCTACAAGATCCGTAATTTAGACGTAGCGTCAATGTCGAGAGGAGACGTTGCCGCATTCTCACTTCTGTTTGAAGATATCGTCTATGAGCTCGGATTGAAGTTTACAGGAAAAGAGACCGTCAAACTAAAAGACGGAAGCAAATATAAGACATCAGTATTCGTACCTACCCTTATCAAGGGAGATCTGTTCAAGAACGACGAGGATTTGAAAGTCTACGTGGCTGACGACGACAATCATTACCCAGTGTATGTCGAGGCAAGCCTAAAGATGGGAAAAGCCGTAGCGTCTCTAGAAAGCATCACAGGGACAAAATACGAATTGTCGGGCAAAAAGAAGAAGTGATAATGTTGCCAATCATGAGAAACACACTAGACAATCAACACGCAAATAAGGATTTAATATAGGATGGCGAAAATATTAGTAGTTGACGACGAGAGGAGTATCCGAAATTCAATGAAGGAAGTTCTTGAATTTGAAGGACACGTGGTGACTCTCGCAGAAGACGGAGAAACTGGATTGAAGGAGGCTGAAAAAGAGCAGTTCGACCTTGTGTTTTCGGACATCAAGATGCCGAAGATGGATGGAATCGAACTACTAGCCAAAATGCGTCAGTTGCAGCCGTCTACAAAAATGATTTTGATTTCAGGACACGGCACTATTGAGACTGCCGTACAATGTATGAGAAACGGAGCCTTCGACTTCATTGAGAAGCCGATGAACCTTAATCGTCTGCTTCAGGCGGTGAAAGAGGCGATGTCGAGCAACAGCACAGAAAGTAGCAATCTTCGTGCCGCCATTTCAAACGGTGTGAAAAAAGCAACTGGTGGTGTGGTGGACGACCGTGAGATGGTAGGTCAGAGCGAACAGATCAACCATCTTCGCGCGTTGATCGACAGAGTGGCACCGACAGACGCCAGAATTCTCATCACAGGAGAGAACGGAACTGGTAAGGAGGTCGTTGCTCATCAGATATACGCCAGAAGTGCCAGGGCAAACAAACCATTCATTGAGGTGAACTGCGCGGCTATTCCGTCGGAACTGATTGAGAGCGAACTTTTCGGACATGAGAAGGGAGCATTCACGTCGGCATTGAAGCAGAGAATAGGCAAATTCGAACAAGCGGACGGAGGCACACTATTCCTCGACGAGATAGGCGATATGAGTCTTGCCGCACAAACAAAAGTGTTGCGAGTGCTTCAGGAAGGCGTGCTGACAAGAGTGGGCGGAGACAAAGCGATAAAAGTAGACGTGAGAGTGATTGCAGCTACCAATAAGAATCTCAAGCAGGAGATTGAGAAGGGAAACTTCAGGGAAGATCTCTATCATCGTTTGAGCGTCATTCCTTTGTGTGTGCCGCCATTGAGAGAGAGAAAAGATGACATACCTTTGCTTGTGGAATACTTCATCAACAAGTATGACTCGGCTACAGGCCAGAAACACAAGTTTGAGAAAGGCGCGATGACACATCTGCAGTCGTTTGAGTGGAACGGAAATATCCGAGAATTGAAGAACGTGGTGGAGCGACTCGCCATCTTGTGTAACGATGCGATTACAGAAGAAGACGTGAAGAACTACGCAAGGCCAGTCTTTTTATAGCAAAAAACGGCGGTAAATAGGTGTTGTTTGACACTTTCACGTTGTTTTTATGCCTATTTCTGGTGCTAATGAGCATAAAGTTTTTATATTTGTATGCCCGAAATTGGATTTATAATCTTGAAATTGGGTTTAATTTAGGAAATTTAAAATTAATATAATTAAACATGGATTTTGGACATTTTGACGATGCGAACCGTGAGTTCGTCATCACCAATCCCGCAACCCCATTCCCTTGGATCAACTACCTTGGAAATGAGGACTTTTTTGGTTTGATCTCAAACACAGGCGGTGGTTATAATTTCTACAAGGACGCTAAGTTCCGTCGTATCACACGTTACCGTTACAATGGAGTCCCTATGGACAACGGCGGTCGTTACTTCTACATCAACGACAATGGTACAGTGTGGAATCCAGGATGGAAGCCTTGCAAGACTCCGCTTGATTCATACGAGTGCCGCCATGGTATGAACTACACTCGCATCACTGGTTCAAAGAACGGTATCGAGGCATCAGTATTGTTCTTCGTTCCATTAAAGACATGGGCTGAGGTTCAGAAGGTAACTCTAAAGAATACAACTACTTATACAAAGAAGATCAAACTATTCTCTTTCGCTGAGTGGTGTTTGTGGAACGCAGCTACAGATATGGAGAACTTCCAGCGTAACTGGTCTACAGGAGAGGTTGAGATCGACGGTAGCGTCATCTACCACAAGACAGAGTATAAAGAGCGTCGTGATCACTACGCATATTACGCAGTGACAAATGCGAAAATCGACGGTTATGATACAGACCGTGAGTCGTTCATCGGTCTTTACAATGAGTTCGCTGATCCACAGTGTGTAATGGCAGGAAAGCCAGGCAACTCATTGGCACACGGCTGGTCGCCAATTGCGTCTCACTACATCGAGGTTGAGCTTAAGCCAGGTGAGAGCAAAGACTACATCTTCGTTCTAGGATATGTTGAGAACAAGCTAGAGGAGAAATTCTGCAAGGAGGACATCGCACGCAAGAAGAGCGGAGAGTTGATTTCTTCTCAGGATTCAGACGTCACACTAGTAAATAAGACAAAGGCAAAAGAGCTTATCAAGCGTTTCTCTACAGTGGCTGCTGTCGACGCTGCATTTGCGGAGTTGGCCAACATGTGGGATATCTTGCTTGACAAGTATGTTGTTAAGTCGGATGACGACAAGCTTAACCGTATGGTTAACATCTGGAGCCAGTACCAGTGTATGATCACATTCAACTTCTCTCGTTCAGCTTCATTCTTCGAGAGTGGTGTTGGTCGTGGTATGGGATTCCGTGACTCTAACCAGGACTTGGTTGGATTCGTTCACCAGATTCCATCACGTGCCCGCGAGCGTATAATTGACATCGCGTCTACACAGTTCCCAGACGGAGGATGCTATCACCAGTATCAGCCACTTACAAAGCACGGTAACAACGACATCGGTGGTGGATTCAACGATGACCCATGCTGGTTGATCTTCGGTACAGTAGCATACGTTAAGGAGTCTGGCGACTTCTCTATCCTTAAGGAGCCAGTTCCATTCGACAACAAGCCAGGAACAGAGGTTTCATTGTTTGAGCACTTGAAGATTTCATTCAACCACGTTGTAAATAATCTTGGACCTCACATGTTGCCACTAATCGGTCGTGCTGACTGGAACGACTGTTTGAACTTGAACTGTTTCTCTTGGGATCCAAACGAGTCATTCCAGACAACAGAGAACAATTCGGTAGGTTCAAAGGCAGAGTCTCTAATGATCGCAGGTTTGTTCGTAGTGACAGGAAAGGATTATGTAGAGCTATGTAGAGAGATCGGAGAGACAGCAGAGGCAGAGCGTGCACAGAAGTGCATCGATTCAATGATCGAGGCTGTTAAGAAGCACGGTTGGGATGGCGAATGGTATCTACGTGCATACGACTTCTATGGAAACAAGATCGGATCTAAGGAGTGTGAGGAAGGAAAGATCTTCATCGAGTCACAAGGATTCTGTACAATGGCAGGTATCGGACTTGAGGAAGGTATGGTCGACAAGGCTATCGACTCATGTAAGAAGTATCTTGACTGTGAGCACGGTATGGTACTTAACAACCCTGCATTCACAACATACCATGTTGAGATGGGTGAGATTTCTTCATATCCTGCAGGATACAAGGAGAACGCAGGTATCTTCTGTCACAACAACCCATGGGTTATCATCGGTGAGACAGTAGCCGGACGTGGTAATGACGCTTGGGAGTTGTTCCGCAAGATCAGCCCAATGTACTTGAAGGATCAAGCACTTCACAAGGTAGAGCCATACGTAAACTGCCAGATGGTTGCAGGTAAGGATGCTGCTAAGCCAGGTGAGGGTAAGAACTCATGGTTGACAGGTACAGCTGCTTGGATGTGGTTGACAGTCAGCCAGTACTTGCTAGGTGTTAAGCCTTCATACAAAGGTTTGGAGATCAATCCATGTCTACCAGCAGACATGAAGGGATACACAGTTAACCGTAAGTTCCGTGATGCAGATTACGTCATCAAGGTGACTAACTCAGGAGCACAGAAGGGTGTTAAGAAGTTGATCGTTAACGGTAAGGAAATTGCCGGCAACATCGTTCCTATGCAGCCAGCTGGTTCTAAGACTGTTGTTGAAGTAGAGATGTAATACATCTTCATAAAAGACAAGGGGAGTCTTAGGCTCCCCTTGTTCCTATTTAAGTCATTCATAAAAGGGAGTAATATGAGAAGACTGATATTCGCATTGGCAATGTTAACTGCCTCATTGATGTCATGTAGCGTGCAGACGGCAGAGAAAAAAGCATCCGCAGTAGCGGTCGACACCACGCCTCCATTGAAAAGATATGGTGCGTTGCAAGTAAAAGGATTGCAACTATGTGACAAAGAAGGAAATCCTGTTCAGTTGGCAGGATTAAGCACTATGGGCTACCAATGGTATGGTCAGTGCTATACAAAAGAGTCTATCACTAAGATGGTGAAAGACTGGCATATTAGTGTACTTCGTTTAGCGATGTACGTAGAAGAGGGAGGATACAACTACAAGCCCGAGATCAGAGAGGAGATGTGTAATCTTATAGATATCTGTGAGGAACTTGGAATTTATTGTATTATGGATTGGCATATTCTTACACCAGGCAACCCTCTAGATCCACGATATTCGAAAGCTGAGGATTTCTTCAAATATATGGCAAAGCGTAATGCAAATAAGCAGAACGTGTTGTATGAGATATGTAATGAGCCAAACGGTTCGACTGTAACATGGGACACGATCGCTGTTTATGCCAACAAAATCATTCCGGTCATTCATGCGGCATACGATAGTGTAGGAGCACCGCATCCTATCATTGTTGTCGGCACACCTCAGTGGTGCCAGTTGGTGGATGCCCCAATTAAAGAGGGTAGATATCAAGGTAACGGAAAAGATTTGGATGCATATCTGCCAGACCGTGACGCCCGTTTGAAGTACGATAATATAATGTATGCTTTCCATTTTTACGCAGCGTCTCACAACGAAGGATTTGAGAAAGACGGAAAGCCACACTATTATGATATGTACTCATATTTATATGACGTTCTTGGCCGTCTTCCTGTGTTCTGTACAGAATTTGGATGTGTGGAAGCATGGGGCGGTGGCGACGAAGATTTCGACCGCACAGACAAATGGTTGCACATGTTGTCGGGAAACAATGCAGGAAAACAAACAGTCAGCTTCTGCAATTGGAGTTTCTGCGACAAGGAAGAGACTGCATCCATTCTACAGCCAGGCTCGTGCAAAGCTAATGAATGGGATCGAAGAACACCGTCAGGAGAGTATTTGAAAAGAGTGTTGAGCGTTATCAATTGGGGAGCGCAAGACACAACGGTGTTGAAGAGAACTAACATTTATATTAAAAAGTAAAATAAGTAATAAATATAAAATACCTAAAAACACAATTTATTATGGCTTTAATTGACCAAAACAATCACAAGCTATCCATATTGGAGAAATGCGCGTATGGAGCAGGTGATATGGCATGCAATCTCTTCTGGGGATTGATTTGTATTGCTTCTGCATTTTACACTGAGTATTTCGGCTTGGAGGCTGGAGTAGTTGCAACAATGATGTTGGTAGTTGCATGTATTGATATTGCGTTCGACGTAGTTATTGGTGCAGTCGCAGATAGACACAAGACTAAGTGGGGACGTTTCCGTCCTTGGATTCTTTTTGGTGTTGTTCCATTCTGTATCATTGGCGTTGTCACATTCACAACTCCAGAGTTTGACACAACAGCAAAGACAGTATATGCTTACATTACCTTCCTATTGATGCGTTTGATGTATTCAGTTGTAAATGTACCTTACGGTGCGTTGATGGGTGTGATGAGCGCGGATTCAGATGAACGTGACAAGGTATCTGCATTCCGTAATATCGGAGCACAGATCGGTTGTATGGTCAGCTACGGTTTCGTGTTCACAATCGTACGTTTTATCATGGATTCCATGAATGTTAACGGACAGAAAGCATTCTCAACAACAGCTCTTATTTACGCTACAGCAGCATTCATTCTTTTGATGATCACATTCTTGTTCACAAGAGAGCGTGTGGAGCCAGCAGCTCAGGAGCAGTCTAATTTGTCACAGGACCTTAAGGATTTGGGAGCAAACAAGCCTTGGATCATGTTGACAATTGCAAACATATCAATGTTGTTCTTTGTATTCGTACACAATGGTTTGATCGCATACTATGCTAAATACTATCTTGCTGATAGCTATGATACAGTTAACGACGTTGCGGTATTTAACGCAACATTGTTCGGATTCCAGCTTAACTGGGAGACAATTTCGACAATTCTGTTGAGTATGGGTTCTATCCTAACTATCATCGGTACTATGCTTATCCGTCCAATCGCATCTAAGTTTGGTAAGAAACCAACATGGATTGGATGCTTCGTGTTGGCATCAGTATGCTCAATCATGTTGTTGTTCATCGACCGTACAAACATCGGTATGGTTTTGTTGTTCAACCTTTTATTCTCTTTGACAATCGGACCTTCAGGCTACATGGTATGGAGTATGTATGCCGACGTTGCAGATAACGCAGAGGTTGAGACAGGACGTCGTGCTACTGGTTTGATCTACTCTTCTGCCACAATGGCTCAGAAACTTGGTCAGGCTGTTGCAAACTCACTTCCAATCTATTGTTTGGCTGCAGTTGGTTTTGTCGCAAACACACAGCTTTCTGCTGAGACAATCGACTCTATCAAGACAATATACACTCTTGCACCAGTAGTTGGTGGTGTAGTTGGTATCATTGCATTGTGTTTCTACACAATCGACGAGGATAAGGTAAAATCAAACTCAGAGAAACTTGCTCAGATGAAGGCAAACAATGGTTCTGATGTCGCTGCTCAATAACGACATTGATTTAATAGACATATTAGGAGACGCGAGAAATTGCGTCTCCTTTTTTTTTCTTTTTATCCGTAAATGGTTTTATCCGATAAGATTTTTAAAGAGATTTTTGCGTATTTCCCCTTAATTCGTCTATTTTTTAAGATTTTTTAGCATTTTTTAGCAATATCATAAAACATCATAATGTTGTTTTTGTGTATTTTTGTTTTGCGAAATATAAAACAGGTGGTTCATGTTTATTTGTGTTTTGCGAAATATAAAATAGTTTGTATATGAAACGACTTTATGGCATATTAATAGCATTCCTTATCAGTTTCAATTTCACAAGCTGTATGGAATCAACCTTGGAAGCCAATGCTTTCAAGGCTTTACGTCCTGCCATTAAAGATCCTTCCAGTTATAAACTGATCTCAATAGAGGCAGTAGATTCGCTCACTGAGTATGACAATATTTACAACGCAATTCAACAGCACGTACATATGCAAGAGATGACATTGTCGTTGATTGATGATGAGTTTCAAAGTGCTGAGGGCAAAGCTGATATATCTGATGAACTGAAAAAGATAGATCAGTACTTTATTGATATCAGGACTGATAGTGCTTTAATCTCCTTTTTGGATAGGAAACTTGGAGTGGCAAGCAAAATGCGCGTTTGTGCCATCAAATATGCTTATCGTTTCCGTTATCTCAATGATGCAGGAATGATGTCTCCAGGAATGTTTTATTTCTGGGCAAAACCAGATGACACAGTGATTCAGATGACAGAAAAAGAGGAAAATCTTGATCCCGCTCCAGTGTCAATTCCTGGATATGAGGAATTGATGGATGAAGCAATACAAATGGCTATATTGAAGAAGGATTCAATCGAAGCAAGTTTTGAAAATTGAATGTAAGATTTGATTCCATCTCTAAAAAAACGCTATATCACTGCAAGACACAACCAAACCTAAACCAACGTCGGCAAACTACATTCTAAAATCAGAGACTTTCAGCAAAAATTGGAATATTCTGCAATGTATACGTTTTGTTTATGAGAATCAGGGTTCATTAACCAATTCTCCAAAATTAAATGACGAACCCTCATACTTGTAAACATGAAAAGATTATTTTTGTAGGCAAATATATCTGCAAAAGAATCTATAGAGCAACGTTAGAAACAATTATTACATAATAAACATGAAGATTAAAAAAGGAAAACGATTGATCGCTGGTCTGGCTTTTATAAGCTTGACTATAGCGCAATCAGACGTGGTGGCAGCCAACTGTTACGACACATCAGTTTACATTAAAACAGAAATCAACTCAGGTAATCCATCGTATCCATTCCCTCAGTTCTTGGAATACAAAGAGGGTAAAACTCTTGCAAAATATAATGCGGAGGGTGTGACTCATGCTGATATGGAAAAGACAATGCGTGAGGCTTATCAGATAATGAGTCACCGTTGTAGGTATGAAGATACCCTTTGTGGAGTGCCGTACATTACATTTAATAATTTTAAGAAGCATGAAGGTCTGGATCATGGAGGTGTCGAATTCTGTACGGAGGGTGATGGCTATATGCTATTGGCATCAGCTATTTTTGCCGACCAACCCACATTTAACGGACTGTGGATGTGGATACACGATAACAGAATACCTAAAGCAACACGATATTCAGATGGAAAAATACTATTCCCTGATTACGAATTTAGTCCAGGGTTGGCTAGTTGTTATGCAAATGGCGAAATTGAAACAAATACTACTTATGGCTCCGCCACAGATGGAGATGAAGACATTGCATTGGCACTTTTGATCGCCTACAAGCAGTGGGGAGACACCATGATGCAAAATGGCAAACCAGTGACTGATTTCAATGGAAATCTTATTTCCTACAAACAGATGGCGAAGGATTATCTTTCAGCATTTGTTGATACTTTTATGTATACATCCATTATGGGCGATGGAACAAAATATAAAGGAGGGCACTCCAGTGGAAATATTGGAATCGATGGATATGTAACCATGGGAAACAAAGGAGGAGAAATAACGACATGGAGATCAACGCAAAAAGATTATCCTGACATTACACCTTACACTATTTGGGGTAATTATAATGGATTCTTTGATTATATGGCTCCAGCCTATTATCATGAGTTTGCCAAGTGGCTTGAAGAGGAAGGAGAAGGAACAGACTGGCAAATCAATCAGTATAAGCGAGGAGAGGCTTCTTCAGATTGGTTGATGGGCGAGGCTTACAAACAAGGGCTAATCCCTTCAATCGGTCAATTTTATTTCGACGAAGATGAGACTAAAGTGATCTTTAAAAATTTTAGTGAGGGCGAAGATTTCCGAGCTGCATGGCGTACTATCCTGAATTATTTATGGCATGGCAATCCCAAAACGACATGGAATCCAACGACTCATCAAATCGATTCTGTTGGAAATACATTCCAGTATGACATGGCTGTCCGTTATGCGGAATTTATGAAAAGACCCAAAATAGACTCAAAAGGAAACGATTGTGGAAAACTTGGACCAAGTCCAGATCCTAATAGTTTGAACTGGTTTGGCCCAACCCAAATAAAGATGTGTTATAACATGGATGGCACGACGGGTCCTTACTTTGCAAATTATGCTTTAGGATGCACTGCACCTTCTGTGGTGGCTTTAGGAGATGAAGAATTATTAGGTGACATCTACCGTGAATGCGAACTAAGATGGGATGCTATTTGTTTTGAAAATGATATGACTGACGATGAACGTAATCTCAATGCCACTGCAAAGTATTTCCATGGTTGGTTCCGTACCTTAGGTATGTTGGTGACATCTGGAAATCTTGCCGCACCGGCAGATATGAAACCAAGCGCCAATATCAAGGTGTATATGTCTGTTGATAAGACTTTCGCTTACAAAGGTGACAGCATAACTTATGGTGTCCAACTTCGTAACTATGGTTCTGCAGACGCAATAGATGCTGTTGTCACAACCAAATTGGATTCCGACTATGAATTTGTCAGTGCGACAAAGGGTGGCTCATATAATGCGGCAAACCATTCCATCACATGGAATATCAGCAATATCCCTGGCTTTAAGACTGGAGAATTAGAAGCGACGATGGACAGTGTCTCTTTCGTGGTGAAGGTGAAGAATACAGAACATAATAAAGTAGGCTTGACAAGTACAGTAAGCGGATCCAATTTTGAAAATTGGGAGAGCAATGCCTACCCTAACAACGCCACTTATACTATGGAGCGAAACGAAGTGGATATCCTCGACAATCCTCTTACTCTTGTAAAGAATCTTGATACTACTGATGTCTCTGTGAATGACACTGTTGAATGCACTATAAAAATAGCGAGCAATGAGGTAGAATGGCTAAACGGAGGACGTGATAATGTACGTCTATCATACGGAAACTACCTTCCTCAAGATATTTATAATTATAATTTTTACCAATTCTTCCGATTCTGGCATGATGCTTCTGAAGCCTATATCAATATGGGCAACTACCGTGTGTCATACTATCTAAAAGACACGTATGGATTGGCTTCCGATAGTGTCTCAAATGGTATTACGTGTAAATTCGATAATGAATTTGATGCAAAAAAATATGGCTTTGTCGAAGAAGGAAAAGGAATGGAGTTTACGATCGAAGATATTCCTGCTGGAGAAGATGAAAATGGGATGTGGGACAAACGTATTATTATGAAATTTCCAAATATCCTTAGTGCCACTACATCTCACATAGAAAATGGACTTAATTCAAAATATTTGATACATAAAGGAGTATGGGCGTCTGGCTTTTATAGAACCTTAATACAAATGAACCCGAGAACTATTTCAGAAAATCTGCTAGAAAATGCTATGACTAAAATTATGGCTGACGACTGGTCTTATTCAGATAGTATTATGATTATGGCAAAATATCTTGATCCCCAAGGTGAGAAATTCACTCCAATCACTCCAGGATGGTATAATGAAGATAAATTAGGAGAAGACATCACTAATTATGCTCGCCATACTTGTGATGACGACGTGGAAGGCTTCGACCGTGTCGTTGTAGAAGAGTGGGATGGCTATACATGGCGTAGAATTCAGGGTAGAGGTCCAGTTAGTGGAGAGAAGTTTAATAATCTGGTTTTGACTGACCAATTGCCTAAGGGTCTTGAATTTATCAGTCAATCAGACGAAAGTGGACTTTCTATTAAGGAGGAAAACGGAAAACTTAGCGTGAAGATTCCTGAATACAGAACAGGAAAAGATATCGTGCTTAAGTATCTTTGCAGGGTTGTGGAGAACTCTGGTTCTAATGTGATTGAGACCGGATCAGCAAGTCTGGTGGCAAACAATAGCACTATAGAATCTAACGCACCAAAATTGACTGTGCTCATTACAGATGTCAACAATGTTAAGGTTGACCAAAATGAATTGGTTGATGTTTATAATGCCAACGGTGCTCTTTTGAGAAGACAGGTAGAATACAAGGATGCTTTGATTGGACTTCAGCCAGGTGTTTACATGGTAAATGGTGTCAAGACTATTGTGAAGTAATTTCAAAGTTCACAAACAATAATAAAGGCATGCCGATAAAGCATGCCTTTATTGTTTTATTCTGTTTATAGTTGATTAGATCACCTCTATGCCTTGCTTTTTACAAAGTTCAAGACCAATGCCTCCTAGTTTGAACTTCTGGATCTTGCCCGAACCAGTCAGAGGGAACTGATCGATGAAGAAAACATATTTAGGTATCTTGAATCTGGCAATCTTACCCTTGCAGTAATCCACCACGTCTTCTTCCTTGATGTCCGCACCGTCGTGCTTGATAATAAACGCTCCTACCTGCTCGCCATATTTCTTGCTTGGAATACCAGCCACCTGGACATCTCTGATGCCCGGCATACTCAATAGATACTCCTCTATCTCGCGTGGGTAGATATTCTCTCCTCCACGAATAATCATATCTTTAATACGTCCGGTGATACGATAGTAGCCATCTTCATCCTTGATACCAAGGTCGCCAGAATGAAGGAATCCGTTGGCGTCGATTGTCTCTCTCGTCGCCTCATCATTTTTATAATATCCCTTCATCAGGTTGTAGCCTCGGCAGCACATTTCTCCCTGCTCTCCTACTCCACACTCTTTTTCTGTCTCAGGATTAATCACCTTTACCTCCACTTCTGGATAATCCACACCTACGGTTGTGCAACGCTTTTCGAATGTGTCTCTAATATTTGTATGCGACATTCCCGGAGACGTCTCTGTAAGTCCATAAACGGATGTCATAGTCATGAACATCTCCTTCTCCACGCGTTTCATCAGCTCCACAGGACAAAGGGCTCCTGCCATGATGCCTGTACGTAGGCTTGTGAGGTCGAACATGCTGAACATTGGATGGTTGAGCTCTGCGATAAACATTGTAGGGACTCCATACAGCACCGTGCAACGCTCTTTATGTACAGACGCTAAGACAACTAACGGATCAAACTTCTCCACCATCACCATTGTGGCTCCATGTGTGAGACACGCCATTGTGGCAAGCACCACTCCAAAGCAGTGGAATAGCGGCACACAAGTGCAGAGTTTATCATCCTGCGTGAATGCCATCTGTTCGCCTGTAGCAAAACCGTTGTTGGTGATATTATGGTGAGTCAACATAACTCCCTTAGGGAAACCTGTCGTACCTGAAGTATATTGCATGTTGACAACGTCATGACACTTCACATTTGAGCGAGCGGCACTCAATTCGTCGTCTGAAGACATCTCACCCAAAAGCATCAATTCCTGGGTGCTATACATTCCACGATGTTTTTCATAGCCTATATACACCACCGTCTTCAACAGAGGAAATTTTTCACTCTTAATATGACCTCTCTGTGATATTTTTAATTCAGGCAACATTGTGTATGTCATATCCACAAAATCGGATTCCCAAGTGCCATCAATTATAAACAATGCGTTTAGATCCGCATTCTGACAAAGATATTCAAGTTCGTTCTGCTTGTAGTTAGTGTTGACAGTGACTGCAATGGCTCCAATCTTGGCACACGCATAAAGAATAATCAGCCAGTCGGGGACATTTGTCGCCCAGATGCCGACGTGGTGACCGGGTTTAATTCCTACTGCCAACATTCCTTTTGCCATATTGTTAACGCGAGTGTCAGTCTCTTTCCATGTCAATCGGAAATCTCTGTCGGAGTAGACGATGCATTCCCTGTCTGGAGTCTCATTAGCCCATTTCTCCAGCCAGTCGGCAATCGTATTGTCAGAAAGTATAGATGGTGCCATAATATTAATCGATTGGTGAGTATAACACTGCTAACAATTTCACTGAGCCCCCATTTTTAGCCTTAACGCAGTGTGAAACAACAGAGTCGAAATATAGGCTGTCTCCTTTTTCCAAAGAATAAGTTTGGTTGCCGTAAACTACCTCTGCACTACCCTCAAGCACATATATTAATTCTTCACCTTCGTGGCTCGACATTGTTTTATTGTCATTGCCCTTTATATCTACAATGAACGGATTAATGCTGCAATTGTTCTTTCCATGAGTCAATGAGCTGTAATTCACAAAATCTGGATGCGAAGCCTTTCCATTGCTGAAATTTGTGGAATTATGCACTTCACCTGCTTTTGTAAACACGGGTCCGGAAATGTTGTCCACCTCCAATAATGTGTCAACACGCAAGCCCAACGCCCTCGATATTTTTATGATGACAGCTGATGATGGCGTTTCGTCTCCTTTTTCGATCGCGGAAATCACCTCTATACCAACACCACTTCGCTCAGCCAATTCATCTATGCTCAGATTTTTCTGTTCTCTGAACTGTTTGATTTTATCGTTAATTAACCCCATGTTGTAATATATCTTGTCTTAAAAACGAATATGTTTGTTCAAATTTTCGCTTTTTTGACATTGTTCTGTTTTTCTTTTCAATTCTTCATTTTTTCATCTTCCGATGACATTACAAACTTACTTTTTAGGATTTATAAAAAAAGCATTTGGACAATTTTTTTGAGGGGTAGGGAGACCATTTTTTCGATTTTTTTTGATGCGTTGCACACATCATTTTTTTGTGTGCAAGAAATCATTGCACATTTATTCGATGTTTGTGCGGTTTTCAATTTTTCGCCTGTTTTGTGCAAATTTTCTCCGTTGCACATTTCAAATTAAAATGAGCGAAGTAAAGGACAAAATGCAGTTTTGCACTCAAATACTGCTGCCGGCAACTGTTGTGTGCAACAACAATAAAGGAGACGACAAAACTGCCGTCTCCTTTATTCAATATTCGGTCTGCTAAATTACTTTCCGAAATATCTGTTGTATAGTCCGCGGAATCCCTGTCCGTGACGAGCCTCGTCTTTAGCCATCTCATGTACTGTGTCGTGGATAGCGTCAAGATTCTGAGCTTTTGCGTTCTTTGCGATACGGAACTTGTCTTCACAAGCGCCAGCCTCAGCATTCATTCTCTTCTCAAGGTTTGTCTTTGTGTCCCAAACAACATCGCCAAGAAGCTCTGCAAATTTAGCCGCATGCTCTGCCTCCTCTAATGCATAACGCTTGAAAGCCTCAGCAATTTCTGGATAGCCCTCACGATCAGCCTGACGACTCATTGCCAAATACATACCAACCTCTGTACACTCTCCGTTGAAATGAGCGTTAAGGTCTTTGATCATCTCTGGATCACAACCCTTTGCGACTCCCAACTCATGCTCAGTCGCATAGTTGACCTCTGCACTCTCATCAAGTTCCTTAAATTTGCTTGCTGGAACCTTACACTGTGGGCATCTTTCTGGTGCACTGTCACCCTCGTGGACGTATCCACATACTGTACAAATGAACTTTGCCATAAATAATTTGTTTTAGTTTTGTTTTGTTTGTTTTCCTTATTGCGGAGGTTGGTGCACTACTTATGCAATCCGCAGTTATAATTTCTAATTTTATTTAAGCCAACACCTCTTTTGCCAATGCAACAAGGCTGTCTTTCTGTTCTGCTTTCAATGCTGACTTGATTGTCACCACCGTGTCGCAGATTTTAATCTCTTTCATCGACTCGAGCGCTGCCTTCATTAATTTGCCAGACATTGGTGCCCAAGTGCCGTTTTCGATAATTCCTACTGTACGTTTCTGATAGTTCTTGCTCTTCAAATGCGAAAGGAAGCTCTCCATTGGCGGAAAGAGTCCACCATCGTAAGTAGGTGCGGCAATAATCATTTTGCCATATCTGAAAGCGTCTTCTATCACTTCTGCTTCGTCATCACGGCTAAGGTCGCTCACTACAACTTTCTTCGCCCCCTGTTCCTCCAGGATTGACGCAATTTTTTCTGCGGCTTTTCTTGTGTTGCCATGGATTGACGCGAATGCTACCAACACTCCTTCACTCTCTACACCGTATGAGCTCCATGTGTTGTAAAGGTCGAGATAGTATCCAAGATTCTCTTTCAACACAGGTCCGTGAAGTGGAGCTATCGTCTTGATATCAAGAGCGGCAGCTTTCTTCAACAACGACTGCACCTGCACTCCATATTTGCCACAGATGTTGAAATAGTAGCGTCTTGCCTCACATGCCCAATCGCCATCGTATTTTGATATTGCTCCAAACTTTCCGAATGCGTCGGCAGCAAACAACACTTTCTCACTGCTTTCGTATGCCACCATCACTTCTGGCCAATGTACCATAGGAGCGCATACAAATGTCAAATTGTGCTCTCCAAGGCTCAACGACTCACCGTCTTTCACCTCTACTTTTCTGCCTTCAAGATTGACATCGAAGAATTGTGCCATATAGGTGAATGTCTTTGCATTACCCACAACCTTAGCTGTTGGAAATGTCTCCATCGCCTTCATCATAGATCCAGCGTGATCTGGCTCCATATGCAGACAGACAATATAGTCAAGGCTCTTGTTTCCCAATGTCGCCTTAACATTGTTGATCCACTCGTCTGTTTTTCTTGCGTCAACAGTGTCCATGACTGCTGTCTTTTCATCAAGAATAACGTATGAGTTGTAAGACATGCCTTCTGGCACTACATATTGGCTTTCGAACAAATCTATATCCAAATCGTCTACACCAACATATTTGATTTTATCTGAAACATTCATCATAATCTATGTTTTTTTTTTATTTTTCTGTTTTTTGTCACTCCTCATAAAGAATAGAGGGTGGAAGTATAAAATAAATTGTTAATTTTCAACGTCTAAATAGCCGACAAGACTGTTTTTTTTGTAAATTCCAAGATGTAATATTCAGTTCTCAATCGAATAAATCCGACGTTGTCACAAATTTACATTGATTTTAATTCCTTACAAATTATTTCTTAGTTTTTTTGTCGCTGATAATATTTCTCTAAAACTTTTAGAAAGAGAAAAAAGGGATAAAAAACAAAGAAAAGTCAACTGTGTATATGTGTGCGCGTATTGTGTTTTTATGGTTTTCCGCCACAATATATGTTGTGTCTTACACACACATTTTCACATATCCATTACGGATATTTTATGCTCCCGGTTTTTTACTTTTCAAAACCTTGACATATAAATATATAGTGATAGCTGCGACTGGTACCTGGACCAAAAGCAACATAGTCAATGCCTCTCCACTCATATTTAATCCTCCTCAATTCTGAATTGTTGTTTCTTATTTTTCTTATCTGCGAAATATATCATCACGCACAGTATCACAAGACATAGCAACAAAGATATACGTGTGATATCGATATACATCACGTCATTGTAGACTGTGCCTTCGCTAAGAGCAGTTCCCTGCTCCACATTGTCACCCACGTTTACCACAGGAGTTGTGCCTTCTGGCAGAGCTACAGTTTTGACAGTCTCTCCACAATTGATTTCGACTGCATTGTCCGTCACTCCCGTCACCTGACCTACATAGTCAGAATAATAGTAGTCTGACACCCAAGATGAGTTGACACCTATTCCTTTATGCGTCAACTCTCCAATAATTGAAGAATTGTCGACTTCCCAACCGGACAATGATATCTGGCTCCAGTCGTCATTTTTGGGTTTGATTAGCGCAGTGATGAAGATGAGAATCATCATTACAGGAGTGACGTATCTTAGGATATATTTGAAAATGACAGGCAACTGCATTTCTGCTCCGTAGTGGATTATACGCCAACCTTTATTCAAGCCCATCACCCAAGAGAACATCACAGCCTCAATCATACCAAAGAAAAACAGTGCGAATGTGCCAGCCCAGAAATCATATTGGTCGAACACTCCTTTGTCGAAGAAGAGTACCGTCGGCAATGCGAGAAGAAACAAAATCACACCAAAGATCCATGACGCTTTCTTTTGGCTCCATTTATAATTGTCAGTAAAAAATGAAACCATCGGTGTTGAGATGGCTAGCGACGACGTTACAGCCGAGAAGAAAAGCAGTCCGAAGAAGGCAAATCCAGCCAATGCGGAAAGCACTGGACCCCACTGGGCAAACAAGTATGGCAATGTCTTGAATCCAAGACTGAATCCTCCAGACTGAGTCATCTCAAGGACTGCGGGCACTCCAAAATATCCCACTGCAATCGGGAATATGATAGCACTACCGAGAACCACCTCTGTAAACTCATTGGTGAATCCGGCAGTGAGCGAGTTCAACACAATATCATCATGCTTCTTGATATACGACGCATAACATTGTATACAACCCATTCCAAGCGACATAGTGAAGAACACCTGACCGCCGGCGGCAAGCCACACCTTAGGATTAGTCAGAGAATCAAACTGCGGATTCCATAGATAGTTGAATCCATCCATGCTTCCAAACGTAGCCCCCGCGTCGCCTTTATCGAGGGTGTAGGCTCTAACTACAAGGAAAATTCCAAAAAGCAGCAACATTGGCATAGCCACCTTTGCTACTTTCTCAATTCCGTCTTTGATGCCTTTGGCAAGAATCCAAACATTGAATATTACGCACACTATGAAGCAAATCATTGTGTCGTGAGGAAGGAATGAAGTGGAGACTCCAAGATCAAGATATTTACCGAAGAAGTTGGCCACTTCCGTTTCTGACATTCCCATAAAAGTGCCACAGACAGAGTGAATGGCATAAGAGAGAGTCCAACTCTCAATGTAGACGTAATAGGCACATATGATTGTACTGCAGAAAATCCCCATCGAGCCAAAATATTTCCATATTGGATGACGGTGAGCTGTCTGCAGAATCATAGGTGGTGAATGATGACCTGACATTCCACCTAATTTACCAGTGCTCCATTCAATGAACAGAAGAGGCAGACCAAGTAGGAAAAACGAAATAAGATATGGGATGATGAACGCTCCACCACCATTCTGCACCGCCTGAATAGGGAAACGTAAAAAATTGCCTAAGCCGACGGCATTGCCAGCCATAGCAAGAATCAGTCCGATTCGTGAACCCCATGCTTGAGTCTGTTGATTCATTTCTGTATTTTTCTAGTGAATAAACGTTTTTTTGAAAAATTGTAGTCCACTGCAAAAATAATATTTTTGTTGGTATAAAAAAACAGCGATTTTATTTCATTATGACACAAATATTCTTTACTTTTGTAATATTAACAATACTAAAGGATAAAAAGAATAACACTAAAGGACTAAAACACGTATTGTTTCTTAGATTTCTTGGTTTTGGGGGCTTTTGAAATCTAGCGCAGTATATAATTAAGTATGTTCCAATAAAACAAAAACCTATGAAGATCACTACTTTTTTCAAAATATTTACCTTTGTTTTTCTGTCTTTAATTTCGGTTTCCTGTCAGAAAACGCGTATCCTTACTGTTTGTGGTAAAATCCCGGCAGTAGCAGGTAAGATGGTGTATGTTGATAGTATCACTTCGTCAAATCCAGTTTGTACAGATTCTGCGATGGCGGATGAGAACGGATATTTTGTGATGAAACGTAATGCAGTGAAAAGAATGTCGTTTTTCCAGTTGAGAGCAGATTCTATATTAGCAGTGTTTTGTGCGGATTCTACAGAAAAAATAGATTTTGGAGTAGGACTTCGTGGTGAATTGTTTCTTACTGGTGACGAATACGCATCTCAATTGTGTAATTTAAGTCAGCATGTGAGAGCAGCAAACAAATATATCAGCATACTAATGTCGATGGGCGACAAATGTTCTCCACAAAAGATTAAGGATCTTATTTATGCACGTGTGATGCAATATAGGGAATTGGCGGATTCGATAGTGAGAGAGAATCCCGTCTCTCCTGCGGCATATTATGCAATGAATGCAAAATTGATTTACAATATAGAGCCATACGATTTCAACGACAAAGATGATTATCGTCTACTTGCTATTGTCGCTAACGGATGGAATATGGTTCGTCCTAATAATGTCTATTCCAATCATCTGCTTGCAAAATTGGCAAACAAAGAGGCCAATAGCAGGGTCGGAGATGGACTGTTGTATTCTGAGAAAGCGACATTTGTGGATTTAAATCTTCCTGATGCCAACCACAATAAAGTTAGTCTAAATAGTATTAAAGATAAGAATGTGATTCTTCTTTTTTGGAATTTAAGAAAGATGGATAAAGAGGTTTTGGAAAGAATGGAATTGTATTATAAAACAAATCCTGATGTGGAGATCTATCATGTCAGTTTCGACAAAGATACTAAAGCGTTTGAAAAGGCAGCTTCAAAATATCCGTGGATATGTGTGAATGATGTGGAAGGGAAAAGTGCCATTACATACAATCTTGAAGTCATACCATCTGTATTCCTTTTCAACAAACAAGGAAATATTGTTGGCAAAAATATCCCATTTATAGGGTATAAATTCTAAATGTAAAATTTGAGAAGAGACGCACGGTCGTGCGTCTCATAGTGTCGTGCGTGTTGTTTGCAATTTAAATACCTGACATAGTTGTAGTAATCATATTGTAATAAAAAAAAGCATCGGAAATCTCCGATGCTCATTTTGTTTTTATACTTTTGTTGTGCCCAAGACAGGACTCGAACCTGCACAGCCTTACGACCACTGCCACCTGAAAGCAGCGCGTCTACCATTTCGCCACTTGGGCTTGCACAAAAACAATGCGAATTTCGCAAGTTTTATAAAAAAAAACAACTTTTTTAGAATGAAAATTGCGTTTGATGGCAAAAGAGCCGTGAAAAATGGGACAGGACTTGGCAATTATAGCCGATATGTGTTGGAATCTTTGTGCAAGCATGCAGATTCCGACGATAAATTCATTGTCTATTCTCCTAAAGGAAAGATGAATGCGTGGATGCAGAGAATGGTCAACACTTTCTCATCTCAACTCTCTCTTGTGATCAACAATTCTGTTTTCGCAAGTGTGTGGCGCACATTTGGGGTGACTCAAGAAGCGGAGAATGCTGGTGCAGATATTTTTCATGGACTCAGCAATGAGTTGCCGCTCAACATAGGAAAATCCAAGATGAAAAGTGTGGTGACGATCCACGACCTTATCTTCCGCAGGATGCCGGAATGCTATAAATTCGTCGACCGCAAAATCTACGATTATAAATTCCGTAAGGCTGCAGAGAATTCTGATGTGGTGATAGCTGTGAGCGAATGTACGAAGAAAGATATAGTGGAGTTGTATGATATTGACTCTGCGAAGATTAAGGTGGTGTATCAAGGATGTGACGCCCAATTTTCAAAGAATATTGGTGAAGAAGAAAAGACTCTCGTCGCACAAAAATACGGACTTCCTAAAAGATATATATTGAATGTTGGAAGTATCGAGACGAGAAAGAATGCATTGCAGATAGTAAGGGCATTGAAGGATATAGACGATGCGGTGTCGCTTGTGATTGTTGGCAGACGCACAAAATATGCTGCCAAGATAGATGAAGTCGTGAAAAATAATGGTTTAGACGCGAGAGTGAAAATCATCTCAGGAATTGATTTCAAGGATCTGCCAGCTGTCTATGCCCAAGCGGAGGTGTTTGTTTATCCGTCGTTTTACGAAGGTTTTGGAATTCCGATTGTAGAGGCTTTGAATGTCGGAGTGCCGGTAGTGGCAGCAACAGGATCATGCTTGGAAGAGGCGGGTGGTGCCTCGTCTATCTACGTCGACCCGACAAACGACAAGGAAATGTCGGATGCTATCAATCTCGTCTTGGCAGATTCTGATTTGAGGACAAAAATGATAGCCGACGGGAAGGAATATGCCAAACGGTTTTCTGAAGAGCAATGTGCAGGAGAAATTTTTGACATTTACAAATCATTGGTATAATGAAACAGAATTTGTTTGGGATCATTAATATGACAAAAAAGAAGATATTTATATATGCGATTGCATTGTTTTGTTTGGTTGTTTTGATTTGGATAGGAATAGCCGTTTATCGTATTGGGGATTATAAAGAGAAACTTTGGGCTCATAGAGTTAATTCTTTGGAGAAAAGGGAGGAGTTTAAAGACTGTTATCCTAATTTCGAAGTGGATATTACAATACGAGAAGACTCATTGGACGGAAGTGTCATTTTAGATGTTACACATGATGCGGATATTAGTTTTGGATTGACATTTGATGAGTTTATTCCAAATTTAGAGGAAAGTGAGAAAGTGTGGTTGGATATAAAGAACTTATCTATAGACAACAACAAAAAAGTGTTAGAAAAACTCGATTCTTTTGTTTTAGATTTCGGCTTATAAAAGGATCAGCTCATAATAGAAACCAGAGATTATAAAGCATTGGAACTGTTGGCAAAAAATAATTACTACACGTCATATTATGTGGATTTCAAGCAAATAGATGAAGAGACCATAAAGCATTTAGAAGACGTTGCTCAAACAGGATATGTAAGAGCTCTTTCTTTCCCGTCTACACAATATAGTGAGATACGGAGTCAAGTGGACAATAACGACATAGATTTCCTCACTTGGGCTCATCGTGAGACACAGATAGAATTTATGTTGAATCCATTTAATGGAAAAATGTTAGATGATAATCGTCTTAAAGTGATTCTTATTAAGACTAGAGGAAAATACCACAGATAAAATTTTTTCGTTTTCTACAGAAGATACAGAAGAGAAGAAGGTGTACCAAAATTAACAAATTATGATACACCATCTTTAAGTTTTAACAATTATTATTAATTGAATACAACACTACCGTCGTGTACATTGTAGTAAGCTCCTACGACTTGAGTCTTGCCAGCCTCTACAAACTTTTTAACCAACTCGCGATCGTTGATTCTTTTCACCTGAGTTGCTGCATTTAGTTTGATAGCGGCGTCAAGAGAGTCGGCTTTGCCAACATACTCTTTAACGTCAGCCTGGATCATAGAAAGCAACTCGTCGATTTTGCTTTCGTCGTCAGCCTTTACCTCTCCGATTGCACCAGTCACACCGCCGCAAGACTCGTGGCCAAGCACAACAACAGTCTTGACACCAAGGTGCTCAATAGCATAGTCGACACTACCCATAACGGCATCATTGTTGACATTGTTGCCAGCAGTACGGATAACGAAGATGTCACCGATACCCTGGTCGAAGATCAACTCTACAGGCACACGTGAGTCGGAGCAAGCGACAACAGCTGCGAAAGGGTTCTGGTGAGGAGCTGTCTCTGCAAGACGCTTGTGATCATGGTGTGGAAAAACAACAGTTTCAGCTACGTAGCGAGCGTTTCCATCCTTCAAGCGGGCGATTGCTTCAGCCGGAGTCTCAACAGCTTTATCCAATGTTGACATAACGGAATCAATGGCTGCCTTACAAGAATTGTCAGCCTCATTCTTAGCTGCCTCTTTCTGAGTACAGCTGACGAAAATACCCATTGCAACAACGGCAATAGACAAGAAAAATTTTTTCATTTTGTTATTTAATAGTAGTTGATTTTGCAAAAAACGGTGCAAAATTAAATCATATTTCATTCCGTTGTTATCAAAATGTTCGATTTTATACAAAATGTCCATTACGGATTCTACAAATAAAAAGCGAGAGCACGCATCTGCATACCCTCGCTCAAATTAAATCAAAAAAGATTTTTACTTTTTCTGTATCAGTCCGATTACCCAAAGAAGGATACATGATCCAAGCACCGCTGTTATCAAGCCTCCAAGTTTGACTGGACCTAGTTCAGGAAGACTGCTAAACAAATCTCCGAACAACCAACCTCCAATCATACCACCAATGATACCAACAAAAATGTTAACCAAAATGCTGTTGGCTTTACCCATCAACTGACCGCCAAGGTAACCGGCAAGTGCTCCTAAAAGTAAATATACAATTAAATCCATTTCTTTAAAATTTTGGCTTGTTAATAATTTTTGAAAGCAAAAGAGCAAAAAAAATACAAAAATCACAATATATAGTACTGTAAAAACACTAAAAAAAGATAGAAAAAGACTATTTTTGTAGCCGAAATATGTTTAAGATGCAGATAAAACGCCTACATACATTTCTTTTGAAGGACTATTTGCTAAGTTTCTTGGCCACATTCTTCGTCTGTCTTTTCATTCTGCTTATGCAGTCACTATGGAGATACATTGACGAAATGGTAGGAAAGGGATTGGATCTTATAGTCATGGCTCAATTCTTCTACTACGCAGCGTTGACACTAGTGCCAATGGCCTTGCCACTATCAATTCTATTGTCATCTTTGATGAGTTTTGGTGGATTGGGAGAACGTTTGGAGTTGATTGCGATGAAAGCAGCTGGCATATCATTGTTTAGAATCATGAAACCGTATCTTGTTGTAATAGGAATTCTATCAATCGGTTCATTCTATTTTTCTAACGTTGTGATGCCAGATGTACAATTAAAATGGACGGTACTGCTTCGCTCCATCAAACACAAATCCCCAGATGTATCAATTCCTGTCGGCTCATTCTATACGGGTATCGACAACTACAGCATATACGTGCGTAGTAAGAATCACGACAGTAGAATGCTTTATGATATGATGATATATGACTTCACCGGCACAGCAGGCGGAGGCAGTTCAGACAACATCAGAATCGTGACTGCAGACTCTGGAATGCTAGTGTCGACAGCTGATAAAAAAGGATTCATCCTCAAGCTGCACAATGGAGAAATGTTTGAGAATATGAAGGGATCTGCGGTGCAAGTGTCGAAGAAGAACATTCCGTTCCGACGCGAGACATTTGTCTACAGAGAGCTGATTATGGACTACGACAACAACTTGAACATGGTAAGCGAAGAGTCTGTCGCAGGAAAACAGACGACAAAAAATCTAGGACAACTCACACTCACTATCGATTCACTTCAGAAAGAATCCGATAGTTTGGCAAATGCTTATTCATACAAATATGTCAACACCCTTTTCTTCGATCGTAAGATTGACAGCGGATATGTCAAAGTAAACCTTGACACAATTCCTTTGGAAAAAGCCAAGAGTTACGAGGCTATCATCAATCGTCGCTCATTGATGCAGCAGAAAGAGTCGTTTGACAGAGCGATAAACGATATGCAGGTTGTGAGAAACGAGTTGGACTATTTTGGTGAGCGTAAATACTCATCCGTAGATAAGCCGATGTGGAAACATGATATAGAGCGACATCGTAAATTTACTCTTTCGTTTGCATGCATTATCTTTTTCTTTATAGGTGCCCCATTAGGTGCGATCATCAGAAAAGGTGGTTTTGGTTTGCCAGTCGTTATTTCAATCCTGCTTTTCATAATCTACTATATTGTAGATAATACAGGATTCAAAATGGCAAGAAACGGTAGCTGGCCAGTTTGGGTAGGTACATGGTTTAGCTCCATCATGTTGTTCCCATTAGGATTGTTCCTTACTTACAAAGCTGCAATTGACGCAACATTCAATATGCCGACCGCAAAAGTGTTGGGCAAAAAAATATCCAAGTTCTTTAAGAATTTGTTTTCAAAAAGAAAAAAACAAGATGTCATTCAAGAAATCAAAATAGAAGAGAATAATGAACTATAGTATAAATACAATAGAAGAGGCACTTGAGGATTTCAAGCAAGGTAAGTTTGTGATTGTTGTGGATGATGAAGACCGTGAGAACGAGGGTGACTTCATCACTGCCGCAGAACTTATCACTCCTGAGAAGATAAATTTCATGCTACGTGAAGGTCGTGGCGTGCTATGTGCTCCGATAACTATTTCAAGAGCTAAAGAGCTTGGACTAGACCGTCAGGTGACTGACAACACATCTATTCTTGGCACTCCGTTCACAGTCACCATAGATAAACTTGAAGGCTGTACGACGGGAGTGTCTGCACACGACCGAGCAATGACAATCCTTGCTCTTGCGGATCCGTTGAGCACATCCAAAACATTCGGACGTCCAGGACACATCAATCCTCTTTATGCTCAAGACAACGGTGTGCTTGCCCGTGCAGGACACACTGAAGCTGCTGTTGACTTAGCTCGTCTTTCCGGGCTTCATCCTGTCGCTGCACTTATAGAAATCCTTAATGAAGACGGTACGATGGCTCGTATGCCTCAACTTATTGAGGTGGCTAAGAAATATGGCATGAAAATGATTGCCATCAAGGATCTGATTGCTTACAGAAGGAAGAAAGAGTGTGTCGTGGAGACGGGAGAAAAGGTAGAGATGCCTACCCTATATGGCGACTTCAAATTGATCCCTTTCCGTCAGAAATCAAACGGGTTGGAGCACATTGCCCTAATCAAGGGCGAATGGAAACCAGATGAGCCTATCTTGGTCCGAGTCCACTCTTCTTGCGCTACCGGAGACATCTTCGGATCACGCCGCTGCGACTGTGGAGAGCAACTACAGAAAGCGATGCAGATGGTGGAGAAAGAGGGCAAAGGAGTCATATTATATATGAATCAGGAAGGCCGTGGCATCGGATTGATGAACAAGATCAAGGCCTACAAACTTCAGGAGGAAGGCTTGGACACTGTAGATGCCAACATACATCTTGGATTCAAACCAGATGAGAGAGAATACGGAGTCGGAGCCGAAATTCTGCAGATTCTCGGAGTCAAGAAGATGCGTCTGCTTACAAACAATCCTGTCAAACGTATCGGATTGGAGAGCTACGGACTCGAAATTGTGGAGAACGTACCTATCGAGGTAGAGCCAAACAAATACAACCGTTTCTATATAGAGACAAAGAAAAACCGTATGGGTCACACCATTAAAAAAGCGTAAACAAAGAACCTTTATATAATATTGTGAATTATGAATTTAAACATGCTATTACAAATTCCAGAAACAGTTGCTGTAAACAACGTGGAGGAGCCTGCAAATCAGAGCATCAGTCTGATTGACACTGCAATGAAGGGTGGTTGGATTATGATTCCGTTGCTACTTCTTAGCATCGTCGCAATCTATATTTTCTTCGAGCGTCTAACTGTTATCAGAGCTGCGTCGAAATACGACAAAAGTTTCATGGACAAAATCAAAGACTATATCCAGGAGGGAAAGATTGACGCGGCCTTGAATCTATGCCGCAACAATAACACTCCATGCGCAAGAATGATAGAGAAGGGAATCCAGCGTCTCGGCCGTCCAATGTCGGATGTGTCTGTCGCTGTTGAAAACGTAGGAAACCTTGAAGTGTCGAAACTTGAGAATGGTCTTTCATACCTTGCCACAATTTCGGGTGGTGCACCAATGATCGGATTCTTGGGTACTGTAGCCGGAATGATTGAGGCTTTCTTCCAGATGTCTAATGCAGGCAACAATATCGACGTGTCGTCGTTGGCTGGTGGTATCTACACAGCTATGGTGACAACTCTCGGAGGTTTGTTCGTAGGTATTATCGCATACTTCGCATACAACTATTTGACAACACTTGTCGACAAAGTGGTGCGTGATATGGAAGCACGTTCACTTGAGTTTATGGATATTTTGAATGAGCCTGCCAACTAAATAACGGAATGCTATGGCTTTAAAACGTAGAAATAAAGCAGAGGCAAGTTTCAGCATGTCATCGATGACGGATATCATCTTCTTGTTGTTGATATTCTTCATGTTGACATCATCGGTGGTGCATCCCAACGCCATCAAGCTGATGTTGCCACAGAGCAATTCGCAGACGGCAGCCAAACCGTTGACGCGAGTTACTATAGATAAGGAATTGAACCACTATGTGGCATTTGGAAACGAGACAGAGCGTCCGATACAGCTGGAGGAGATCGAAGGCTACCTGAAAAAGATCGAGTTGGCTGAGCCAGACATGTATGTCGCCCTATATGCAGACGAGAGTGTGCCTCATGGTGAAGTGGTGAAAATATTGGACATCGCGAACAAGAACAAGTTCAAACTTGTGATTGCTACGCGTCCGATGAAGAAATAGTCATAAGAAAAACGAGAGTGTATGGATAGACAAAAGCTTAAATCCTGGGCCAAAGCAAACGGTGCAACGGGGACGGTGGTTTTCCATGCTGTCATTTTATTGGTGCTTATCTTCGGCTGCATGACGTCGCAGATGGACACTACAGAGGAGGGTTTGGCAGTGTCTCTCGGTGCTGACGATTTTGGTGGCAGTGATCTCTTTGAACCGACTCCAGCCAGCGAGATAGAAGGGCAGATGGCAGAGGCGTCTCCGGCTGCGGATCCGTCAACTGCTCCTGAAGCCTATCAGACTCAGGATATAGAAGAATCTGTGGCTATGCCTAAGGCCGACGAGGAGAAAAAGAAAGAGGAGGCTAAGAAAAAAGAGGCTGACGCTCAACGCAAGAAGAAACAGGCTGAGGAGGCTGAACGCAAACGTAGAGAGGCTGAGAAACGTGCTCAAATTGAGAAAGAGAATAAGCAGAAAGCTGAAATTGGAAACCGCTTGAAGAATGTCTTCGGACAGGGAGGAAACGGTGGTGTCGGAAATGACAACTCGTCTACAGGCAAAGGTGACGGCACTTCGACAGGAAGCCAAGGCAAGTCGACAGGAAATCCAAACAATGCACCGTCGCAAGGACACGCAAAGACAGGATCCAACAACTCATGGTCGCTTGACGGACGCTCAATCCGAGGCACGATGGCGACACCGACTTATACGGATCAGGAAGAGGGTACTATCGTCGTCAGAATAATGGTGAACGAGAACGGAGATGTGATCAACGCAGATATCGCACCAGGTACGGATATCACGTCAAAGCGCCTTCATAATGCTGCACTCGCTGCGGCAAAAAAGACAAAGTTTAATGCTATACCGACGAAGAAAAACCAAAGCGGTACCATTACTTACAAATTTGAATTAAGATAAAATGAAGAAAGTATATGTTTTTTTGGCAGACGGTTTCGAAGAGACTGAAGCCATATTTCCGATTGATTTGCTTATCAGAGCGGGAGCAACAGTGGAGAAAGTCAGTGTGACAGGAAAGAAAGAGGTCACAGGTTCACACAACATAACTGTGATTGCAGACAGTGTGTTCGCCGACAACAGCTACGACGATGCTGACATGTTGTTCTTGCCAGGAGGTCCAGGTCATAAGACATTATTAGAGCATGCAGATTTGATAGAGTTGGTGAAAAAAGCCAACGAAGAGAAAAAATGGTTGGCGGCAATCTGTGCGGCACCTATGATCTATGGTTCCCTTGGTCTGCTTGACGGCAAGGCTGCAACTTGTTTCCCGGGCTATGAGCAGTATTTGAAGGGAGCAGTGACGACCGGTGCACCATATGAAATCTCAGGCAATTTTGTCACAGGAAGAAGTGCAGGGACAGCGAGAGAATTTGCATTGGCAATGGTAGAGGCATTGTTTGGAAAAGACGCATCGAAAGAGGTTTCAAAGGCAGTTGTGTCGTAAAAATCACGTGCAAACTAAGACTGAATATTTAAGAAATATCAACTTTTCTGAAGTTTTTCCCCTAATAAGAGAGGTTAGTCTTAAAATATTCATATATTTAGCTGCAAAATATAAAAAAAACATTAATCATGAAAATCTGTACATATATTTCGGCTTTCGCACTTTCAACATTGATGTGCTGTTGCACTGGTTCAAATAAAGAGGTTGCCACTCCAGTAGAGGAATCTGTAGATTCGACAGAAAGTTCAGCTCCTGCCGCTGAGTTTGTGCCAGTGGAAAACCTTAATGCAGAGTGCTACGTAGACAAATTGTCGTATGCAGTCTGTATAGATTGCGACGTACTCGACCAGTTCCGTACGATGTCTATTTATGGTCCAGAGAAGAAAGTAAATGAAAAAATGCCCGTTGTGTTGTTCATTGAAGGAGATGTAAAAGATATGCCTTCATTCGAATGGCCTCGTGTGTTTATAGACTTGGGATACAAGGTTTGTATTCCAAAATGCTCAAACATCAAAGCAGACCGCAACAACGACAAGACCATCAAAACATTCCGTACAGCGTTGAATGACGTGAATGATGCCCTTACTACACTGAAAACAAAGGCCGACAAATATGGAATAGACACAACAAAAATATTCTTGGCAGGCAATGCTTCAGGTGCTTATTTGGCATCGTCTTATATCTATACTTATGTGTCGGGAACAGAACCCCTTTCAAAAGAAGGAATCAGAGGTGTGATTTCCATCTCTACCTCGAATGCACTGAATTTTAATGAGTTTGAGAAGAATTTTGACAGTAGCATTAAGAGCCTGATTTTCCATGGCACTGCTGCTGGACAGAATGCAGAACCTTTGAATTCGAAGCAGTTGGCATCACAGCTTGGAGAATTGGCTGAATTTGTTGAGGTGGAGGGAGCAAACGAGTTTCCGACTCCAGAGTACACAAAAGCTGTAAAAGACAAGTGTAGAGAATTCTTGAAAGAGCACACAGCGAACTAATCGCAAATATGTTAGAAGTAGGTAAAAAAAACATATTAGAAATATCAGAGGTCAGAGCCGACGGCTATATCCTTAAGGATACAGTCGACGGTGACACTCTTTTTATGCGCAGGCTGGAATTACCAGATGGTGCGGAAGTCGGACAGCAGGTGGAGGTGTTCATTTTTATGAATGCAAAGCGTGAGATGGTGCCGACCACAATGATGCCGTATATAATGCCAGGTGAATTCGGTTATCTTTTTGTTGACGAGGTCTCAAAAGCAGGAGCATTGCTGGATTGGGGATTGTCTCGCCCATTGTTCCTGCCGTCACGAGAGATGACAATGCGTATGCGTGTTGACAGAAGCTATTTGGTGTATGTCTATTATGATTTGGTGACACGCCAGATTATCGCAACAAGCAGAATAGATCAGTATCTCAACGTCTCTCCAGCAAAATATGAGTTTAACGACGAGGTTGATATACTGATAGCGTCCCGTCATGAGCGTGGCTATAAAGTGATTGTCAACAACGCTCACTGGGGAATGATATACCAGAGCGAAATATTCCAGGAAATTGAGATTGGAGCATTATATACAGGATATGTGAAGAATGTCCGTGAAGACGGAAAGATAGACATCTCTTTGCAGCCACTCGGTTTCAAGGTGACTGATGATTTGTCGGAGATAATTATGGATGAATTGCATAAGAACAACGGTATATTGAGAGTGTCCGACAGATCAGACGCAGGATTGATTGCCGAAATGTTTGGATGCAGCAAGAAGAGCTTCAAAAAATCCATCGGAGTGTTGTTCAAGCAACGTCTGATCGAAATACACGAAGATTACATCTGTCTTGTGTAAAAAATAGGAGGAAGAATATGAGTAGTATCTTGATAAAAGGTGTGTCGCTTAATGGCAAAGCCACCGATATTTTGATAAAAGGCAACCGTTTCAGCAGAATTGCTCCAAGCATCACTGAAAACGCGGACCAGGAGATAGACGGCAAAGGTTTTGCGATAATTCCTCCGTTCTACAATGGACACTGCCATGCGGCAATGACATTGTTGCGCAGTTACGCAGACGATCTGCCACTTTTCACATGGCTTAACGACCATATATGGCCAGTGGAAGACCAGATGGTGGAGGAAGACATCTACGTCGGCACTAAGCTTGCCCTATTGGAGATGATCAAATCCGGCACCGTCTTCTTCAACGACATGTACGGCATGGTGGAAGAGAGCATCAAGGCGTGTGAGGAGATGGGAGTGCGTGCCCAGATAGGAATTTCGTTGATGGACAGAATGGGAGAGGAATCTTTAAACGGACGATTCGCATTCCTGCATTCATATAAAAGTACAGAATTGGTGAAACTTGCTGTCGCTCCACATGCTCCTTATACAGTGTCGAAAGAGTTGTTTGAGAGATGCGTGAAGGAGGCAGACAAAGCAGGTGTGATGATTCACACACATTTGTCGGAGACTGCGAAAGAGGTGTCCGACTGCAAGGCGGAGCATGGAATGTCGCCAGTGGAGTGGCTCGACAGTCTTGGTGTGCTGACCGACAAGACAGCCTTGGCTCATGTGGTCCACACATCAGACAGTGATGCTGATATACTTGCCAAACGTCAATGTGTGATTGTATCGAACCCTACGTCAAATATGAAACTTGCAAGTGGTGCGTTCCACACTACACAACACCGTTCACGCGGTTCAAGAGTGGTGCTTGGTACGGACGGAGTGTCGTCGAACAATAATCTTGACATGATGCAGGAGATGAAATTCTTCGCATTGCTCGCAAAACTTACAGAAGATGCGGAGTCGGCTCCAGCAGACTATGTTTTCGACATGGCTACAAGAGCAGGAGCAGAAGCATTCGGCATCGACGCCGGAGTTATCGCAGAAGGCAAGTTGGCAGACGCTGTGCTTGTCGACATGAGCAACGAGAGACTTGTCCCAGACTACAATTTGATTTCCAACCTTGTCTATTCGGCAGACAGCAGATGTATCGACACTGTGATCTGTAATGGACGTGTGGTGATGCGTTCAGGCTCCGTGCCAGGAGAAGACAAGATTATTGAGGATGCACACAGAGTTTGCGCAAGATTCAAGGCAATGAAGAAATAAGACAAAAATATTTCAACACAATATGATATTATTTTTCAAAAAAGAGGATGCCGGCTTGATAGCAGTCGGTGTTTCGTCGAAATTGAGTGAGGAAGATATTAAGAAACTCACTTGGGCATTTAGCGGTGCCAAATACATGGAGTGTGAGAGCATCAACGGATGGTTCGTTGGTCCACGTCGTGAGATGATCACTCCTTGGAGTACGAATGCGGTGGAAATCACTCAGAACATGGGAATTTCAGGCATTGAGAGAATTGAGGAGTATTTTGTGGCTTCAGGAGAGAACGCAGAGCATGACCCAATGCTGCAGCGTATCTACAACGGCTTGAACCAGGATATCTTCACTATCTCAAAGACTCCAGATCCAATTGTCTATATCGACGATATTGAAGAATACAACAAACAGGAGGGTCTTGCTCTTAACCCACAGGAAATCGAGTATTTGAAGAGCGTAAGTGCAAAAATCGGAAGAAAACTTACAGATAGCGAGGTGTTCGGATTCTCACAGGTGAATTCAGAGCACTGCCGTCATAAGATATTCGGCGGAAAGTTCATCATCGATGGCAAAGAGATGGAGAGCTCACTTTTCGCCATGATCAAGAAGACATCAGAGACTAACCCTAACAAGTTGGTTTCAGCATATAAGGATAACGTTGCGTTCAACGCCGGACCTGAAATCGAGCAGTTCGCACCAAAGTCGGGTGACAAGCCAGACTATTTTGAGGTGAAGAAGATTCAGTCTGTCATCTCGTTGAAGGCAGAGACACACAACTTCCCTACAACAGTAGAGCCATTCAACGGTGCTGCGACAGGTTCAGGTGGAGAAATCCGTGACCGTCTCGGCGGTGGAAAGGCAAGTTTGCCAATCGCCGGTACTGCCGTCTACATGACTTCTTACCCACGTACAGAGAGTGGAAGATCATGGGAGCAGGCTATGAAAGAGAGAAATTGGCTTTACCAGACTCCAGAGCAGATTTTGATCAAGGCATCTAATGGTGCGAGTGATTTCGGAAACAAGTTCGGTCAGCCTCTAATCTGTGGTTCACTTATGACATTCGAGCATGAGGAGAACGACAAGAAGTTTGCTTTTGACAAAGTGATCATGCTTGCCGGAGGTGTAGGTTTCGCTAAGATGAAGGATGCTCAGAAGGGTCATGCAGAGCCAGGTGAGAAGGTTGTAGTGATGGGTGGAGACAACTACCGCATCGGTATGGGTGGTGGTGCCGTTTCTTCGGTTGAGACAGGCCAGTACTCAAATGCAATCGAGCTTAATGCAGTGCAGCGTGCAAACGCAGAGATGCAGAAGCGTGTTTCTAATGTGATCAGAACACTTGCTGAAAGCGATTCAAATCCTATCGTGTCTATCCACGACCACGGTGCTGGTGGACACTTGAACTGTTTGTCGGAGCTTGTCGAGGAGACGGGAGGAAAGATAGATATGGATGCTCTTCCGATTGGCGACGTCACTCTTTCTGCAAAAGAGATTATTGGTAATGAGAGTCAGGAGCGTATGGGTCTTTTGGTTCATGAGAAGGATATCGCTCTAATCAAGAAGATCGCTGATCGTGAGCGTGCACCAATGTATGTGGTAGGAGAGACAACAGGAGACAACAAATTCGTATTCGAAAAGAGGAATGGTGAGAAGCCAATCGACTTGGAGATGAAGGATATGATCGGTAACCCTCCTCGCACAGTCATTACAGACAACTCAGTAGAGGAACACTATACAGACGCAGTTGTCAATGTAAGCAAGGTAGACGAGTATATCAATAATGTACTGCAGCTTGAGAGTGTGGCATGTAAGGATTGGTTGACTAACAAGGTTGACCGTTCTGTGACTGGTAAGGTTGCACGTCAGCAGACATGTGGAGAGATTCAGTTGCCATTGGCAGACCTTGGAGCTGTAGCTTTGGACTACCGTGGAAAGGCAGGTATCGCAACGTCTATCGGACATGCTCCTATCGCAGCTCTTGCTGATCCAGAAGCAGGATCTGTACTTGCAATCGCAGAGGCATTGACAAACATCGTGTTCGCTCCTCTTGCAGAGGGATTGGACTGCGTTTCGTTGAGTGCAAACTGGATGTGGCCATGTAAGAATCCAGGTGAGGATGCAAGATTGTATAAGGCAGTCAACGCTGCAAGTGATTTCGCATGTTCACTAGGCATAAATATCCCAACAGGAAAAGACTCATTGTCGATGACTCAAAAGTATGGCAATGAGAAAGTATATTCTCCAGGAACAGTTATTATTTCTGCCGGAGCGGAGGTTTCAGACGTAAGAGGCATCGTCACTCCTGTTATTGCTAACGTGCCAGGATCGGCAGTCTACTATATTGATTTCTCATTCGACAGTTTGAAACTTGGAGGATCTGCATTGTTCGCATCATTGAACAAGGTAGGAAGCGAGGTGCCTTGCGTCACAGACACAGAATACTTCATGGATGCATTCAATACTGTTCAGGAGATGCTAAAGGCAGGCATCGTACTTGCCGGACACGATATTTCAGACGGTGGTATGCTGACAGCTCTTCTTGAAATGTGTTTCGCTAATTCAGAGGGTGGTTTGAATGTGGATTTGAATGGTGTAGGCGACGATGTATTGAAGGTGTTGTTCGCAGAGAATCCAGGAGTCTTGGTACAGGTTTCAGACTGTGCATTGGCAGAGAAGATGATGAAGGAGGCAGGTGTCGGATTCGCTAAGATCGCGACACCAATTGAGGATAGAGTTGTAAGAGTAGCCAAAGATAAGTTTAAGCACGACTTCCAGATCGATCAGCTTCGCGACGTTTGGTATAAGTCGTCTTACTTGCTTGATAGAAAGCAGAGTGGAGAGGTTTGCGCTAAGAAGCGTTATGAGAATTATAAGAACCAGCCGTTGAGATTCAAGTTCAACGCTGATTTCTCAGGTAAACTTTCTAAACTTGGCATCACAGCCGACCGCACAGCTCCGTCAGGAATCAAGGCTGCCATCATCCGTGAGAAGGGTACAAATGGAGACCGTGAGATGGCATACTCAATGTATTTGGCTGGCTTCGACGTGAAGGATGTCCACATGACTGATTTGGCATCTGGCAGAGAGACGTTGGATGATGTCAACTTGATTGTCTTCTGTGGTGGATTCTCCAACTCAGACGTTCTTGGATCAGCTAAGGGTTGGGCAGGAGGATTCCTATACAATGAGAAAGCAAAGGCTGCTCTCGACCGCTACTACGCTCGTCCTGACACACTTTCTCTTGGTGTCTGCAACGGATGCCAGCTTATGGTTGAGCTTGGACTTGTATATCCAAACCACGAGCAGAAGCCACGGATGCTTCACAACGATTCGCACAAGTTTGAGTCATCATTCGTGGCGTTGACAATTCCGCAGAATGATTCAGTGATGTTCAAGTCGCTTTCTGGCTCTAACCTTGGTATCTGGGTGGCACACGGAGAAGGTAAATTCGATCTTCCATACGCAGAGAGCGAATACAAGATCGTAGGTAAGTACGTATACGATGGTTATCCAGCCAACCCTAACGGATCTAAGTATGCTACAGCAGCTATCTGCTCGGCAGACGGTCGTCACTTGGCTATGATGCCACACTTGGAGCGTGCAATCTTCCCTTGGCAGTGGGCATACTACCCATTGAACAGAAAGGCAACTGATGAGGTGACTCCTTGGATCGAGGCATTCATCAATGCAAGAAAATGGGTTGAGCAAAACAAGAAGTAAGAATAACCATTGTGGTTTAGCTATAAGAAAAGGAAGGTTTCGGCCTTCCTTTTTTTGTTTATGTTTTTTCTGATGGATATGCTATATGAAGGATTATGACTGAAAAGGCTTATTTTATTGATGCCCAGTGAATAGTGTATCGTAATCTCAGAAATTATTCATGCCTCAGTGCCTCACGGTATAGCCCACGCTGCAATCTTTTCATCATAGGATAAAACAGTACGTATGACACCACAGCGCAAACGATAGCACATGTGATGGCGACGGCGATGTCTAATCCGGCGTCGAATGCATCTTTGGAAATAGACAGACCTAATATTCTCGACGCTTGCTTGAACAGGTTTAGTAGGAAGACTCTCACAATAAGTTTTTGAGCCATTTTTTTTATGAATGTAGACACTGCCATACCAAGCAGAGACGTCATTGTTCGAGATATGATTTTATCGTTTTTTACCTTGTTGCCCAGAGAAATCAAGACATTTCCATCCACTTTTTTGTCTGCGTGTGTTTCGCTTTTCGGATTGCCATAAATGAAAATCAGTTTTTGTGTCAGGATGAACACCACTATTTGGAATTGAATGAAGTCGATGGCACAGGCTGTGTACATTGGCCAACCTGTCTGTGGAATAGCAAGCAGAAAAGAGATTGCGGAGACGATCACGCAATGGAATATGATGGCATTGTTGGATGCTTCTTTCACGTCGTTCTTCGGCAGAACGTTGATAGGGGAGCAATTGTCGAATGGACGGTTGAATATACGTTTAAGGTATGAGTCTCTGTCGACCACAGCAAATGGCAGACGAAGGCCAGTCAGCAACACACTGTCCCATATCGCGGTCAATTTTTGAATTATGTCATTTATCTGGCTTTGGATGCTCATCCTAATATAATAATAGCAGAGACGTATATATAATAGCAGAGACGTCGCAATGCGGCGTCTCTACATAAATTATCGCCAATAAAATTGTTATCTGCCTGAGTACATGCTGTCGTAGTACTTCTCGTATTCACCAGAGGTGATCTTGTCCATCCACTCCTGATTCTCAAGATACCACTTGACAGTCTTCTCGATACCTTCCTCAAATTGTAGGCTTGGCTCCCAACCTAACTCTGCCTGAAGCTTGCGAGAGTCGATGGCATAGCGAGCGTCGTGTCCGGGACGGTCTGTGACGTATGTGATAAGATTCATATCCTCGCCCTCTTTTCTTCCAAGAAGACGGTCGACAGTGTTGATCACAACCTTGATGATGTCGATGTTCTTCCACTCGTTGAATCCGCCGATGTTGTATGTCTCTGCGATTTTGCCGTTGTGGAAAATCACATCGATTGCGCGTGCGTGGTCTTCAACGTAAAGCCAGTCGCGTACATTCTCTCCCTTGCCGTATACAGGCAATGGTTTGCGATGGCGGATATTGTTGATGAATAGAGGAATCAGTTTCTCTGGGAACTGGTATGGACCATAGTTGTTGGAGCAGTTGGTCACGATAGTTGGCATGCCGTAAGTGTCGTGGAAAGCTCTTACAAAATGGTCAGACGAAGCTTTTGAAGCTGAATATGGAGAATGTGGATTGTATTTTGTAGTCTCCAAGAAGAAATCCTTGCCGTAAGCTTCGTGGTGTTTGCCTGAAGAAGCTTTTGTCGTGAAAGGAGGTTCAACGCCTTCTGGATTTGTCATCTCCAAGGCACCATACACTTCGTCAGTAGAGATGTGGTAGAAACGTTTTCCTTCGTATTTTTCAGGAAGCGACTCCCAATAAAGTTTTGCTGCCTGAAGCAAAGAAAGAGTTCCCATCACGTTTGTCTTTGCAAAAGTGAAAGGATCCTTGATTGATCTGTCGACGTGGCTTTCTGCTGCCAAGTGGATAATTCCGTCGATTTTCTCATCTTGCATAAGTTTGTAAAAATCGTCGAAGTCGCATATGTCCATCTTGACAAACTTGTAGTTTGGTTTGTTTTCGATGTCTTTAAGATTTTCAAGGTTTCCGGCGTATGTCAACTTATCAAGATTGATAATGTTGTATTCAGGATATTTGTTTACGAACAAACGGACTACGTGCGAACCGATAAATCCCGCACCTCCTGTAATGACAATGTTTCTTTTTGAATTCATACTATTCAAGTGTATAATTTTTGCAAAGATATGTAAAAATGATGAATGAGAAATGTTTGATGCAAAAAAAGAGACGATGCATGCACCGTCTCCTTCAAAATCTATTTTTTATTCAATTATTTCGCTACGATCAAGAAGTAGTTTTTCTTTCCGCGCTGAGCAAGAATGTATTTGCCGTTAAGAAGGGAATCAGCGTTGATTACGGCATCGTATGACGCCAATTTCTCTTTATTGATTGCAACACCACCACCTTGAACCATCTTTCTCATTTCTCCTTTGGATGCGAACACTTTTGCTTTGTCTGTAAGCAAATCTGCTGCTGCTATGCCAGCTTCAATTTCGCTCTTTGCTACCTCAAACTGAGGAACGCCCTCGAATACAGAAAGCAAAGTCTCCTCGTCAAGTTTCTTCAAAGAGTCTGCTGTAGCGTTTCCAAACAAGATGTTAGATGCCTCAACAGCAGCTTCGTAATCCTCACGGGAGTGAACCATTACAGTAAGTTCTTCAGCAAGTTTCTTTTGAAGTGGACGCAAGTGAGGTGCCTCAGCCTGCTCTTTCACCAATCCTTCAATCTCCTCTTTTGAAAGAGATGTGAAAATCTTGATATACTTTTCAGCATCGTCGTCAGAAACGTTTAGCCAGAACTGGTAGAATTTATATGGTGAAGTACGTTTTCTGTCAAGCCAAACGTTGCCAGATTCAGTTTTTCCGAATTTCTTTCCGTCAGCCTTAGTGATTAGAGGGCAAGTTAGAGCGTATGCCTCAGCACCGCTGATCTTACGGATCATCTCTGTTCCGGTAGTGATATTACCCCATTGGTCGGCTCCACCAAGCTGCAGCTTGCAGTTTTTAGTCTCATTCAAGTAGACGAAGTCATAACCCTGAAGAAGCTGGTAAGAGAATTCTGTGAACGACATACCGTCGGCTCCGTTCTCACCTGTGAAACGACGTTTTACAGAATCCTTGCTCATCATATAGTTGACGGTGATAAGCTTACCGATGTTGCGGATGAAATCAAGGAAAGTGAAGTTTTTCATCCAGTCATAGTTGTTGACTAATTCAGCCTTGTTTGGAGCATCGCTGTCGAAATCCAAAAATTTGGAAAGTTGAGCCTTGATGCACTCCTGATTGTGGCGAAGCATAGCCTCGTCGATAAGCACACGCTCCTGAGATTTTCCAGAAGGGTCGCCGATCATACCTGTCGCACCACCGATAAGAGCAAGCGGTTTGTGTCCGGAACGTTGGAAATGACGAAGCATCATCACACCAACTAGGTGACCGATATGTAGTGAGTCAGCAGTAGGGTCGATACCCAAGTATGCAGTTGTGACCTCTTTTTTCAACTGTTCTTCTGTGCCCGGCGTCATGTCCTGAATCATGCCGCGCCATCTTAGTTCTTCAACGAAATTCATATAATTATTTTTCTATATTCTTATAAAAGTTCTATATTCTTATAAAAGTGCACGCAAAAATAATATTTTTTAAGGAATATTAGTTGAATATCGCGTAATTAAACTAAATTTGCGGTCAGAAAAATAAAACGTAACTAATATTTCTTATGATTAATTCACAAGATATCAAGATTGGAAGCTGCGTTCGTTTGGATGGCAAGCTTTATTTTTGTATTGATTTCCAGCATGTAAAGCCAGGTAAGGGTAATACAATCATGCGTGTTAAGCTAAAGTGTGTAACAGATGGCCGCGTATTGGAGCGTCGTTTCGACATCGGTGAGAAGTTGGAGGATGTACGCGTTGAGCGTCGCGAGCACCAGTACCTTTACAAGGAGGGAGAGGATCTAATCTTCATGAACAATGAGACATTCGAGCAGATTCCATTGAGCCCAGATTTGGTAACAGGTGTTGAGTATATGAAAGAGGGTGACACTGTGGAGCTTGTTGTTGACGCTTCTACAGAGAACGTTCTTTTCGGTGAAATGCCAGTTAAGACTAAGCTTAAGGTTACTTACACAGAGCCAGGTATCAAGGGTGATACAGCAACTAACACTCTTAAGCCAGCTACTCTTGAGACAGGTGCAGAGGTACGTGTTCCTTTGTTCATCGAAGAGGGTGCAATCATTGAGATCGACACTCGTGACGGTTCATACCAGGGACGAGAGAGATAAGAGACATTTTAATGTTTGTTCTATTTTGGGCGACGAGGCATTTCCTGCTAAGTTGCCCATTTTGTTTTGCAAACATGTAGGATATGAAGAAAATTAAAATAACAGTCGTCCGTAAGGCATGTTATACGGATTTGATGGAGAAATATGAGAATCCGCTGGAGCATGCCTGTGACCTCAACGAGGGACAGGTGTTCATTGCAAACGGATGGGAGAGACCGGAAGGTTTCTGCCTTAGTGCATGGGAGAGTATTTCCCCGTTCGTAATGACTCTTGCCCATGGTGGTGAGAATTTCTACGGTGGATGGATGAAGAATCCTAAGTCGGCGATGATCTCATGCAATGATGGATTTCGTCCCGTCTCTTTCTTGATTGAAACGATAGAGGAATAATAAGACGAAAACGGAGGATGAAAGACGAAAAACAATATAATAATGAATATAGGAGATAAAATACCTGCTATTCTTGGCAAGGATCAGGATGGCAATGAGATAAAGGCGGAAGATTTCCGAGGAAAGAAGTTGGTGCTCTATGCATATCCAAAAGACAACACAAGCGGATGTACTGCAGAGGCCTGCTCTTTACGTGACCACAAGGCTGAATTGTTAGCAAAAGGTTACGAAATTATCGGAGTGAGTAAGGATTCAGCAGCGTCGCATAAGAAATTCATTGAGAAGCAAGATTTGAATTTCAATCTTATCTCTGATACAGATACGACTCTGCTTCAGGCTCTTGGCGCGTGGGGAGAAAAGAAATTTATGGGAAAGACTTGTGTCGGCACTCTCCGAACTACATTTCTTGTAAATGAGGAAGGCATTGTCACTCATATATTTACTCCAAAAGAGATAAAGACCAAACAACATGCAGAGCAGATTTTGGAGGTGATTTGATATTTATAAAAAAGTGTCATTTGACCTAAATGATATAGAAAATCTGTTCTAAATGTACAAATGAATGTCAATAAGTGTTGTGAAACAACATTTATTTGTTAGTTTTGCATCGATTAAAACGTTTTAAAAGCAATAACATGAAAAAACTTATTTTTGCTTCAGCAGCTCTTTGTGCAGCTGCTACTATCTCGGCACAGGAGGTGGTTGAGGCACAGCCACAAACTCAGGTAGAGGAGGCTCCAGTTTCAACAGCTAAAAACTTTAAGCCAGGATCTGAAAGATTTGGTGCTGAGGCTGGTCTTTCTTTAGGTAGTGGTTTCGGTTTGAATGGAGGTAATCTAAACTTCAACTTTACATTGTCTGATGAATGGATGGTTCGTTTAGGTTTTGGTGTTAATGTAGACAAGTCTGCTAATAAGGATGAGGAAGACAACAAGTCTCATGTAACTGAGTCTGCATTTAACATTAAGCCAGGTATAGTTTACTCTTTCTCTGGAACAGATCGTCTTGAGCCATACGTAGGAGCTGAACTAGTATTTGGTCTTAATTCATCATGCACTTATAGCTATTCTAAGGTAGACGGTGCAACTTACGAGAGAGAGAATAAGACAAGAACTAGCAATTTCGGTGCTAATGCAGTAACTGGTTTCAATTTCTATGTTGCAAAGGATCTTTACGTAGGTGCTGAGGTTGGTCTAGGATTTATTGTTACTCCACAATCTCACAAATTTGGAACAGATGACGAAGGAAAGGAATATGATTCAAAGGACGACAAATCAAAGTCTCATACAACTCAAATCAACCCTATTTGCACTCCATCAGTTCGTGTTGGTTGGAAGTTCTAATTAATTAGAATTTATAAATTATAAATGCGGAATGCTAAATTGTTAGCACTCCGCATTTTTTATTTCTTATTTGGCATTAACCTTGTAAGTCTTTGCTGTTTCTTCTGATATCAATAGATATATTCCTTTGTTGGATACTCTGTCAATCTCAGAAGGAATATGTCCGTCGGTGATCTCTATCCTTCTTAATAGACGGCCAACAATATCACACATTTTGTATTTTCCATTCGGTATAATGTTGTCATCTGAGATGGAAATAACGTCGGTATGAGTTGTCGACTTGAATCTTATCCAGTCGATGTTGACGTATGACCCTTCGATTAATATTTTCAGAATGTGTTTGCCCTTGTTGATCTCGCTTGTCGACGCTGTGATTGTCTGGTATGTCTCCCAATCTTTGCCCTGTGGCACTTCTATTTTATCTGTTACCGCTTTGCCATCAATGAAGAGAGAGAATCCAGACCCTTCCAAACCTGAAGCCACTCTCAACTCCAGTTCATAAGTTTCTGTGTGTGCCACATCTATTGTGTATTCGAGCCACTCTCCCTTTGATGTCCAACCGATGGCATAGCCTCCACCGTCTACTTCGGTGATATCCACGTCATCATTGCGATAAACAGAACCATGGTTTGCAGCGTCGTCATCTTGGAATGCAAGCCCGGCACCTCCTTCGTCGTAATTCTCTGCCTCCAATATGCCTGGAATAGCGATCACTCCGTCGTAAGGTTTTTGCTCTGGTTTTTCAAACTTGATTTCTGGATAATCTACCACTTTGTCGCTCGTCGTCAGATTCTTGAAGCCGAGTTTTGCTATCTCCGACAAGTTTTCCACCTTGCCTTTCAGCGGACATATTCTGAACTTGTGGCTATAGTCTTTCTTAGGCATAATCATCTGGTCGCCTTGTGGTTTGGCTCCCCATGAATTGACACCTCCAAGACCTTGCTGCTGCAAGTCGACGCGAAGGGTGATGTCTTTGTTGTTGCCAAGATCCCATGGATAGACAGTCTTTTCCAAATCCTCAGGTGTGTGATGCTGGGCATTCATCTCCATGTATGGTGAGCCGACCACCATCAATCCTACTCCGACTGAGTTGGTGAGCGTTGCCCAACGTACATTTGTACGCTGACCTGTTTCGCTTATCTCCATATATTTAATAGTGGTGGAGTCGACGAGCGTGTTGTATAGTCCTTCAAAAGCACTTGCGTTTCTTCCGAAGTAGTTTTCGTGAGGTCCACGGCCAAGATACGTCAGTCTTTCAAATCCGCCAGGCACAGTGATGAGCGTGCCGATGTTTGGAATCTCGTCCATACTTCCGTCCGGACTAAATGTGTATTCCACGATGATGTCTCCGCTTCCGTAGATTGTGTAACTCATATTCATTGCCGAACTTCCTGCTTCTGGGAATGAGATCTTGAAGTCGACGCGAGTCTCTTGGTCTGACACTTTTGTCACATTTGATGAGTTCACCTTTCGTTTGCTTCCTGCGTATCTCCACTCGCTGCAACGTTTTCCCATGTTGTTTCCTTTGTCGTTGTCTGTCGTGGCGCGCCAGAAGTTAGGCTCCGGACCATTCTTGATGAGCTGGATGCCGTCGCTTGAATAGTTGGTGATCATTCCGTTCTTTGTGTTGATTTCAACTGAAAAGTCGGTGCCTGTCACTTTTAGAGTTCCGTCTGACTCTGTTGTCGTCTGCTTAGGTAGAGACGCAATGTTGATTTTGGGAGAGTATCCCTCTCCTAAATTTAAGCGGATTTGATCGTGGGCAATGCTGTGTCCTGCTTTTGCCCAATGCTGTGAATTTTTCAGACGAAAATCAAAATCAAGTTGGTATGAAGAGCCAGCTTTTACATATTTAGGTTTCTTGTAGTCCAAAGTGAACTCTTTTGTAGAGCGTGGATTGACATTTGTTGATGAAGCGTCGATCGCTCCACTTGCGATTTCAATTCCGTCTTCTTTCAGACTCCAGAATCCTTCCGCTATGTCGTTGATATTCGTAAAGTCAAAGCGGCTTTCGATTGTGAACTTGCCAGACGCTGCATCTTTCTCCTTCACCAGGATGTTCTGATATGCATGTTTCACTTCCCAAATTTCTGGTTGCAAAGATCTGTCGGGGAAAACGATTCCGTTAGCACAGAAATTATCGTCGTTAGGCTTGTCGCCCCACAGACCGCCATAGTTGAAGTATTCGGAGTCTCCACGTCTTAATCCTTGGTCAATAAAATCCCAGATAAAACCTCCGAAGGTGCGAGGATTGGAATAAAACGCATCCACATATTTCTGTATCTCACCCACGCTGTTGCCCATTGCATGTTCATACTCGCAAAGCATGAATGGCTTGTTGTTATTGTTGTAAGTCGACACTCCCCATGGATCACAGTACATACAGCTCTGCACGTCGGCATTATTGTTGTCGCCCTCGTAGTGCACCGGACGGGTGTTGTCTGCTTGGTGGGCATACTCACGCATAGAAGCGAATACGTTTCCCCAGCCGGCCTCGTTTCCGAGTGACCAGATGATCACGCATGGATGGTTTTTGTCTCGTTGAATCATCGACGACATACGTTCCAGACAAGCAGGACGCCAATTGTCATCACTCTTAGGAAGCTTGTCGTTAGCTCCATGCGACTCCACATTACACTCGTCCAACACATATATTCCAAGGCTGTCGCAGATGTCGTAGATGCGGGGATCGTTAGGATAGTGGGATGTACGCAAAGCGTTGATGTTAAATTTTTTCATCAATGCCACGTCGTTGAAAATCAGTTCGGTAGACAATACACGACCATTATCTGGATCAATTTCATGACGGTTGACTCCACGTAAGATGATAGGGGAGTTGTTGACATAGAAACGTGTGATGCCTTTGGAGTCTTTTTTAAGCTCCACTTTGCGGAATCCGATTTTCGCACTCTCCACCTGCACCGTCTTTCCATTTGCATCTTTCAATGAAATGACCGCAGAATATAGGTTTGGCGACTCTGCCGACCAAAGACGAGGCGCGTCCACAGAAATTTGGAAGCTTACGGAAGCCTCTTTGTCTGGCTCGATGGAAGAGATTGTTTTGTTCTGTGGAGTAAATATCTCTTTGCCCGACTTGTCGTAAAGACCGAGCTCGACTGTAAGAGCCGACTCTGTGGTTTTGTCAAAATTGTCAACCCAGACAGTGGTGTTCAGAATTCCGTCTTTATAGTTTGACGCAAGAGTAGCGTCGATTTGGAAATCTTGAATATGAGTTTTTGGAGTGGCATAGATGTAGACGTCTCGCATTATTCCGGCAAGACGGATGAAATCCTGGTCTTCAAGCCAAGAGCCGTCGCACCAACGGAACACTTGCACAGCGATTTCGTTGTTGCCAGATAGGTTTAGTTTGTCTGTCACGTCAAATTCGTGGTCGGTGAAAGAATTTTCGCTATATCCCACAAATTTTCCGTTCACCCACACATAGTAGGCAGACTCAACACCTTCAAAATGTAGGCGTATTCGTTTGCCATCCCAGTTGGCAGGCACATTGAAAGTGCGTTTATAGTGGCCTACTGGATTGAAATTTTTGGGTGCGGCTGGTGCGGAAATATAGTCGCTGGCACTCCACGGATAGATTACATTTGAGTAGATAGGGTGGTCGTAGCCAAGAAGCTGCCATGAGCTAGGCACTTTGATATCGTCCCAACCAGAGACATCATATCCCACTTTGAAAAAATTGTCATTACGTTGAGAAGGCTTGTCGACGTGGAAAAATTTCCATGTGCCGGAAAGAGTTTGGTACCATTCTGACGATTTCCTGTTTGCCTTGATTCCCTCCTCAAGAGTGGAGTAGGGCATCGACGTTGCGTGAGGCTTCAACGTGTTGACGGTGAAGGTTTTGGGATTGCCGTCCCATTCGGTCCAAGATTGTGCTGCCAATCCAAATGGAGTAAGCAAAGCGGTGACAACAGTCGCTTTGGCTAAAAAACGCATTACGCAATGCCTTTTTTCATTTGAGTAGTTGTGTTTCATGGTAGTTTAAATAATATATGACAAGGCAAACGTATAAATTCGGTTTAAACAAATCAAATAGTTTCAAGTGTAATTTTGCCTTTGGTAACAAATGTTAAATAGTTTTATTGTAATGTTAAGTCGATGTTACAAATGCATATTGTATGTGGGAAAAATGTCTGTTTGTAAAAAATCGGTGAAAATGTAGAAAATGGTAAGTGATAAAGAGGAAAAGTCTTTTTATTCAGGTCAAAAAATAAGTGAAATATCCTTTAATGCAATATCCACAAGTGGCACTAAGTAGAATATCCATCTCTTCCTCCAATGTATAGACAACCTAAACATTAGTTTCATCAGTAAAAAAGTGGTTATCGGATACAATATTGTAATCCAGTCTTTGAAATAGTAATCAAAACCATATTCAGAATGTATTAAAACAATCATGCAAGTCACAATAAACCACGGGATTAATGATAAAACCATAAGACAAATATAAATCTTTTGGAGCGTGTCCGGAGTTCCTCCTAACATTTTGGAAAAGAAAGAATAGTTTTCATTTCTTGTCAGTTTTTCATTTTCCGCTTTTATCAACGTTTCTCCCATGTCGTAGTTGATGCTACATTGCAATAGGTTGCTGGACAGTATACATAATAATGAGACCATCCAACTCCAATAGCCTATCCAGCTTATTCTCAAATATATTATTTTCACTATCTTTTTATTATAGAGAGGAATGATGCGGAGTTTATATGTCGGCTCATCGCAGAGATAAATGATGATGCCTATTCCTATCGAAATGGCAAGAATTGGTAATATGAGCAGGCTCTTATGATTTATATAACTAAGATTGTTGCAAAGATAAACAGCAAAAAGAGCAAGGAGAGATGCTGCCGCAAATATATATTGGACGGCAAAAAAATCAGAGTTGATAATGGAGCGGAATCCACCCTCAAAAAACATATATGAATAAGTCAATACAAAAGGATCACTGTCAACATGACCAGTGCTTTCTACCTCTATCAAAGGAGTCAGAAATTGAATTGAAATAAGAAAAAAGGCTATACCGATTTTCCATAATGCAGAAGCGTATTTATATTTTTTAGAATCTTCCATTTTTTTTGAAGAATAGAATACAAAAATAATTGTTTATTTGTGCTATACGTCTTCTTTTTTATTATTTTCGCTTTGAACTAGGACTTTAATAGAAGTTAGACGATGAACTTCAAATTTACACAAATTGCAAAATGGGTATGGTAAAACGTTTACTTTTAGCATTCTGTATATTCATTGGAACTGCTGTCAGTGCACAAACACGAGTCTTTCTTATAGGAGATAGCACAACAGAGACGTGGAAAGCACCCACTTGGTATCCTTGTAAGGGATGGGGTGCTGTACTTCAGTATTTTTTTGACAGAGATAAAGTTGTGGTGGATAATAGAGCAGTTGGTGGAACGACAACGAAAAGTTTCTATAATGAACATTGGAAAAATGTGATTGCGGACATCAACAATGGTGATTACTTATTCATTTCTTTTGGAGCAAATGATTCTAATCCAAGTGCGAAATATTGTACGACAACAGAAGAATTCATAAACTATATTGGTATATTCTGTGATGCGGCTAGGGAAAAAGGTGCAACTCCTGTACTATTGTCCACAGTAAATCAGAATTCTTGGAATTCTCAAAATCAGTTAAATTCTTCATATGGACGGCATCCCAAAGCGATGAAAGAAGCCGCAGAGAAATATGACACTCCTTTTTTCGATCTTTATACGTTTGGTTTTAATCTTTCAGAGGAGGTCGGACGTGAATACAATACTTATTATCGTCATAATAATTACAAGCCTGGCGAATATGAAAATTATCCGGACGGAAAGACTGATAATGTCCATCTTCAGGAGACTGGTGCTATAGATTATTCTAGATATATTGTGGAGGAAATAGAGAAATCTAAAGATGAACGTCTAAAACCACTAGCTGACGCTACGGCCCCAAGATACTATGTGACATTTGAGACGGATAATGACAGCACTATAACTTCTATATCTAGATCAGCCACTTTTCCGGAAGGAATCAATGTGACATTGAAAAGTTATGCAATAGACAAAAATAAACAATGCTTTTGGAAAAATGCGTCAGGAGAAGTGATTTCAAAAAATAATGTCTATGTGTATGTGATGCAAAATCACGATGAGCATTTCAAGGCAATTTATAATGATACTTCTGTAATTCAAAAGTATAGTGAAGATTTCAAAATATACAAAGATAGGATAGTGTTCTATGACAATAGTATCCACACTGTCTCAATTTTTACTTTTGATGGCAGATTTGTGACTTCCGTCTCAACCAAATACAACTACTCATTCAATCTGCAGAAAGGAGTTTATGTCCTGACAATTGATGGAAATATAAGCACGAAGATTATGATAGAGTAATATTATGTAAGAAATTGTTTTTACTCTAAAATAGTATATAGAGTTGAGGATTGTTAAGGTGCGGAATACCCCTAACAATCCTCTTTTGTATGAGTCGAAGACGAGCATACAGAATTTAATAAAACCATAGAGACATATAGTTCATAGAGAAATACAGACCTTTTTATGAAAAAAAGAGGTGAGCATTCAATCAAAAAGTGGAAAATGATTATCAGATTATAATTCGTTGAACTTACGTTAAAAATAAGTAGAATAGTGCTTTTATGTTGACTTTTTGAAAAAAATACATGAATCATTCTCTGTAAAATGTTACTTATTTGTATGGAATTTTGGTATTTTCTGTTACGATGGTATTTTTTGATATTTAATTTTGGTATTTATAGAGTGTTGAATATTACTTTATTGCTATAAATGCTGTACAAAAAGTGCAAAAATAGCCTAAAATGAAAAAAATATTTCATATAGTTGTGATATAACAATTTAAACAGTAATTTTGCATCGATTTAATAAAATACAAGAGACGATGCAACAACGATATTTCGCATATTATTATTTCTTTTTCTTTTACTTTAAGAGGTAAGAGCGGGATTTTGTTGTGTAAATATTAAGTAATCAAATTTGTAATCCCGCATTCATTTGAATGTGGGATTTTTTATGGAATAGATATGAAAAGAGTAGCAATTCAAGGAGTGAAAGGATGTTTTCACGAAATCGCAGCAAGAGAGTTCTTTCAGGGAGAAGAGATTGAAGCAGTGGAATGTGAGACATTTGAAAAACTTTTCGCAACTGTAAAGAGAGAGGGCATAATTGCCACACTTGCTATTGAGAACACAATAGCGGGCAACCTTCTTCAGAATCATATCCTGCTAAAGGAAAGCGGATTGAAAATCGCAGGTGAGCAGAAGATCAGAATCCGTCACAACCTTGTAGCTTTGCCTGGCCAGGAACTGGAGTCGATAAAGGAGGTTTATTCTCATCCTATTGCGTTGATGCAGATTCGTAACTTCTTGGAAGATCACAAGTTTTTGAAGGCTGTAGAGTGGGACGACACAGCGTCGTCTGCAAAGATGATCGCACAAGAGCAGTGTATGGGAAAAGCCGGTGTATGTAGTGAGTGGGCTGCTGAAATTTACGGTCTTGAGATTCTAGCTAAGGGGATTGAGACAAACAAGCGCAATTTCACACGTTTCTTGGTGATCGCAGATCCATGGACGGTGGATGACATCAAGAAAGACCAGACACCAAACAAAGCCTCTCTTGTATTCCGTCTTCCTCATGATGAGGGAAGCCTTGCCAAAGTGCTATCAATCATGTCTTATTATGATATGAATCTTACAAAAATCCAGTCAATGCCGATTATTGGAAGAGAATGGGAGTATGAGTTTTATGTGGATCTTCGTTTTGAAGACTACTTGAAATACAAGCAGAGCATTGAGGCATTCCAACCGTTGACAAAGGATCTTGTGATTCTCGGAGAATACCGTGAGGGCAGACAGACAATTTAAAAACGTGGGCTGTAGGCTGAGACGAAAATAAAAAAGAAAACGTAAACGAAAAACAATATGAATATCACACCAGCTGATAGAATTTTAGAGATTCAGGAATACTACTTCTCAAAGAAGCTTAGAGAGGTGGCTGAATTGAACGCACAAGGAAAAGACATTATCAATTTGGGTATCGGCAGTCCAGACAAGATGCCGTCGGATAAGGCTCTTGACACTCTTAATGAGGTGGCTCACCAACCAAATGCACACGGATACCAGTCGTATCAGGGTATTCCGGAACTACGCAAGGCTTTTTCTGACTTTTATAAGCGTTGGTATGGCGTTGACCTTGATCCAAACAAGGAGATTTTACCTTTGATCGGTTCTAAGGAAGGAGTTTTTTTCTTGTCGCTAACATTCATCAATCCGGGCGACGGTGTGTTGGTGCCAAATCCTGGTTATCCTACATATACTTCTGCTTCCAAGATCCTTGGAGCTAGAATTATCAACTACGATTTGAATGAGGAGAACGGTTGGCAGCCAGATTTCGAAAAACTGGAGAAGATGGATTTGTCAGGTGTGAAGATGATGTGGACTAATTATCCCAACATGCCTACTGGAGGAAACGCTCGTCGTGAGACATTTGAAAAGCTTGTCGACTTCGGACTTCGCCACAATATCATCATCGTTAACGATAATCCATACAGCTTTATCTTGAACGACAACCCAATGAGTCTGCTTTCTGTGCCACGCGCGAAAGAGTGTTGCTTTGAGTTGAACTCGACAAGTAAGTCGCTCAACATGCCGGGATGGCGAATCGGTATGCTTGCCGGAAATCCGGAGCTGATTTCATACGTGTTGAAGGCAAAGAGCAATGTTGATTCGGGAATGTTCAAGCCAATGCAGATGGCTGCTGCCAAGGCGTTGGAGGCAGACAAGGATTGGTATGACGGTATCAATTCCGTCTACAGAGCCAGAAGAAAATACGCTGAGGCGATTTTGGATTACATCGGATGCACTTACGACAAGAGCCAGGTAGGATTGTTTATGTGGGGAAAGATCCCTGCATCTTACAAAAGTTGTGAAGAGGTGGCAGACAAAATCCTTTACGACTGCCGTGTGTTCGTGACTCCAGGTTTCATTTTCGGAAGTAATGGCGACAGATACATCCGTATCTCACTTTGCTCAACGGAAGAAAAATTGTCGGAGGCACTTCAGAGAATCAAAGAAAATTTAAAGTAAAACAGAAAAAAAAGTAATAATATATGGAACTGAAAAAGATAAATTTAGCAGGAGCATGTGAAAGCCGTCCAATAGTGATAGCTGGTCCATGTAGTGCAGAGACAGAGGAGCAGACAATTAATACAGCCCGTCAGCTACACGCACAGGGTATAAAGATTTTCCGTGCAGGAGTGTGGAAGCCACGTACAAAACCAGGTGGTTTTGAAGGAAACGGAGAGCCTGCATTGGAATGGTTGAAGGAGGTTAAGAAGGAGACGGGAATGTACGTTTCTACAGAAGTAGCAACAGCAAAACATGTGGAGCTGGCATTGAAGTATGGCATTGACCTTCTTTGGGTAGGTGCCCGTACAACTGCAGACCCATTCGCAGTACAGGAGATTGCAGACACATTGAAGGGAGTGGACATTCCAGTATTGGTTAAGAATCCAGTAAACCCTGATTTGGAGTTGTGGATCGGAGCTTTGGAGCGTTTGAACAACGCCGGCATCACTCAGCTTGGCGCTATCCACCGTGGATTCAGCTCTTACGACAAGAAGCTATACCGTAACCTTCCACAGTGGCATATTCCAATCGAGTTGCACCGTCGTCTTCCTGAATTGCCGATCGTTTGTGATCCAAGCCACATCTCAGGACGTCGTGATCTTATCGCTCCACTTTGCCAGCAGGCTATGGACCTTCAGTTCAGCGGTTTGATCATCGAGAGCCACTGTGATCCAGACAAGGCATGGTCGGACGCTTCACAGCAGATCACTCCAGAGGTGCTTGCTTTGATTTTGAACAACCTTGTAGTCCGCACAACAAATGCGTCTACAGAGAACATCACAGCCCTACGTAAGCAGATTGATGAGATAGACATGTCGATCCTTGAGATCTTGGCAAAGAGAATGCGTATCTCACGTGAGATCGGACAATACAAGAAGGAGCATGACATGGCGATTCTTCAGAGCAAACGTTATGATGAGATTATCTCTAAGAGAGTGGCAGACGGTAAGACAATGTCGATGGGAGAGGATTTCTTGAACACGATCTTTGAGGCAATCCATGCAGAGTCCGTGCGTCAGCAGATGGAAATAATGAATAAATAATAAAATATTATAGATTAATAGTTAAGAGTTAGTGATTACCTACGCGATCGCTGACTCTTAATGGTGTGAAAAATTGGCGTTTGACTGTTGATTGTTCACCATTAACTTTTAATTCTTAATTCTTAATTCTACATAAGAAATGCGTATTTTAATTCTTGGTGCGGGAAAAATGGGTACATTCTTGACGGATGTACTTTGCATGAAGCATGATGTGGCGCTTTATGATAAGGATTCAAAGAAATTACGTTTTGTGTTCAACACACAGCGTATGACTTCACTTGAGGAGGTTAAGGCATTCAAACCAGAACTTCTTATCAATGCTGTCACTGTTAAGTACACAATCCAGGCATTTGAAGAGGTTATTCCATATTTGCCAAAAGATTGTATCATTTCAGATATATCATCAGTGAAGACGACGTTGCCAGACTTTTATGCTAAATGTGGATTCCGCTTCGTCTCTACGCACCCGATGTTCGGACCTACGTTCGCAAGTTTGTCGGATCTACGCACACAGAATGCGATAATTATAGAAGAGAGCGACTGTTTGGGTAAGGCGTTTTTCAAGGATTTGTACAACTCTTTGCATCTAAATCTGTTTGAGTACACATTCAAGGAGCATGATGAGACAATGGCATATTGTTTGTCAATTCCATTTGCGTCGACGTTGGCGTTCGCATCTGTGATGAAGCATCAGGATGCACCTGGCACTACTTTCAAACGTCATATGGCAATTGCGGAAGGTGTGTTGTCGGAAGACAATTTCTTGATCTCAGAAATATTGTTTAATCCAAATTCAACAAAGCAGCTTGCACTGATACAGGAGCAGCTTGCGGAATTGCAGGAGATAGTCAAGAGTAAGGACTACGACAGAATGTTGGCGTATTTGGATAAGGCACGAGAGAATATCAAATAATACTGTTCTGATTGAATAATAATTGAGGGGGGTCTGATTTTGTCGGACGCCCTTTTTTTGTCAGGACGGTTTATTGGCAATTGTATCAATTTAGAAACTGTTTGACTTTTTTGAGGTTTGTTAAGGGCAGAAAACGCAACTCTCTTCCTTAGTGAGAACTGTAGATGATCAACAAAAAAAATCAAACTACAGACAGGTTTCCCGTATTTAACAATCCTCATATTGTTGCAGGCAGGATGAAGCATATATTAAATCTAATCCATTTCTGATATATTGGGAAATGGCAGGTTTCTACGCATATCTTTAATTTCTCCCTTTTTTTGTGTTAAAGTTAGTTTTATTTAGTTGTCTTTTCTTATCATAATCTTGTAAAATCTCTTCATTAGAAAAAAAAGTGCCTTTTCATCGGTTTTTTTTGATGCTTTTGACTTAACTTTGTTTGCGGATTTCAGAAAAATATTAAAGATTCTACTCGGAAATGTTTAATGAAACCGACAGCAAAAATCTATCTTTGCAATATCGAAAACAAGAAGATTTTAAAGAGTGCTGTACTTCTGAAATATGAAGTTGGCATGATCGACAGAAAATATAGAATTTGAATAATGTGTTAGATTGAGTATATTTAGACATCATTGACCGTGAGGTTGATGGTGTGGAGAATGAGCCAGGCTTTTTAGTCTGGCTTTCCTTTTTTTGATAAATGTCTTTTTGTTTTACCTTTTTTAGGGTATTTCATAATTTGATGCAAGCTTTAATTTTGTGAAAAAAAGTCATGTTTAAATTAGATCAATTTGTTAGTACCGGCATTGTCATGTCGCTTGTTTCTGCCTTTTTTTTCATATCATGTGATGATGAAAAAATTGATGAAAGTCAAGAGAAAGAAGGAAAAACAGAACGTTTAGAAACCACCTATTCGATAGCATTCCCAGAAATGATTAGCGTGAATGGAGGTGATGTTTATGGTCATGATACCATTGGTGCATTTATAGAAGGAAGAAATGTGACGTTGTCTGATTTTTCGATCAGCAAGTATTTAGTGACGAGAGAGCTTTACTTCAAGGTCATGTATGACGACAAAGATGTGAATGCATGGCCAAGCAGATGTGAATATAACCAAACTTACCGTGGTGAGATTATGGAAGGGGAGAAGGACAGTCTTCGCCCTGTGGAGAGCGTCTCGTGGTTTGATGCCGTATATTTTTGTAATCGTTTGAGCAAAATCAAAGGGTACGAACCGGTGTATTCCATTTCTGATATAAAAAGAAATACAGTTTATTCTATCATATCTGCTACTGTTTCCCAAGACTTATCAAAGAATGGTTATCGTCTGCCAACTGAAACCGAATGGGAGTATGCGGCAAGAGGAGGTGACGTGACTGTGGAGGATTGGAATTTCTATTATTCTGGAGCTGACAGTGAAAATGCGGGAGCTGCAATAGACAGTGGTATGGATGCAGTCGGATGGTATAACTGCAATGCGGAAACCGGTGTCACTACAAGAAGAAATCCATCAACCATGCACGGCACGCACCAAGTTGGCCTTAAAAAGCCTAATCGTTTAGGTGTTTACGACATGAGTGGTGGAATATTTGAATGGTGTTGGGATTGGGAGCATGCTATTTCAACAGGTTCTACTTTAGATCCTGTTGGTCCAGATTCTGGTGGTAAAAAAGTACTTCGTGGAGGAAGTTGGCTGCATGGTTGGGCTATTTATTGTGGAGTGAGGTTGAGATTGTCATCAGAACCACAGACGTCAACAGACTATTATGGCTTTAGAATTGCACGAAGCAAGTGAAACACAATCATCCGAATTTATGAAAAGAGGAACGCCTTTAACATGGTTTTCCTCTTTTTCTATTATTGTTTTTTGTAAAGAGTTTAATGGTCCTATTTTTTTTTGCCTTTTTTTTATATATTTGCCTTGACTATGGAAAACACAAAGGGTAAGTATTGGACAAAAATCGCAATAATGGCAGCAATTCCGGCTATTTTAGTTGGAATTATATATTTGTCTACATTATTGAAGCCGACCTTTGATCTGTTGGATGAATCCAAGGATTTCAAAGTAGACCGTCAGATAGACGCTGGTGATGGTGGAAATTCAGAGTGTAGATTAGTGAAAACTGCTGAAGGTGTGGATATGATATTCACACTCCGTTCGTCGTTTGCCTATCCATATGTCGGCTTGGAAATCCATAAAGATGATTATTCAACTTTCTCTATTGAGGATTATGCCGTTGAGGCAAACATTGAATGTGAAGAGGAGGGTATGCGATTTTCGGTGAGGTTGCAGGAAGAATTTGACTTTGGCGACAAAGGGAAGGCTCATCCTACAGCTGTCTATTCGTTTTTGTTAAAGAAAGGAACTAACAATATTGAGATTCCGGTTGAAGAGATCAAAGATATTCCCGAGTGGTGGTATGCGTTGTATCCTCAATGGACTACGGATGTCCAGAGCATGAAATATGAGAATATCAAAATCATATGGCTCACTGCAGACAATTCTATTGAGAAAGATGTGGAGCATAGAGTTAAGGTGAAGAGTCTTCGCTTGGTGCCTGCCGCTTGCAACGGTTTTTTGAAAGATGCTGTCACTGTAATGCTTGCTTTTTGGGCTATATTGGCAATAATATCTCTATACCTCCGTCGAAACAATGAAAAAAAGGAGGATTTGGAGAACGACCAGAAGGAACAGCAAGTGGTGTATGTGCCGTATGAAAAACTAGATACGGAAAAAGATGCTCCGAATCTGAAGGATGAGATTTTGACCTTCATTGGAAAAAATTATCCGAATCCGGAATTGAAACTTGCGGATGTTGCAAAGGCATTGTCGATGGCTGAAGATAAAACGTCGGAAGAAATCCGTCTGGCGACAGGTAAGTCGTTCAAAGCATACCTTAATACTATACGAATTGAAGAATCTAAACGACTGCTGAAGAATACAGCGATGCACATTTCTGAAATCGCATTCTCTGTCGGATATAATAATGTGCAGCATTTCAACCGTGTGTTTAAAGAGAGCGTAGGTGTAGCTCCTGGCACATTCAGAGACGGATCATCTGGTCCGAATGATTCAGCAGAATAATCAAACTCTTTTAAATATTATTTCTTAGAAAAAGATTCTCGGATGTCAAATTTATTCGATATCCGAGTTCAACCGTTTATAAAAAAGAGTAATTTTGCGGAAAACAAAGAACTAAGAAAATGGCAGAAATGAAAAATCTAGCCCGTCAGACAGCTGTCTACGGCATTAGCAACATCCTTGGTAAATTCCTCAATTGGTTGCTTGTCCCACTTTATACTTATGTGCTGACTTCAAGCGCTGAATATGGAGTAGTCACGAATCTATATGCGTGGACTGCGCTTTTGCTTGTGGTCCTTACATACGGAATGGAGACGGGTTTTTTCCGTTTTGCGAATAAAGAAGACGGGGATGCCCAGAAAGTGTTTGGCACGGTGCTTACTTCTGTAGGCGTGACATCAACAATTTTCGCAATCTTGGTGATGTTATTCTCAGAAGACGTGGCTGTTTGGCTTGGCTATTCGTCGCATCCTGAATATGTCACGATGATGGGAATCATAGTGGCGATCGATGCCGTCGGCACAATTCCTTTTGCATATTTGAGATATGAGAATAAAGCAGGTAAGTTTGCAATTTTCAAATTGTTGATGATTATAGTGAATATAGCGGCAAACCTATTCTTCCTGGTTCTTTGTCCGATGTTGAAGAGCAAGTATGATATGGGAATGCCTTTCTATGATGAGAATTATGGAGTGGGGTACATATTTGTATCAAATTTGATTTCAACTATTTTTGTGACATTACTACTGTTGCCAGAGATTCGTAAGGCAAAAAAGCCGGATGCTGAGTTGCTCAGGAAAATACTCGGATACTCGCTTCCTTTATTGCTTCTTGGAATCGCTGGAATCATGAACCAGACGGTCGACAAAATTATATTCCCATATTTATTGCCTGATAGAGCCGTGGCAGAGTCTGAACTCGGAATATATGGAGCATGTTTCAAAGTGGCGATGGTGATGATGGTGTTTACGCAGGCATTCCGTTACGCGTACGAACCATTCGTGTTCGCGCAGAGTAAGGGAGAAGACAAAAAAGTACAATATAGTTTGGCGATGAAATATTATGTGATATTCGCATTGCTGATAGCGTTGGGAATGTCATTGTTTATGGATGTGTTCGCATTGTTGGTGTCGCCATCCTATAGAGTGGGTATGAAGATAGTGCCATTGGTTTTGCTTACATACCTGTTTCAGGGAGTCTATTTCAATCTGTCGATCTGGTATAAACTGACAGACAGAACATATTGGGGGGCAATCTTATCGACTATCGGTTTGGTAATCACATTGGTCGTGAACATTGCATTGGTTCCTGAATTCAGTTATTATGGTTCAGCAATTGCGTCTTTCCTATGTTATTTGTGTGTGACAGTTGTGTCATATATAATGTCGCAGAAATATTTTCCGATTGCGTATGACAATAAAAGCATGGCGTTTTATCTTGTTTTGGCATTAGGATTGTTTTTTATATTCTATTTTTTCGTGCCAGAAAGTTTGATAATCAGGATGTTGGTATCGACGGTGTTGTTGTCGGTATATGTCATAGTTTTGTTTAGAAGAGATTTCCCTGCGTCGTCGCTACCGGTTGTGGGAAAATATTTCAGATAAGCTCTATTAAATATGTATATATAAAGACGGGAGAAATCTCGTCTTTTTTATTTGATGCGTTTATATATGTATTTCGGTGTATATTTATACTGGCATTTCAATTTAACAATTTTTAGCATGCTTTTACAAAAACATAAGAATACTATGTTTTTTAGCAACAAAATGTTACAATTATGTTTAAATAAAAACGAAATAATCGTTAATAAACTTTAATTGTTATGATTTTTTGTTATTTTAGCGACCGCTTTGGAGTGTGTCCTATTCTAAAGTATGTATGAAAATAGAAAAAACAAAACAACAAAGATATCTCTAATATCTAAGATATGAAAAACTTAATATCTTATAAAAAGTCCGGTCTGAATGCTTTGCGAAAGGCATTTTCATTAATCGTAGTATTGTGTACATTCCTTCAGGGTGCGTGGTCTCAAGCATTTGAAGTCGAAGGATGGTATAATGTGGTGGTAGAAGGAGATCCTTCGTCTCGCGTTGTGGCTACCGATGAGTGTGGAATGATATACAGGGTCTATATTGAGACAAATAGTTCGGGTCAAGATAGAATATTTGCTATAAAAAATCCAGTGACTGGAGAATATATTAACAACGTCCAGTCGGCTATTTCAACAAGTGTTTTGAAATGCACTAATAATGATGAAGGCAAATCAAGGACTAGATTTGTTATTTCAGGAGGGCAGGAATTAGCTGATTTTTATTTGAATTTCAGTACTTCTCCTATTACAGTATCAGACACAAAGCCAGTTGACGCAGATATGATTAAGATTACACCATCAACTGGTTCGAAAGTAAACATAGGATCAACTCTGCAGTTTATTTCTCAGTTCTGTTCTTCAAATGTTAATTCTGATCTTACATATTTGTGGAAGATCAGTAAAGACGGTGATGTATGGATTGATCCTGCAGATAAGAATGATGAATCCATATTTAAGTTTACTGTATTGTCAGACATCAAATATGTAAAGTGTGAAGCCTCATATATAGATCCTTCAGACAACAATCAGACAATTTCTTCAAATATTGTGGAACTTTCAGTGAATAAGCCTACATTTAATGTAAAAATTGAAGGTGAAGGAGTAAGAGATGTCAATTCATATGAAAAAGAGGTTCCATCGTGGCGTGATGTTGTCATCAAGTTGGTAGATCTACCTTCTCATAATGTTTCGAATCCAAAGATTTCATTTATGGCATTGGATGGAGGAGACAGTTATAAACCATTGGATGAGGCTGTTCTCAATGATGATAAGATGAGTTGGAGTTTGTATGCCAATAAAAGTGGAAAAATGCGCATACAAGTAGATGTGGAGGTTCCTGCATCCGACGGAACATCAACAACTGAGACATTGGAAAAGGAGTTTATTTTCCGTTTGGTATATTCTCCAGATAAGGAAGATGCAGTACAGGAGTTGTTTTATGACGATTTCGGATATTTCGTAGGAAATGAGTATCACTATGTGAAATATAAAGATGGAGAGGTAGAAAATGCGGATGCGGTTGAGACTGTGAGCTCGGATTTGCCAAGCAATATAAAGTGGATGGACGACCAAAATGGTTTCATCAAGGAACATAGTTTTGCATTGACTGATCCAAAAGTTGCACGTTTACCTTTGGATGCAAATGGTAATCCACAAAGAAATGATGAGAACTGTTGGAGTAAAGGAGACAATATGCCATATCAATGTTGGTGTGAGAATGGCTTCCGTGTTGAAGATGGTTTTTATGCATTTGTATCCAATCCAACTATGGCAGATGGTGGAGCGAAGACAGAAGGTGGAGCAAACGACTATTGGAACGGTACTGACCATACAGGAAATTCGGATGGAACTAAGCACGGCGCTATGTTGATGGTGAATTGTGCAAAGAACTCATTGGATGCAATTATATATGAGAGAGATTTTGAGATTACAGGTGAGTGTGCCAATGTGATGGTGCTTTTCTCTGCTTTCGTTAGTAACGCTCAAGGAATAATTCCTAAAAACGGTGCAAACACTCCGGTAAACATCCGTATGGATATTTACGAGAAGGGTGGTACACAAGTTCTTACTTCTATTGAATCTGGAGATGTGATCACAAGAAATTATGGATCTAATTCATGGTCGAATTTGACGGCGTTGTTCCCATTGTCAAATAAGGATAATACAGAGGGTTCTAAGTTCTATACGTTGAAGATCACAAACAATGCACCTTCAGGTAGTGGTAACGATATTTTGCTTGATGATATTTCGCTTAAGGTTTGTTTCCCTGAAATTGAGGTTAAGGCAAATGTCACTGCGGAGGAGACTCTTGATGAGCACAATATTGTAATTTGTGGTAAGAGCAAGAATTTGACTTTGACAGCTTTCAACAGAGCTGGTATTAAGAACTATATTCCTACACCATACTATTTGTTCCAGTATTTCGATGATGCAGATAGCACTTGGAAGAATCTTCCTAAGGATGTAGAGTCGACGGAATCTGCAATCTCAGAGGATCCAACAATGGATATCAAGCTTAGCAAGAAGGATTTTAGTGGAGACACTAAGTTCCGTGTTGTTGTAGGTAACTCGAAAGGTACAATTCAAAAGTTGGTTACAGAGGGTATAGACAAGCCAAACTGTATGTACACTTACGCTATTTCTGAAGATTTCCATGTTAAGTTCAACCCTGTAGGTGAAGACTTGGATTTGTTTGGATGTATCGGTGAAACAATCAACGTGGATGCAGATGCAAATGGACGTCCGACTATCGAGTGGACTGATTATTCAGGAAAGACATTGACAATAAATGATTCTATCACAAGCATCAAGGATGATAAGTTGGTGTTCGTGATTCCAGAGTCAATTTTGAATTCAAACAATAAGTCGGATACGCTATATATGATAGCTACAACAGAGGGTGGACTTTGTTCAGACACTCAGATTGTATCAATCACTAAGTACGACGATTTGGATTTCAACATTGAAAACGATACATTCTATTGTGAGTTTGACAAAACAATAAAAGCCGTTGATGTTTATCCAACAAGTGGAATCAACTATGTGTGGAAACTAAAGGGTTCAGACTTGGAGGATCAGACAGGCTCTGAATTTAAGGTGTTGAAATCAAATCCAGAGATTTTCGACAATACAGTGACTGTAACTGGTACAGCTGAAAAGTTCTGTCCAATAACGAAGACAACAGACTTCAGCATCTACCGTCGTTACAACCTAGATTTGACAGTTGATGTAGAAGGAGCTAACCAGAAGGTGGCAAATATTTGTTTGCCTACTGACGGTGAAAGTTCATCCCGCGTGGATCTTGAAGTTAAAAAGATTTACGCTGATGGTTCAAAACCATCTTATGCGAATGAGAAGGTCACAACTTATTTCTGGTATAGAAAAGATGGTGATAAGGATTCAGTCCTTATCGGACAAGGACCAGAGACTATATTTGTAGATCGTTTGACAGAAAACAATATCTATAAGTATTCAGTTGCGGCTGTTGACGAGGTTTGTTATAAGAATGATGCGGTTGCGACTTCAGATACTTCTACAATCAATGCAAGAAAGCCATTGATTGTCAAATTGACAGAGGATAAGGAAGAGATTTGTAAAGGGGAGGAGAATACTTTGAATGTCAAGATAACGAATGCATTGAAGGTAGATACAATTACTTCTCGCTTCTATGAGAATGGAGCATCACTTACTTCTTTGTTAGGCACAGACAAGAATCATACTTATGTTCCTACAAATGAGACTAAGGAGAAGACAACAAAGAATATCAGAGTCGAGGTGATGGATATGATTTGTAGTCCGTCTAAACCGGTTGCAGATTCTGTCAAGTTTGATGTCTTTGTTCCGCTTGTAGTTTCACTTTCTACAGATGCTGAGGGTGATCAGAAGTGTATCAGAAAAGAGAACGGTGATGATTTTGTTAATGTGACATTGACAGTAGAGCAAGGAAATCCTCGTTCAATAGAATGGTTCGACGGATTGTATCCTGGTCTGGTGTTCAACAGACCTGTAACAGTAAATCAAGGAGAAAACAAGATTTCAGTTAAGGCATATGATGAGGTGTGTCGTGCTACTGGAGACTCTGAATTCGTGACGGGTGCAGACACTTCAAAAACAATCACTGCAAGTGAGCCAATAATTATTAGTCTTACAGCAAATACAGATTCTATTTGTAATGGAGAAACTGTAGAGATGGATATGAAAGTTACTAACTCATTGGTTAAAAATGCAGAGGTAAGATGGTATGAGAGCTACAATGGAGTTGAGGATTTGAAATATACAGACAAATCAATAAAAGCTGGTAAGACTCACACTCCTATCAACAATACAGATTTTATGATCAAGAAAACAATGATCGTAAAAACAATAGACGAGATATGTAATGCAGGAAAAGATGTTATGGACAGCGTTTCTTACAATATCTTTGTTCCTATCAAGTTGACATTGTCGTCTAAAGGCACTGATCTAAATGGAGAGGTTATCCAGAAGTGTATTACACAGGCCAATGTTGATAATGTGGTGCAATTGATTGTTGATGTAACTGCGGGTAATCCTAGTAAGTTGACATGGTCTGATGGAAATTACAATGATGCTGCGGCTCCTGTATATGATCGTCAGTTTGTAGTATCTCCAGGTAATAATACAATCTCGGTAGTAGGTTCTGATGGCGTATGTTCATCAACTGCAAGTGATAACGATGCTTTGAATATAGTTGCAGCAAGTCCTATCTCATTGGATCTTGTGGTTAAGAATCCAAATGTATGTGATGGTTCTGAAGTTGAGTTTGAATTGACAGTCAACAATACACTAGACAAGGACAGTGTTGAAGTTAGATGGTATGAGAATGATAAGAAACTTTATACGACTAACGGAGCGTCCTTGATACAGGCACATGTTACTTCTAATGATACTAAATCAAAGTTGGGCAAGACGATGGTTGTCAAGGTTGACGATGAGATTTGTAGCAAGGGTACAGATGTATCAACTTCTGCTGATTATATTGTATACAAACCTGTCAAGTATCATTTGACATCTGATGCGGCGGAATTCAATGTGCCTAACACTAAGTGTTTGGGCCAGACTTCTCAAGGTTCACAGACAAGTGCAGATATCAAGGTTAATTTGACTCAGGGTAATCCAGTGAAGTTCGTATGGTCCGATGACGTTGAATGGAATTGGACTTGGGACGATCCAGAGGAAGAGAGACGTAATACTACGGTACGTAACTTTGATTTGAAACTTGGTAAAAACACATTGTCAGTTACTGCATACGACGATGTATGTAATAAAGAGGGAGCAGGAGCAGAGTTTGAAGGAGAAAACCAGAATATCAGTATTGAGGCAAGAACTCCAATTCAGGTTAGTTTGGCTTTAGCTTCTGGTAGAAATGTGATGTGTAAAGGTGAGGACATTTCGCTTGTTGCAACTGTACATAATGATATGGATGGTGAGCAAACAAAATTGGAGTGGAACGAGAATCATGGTGTAGCTGACGGACTTGTTGATAATGGATCTTATACTACAGACAAATTCTCTCCGGATAAGGGAGATTGGACTTATTCTATAAAAGCGAGTGAGAATGTCGACACTCCAATCTGTCCTTCTCAAACAGCTTCATACAGCGTTTCTGTTCAGGTAAATACGACTTTGAAAGTATATGCATCTGAGGATGCAATTTGTCAGGACACTTCTGGTAGAGATACTGTTAAGTTGATTAAACTAACAGCTCATGTGCTTACTGGTAAGCCACAAGGAATTATTTGGAGTACTGGTGATACAACAAGAGTTGATACAGGATATTCTTTCTTGAATGTTGCTCCAATGAACAACCGCATATATTCTGCTTACGGATATGATTCAGTATGTGTGAAGACAACACCAGCATATACTGACACAATTGACGTTGACCACAGAATTTATGTCACTTTAGCTGCAGAAGACTACAAAGTCCAGATGGGAGATGAGGTCAAATTGAATACAGAGTATTCATTGCCTGCAGATGGTGTTCGTTATTATGAGATGGTTTCACCAAATGAGGTAGAACTTGAGAGAAATTATGATTCAGAATTTAGCTGGCAGTTGGATGAACCTGGACGTTACAAGTTCATTGTGAAGTTGGATAATGGTAATTGTGGAGTCCGCAATTCCAATATTATAGATGTTGATGTTGCCGACTACGTTTTGGTGCCAAACGTTATCACTCCTTACAATGGTAATCCTAAGAACGACAAGTTTATGGAAGGATATGACGTGAAGATTTTCAACCGTTATCAGGAAACTGTTTATGAGGGTACTGATGGTTGGGATGCAACATATAGAGGTGAACTTGCTACTCCTGGAACATATTTCTACATCTTGACAAAGAAAGATGGTAGAGTGTTGAAGGGTACAGTTGAGGTTTATAGAAAATAATGGGAAAGAAAAATATAGTCACGATGAAAAAGACGATTTTCAGTTTTGTGATTTCCGCATTGCTTGCCACAAGCGTTTGGGGAATAGAGCGAAGATTCGGAACCGGTTTCTACGAATTCGATTCGTCTAAAGAAAATAAGAAGGTTGATGAGCAGCCAATGTCTGTGTATAAGGATGGCTTCTTCGTCTTCTTCAGAGATAACATAGCTTATAAGTTTAAACCTGGTAAAAACCTGGATTTGTCTAATGTTGAGGAGTGTCCTGAATTGAGTGGATTGGGAATTCAGGGAACATTTGCCTATGATAGAAATAAAGGCAAATTGTATTTCTCGAAGAAAGATTCTCAAGGAAATTCGGAGTTGTATGAGGCTACCGAAGATGACGGAAAGTGGAAAGATGTGAAGAAGCTTAAGATCAAGGGTACCATGGCTCAGGCGAAAGAAGTGCACGGATCATCTTTGGCTATCGGACGTTGGAACCATTATGTCCCAGGTGTAAAAGGATTCTATAACCCTTGTATAGGTCGTGCAGGTCGACGCATCTATTTCTCTGGTGAGTTTATGGCAGGTAAGGGTGGTCGTGATATCTGGTATATCGATCAAGATAAGGAAGAAGAAGGAATGTGGACAAAACCAGAACCTGCAAGTGACTATATCAATTCACAGAATAAAGAAGACTATCCTTTTGTAGTTGCTGATACAGCATTGTATTTTGCTTGTAATAAGGTGACAGGAAAAGGTGGTATGGATATATATGTGAGTCACAAGGGCGCTAAAGAAAAGGATTGGGGTAAACCTGAGAATTTAGGTGAACTTTTCAATACTGGAGCTGATGAGTATAATATTGTCGGTAACGCATATTCGATGTACTTCTTGTCTAACCGTAAAGGAGGTAAAGGAGGCTTTGATATCTACTATCCAAACAAATATAATGTCAAGAGGACTGGCGAGTTGACTCCAGACTTTACATGTGATGAGCCTAAGGGTTTCCACTGGGTATTGTTCTTCTTTGATTTTGGAAAGGCCGATATGAAGCCTGAGTATGAGGCACAGTTGGATGAGTTGCTTCGCGCAATGAATGAGTTCCCTGGTGGTAAGTTTGAAATCTCAGGACATACGGATTCCCGTGGTTCTGCTGAGTTCAATAAGAAATTGTCGCAGAAGCGTGCGGAGTATGTGCGTAGTCTGTTGATCGCAAAGGGATATCCAGCAAACTTGATTGTCGCTGTGGGTCGTGGTATGGAAGAGCCTGTTATTCCTAATGCTCAACTTGAGGAGGAACACGAGCAGAACCGTCGTGTTGATATTAAATTGTTGAATGAATAAGGAGAAAAAGAATATGAAGAAAATATTTATTGTATTAGCAACGTTGCTATTTACGGTTTCAGCCCATGCTCAGCAGGACTTGCTAATGACTCAGCAATTTTTCTCACGTATCAACAAGAATCCAGCTGGTATTGGTAACTTTGAACAGATAGATGCTTTTTTGTTGGGCCGTTTCCAGTGGGTTGATATCAAGGATTCTCCTAAGTCTGGTATCCTAAATGTCCAAACTTTTAAAACTGAACTTAATTCAGGATTCGGTTTCACAATGAGTTATGACGACATCGGTCCAGCAAAGGGAAGTTTTAATCCTAAGGCAGTCTACGCATATGTGTTGCGCCTGCGTGAGGATATGGTTCTTTCTATGGGATTAAGTGCTGGTATCCAATATGCTTATTTCGACGCAAGCAAATATACTCCTGAAGATATTACTGAGATTACAGATGATCACGACTTTATTGACAACAGAGTAAGTGAAGTTCATCCGGATGTGGATTTCGGTCTTGAGTTCTCTAATCCAAAATATATGTTTGGAGTATCTGGTACTCACCTTTTGAAGTATGAGTCTACAACTACTCAGTCTGCTTTTCATATTAATGGTTATGGCCGTTATTTCTGGGATTTGTCCGACAATTTTGTTTTGGCTCCTGCATTGGCATATACTTGGCATGAAAAAATTGCTGTTGCGGAAATCAACGCAATCTTGTTCTACAAGAATTTCCTTTGGGGTGGTATGACATATCATCCGGATATGTTTAATAAGTTTGGCACAAACCCTATCGCTTTTATGGTCGGTGCTGAGTATAAGAACTTCCGTATCGGATATACTTTTGACTATAACTTCGGTAACGTGTCTAAATTGTCTGGTTCTGCTCATGAAATCATGTTGTCTTATAGTGTTCAGACTAAGAAGACGAAGGTCCCTTATGAGAGATTCGAGTAATACTCTTTAGAAAATTGTATATCAATAGCGTAATTCTACTATTTTACAATTTTTATAAATAATATAAACCGTTTTAGTATTGATCGGATGCATTGTCTGAGATTCTAAAACGGTTTTTTATTTGTTGAATAATGTGGTTGGTAAATAAAAATTGACTGGTTATGGAGGTAAATGTATATCAGCGTTATTTTGAAGCTGAACTTGAATATAATGGAGTGAAACGCCGTGCAGCTTCTGTTCTGCTTATTTCTGATTCTGAGGCTGGAAACATCAAATACACTGCGGCTGTCGCTTTCATGCCGTATGAGGATTCTGAAGATTTCCGTGTGCCGTATGATGCATATTTCACTAAGGTGATTTTTGAAGGTCGTGGCCGTCGCTCAAAAAAGAAAGAAAAACAATTTATTGAGGATCTTGCTCAATATATTGATGAATTGGCGACAGAGGTTGAGGGTAGTGTCTTTTGGGATAAACCTCTTTCGTGTGAAAGATTAGGATAATACAAATGAATTTTCGATTCTCGTGTTTTAGTTTGTGTTTTGACAAATTAAACTTATATTTGTTGCATTTTTAATACTTGATAACTTTTATGTTTATGAAAAAGACTATTTTGTTGTCCCAGATTATTTTATTCGGACTTTTTATTATGGGATGTGGTAGAGAAGATTCAGAAGACGGTACCATGAATTATTCTCCAGGTGGATATGATTCTTATTACAATACAGAAAGATACGCTGATAGGGATGAAAACGATTTTAAATTGGTTTCTGTTAATCCGACGTCTGTTTTCTCTGTAGATGTAGACAAGGCAAGTTATAGTAATGTCCGAGATTATATTCAAAGGGGTTCTCTTCCGCCTATTGGATCTGTCAGAACAGAGGAATTTGTCAATTATTTCAATTATTCATATCCCGAACCAACTGGTGACGATCTTGTTTCGTTGAATGCAGAAATAGGTGAGTGTGCGTGGAACAAAGGCCATTATCTACTTAAACTTGGTCTTAAGGCAAAGACTATTGATGTAAGTAATGTGCCATCTTCAAATCTAGTTTTTCTTATCGACGTTTCTGGAAGTATGTCTCAAGAACTACCTTTGCTTGTCGAAGCTTTTGATGTTTTGATGGATGGGTTACGTGATAATGACCGTGTGGCTATTGTGACATATGCTAGTGGAGATAGAGTTGTCCTTCAGAGTACTCTGTGCACTAAAGAAGGACGCAAGAAGATTTATAACGCACTACATTCTCTTTCTGCAGGTGGCAGCACTCAGGGAGCCAAAGGTATTCAGACAGCATACGAGATTGCCCATAAGAATTTTATCAGTGGTGGAAACAACCGTGTGATACTTGCTACAGATGGAGATTTCAATGTGGGAGTATCTAGCACTGCAGGTCTTAAAGATTTGATTCAGAAGGAGATGGAGACGAATGTGTTCCTGACTGTGCTTGGCTTCGGACGCGGTAATCTTAATGATGAGATGATGTCGACTATTGCCGACGCAGGAAATGGCAATTATTCGTATATAAGCACAATTTACGAGGCAAAAAAGGCTCTCGGTACTGAACTGTGGGGATCTATTTATACTGTGGCTCAAGATGTGAAGATATTGGTGGATTTCAATCCTAATTTGGTGAAAGCCTACCGTCTAATTGGATATGAAAAGCGTTTGTTGAATAATGAGGATTTCAATAACGACAAGAAAGATGCTGGTGACATGGGCTCTGGACATACTGTAACCGCACTTTATGAGATTGTTTCGGCCGATAGCAATGAAGAGTTTCCTAATACAGCTACAGAATCGGAATATGTTAATCCCGTCGCTTCTAACGACCATACTAATTGGATGACGGTGAAATTCCGTTATAAAAAACCGACTGAAACAGAAAGTAAACTTCAGGAATTAAAAGTCGACGGCTCTTATCTAAAAGATTTGAATTCTGCCGATTTTAATTTGGCTCAATATGTCTCTGCATTTGCACAGGTGCTGAATGACAGCAAATATTGTCCGATGTCTCTTGAGGATATTTCAAACTCAATTGCATCTATACCTTCTGATGAGAACGGATATGTTGATGAACTTAAGGTATTGGTTCGAGAAGCCAGTATGCTAAAGAAATAATGAATTCTTTGCGACTAAGAAATATGTCTAATGTCTTTTGAGGATAACTCTTCCATTATTTTCGCAGTCGGAAGAAAAGAAGATGTTGTTAAATACTATTCACAAAAAAAGCATCGTCAACCGATGCTTTTTTTGTGCTCCGAATTTTGTTCGGGTTTGAGTAATAATGTGTTATATAGAGTTATTTAGAAAAATGTCACTTTATAAGAAGCATATCCTCCATTCCATTTCACAACGATGATGTATAGCCCCGGAGTCACTTGGCTAGTAAACTCATATTCTTGTTGCCCACACAGACTATGCTGCTCTTCCACTTTCCCTGATGCAGATATCATGTCGACGGTTATATCAGCGTCTATTCCGGAAATACGGATGTTGTTTCCGTTCACGTGTAAAGACGGTACGGATGAACCTACGACTTCTTGTATGGATGTTGTGTCCGGCTTTTCTATTTCACTATTTGCATACAGAGGTGACAACGCATCAGCCCATAAATGATGCATTGCTTGTCCTCCTTTAGTCTCGCCGTTCGGATGCACTCCGTCAGACGCTATTTGCTCAGGATGAGCTAAGAAGTAGCTGTAGAAATCAGGTCCTGGGTACAGATTGTTTTCTTGAGTCAGCTCATCGATTGCCTGAAGAAACTTAGGATTGACTTGCCAGCCTGCTTTTGATTCATTCGTAGCGATAATGCGTGCCAGAATGGGCTCAATACCATGAGCTTTGGCCGAGTCGATAATCGTCTGCATATTACGTTTGTAAGTTTCAAGATTCCAGTCTCCGCCTCCCCAAGCGTCGTTTGTGCCCATTTCTATAGCCCAATGCTTTACGTTGCCTGCATAACGTAAATAATCGTCAATATGAGCCACAACTTCGGTGCTGTTGATACAACCTATTCCGCCTCTTAGCATTGCTGGTGTGAAATTAGGGAATCGTCCGTGGATGATATTGGCAGTGGTGGAATCGGTGTCCTGCTGCTTCAATCCCATTTGGCTGATACTTGTTCCCATGAAGAACCACGTGTCATCGCCATCGTTTGACGCGTCGAAGGCTTCTATTTCCAAAATTTGTCCGACATTCTCTTCGCTCACAAAGCGGAACCACGACATGCCGTCGAAATCAATATAGATTCCTCTTGCCATGACGGGATTGTCTTTGACCTCTGTCGCCAAAATCCAGTCGCCGTCCTGTCCGTTTGTGGAATTGGAAGATGTAAGTATTTTGAAGTTGCGGAGAGATATACCTGTATGTCCGCATCCGCTTGTGAAGTCGGTCGCCCATGCACAGTCTCCATACGATTCCCATGATATGAAAAGATGTGATGGACCTTCCCCGACATTCAAAGCGATCTCTTTAGCCGTACACTGTTTCCAGTTCGTCAGGTCTCCATCTGTAATGTAGTGGTTTTCTCCACTGCTTGTGTAGGCTGTCAGTCCACGACTTAATAGCTTATTGGGAGTTATAGCCATCGCTGTGCCTCCTAAAACCATAGTTATGGCACTTGTCGTTAATATTTTAATCCAATTGTGCATAATTAATTATCGGTTTTGATTCTATTCTCAACTGATTTCTTCTTCATCTCTTGATGATCTTGAAAACATTCCCGTCTACATTAGCAAGGTAAAGTCCGCTATGCCACTTGCTGACATTTGTTTTATGAATCCCTTTTTTCAGGTTGTTTTGCGAGATGACACGGCCACTTATTTCGGTTACGACAATATTAGCATCTTCGTTGAGAATCAGGTTTAAATTTGAATCTTGATCCAAGAAGACGTATGGTCGTCCTTCTGCATATTTTTCATTTAGTGAAGTCTGAGTGCATTCATTTAAAGTCGCTTTTTTAGCTTCTGCTTTCCAAGCGTCTGTGATTATTTTGCCCCAATTGCTGGATCCTTTCCATGTTGTTGTATTGTTCCAGTTCTTGATGCTAAGATTAGAGTATGAAGACAACACAGGATTTGCCGATGGGTCTTTCACCACATCAAGATATTCCACCGGACTGCCGTTGCCATACCATGACCATGCCAACCATCCTACGTTTTTTTCTTTACAATAGGAAAGTATCTGTTCTTCATCGACGTCTCCATCACTGTGAAACCATCCAAATTCACCGATGCATAATGCTAAATCTTGATTGATTACTCCGTCGATGTTGGATGCTATTTTGTTGGTGTTGCCGGCAGAACCATACATGTGGATGGAGAAAAGAATGTTGTTTTCCGTATCTGCAGCCAACACCTCTTTTCCATAAGTGTGGATTGTGGATGCGTTTTGCCCGTATCCTCCTGCGTCAACCATGATGCAATGGCGAAGTCCTGCTTTCCTTATTACTGGAATAGCCTTTTTGTATCCGTCACGCCAGTTGGCTGCTGAAGAAGAGTTGTGCCACTCGTTTGCAATGTTGATGATGACGTAGTGTTCTGTGCCTTTCAATACAGATGCCATGTTTGCAAAAAAGTTGGCGGCTTTCACTAAATCGTTAATGTCGTCGCTGCCAGTAGCATCATGAACTTCAATGATTGCCACCATTCCATATTCCTTACATTTGTCCACTATCTTTTTGACAGATGCGGCATCGTCGGCGCTAAACTTTGCTCCGTCGCCCAACACGATACGAACGGCATTGGCATCATATTTATTGATGGCTTCCAACTGGGTATAGGCGGAACTCTTAAACCAGGTGTATGCTAGATTCACACCTCTCATCACAAATTCGTTGCCGCAACGGTCGAGTAGCTTTGCCCCGTCCACTTTAAATCCGTCTACATCGGAAACCTTAAACTCGTATGATGGTGCGTCATTATCCTTTTCTATACGTACGTAGTCTACCACTGCCCATGTCCAAATAGGTGTCAGTTTGACGGTGTTGTCTCCCGACTTGAAATCGTATGTTCCTACTAAGCATTCTCCTCTTTTATCCGCTTCCTGGTCGTTTTTTTCTCCAAGGTTAGCTGTCCCCCCAATTCCATTGACTGCACAGTTGATCTGTTTGAATCCGTGAAGCGAATTGTAGCCTACATACACTTTGTAAGCTCCTTTAGCAGATAAGTTGACAGACAAATTGATGTAGTCAGTCTCATTTTCAAGTCTGAGTACTCCTAAGCCTGATTTATTCGTCACGCTTACTTCTGATGCTTTGAAGTCGTTGCTGCATTCCACTTCGTAAACTCCTTTCGACTCGGATGCCGAACATATGTCGTCAAGTGCTCCAGCAAAACAATTAGCATGCCAGATTATCCCGAATGTTATAGTTGATAATTTGATAAGTTTATCCATATCGTTTGTGTGTTATATTGATTTGTGACAAAAGTAGATTGAGGCACAAAAAACACTAAGGAGAATGTTTTCACAAATATGGATGATTGTTTCAACGTGCTGATTTAGGAGAATTTCCGAAGAATTGTTTGAATCGTCTGCTGAAATACAATGGATCGTTAAATCCCACGGCATATGCTACGTCGCTGACAGACATGTTTCCGTCTGCCAACATGTTTTTCGCCATATTGAGGCGGTATTCCGTCAGAATCTCCATTGCTGTCTTGTCTGTTATAGCTTTCAAACGTCGGCAAAGAGTGGATTTGCTCATTCCTAAGTCTTGAGTGAATTCAGTCAGACTATAGAGCGGATTAGTGTAGTTCTCCTTTACCAAAAGGATTATTTTTTCCAGCAATGGGTTTATCTTTTCAGAAGAAGATTCTTCTTCTCCTTCTAATGTTTTGGACAATGCCGTCACTTGTATTTTCTGATGCCACATCAGGAAGTTGCAAATCTTGACCAACAGCTCGTCATCGTCAAATGGCTTGGCTATATAGTCGATAGCTCCGATCGACAATCCTTTTAATCGTACATTATCATCTGTCTTGGCGGAAAGGAAGAGTAGAGGAATGTTTGACGTGAGTAAATCCCCCGTCAACTTTTCATACATCTCTATACCATTCATCTTTGGCATCTCCACGTCGCTGATGATTAGGTCTGGCACGTATGTCTGAGCTTGCGAGATTCCTTCTTCTCCATTGTGTGCCACATGCACTTCTACGTATGGAGACAACAGATCAGTGATATGCTCCAAAAGAAGTTCGTCGTCATCAACAATCAGAATAGACTTCCCTGAAAGCAGTTCCTTATTTATTGTCAACTCTACATCCTGTTTCTCATCAGAAAGCAATTCCAATTTCTCATCCGGACATTTGGGCAGTGAAACGGATATTGTGGTGCCGTCCTGCAATTTGCTTTCTATATTAAGTGTCCCTTTATTTTTATGAACGTAATCAAGCACGATTCTGAATCCGAATCCATAGCCGACCTCATCTTCTGTGCCTGATGTTGACGTTATATTTTCTCCCGACAGAAGTTCGTTCACTTTATTTTGTGACATTCCGACTCCTTTGTCTGTCACTTTAATAATCGAATACTCTTCGGCCTCTGTCAAATCTACGGATACTTCGCTCCCTTTGGAAGAAAATTTGATTGCGTTGGTTATCAGATTGCGAATGATGGCTGAAAACATGCGTGAATCACACCATGTGGCATATTGTGTCATTCCGTCTTGACGCAATTTGATCTCCTTTTCTCCCGCCAGACCTTCCAATAATGAGATAGCCTCTTTCACCAGTTCGTTTGCATCTATAGCCGACGGATGGTATGTGGAGAGTGCGACATCTCCGTTTGCCCATTGCAAAAGAGAGACCATCTGTTTCTGCAAACCTTCAGATTCGGCTGCCAATTTTGAGAGCAGTCGTTGTTGTTCGGCCTGTGTGTAGATATGCGACAACATACGTTTTAAAGTGGAAACGATGGCAAACATCGGATTTTTCAAATCGTGAGCCACCACTGCCACCATCTGATCTTTTTGCTTCAATGTCGCCAACAGGGTTTCGTTTCTGGCCTCGATAGCCGACTTTTGTTCTGACAATAGTATGTTGGCATTGTTCAGGTCACGAGTTCTTTCATCCACCATCTGTTGTAGCTGTCGACGGTGCTCCTCAAGTCTTCTCGTTCTTAATCGATATAAAATATAGAGTAAAACGCATGATAAGAAGAAAGTTAGGCAGTAAAACCATATGCTGTTCCACCATGGTGATGATATGGAGACGTGAAGAGAAATCGTCTGTACAGCCTTGCCGCCTGAGAATGCCGCCAATTCAACAGTGAAATCACCAGCTGGAAGATACGTGATGTCTATACTGCGTTTGTTGCCTAGACTCTCCCAATCCATACCGATTTCTGGAATACGGTATTTGGGCACAAGATTGTTTGTCAAAGAGAAATCCACCCAGTCGAATCCTATAGAAAATCTGTTTTGATTGTATAATAAATTCAACCTGTCCATTGATTTCAATGGATATGGAAGGATGTCGCTTCCCACTGGCACTGTTTTTCCTCGGATGCTGAGATGTGAGAATGTCATGTGTTCGATCTTCTCGGAACTCTTCACATTGGGTTGGATACAAACAAAACCATCTTTGCATCCAAAGTAGATGTCGCCTGATCGAGTCTGCAGACAAGCTCTGCCAGTGAAATAATCGTATGATGGAATGGCGTTAGTGGGAAGCATACGGTCGTATGTCATTCTCTTTGTGTCGATTGCCAAAATTCCGTTTGATCCGCTGGCCCATAAAACATTGTTTTTGTCAATCAGCACAGACGCATATTCTCCCATAGGAATGTAATTAATTGTGCCGAGACATATGTCATCTTTGTCAAAACAGTAAATGCCTTTGTTGGTGGCTGCGAATAATGTATTGCCTGAGTCGGCTACGCATTGGTTCACGTGCAAAGGGTTGCTAGACATAGATTTGTCGACGTCGGGGAGCAATGGCTTGAATCTGCCGGATCTGTTGCTCCAGATGGTTCTGGCTGTGTATATGACAATGTTCCCATCAGGTTTCTGATATGTGCCTTCCACCCAAACATCAGGATAATTGCTCATTGCGGAATCTGTCAGAACAAGTTTTTCCCATTTGCCATTTTTCCCACGGTAAACACCATCGCCTGCAGCTGATATATAAATTGCCCCATCTGCCATTCGACAGATATTTTTTGTCGTGTGGCGTGGATTTTCTATCCCATTATAAATGATTTTGGATATATCCCCTGTCTTTATGTTGTAACGGTTGCTTTCTCCGCCCCAATAGCCTATCAGATAGTCGTCTTTCTCTTTTACAATTGTCAGCACACTGTTTGATGACAATCCAGATATGTTTCGTTTCACCTGAAAATCAGAATCCAACAATACCATTCCGCATCCGTCGGTGCCCATCAGCACGTCACCGTCGTCTGTCTCACAGAAAGATGCTCCCACAGCTTGGGGAATGCCTACATCTTTCGATTTTATATATGTGTAGTCGCTTATCGAGGTGGTTCGCCATACTCCTGAACTTTGTGTGGGCACCCAAACATTTCCGTTGTTATCAACAAACAATGATGATATTTTAGCGAGGGCATCTTCTCGCTCGTTCAATGGGATAATCTTGTCATATTTAAAAGTCGTACCGTCGAACTTGCATTTCCAAAGCCCGTCATTCAGTGTGCCGATCCAAAGTATTCCTTGTTTGTCGGATGCCACTGCGCTGACGTCATCAAAAGGAGTGTCGACTTTTTTTATAACAGGCTCGCTCTTTTCTCCGTCGATTTCTGCAATCCATGATCCTCCCACGGTGGAGCAGATAAGTATATGGTTGTTGTCGAGAGAATGTAGCTCCGAAACAAGATGACCTTTAAGTAGCACATATAGTTCATTGCCATCTTTATCAAGAATGGATAGCCCTTCGTAGTGTCCTACCCAGTAACGCCCAAATTTGTCGACGCAAACGTCAAGTACGTGTTGGGCATAGTTTGGAGCGACGCGGTGAAACTTATTTGTCATATTGTCAAAACCAAACAATCCGCATGCTGTGGAAAGAAGATTTTCACCGTTTGGCTGGGAAGAAAATCCTTTCAGATCGTGTTTGTATGTGTCATTGGGGAGAAAAGACGAAATGTCTTCAAATGAGTCGGTCTGCTCATTGTATGAGAATAAAACAGAGTTTGAACTGGAAAAAGATGGTTTGCCATCAGGCAGAAGGAATGTGTAATAAATGTCATTTCTCAACATTACGGAATCAGTGAATGAACTGTAGTTTTTGAAATTCACACCGTCGAAACGGCTGATTCCGAAACGTGTGGCTATCCAGATGAATCCATTTGTGTCCTGACTTACTGCATTCACAGAATTGCTTGAGAGCCCATCTTCCACTGTGTAGTGGGCAAACAATAGCCGTTCTGCCTTTGCTCCTACAATAGCGAAAAGCATCACCATGCATGTCAATATTTTCTTGAAAACGGTCATCTTGAACAAACTCATTTATCACAAAAATAAAAAAAGATGACGAAAGAGAAAAAAATATGACGTGCTCGTTTTATAATTTTGCGTTGTCTAGTTTCTCATTTCGCATTGTGGTTACAAGTTTGCCCTCAATTTAGCATTTCTCATTTCGCATTTTTAATTTCGCATTTTTAATTTATACAATATTGTCGCAAGAATACCCATGGCGATGCTCAGAGTCCAGACGTAGATGAACGACACTCTCAATCCGAAAGCATCGGCGATGTTGGCGATCATGAATGGTCCGAACAGGAATCCGGTGCCACTTATTGTGTTGACCATGGCTATTCCAGCTCCTGGAGTGACGTCTGGTTGGCTTCCAGCTTGGCTGTAGATGATCGGCACCACACAACTCATACCTATGCCGGTGATGAATAGAGCAATTACAGAGATGGTAAATGCAGCGTCGCCAAAAGATGCCGCGCTTGCGAACATTCCCAATCCTATGATTGTGATTCCGCTGCAGACAACTAATATAAATGTCTCTGAAAACCTGCTTCTCACGATGTCTCCCATGAAACGACCGATTGCCATGAAGGATGCGTAGACAGCCAAACCTACTGGTGCAAGATTCTGCGGTAGAGTGATCACTTCGTTCATGTAGGTTGTGCTCCACGTCGACACAACACCCTCGATCACTCGGCTGAACAGAGCGAAGAATGCGATCAGCAGCAATATCCCTTTTGGAAAAAGAAGACGGAATTTCTTGTCAGCTGGATTCTTTTTAGGTCTTTCCCTGATAATAAACCGACGTAGAAGGATAAGCTCAGTGAATATGCAAGCCGAGGCAGTGGAGAAATGAGCCCACGTAGGAATGTCGAAAGAGAGAAATAGTATAGCGACGAGAGCTCCGGTAAGTGTGCCGACGTAGTATATGGCGTGGAATTTGCTAAGAATACTACGTTTGTAGGCTTTTTCTACCAGGATGGAATTGCCATTGATCGCTATGTCGAAAAGAGAGACGAACATGCCATATGCCATGCATACAGGGAAAAGAAGGTATTTCGACGGCATGATCGGAATCAGAGCGAACAGCGTCGCCACGACGAATCCCATCAACGTCAGATTCTTGCTCCCATAACGGTTGGCAAGATTTGAACAGACAGGCATGATGAGCAGTCCGCCAATCGACATGGAAAGCTCCATCAGACCAAGTCCGGTGAAATTGAAATCGTAGATGATTTTCAGCGCAGGCATTCGTGAGAATAGGGTGGCGAATGTGAAACCTGCGAAGAAATACATTGTCATCAGTGCGTAGCGGGCATGATTCTTCGCCAGACGCAATTCCGCTGCAGAATAATTCTGATCCATTTTAGCATTTAATTTTATTTGTCCTCATCTGAGGTGGTAGTGCTTGTTTTAAATTGGGTGCAAAATTAGTAATAAAAGGAAAATTATAGCTAATTATTAAATACTAAAATTCAGTCTTGATATGATATTTATGGTGAATCTTTTATTCCTGAATTATGACTTTTCTTCTGTTTATGATTTTTATACCTTTATGAGTAGATGGAACTTTTTTCCCTAAAATATCATAAGCGTTATAGTTGGAATCGTTGTTGTCTTTGTAGAATGGACTTCTGAAAGAAATGTTGTAAGTCTTAGATTCGTCTTGCAACATGTCTATTATCTCAGGATATAGATCATTTATAGTGTTGTCCATCCATTCTTTTCTTGTAGTAAACCATTCTTCGTATATTTTTGTCTGCTCTGTAATGCTCCATGTGGGAATGTTGATATTGTATGAACTGGAAGTGAGATTGTATGATTTTTCAAACGCTTTCCCTTCGTCAGAATCTGCATACTCTTTGATTGCCTGAATAAGTTTTTCTGTCACTTGGTTGTCGACAAATTTGATCCACTCTTTGCAATATGCTGTAATAAAAGAGCTGTTCTTATCGTTGTCGAATAGATATTTGAAAAAATAATCGCCTTTGTGAGCTGAGCTCCATTCGTTTTCATTTCTGCATATACAGTCGAAGTCCCATAAAGTCGCGGGGTATGCCTTCGATTCTGATGTGTTGTTTGCTTTGGCAAAGAAAAGGTTGCTGCCTGCTCCGTCTGATATTCCAAGAAAATCTTGAGCGAGTATCCAACGGGCACAAGTGTCCAAACATAAATAATCTTCACTCTGTTCGTTAATGACGGCATTTTGCATTTCTTTCAACCATTGCTCTATATATGTTTTTTGTTCCTCTGTTATATCATTGGTGTCGGGATATTTTAGCGTGAATTTCATTTTTTTGTTGCTGAATTCGGTATCGATGTAATAGTCTTCATTCCACCAATATGCGTCATATTCAAAAATGTAGCCGGTCTTTTTGTCGACGTTGATTCTGCAGTCTTTATTTCTTTTTACTGATTCAGTCAGGTAGTATAATCCTCGATATTTATTGTTAATAAAGACGTTGACAGGCTTGAATTCAGGCTTGTATGGCATATCGATGATTTCATTTAGTGTAAAACCTATGTGTGTCCTTAAAAAATTATTGTAAGCTAGAAGTAATAGGAATTCTTTATCCTTATATTTATCGTCGTCGTCACGTAAGAGAAGATCTGCTTTCTTTTCTAATTTCAATTTATATGGTTTTGCTCGCAGTTTTGTACTTGTGTTGCCACGTAACTTTATGGTCGCACCAGACGTGTCTGCTTTGTATAAGCCACTTTCGTATAGAATTTCACCATGCAGACGGATAGTTATGGAGCAGGGAACTTTGGTGGCATTTGTGATAGATTCTCCTGTAGCACCCTCTGGTGATGTCACAAACTCGCAAGTAGGCTCTTCATAATTTACTGTATTGATTATGATGACTGGCAACCCTATTTCACAAATTTCATTTAGTGTCTGAGCCCCCATTTTTAAAATGCTAATTATGAATATACAAATGCTTATAGATAGACGTTTATTATTCATGTCACAATTTTGTTTTTTACAAATGAATTGTCTCTCAAGTCAAAACCTTGATTTGCGAATTTAGCATATATAATTTATAATTCAACATTATTTAATCCCTCTCACCATCTTCACCGTCTCCCACACCATATTGATCTGTTTCATGGATTCCGTGGCCTGACGGATTGCCCATTATCATCTACGGAATTTCACAATACAGTCAATACAAACGGGTAATCCAGTGTTTGGCTCAATAAATACATTCGCTGGATGCATATCCTCTAAATGCAAATGGTCTGAAATATAATTGATTCCTTTCCCGTCGCCATTGTCTTGAAACCCTTTCGACACTACCATATTATCAATTTCCTCCTTTGATGCCAACCGTTGACACTCAATATATGGCTGTGTTAAAATTATCCTAAACAATTCATCATCATCTCGTGTAAATCCTACAATTCGCATTATTGTCTCAGGGAAAAGTGCATTGTGCAAAGCAATAGCCTCCAATGCTCTTTCTAACGTAGCGTAAATGGAAGTCCTAAGTTTGACGACGTGAGTGTCGCCAGTCTTATAGTATACTTTTGCTTCCGCTCCTTCTGCAATCTTGTCTCCAAAACTCTGGCAAAGCATTTGTTCAGAATTAGGTATCCAAACTCCTTTAGCTTCCGCCCAACATTGTAATTCGTGCTCCTGAGTCTCGTCTATTTTCCAGTTTGCTGGTGATCCTTGGCTGCCTGAAGCATTGCAACTTGCTTCAAGGCTTTCTCTCGCGTTGTCACATACGATGAGCGCCCCAATGAGGAGCGGACCAGCTGAGCAGATTCCTGCATGCTCTTGTTGATTAAATCGAGGAATGTTTCTTGTGCCATTGTATATTTGGTTTATAAGTAAATCAATATGATTGTATTCCATCTTTTTTATATCAAGTTTTCATCAAATCTGCAACGTCATTTACGACATGAAGATAGACACCGCAAATATATAAAAAATAAGGCATTTTATTTAATCCCTCTCGCCATCTTCACCGTCTCCCACGCCGCATTAATCTGCTTCATTGTCTCTGTGGCCTGACGGATAGCCTTGTCTCCTAGATTAGACGCATTGTCGGGATGGTATTTTATTGCCAAAGCACGGTATGCTTTTCTGAGTTCTTCAAAAGAAACGTCCGGAGTGACTCCAAGAATCGCATACGATTTTTTCTCTTTTGATGATATTTGACGAGAATTGTGAGAATATTCTTTGTTAGTCTTGTTGTGATCGGATTTTCTGTGTTCCTCTTGTTTTTATAATAATGATCTTTTCTATTTTCGTTTTGGCTCTTGTTCTCACTGTAGAATCCTTTGTTGTATTTCTCTATGAAAATGGAATATATACTCTTATATTCATCTGAAGTTATACGCAATTGACTTACAATATGAAGAATCTCTTTTTCTTCAGCGTATTTCAGGTTGTTGTCGGAATACGCCACAGCCAGCAGCTCCATTATGAGTTCCGACTTTGCGGTGTAATCAAATTGGGTGTTGAGAGAACTCCAAATAGAGAAGTAATTATTGTCATCTAATATGGATTTGAATGTGTTAAACGCTTCGTATTGCTCTTCTTTTGTTTTATAATATCTGCGGATTGTGGATTTCACGCGGTCTAATTCGCATTCCATCGTATCTCCGTCTGCTTTCATTACTTTTGCAAGCAACACAAGAATACAGTATCTGTAGTCTTTGTATTTTTCTTTTTCTCCAGTCTCTTCCTCTCTTATATACTCACCAAAATGGTGAAATGTGAGCAGCAACTTTTTATATAAATAATCGATGTTTGAAAATAAGCATACTGTTACCAATGTGATAAAAAGTATATAAACGACAATGAGAAAGGAATTGTCCATGATTTTTATTATAAGTATGAGGTTTCAAAGTAAGCGATTTATTTCACATTAATAAAAAGCCGCAACCCATAAGATGAATTGCGGCTTTGTATGGTGTCGACGTCGGTTTTAACGTCAGCGTTTTTTACTTGTTGACCTGGAACTTAGTCACACCGTTCTTGATGAAGTCAACGATCTGGTTTGCAGCTGCAAGACCAGCGTTAGTGTTTGCCTCAGCTGTCTGAGCACCCATCTTCTTTGGTGTAGAGAAGTAACGGCCTGTGAAGCACTTGAACTCCTTGTCTGCCTTTGGCATGATGTCTGTGATATACTTAAGGTCGGCACGCTCAGCCATAAGTTTCCACAAACCAGCCTCATCGATAACCTCCTTACGAGCAGTGTTGATAAGGATAGCTCCCTTCTTCATCTTGCTGCATAGGTCGTAGTTGATGCTCTTTGTAGTCTCTGGAGTAGCAGGAATGTGTAGAGACACGATGTCGCAAGTCTCAAACAATGCTTCCTGATTCTTTACTGCGTGTACACCAGCTGCCTCGATTACATCTGCTGGGCAGAATGCGTCGTATGCGTATACATCCATGCCGAAGCCCTTAGCGATGCGAGCGACGTTGCGACCAACGTTACCGAATGCAAGGATACCAAGCCTCTTGCCTAGAAGTTCTGAACCGCTCTTGCCGTTGTAGAAGTTACGTACAGCGTAAACCAACAAACCAAGTACCAACTCAGCTACTGCGTTGGCGTTCTGTCCTGGAGTGTTCATTACAACGATCTTGCGAGCTGTTGCTGCCTCAAGATCAACGTTGTCGTAACCAGCACCTGCGCGAACAACGATCTTTAGGTTCTTAGCTGCATCCATCACCTCTGCGTCAATGATGTCTGAACGGATGATGATTGCGTCTACATCAGCTACAGCCTCAAGAAGCTGCTTCTTCTCTGTATACTTTTCAAGAACAGCGATCTCAAAACCAGCGCCGCTGATGATATTCTTGATTCCTTCTACAGCTGCTGCTGCGAAAGGCTTCTCTGTTGCGATTAATACTTTTGCCATGATTTTTTCTATTAAAACGTGGAGACGCACGACCGTGCGTCTCTACCAAATTTATCAATTCATTTAATGGACGCACAACCGTGAGCCCATATAGATGATTTATTTTACTTTTGCCTCGAACTCCTTCATTGCTGCGATAAGAGCATTCACGTCTTCCATTGTACATGCGTTGTACATAGAAGCACGGAATCCACCAACTAGACGGTGACCCTTAACACCAACGATGTTCTTAGTCTTAACGAACTCAAGGAATGTCTTCTCAAGAGCCTCTGTAGCATACTTGCCACGAAGAAGGAATGGAACGTTCATTCTTGAACGTGAGCCAGCCTCAACAACTGGAGTGAACACAGTAGAGTTCTCTAGGAAGTTGTATAGAGCGTCGCATCTCTGGATTGCAAGCTTCTCCATACCCTCAACACCACCGTTCTCCTTGATCCAAAGTAGAGTCTCACGGATAGCGTAGATACATACACATGGAGGAGTGTTGAACATAGATCCGTTGTCTACGTGAGTAGAGTACTTAAGCATTGTAGGGATCTTACGGTCTGCTACCTTCTCAACGAAATCGTTGCGGATGATTACGAATGTAGCACCTGCTGGTCCAAGGTTCTTCTGGCATCCACCGTAGATCATGAAGTACTTGCTTACGTCTAGTGGACGTGAAGCGATATCTGAACTCATGTCGGCGATTAGTGGAACTGGAGAATCAAGATCCTCAAAAATCTCAGTACCGCGGATAGTATTGTTAGATGTGATGTGAACGTAGTCTACATCAGTAGGGATTTTAATGCTCTTTGGCTCTGGATAGTATGTGAAGTTCTTGTCTGCTGAAGATGCGATCTCTACGACCTCTCCCCAAAGCTCTGCCTCTTTAAGAGCCTTCTTCGACCATACACCAGTGTTAACGTATGCAGCCTTAGTCTTCAAGAAGTTGAAAGGGATCATGCCAAACTGCAAGCTTGCACCACCACCGACGAAGATAACGGAGTAGTTGTCTGGAATGGAAAGCACCTCTTTCATTAGAGCTACTGTCTCATCATAAACCTTCTGAAAATCTGCTGAACGGTGAGATACCTCAAGTACAGACTGACCTGTCTCGCCCATCTCTAGCACAGCCTTAGCAGTGTTTGTCAAAGTTCTGTCTGACAACTTGCATGGACCAGCGTTGAAGATATGTTTTCTCATACTAAACTGATTATATTAAATTTTTTATTACCTATTTTGTCGTCTTTCTGTTAAAAAGACGTTGCAAAATTACATTTTTTTTCTGACTTTGAAATTTTTTTCTAATCTTTTTTAATATCAAAATGAAAATATTTATGCACATTTAATCTAAAACATGCCTTTTTGATTGACAATGTGTCATTAAAAATGCTAAAATTCGTGCAAAATGATTTTTGAGACTTGATAAAAAGCCGTTATTCGTGCAAAATGATTTTTTTGTTTGGATTTATCGCTCTTTTTGTCAAAATGATATGAAAAGAAGGTGCTTTGTCAGTTTTTTGTGCTGTTTTTGTGTCGTTTCTTTTCGTACTGCTCCAAAAATTCCGATACTGTCAAAATGCCGATATCTTCATATTGTTCTAATACCAAAAGGTCTTTATCTCCACTCACTATATAAATGCATCTGTTGTCTATTGCACATTCGATGAACTTGTTGTCGTCGGGATCCCTGCAAGCTTCAATGTGGCTGTGGGAGGGGAGAATGTTCATTGAGTTGATAATCTCGTTTAATTCGTTGTGGGTCCTTTTTGCGTATCGTTCCCCAAGTTCCCTATAAATTCTTTTGTATTCGTCGACCATTTCGGGAGAAGCAAAGACGGATATTTTTTTGCCGAATAACAATTCAATGATTTTGCTTGGTTTCCCTCCAAATATAATCCCCGATATCAAAACGTTAGTGTCAATAACAATTCTCATTTCGCTTTTCTTCTCACTTCTTTGATTAAATCATTTAAGTCATCTTCTGTAAATCCAGCTGATGCAGCGTCTTCTTGTTCTTCTTTAAGTGAAGCCGAAAAACGTTCCCATCTTTTCTCTTCCTCAGTCTTTGATTCTTTTCTTATCAAACTGGAGAGAAACTTGCTGACGCTCATTTTTTTCTCGCGTGCAAGTCTGCCGATTCTGTCGATGTCGTCGATTGGCAAGTCGACGCTGATGTTTTTTGTCGCTGTTCCCATAATCGTAAATATTTATTGTATGTCTGATAGATAAGCAAAAATAGTGATTTTATTGAATCGCTAATAATCTTCTGCCGATAAGATGCAATGTATCTTTGATATTTTGCATCATATTGTCGCTTGGTGTTTTTACTCCATAAATATATTGGGCGAGCAAATTTTTGTGTATTCCAATCATATTTGCTACTTCTGCTACATTCAACTGAGGAAAATCATTGAATAGTTTTGCAACTGGGTTTTGTGGATTGAGCTTGTACTCTTTGAAAAAGGAAGATATGTGAATGTCTTCATCCAGATACTCCCATCTTATTGATTGTGCATCATCCCATATATAGAAATTGTCCCGCTCTTTTGCAGAAGCATCTTTCAAAGTAGGAAACACCTCTAACGGTATGCTATATTTTTTGTTTTCGTTGGTTTCTATGAATATTTTATCATCTTCAAACCACACTTTTTCTATTTTTTCCATACGAGTGTCATTTTCCAAAGTAGGCTTTCCATTTGTTGGAGAACTCTTCTTTGTGTTCTACAATGATTTTCCTTGCATTTTTTATGTCCTGGTTGCTTAGTCCGTGATTGTATACTAGAAAGACTTCGTCTCCAGAAAAATCGAATTTGGCAGTGTTGTTATCTCTTTGTACGTGAACATGCATTGGCTCGTGGTCTTCGGAATAAAAGAAAAACCTCAACCCAAATAATATCAATAATGTTGGCATAATCCTATTTTCTTAATTTTAAAAAGAGCCACACCCATTGGATGCAGCTCTTTGTTTTTTTCAGACTTAGTCTTACAATTAGTTGTTAACTGAGAACAAAGTCTTAGTTCCCTTCTGCTTGAACTTATTGTTGATAGTAGCAGAAGTGATTACTCTCTGGTTGTCTCCGAATTTAACGTCAGCGATTGCGTCACGGCTATCTCCCATCAAGCACATGATAACACGATTCTCTAAACCTGCTGCAACAATGGCATCTCCTCCCATTGTCTTGAATTCATCATCAGCAGTGTAAAGTAGGTACGAGTCTCCAGTGTAAGAAAGCTCAAGACCCTTAGCGTCCTTACCTCCTTTAACCTCGATGTTGAATGTTACAGACTGAGTCTTTGGAGTCTCACCCTTAGCATCAAGAACCTTGAATGTAAATGCCTTGCCAATAGACTCGTTAGAAGCAGAATACTCTTTGTTTGCTTCTACTACGATGTACTCAAGTTTCTGAGCATTCACCTTCTCTTCTGATTTCTCATCATCGTCATCACAAGATGTTAGAGTTGCACCACCCATAAGAGTAGCCAAGATAACTGCAAGATTAAAAATCTTCTTCATTTTGTAAAATATTTTAGTTAATAATTTCAAATCTTTGGATAAGGCTTTTCATCTTTTTTATCCTTTTCCGAATGCAAAACTAAAAAACAAAAACGTACAATCAAACAATAAACACAAAAAAAAATGCTAAAAATTCTTAACAACATATTTTTAGAGTGAAGAAAATTTAAGTACGTTTCGTGTAGTATTGATAATCAATGTGTTTTGTGAATGGCTGTTTTGATGCTTTTGGAAAAAAGAAATCAGAAATTTGCTTAATACATTTTATAATGTGATTTTGATATTCATTTATTCAAGAAAAGAATCATAAATAAGCTCATGTTTGATTGAATTGTCTCATTTTTCTCATAAAAAGACGAAGTCTTTATCTATGAACTTTTTCTCTCTGTGGTTTTATTAAATTCTGTGGCTCGTACTTTAGCGAGGGGAAAAAGGTCGTTCCGCCCTTAACAATTCTCATTTTTCTCCTAACTATAATTTTCGTCTCGAATTGTTGTTAATTTAATTGCAATATTGTTTGACGATAACAAAATTTCCATATTTTTGTTTTTCGGAACATTTGCAAAATCGAAGGTGATGTGCCGAACAATTCGTTTGTAAAAGATAAAAAGAAATAGATGAGGAAATTTTTACTGTCTGTGGTATTGTGCGTGTGTGGTATTTTTACAATTAATGCGCAACAAGATTTAAAAAAGAGTGTCTGTGTGGTAAAACAGAATTATACGGATGCTGAAAAAGAAGCTTTTGAGAAAACGGCTTCCACTTTGTTCTCTAATTCATATATGTCCGCTGCACGTAGGTTGAGAAAAGGACTTGGAGGCTTCGGCTCAGGTTTCCTTTATAGGGCAGACAACGGAAAACTTTATATTATTACCAACAAACATGTGGTCAGAGACGCTAAGTCTGTCCAGTTGACATTTAAAGCGGAGGGTGGCGACAAAACAATCTCTAATTGTAATGTGATAGCAAAGTCGGACTCTATGGACATCGCTGTTGTGGAATTCCCTGCCACAGAGACGGGATATGTGCCTCTTTCTTTTGATGCTGATCGTGTTGTCGACGGTACAAATGTATGGTCGGCAGGTTTTCCTGGCCTTGGAGATGAGCCTGCGTGGCAGTTGGGCAACGGCGTTGTCTCTAACGATAATCTCGTCAATATGGAGCTTACAGACAGTGTGCATATAGCGGTCATCCAGCATACTGCGCAAGTCGATCCAGGTAGCTCTGGTGGTCCGTTGCTGGTGTTGAAGGAAAACTCAAAGGACAAATCCGTCGCCTTGAAAGAATATAAGGTAGTGGGAATGAACACATGGAAGGCTTTCCACCGTGAAAATGCCAACTTCTCTCTTATGGCGAAAGATATACAGAAAGTGATCAATAGCATAGGTTCTGTGTCTGCCGCAAAAAATAATGGGGAAGAGGAGTTCCAAAAACAGGTGGAGAAATTTATTGAGTCGTTCAATAAATCAAGTATTGAAATGTCGGCTTTTATTTCCAACAAAATGGCCACTTCTTTGTCGGAGGATCAATTGACTGCAATGCTTAAAAATATCTCAACAAATGCCAACAATTCGTTGAGAGACGGTGATGCTGTTGATGGTCTGAAGATTATTGTTGCTGACAACATCAAGTCTCAGATAAGGACTTTGTCAGATTTGAAAGTGGGCAGTCTCTCTACAAATGGAGATTCCGGCATCGTCACTTTCACTTACAGAAAGAAACAATACACCAGCAGCTGGGAGAAAAACAGTGATGGTTGGCAGTTGACGTCAACGGATATCATTAAAACTGATGTTAATGGAAACAGAGCTGTGGAATCTGGCTTCCGTGTTCTTGATTTGGATGGATGTGGAAATGTCAGCTTGGATTTGATGTTCCCGTTGACTGACACTTATTATTTTGAGGATGAATTCTGGAGTGAAAAAGCAGATTATACGGATAAAATCAAATTTGGTATTAGTTATGCCCATTTCTTTTCTCGTTTTGTGAACTGGAATGCGTCGTTTGATTACGGAATGGTGGAGAGACACAATACGGACATCGTCTATTATAATATGGACAATGAATACACAGTTGAAGAAACCACTACGGATCTAAAGTATTTTAGTCTTGTCACTGGTTTTGGTGCTCAGTGTCCGATGGCGGTCAACAGAATTTATTTTGCTCCAGATGTGAAGGCACAGATCGGATTCAGAAACGGAATAGGCAACTTTTTGGATGACAGCGACCATGATATGGGATTCCTCGCTTGTGTGGAGGTTACTTTTAATGTCGGTTTTATGTTTTCTGACGAGAGTATAATATATATAGGAGGTGGAATCAACCGTAAAAAGATCTTGAGTGAACTTTCAGACAATTCTCTTGACAAATTGAAATACTTTGTTTTGAGAATTGGTTATGTTTTCGACTAATAGGCTGAAAGATCAAAGAATGTTTATTTCTAGTTGTGGACAGGTTTGAACCCTGCCCCTACGATTTTGTCACAAAGATTTTGGCTTTTTTTGATTTCTCGGTGTTCGCCATGTCTCTGTGGTTTTCTTTTATGTCAGCCTTTTTATGATAATTATCAACGATAAAATTTATGAGTATGGATATGAAAAAATTATTTTTTGTTTTTCTTTTCTGTTGCGTTAGTGCGTTTGTCGCTAATGCACAGAATCAAACAGTGTATTTTAGCCCTGGAGTCATCCACTTGAAGAATGGCGAAAAAATGGAATGCTTTATCAATTGTAACTCATTGTTGTATTCATCTCCCGTAGACTATCGTCTTTCCGAGAAGGACAAAATTAAAGAAATGGATCCGGAAAAAATACATAGTATTGTCATGCCTGCTGACAACGGTGATGTTTACATTGTTGAAAATGTCGGTTATTTGAATTATAAGGATTACTTGAGTGGTAAGAACAAAGAGTTGAAGCATCTGAGGTATAGTGTGGTGGAATATGGGGATGTCTGTATAGTACCACTGTCTTAGGTGTGGGCACATACAATCGATATATATGCCGGAAAAAAGATATGGACTACGGAGTGTTTATGGGCATGGCAATCAGTGTGAAGAAGAGTGCTTTTTCAAAAGAAATGTCTTACAAGACGAAGGAAGACTGTCTTGACAAAGTTTATGAAAATCTGTTTGGCGACTATCCGGAATTGTGTCAGCAGATACGTGAAGGAAAACTGACGTTGCATGATATGAAGGATATTGTCCATGAGTATAATGTCTACAAGGCAGGAAAGTCGGGGAAAGACAAATAATAGATCGGATAGATAATTTTGCTTTGACAAAAACGGCAACCTATGGAATCTACGGTTGCCGTTTTTTATGCGTGTCAAAAAAATGGAGTAATTTGGTCGTGTGTCTTATTTCACCATAAGGCGATCCACGTAAACGCCATCTTCTGTTGTTGTCCTGACTAAATAAAGACCTTTGCCAAATCCATTTGTCTCTATAGTATAAGAATTTGAATTTGGAGTTTCAGATAGCAAAAGTCTTGAACTGACATCAAATATTTCAATGTGAAGAATCTTCGAATCTGATGTGACAGTTGAATTTTCATCTGTCGGATTCGGTGAGATCACAGGTCTGTTTGTTTCAGACTCTGCTGTCAGTATATCCGTTTGAAAATCTGATGGACAATAATATGGGTAATAATCCACAGCCCCACTTGTCGATGTGGATGCTCCGTGATAGTTTTTGAATGTGACTTCATACCTATACGTTCCTGACGGATAATAAGAGTCTGGAGATCCATCCCACATGTACGCATAGTCACCTTTCACATCTCCTGCATTTGTCAAAAGTAGTTCCCCAGACTGATTATATATCTTACATTGGTATGAATCCACATTCTTCACTTTAAAGCGTAGATAGTGGTTTCTTTCATCTGAGCATTTTGGAGAAACAAAATCAGATTCTTTTTCAAAAGATATAGGAAAATGAGCGATAGGATCATAATTTGAAGGGCATTCGCCAACGTGAACGAGAACATATCCTCTGGTTGTTTCTGTTTGTCCATGGCTGTTCTTGAATGTGACTTCAAAACAGTATTGAGATTCGTTATAGAATGAGGCATATCCGTTCCAAATATCTGCGTATCCATTCTTCACAATACCTGCGGTTGCCCATACTTGTTTTTTATTTACATCTGAAGTGTATATCTGACATTCATACGAATCCGCATTTTCAACTTTGAAACAGAGAAAATCATTTGTCCCATCAGGGCAATTAGGTGTTATTGCAAAAGTTACTTGTTCGAATGTTATTTTTGGATAAGCCACTTTGCCAGAATATTTCGGAGCAATTCCGATGATAATCTTCTGTCCGTTGGAATATCCGCATTTCTCCAAATCGTAATATCCGTTTTTATTTCCTCTCCAACCCCAATTCACATGAAAGAGATTCTTGTCTGTCATCGAATATCCGTCGATCACGAAATAATGCTTTTCACTTATTTCAATGATATTATGTTTGCCATACATCAATACTGGGCGACCGCAGTCGATTTCCGATCGGATCAGATCTGCCCATGCGGTTCCATATTTTTTCCAGTCGTCAGAGTCAACTATCCTTGCACTATAGTCGAAATCAGCGAATCCTTTGGCAATGTTTGATATTGTAGCCCATGATCCAGTGATAACAGGTAATTCAAAACCGCCAATGGATTGATAGTTCATTTTGCATGCCTTTCCACAATCACTGATGAGCTTTGGACAGTCTGTTGAACATCCATCTATCAGATCCGATGGCATTTTGTCCCAGTCGTAGACGTTATATTTTGACTCATCTGGATAAGACCATTTCCACATGATCTGTGCCATCGCTATCGCTCCGCATCCTGCCAACATGTGACCGCATTGATCGTCAGGGTTATACCTTGGACAAAGATAATTGTAAGAAGGCAAACATGAATCGTCATTATTTTTACTTTGTCCCCATCTTACTTCATTACCATCTCTTTCTAGCAATTTTGTGTTTGGTATGTATTCAGCTGCGTTACTAAATCCTGAAATAAGAGCAACTAAACAAAAACTAAGTGCCTTTTTCATTTCAATCTTTCAAATTTGTTTAACTCATTATGTTCAATTATATTCTTAAGCTCTTCTATGCTGTAGCTTTTATAGTAAGCATAAACCTCTTCGAATGGATGAATGCCAATTACATATTTTGAGATCGAATCCTGCATTGATTCGTCCCAATCTTCAGAGTCGATGGAGGTGTATGCAGCCGCATCATAAGGATGACAATGTAAATCGTAATATTCATCTGTGATTTTCAGAGTATGTCCATCCGTTCTGGGACAACAAAAGGAGGTGTCCCAATTAATACTGTTTATAGACATTCGAACAAACACTTTGTCAGAATAGTCATTTTTCATTTTGACTACAAATCCCTTAGGATCGTTTTCATCTACGCAATTGTCTCCTGGACAACCACACAAAATAACAGGCATTACTGCTACTGCTGTTACTGTTAACTTTTGGACTAAATTTTTCATAAAACAAAATGGTTCTAAATTTCTTTTCTCATTCAACAGAACCGATTAATTGAATAAGAAAATGAATGCCACTATAACATTCATGGTGCAAAAATATAGAAACTAAAAACAAAGTGCAAATTATTTCCGAAAAACATTGCATTCTCCATATTTGTAGAGATGTTGTTTTTGTAAAGATAATATTTAGATGTATGTTCAGTTCGTTAAAGTAATATTACTAATCCCAATTATTAGGGAAACTAAACAAAAAACAATCAATTTTTTCATTTCTCTCTCTCTAATTTGTTAAACTCATTATGTTCGATTATATTTTTAAGTTCTTCTATGCTATAGCTTTTATAGTAAGCATATACCTCTTCGAATGGAGCTACCTCTATTGTATAATTAGACAGGGAGTCAAACATGGTCTCATGCCAATTTTCAGATTGTATAGGTATATATACAATGTCTTTATATGTGGCTGATTTTATATTGAAAAAATCATTTATTATTTTTATGGTATGATCTTTTGTAGACGCGCAGCAAAAAGAAGTGTCTCTATTGACACTACTGACAAACATAGTTGCCATAACTTTGTCTGAATAGTCGTTTTTCATTTTGACCACATAACCCTTAGGTTCATTTTCATTGTCAAAATAGGAAGCACCCGGACAACCGCATAAGAAAACAGGCATTACTGCTACTGCTGTTACTGTTAATTTTTGGACTAAATTCATCATAGAATTAAAAATAGGTTCTAAATTTATTCCTCATCCAACAGAACCTGTTAATTGAATGAGAAAATGAACGCTACCATAACATTCACGACGCAAAGATAATATAATTAAAAATACAGCACAAATTGTTTCGGCAAATATTTTTTGCTCCGTATTTGCGAATGCGTCATTTGAAAGTTTGTCTTAATTCGTTTTTCTCAACATGTTTTCTCTTAAAAAACTAAACTTCGATTAAGAAATTTGCACAAGTTAGAAAGTTGTTTAGTTTTCAAAGAAATTGGCTATAGAGTATGAGGATTGTTAAGGGCGGAACGCCCTAACCTCTCCTAAAATGCGAGCCGTAAGGCGAGCACATATTTTTTGTTGTCATTGTCACATCATCCCGAGACTTCGTCACGGGTTACTCTCGCTTCGCTCGGTATCGTCTTTCAGACGAAAAGAGGCGAATTTTCAGTCATAAACTATGACAGAACCAATAGCTAATTAATAAAATAAGGAGACGTGATTACTCGCGTCTCCTTTGCTTTTATGAGATTATCCTAAATCACTTTGCGATGATTGGCGCAATAGCGTTAGGCTCCAATGTCTTCTCGTCTACACAAGGGAAGTCGTTCTTCCAACCCCAGTGACAGCATGAGATGTTGTTTTTGCGGAACACTTCCATGATGTCCTCATACCATTTGATACGGATCTCAGGTGACACGTGGTATGGATAAACTCCAAACTCTCCGCAGAATAGTGGCAATCCAAGTGAGTCAGCTACGTTCTTTGCAATCAAGATCTCTTTCTCCATTCTCTCTGCATTCCACTCTCCACACATGCCTTTCAAATTCTCTCTTTCATTCTCGTCAGCCACTGTAGCGTAGAAGTCTTTGTCGACCAACACGTCGCCAGGATACTGGATCTTGCCAGAGTAGTTTTTGAATGAAGCCCAAGGTGCGCGGTAGTGTGTGATCACATTCGGATTGTAGTAGTGGAAACTCAAGATCAGGTTCTTATCGTTTTCTGGCACCTTCAAATCAGGGAATGTGTTTGGAATCTGCCAGTGGTTGGAACCGATGATGATTTTTCTTGTTGGCTCGTTGGCGCGGATCGCCTTGTGAACCTTTGCTATCAGCTTGTTCCAGTTTTCAGGATCTGGAGTTGTCACCTCGTTAAGAAGCTCATAAGCTACCTTGTCTTCTGGAGTGTTCTTCAAGAAATCCTGAATGTCTAACCATACTTTTACGTAATTGTCCTGTGCCTCCTCTTTCTCAAACAATGTGTTTGCCTCTCCGTTTTCGCTGTTGAAGTGGAAAGAGCGGATGATGTGAAGGTCGCAGATCATCTTTAGTCCTGTTTCGTCCGACCATTTCACAGCACTGTCAAGAAGGTCGAATCCGATTTTGCGGCGAGTAAGATCTGTGTTGTACATAAGCTGCTCCTCGATAGGAACACGCACGAAGTCGAAACCAAGTTTTTTGATTGTCTCAAAATCCTTCTTTGTGATGTAGTTAGGATCGATGTCCTCACCCACACCTCTCTGGCTCAACCAATGGTCTAGGTTAACACCACGGTTTAGTATGAACTCTTTTACGCTATCAACAGTGTTTGTTGAATCTGCTGTAGGCTCAGTAGCACTCTGACCAGCATTTCCTCCGCATGATGTCATTGCAGCGACACCTGCTCCAAGAATCAGTCCTAAAAATTTGTTATTCATATTATATACTTTTGAAAATTTCATTCATCACTATCTCGGTCGCTCCGCAATGCTCTCTCACGAAAGCTTTTGCCACGGCTGATGTCTTGCTGAGAGTGTTCTGCTTTTCGTCGAACATCTCATTCAATAGCGGGAACAATTCCTGCTTGTTGTTGATTGGGAACGCCGCACCTGATTTCACCATGTCCACAGCCTCACGGAATTTCTTGTAGTTAGGCCCGAAGAATATAGGCATTCCGTAGACGGCGGGCTCTAGGATGTTGTGGATTCCTACGCCGAAACCTCCGCCTACATATCCCACGTCGCCATATTTATACACAGACGTGAGGATTCCTATGCAGTCGATGATCAGACAATCAGCATTCTTTATCTCTTCTTCCGTCGACTTGGTGAATCTTGCGTATTTTTTGTTAAGCTTTTTGCATATCTCTTCCACATGTGCCTCACTTGTGACGTGTGGGGCAAGGATCATTTTGAATCCGTCGTTGTTGTTGAAATATTCGCAAAGCAGATCCTCGTCTGGTTGCCATGAACTGCCTGCAATCAGCACTTTCTTGTCTCCCTTGAAGGCTGCTATCTGCGGAATCTCTTTCGCCTGCTTCACTATTTCACACACACGGTCGAAACGGGTGTCGCCGGCGATTGTCACATTGTGGATGCCGATGGAGTGGAGCAGATTGATAGAATTTGCGTCTTGCACAAACAGACGGTTGAAGCATTTCAACACTTTCTTGTAGAGGAATCCGTACCATTTGAAGAACGCCTGCTCCTCCCTGAATATGGCCGACACTATATATGTGGGGATTCTGCGTCTTTTCAGGTTGAACAGGAAGTTCATCCAGAATTCATATTTGATGAAGATGGCAATGCTCGGATTCACAATGTCTAGAAACCTTTTGGCATTGCTGATCGTGTCGAGTGGCATGTAGCAAACAATGTCTGCCTTGTCATAATTTTTTCGCACTTCGTAGCCCGACGGAGAGAAGAATGTCAGCAGAATCTTATACTCCGGGTGGTCTTTCTTTATGCGTTCGATTATTGGACGTCCTTGTTCAAACTCGCCCAACGATGCCGCATGAACCCATATATATTTAGCATTCCCGTCGACCTGACCTTTCAATCTCTTCAATAGGTCTACTCTGCCATCATGGAATAGTTTTGCCTTTTCGTTGAAGAAAGAGGCAACCCATACCCCAAACTGATAAATAAGAATTGCTAAATTATAAATAATCATCTTTTTTTATTTTTTGTTGACCTATTCAAAAATATAATTGGGAGAGTAAACGCCCTCCCATAAATATGTCTGAAGGTGTATGGGCAGGATTCAGACCTGCCCGTTGTTTTTATTTTATTACAGCCAATGCGGCGTTCAGACGACGCAATGTCTCCTCTTTTCCTAAAATCTCGATGATGTCGAACATGTGTGGACCACGTGCCGCGCCGATGATTGTGATTCGGAATGAGTTCATCACTGTTCCTGTGTTGTGACCGTTTTTCTCAATCCAATCCATCACTATCTTCTCCATGTTGGCAGACGTGAAGTCGCTGATGCCTTCGAGGATTTTTCCAAGCTCAGTCATCAATGCAGGGCTCTCTTCCTTCCAACGTTTTTTGATTGATTTCTCATCGTATTCTGTCGGAGCCTCGAAGAAGAAGTTTGTCTCCTCCCATAGGTCTGCCACGAATGAGATTCTTGTCTTCACCATTCCGACGATGCGTTCAAGTGTGGCGTCTGCGATCTCATAACCTTTCTCCTTAAGAAGTGGCTTGTACATTGCGGCAAGTTCGGCGTCGCTCTTCTTGATGATATATTCGTGGTTGAACCATTTTGCCTTTTCGTAGTCGAATCTTGCACCCGACTTGCTTACGTGGCCAAGGTCGAAAAGCTCTGTAAGCTCCTCTACTGTGAACAAATCTCTGTCGAGACCTGGGTTCCATCCAAGCAAAGCAAGGAAGTTGACGACAGCCTCTGGCAAGTAGCCGCTCTCACGGTATCCGCTCGACACTTCATTTGTCTTTGGATCTACCCAACGTAGTGGGAATACTGGGAATCCAAGTTTATCGCCGTCACGTTTGCTCAACTTTCCATTTCCTACTGGCTTAAGAAGCAAAGGCAAGTGGGCGAATCTTGGCATTGTGTCCTGCCATCCGAAGTAGCGGTACAGCAACACGTGAAGTGGAGCAGATGGCAACCACTCCTCACCACGGATCACATGAGTAACCTCCATCAGGTGGTCGTCGACGATATTGGCCAAGTGGTATGTAGGAAGATCGTCGGCCGACTTGTATAGCACTTTGTCGTCCAATACGTTAGAGTTGATTGTGACTTTGCCGCGAACCATATCGTCGATCACGATATCCTCGTTTGGCTCAACCTTCGCGCGGACTACATATTTTTCGCCTGCCGCAATCTTTGCCTTCACTTCGTCCTCGCTCATAGTAAGTGAGTTCTTACCCATAGAACGAGTCTTCGCGTCATACTGGAAGTTAGGAATCTCAGCACGAAGCTTCTCAAGCTCTTCAGGAGTGTCGAATGCGATGTAGGCATTGCCGCTCTTCAAAAGGATATCGACATATTTGCGGTAGATGTCTCTACGCTCGCTCTGACGGTATGGAGCGTGGTCACCGCCGATTCCAACACCTTCGTCGAACTTGATTCCAAGCCATTTGAATGATTCTATGATATACTCCTCAGCACCAGGCACAAAACGTGTGCTGTCGGTATCCTCGATTCTTAGCAACAAATCGCCGCCATGCTTCTTGGCAAACAAATAATTGTATAGGCATGTGCGCACTCCACCGATGTGAAGCGCACCTGTTGGACTCGGTGCAAAACGCACTCTTACTTTTCTATCTGACATTTAAATCTAAATTACAATTTGAATTTTCATGCAAATATATTGCTTTTTTCCCGTTTCGTAATTTTTTTGTAGATTTGCATCATAAAAAATCTTCTTTTTTTATGCATTTGTATCGCTTTTACGTAAAATATCTCTCAATTGCATTGATCCTGATTTCAATTTTGCTGCCGGTTCAGCAGGCAAAATCGCAGATCAACACCGACCGTGTGATGTCGATAGGAAAGAATGCTCTCTATTTTGAGGACTATGTTCTGGCTATGCAATATTTTAATGTCGTGATTGGTGCGAAACCCTATCTTGCCGAGCCATATTTCTGCCGAGCGGTAGCCAAAATCAATCTTGAGGATTATGTAGGAGCCGACGCGGATTGCTCTTTGGCTCTTGAAAGAAACCCTTTCATTGTGAGTGCTTATCATTGTCGTGGTGTGGCACGCCTTAATATCGGTAAATACGAGGATGCGTTGGCTGACTTTGTCAAGGGCTTGGAGCTCGACGAGTATAATTCGGCACTCACCACCTGCAAGGGAATCGCTTACGTGCAGATGAAAAAGTATGATGAGGCTAAAAAGGCTTTTTCTGATGCCCTTCCCAAAACGACCAATAAGGGGCCGATATACATTTATCGCGCGAAATCAAGCATCATGGCTGGCGACACTGTCGCTGCCTTGGATGATGTGGAGAAATCGTTGGCGTTGGATAAATATGATGCCGACGCGTATGCTTTTCGTGGTATGATCAGATATCTCAAGAAAGACTTTAAGGATGCTGTGGCAGATTACGATGAGGCTCTTCGTCTTGTTGGCAAACGTGCTGATCTGTATGTCAACCGTGGTATCGCGCGTTATGAAATGAATGATCTGCAGGGTGCTATGTCCGACTATGACGCTGTGGTGGCTCTCGACGAAGACAATGTGGTGGCAAGATTCAACCGTGGACTGCTGCGTATGGAGGTTGGCAACTGGAATGGGGCGGAGGAGGATTTCGCCCATGTCATCCTTGTGGAGCCGGACAACGACATGGCAATCTACAACCGTGGAATTATACGCAGCCATATAGGCAACTATAAAGGTGCAATTGAGGATTTCTCCAATATTATTAATGAATATCCGGATTTTGCTCAGGGATATTATGCTAGGGCCGAGGCTAAACGACGTCGACTTGATGAAAAGGGAGCCCGACTCGACTACAACACTGGGTATGTGCTTGAACATAAACAGAAAGAAGAAAAACAGGATAGCCTGAAGACACGAAAGAAGAAGGACAAGAGTATCAAGAAATACAACCGCCTGATTGCGGCTGATCCTGAGGATGAGCAAAGACGAGTGGCATACAAGACAAATTATCGCGGTAAAGTGCAGAACGTGAATGCGGAAATCACTCTGCAGCCCAACTATATGCCGTCTTACTATGCAGGAAAGAAGGAGGTCGGTGGAGTGGCTTACAGTCTTTTCATAAAGAATGTAGAGCAGACCTACAAACTGCCACGTCAATTGTATCTTGTGACGAATACAGAGAAACTTTCGGAGCGTCAGGTATATGAGCATTTTGAAAGTATCAGGCGTGCCGACAGCAAGAATGGATGGGTGGACAAAAACAAACTTCTTGCCCGTGCACTCGATTATGCGAGTGTGCAGGATTATGCCGCCGCCTACGATGACCTTAACTCGTATGTCCAGATCGACAAGAATGAGCCGTTTGTATACTTCTTCATCGCGGAAATGTTGGTGATGAAATATAAGGCTCTGGGCGACGGAGATGAAAACGCAATGATGAAGAGCGCGATCCTCAAACTGGCTCTCGACAATTATGAGCAGTGTGAACGGCTTGCTCCTGATTTCGCATATTGCTACTATAATGAGGCAAATGTGAGAGTTATGTTAAAAGATTACCCGGAAGCTATTGTAAAATATACAAAAGCATTAACTTTGTCACCGGACTTGGCAGAGGCTTATTTCAATCGTGGTCTGACTTTCATCTATACCAACAAAAATGATGAGGGCATTTCAGATTTGAGCAAGGCTGGAGAACGAGGAATTTATTCGGCTTACAATGTGATAAAGAGATATTCCGAAAATAAAAGATAATTTGGCTCAGTTGCCTGTAGATGAGATGTGAAGAGAGAAAGACAACTGGTTTATTGTAAAGTGATATTGTGAAAAGACAAAGAAAGATTGTGGTTATTGTGAAGGTGGTGTGCTTCCTGTGCATGCTGCTGTCGACGTTGCGTCTCTTCGCTCAGGACTCTACACGGTATGACTATAACCCATTCATTGTGATTGAATATCTTGATCAGCAGATGAGTGAGTCTAAACCGGCGTCGTATGATGGGTTCAAATATGATTTGCTGAAACAATACGTCTTGGAAAAAGAGTCGCTTGGCGACGAGGTGGCGTACGACTCTCTTTCTAAACGTAGTATGCGATACATATATGGAAATGCGTATGGCAGCAATTCAAACAAATATTCGGGGCTAGATGCGATGGAGTCGTCTCTCGACTCTGACAAAGAACTTGATCAGTTGCGTATTGAGAATGCCGAACTTAAACGAGAGATCGAGAGACTGGAGTATTATGCCAAGAAGAAAATTGGCGACAGAATGTCTACCGCTGAGTTGAAGCAGGCCAACCAATGGGTCGAGAAAATTGTGGCTAAAACACGAAGAGATGCAGATTCCCTGACTAAGAAACAGATCAAGTGGGACACATTGTATGCTTTGCCTTATTGTGTGGATACAATCAAGAGCATTGTGCTGACTCCATATTTCTCGGAAGACACAGTCAAGTCGGTCTACCTGCCTGGTTTAACGATGTTTGAGAAAAAATCACGTCGCTACAATCTGAAAAAGGAGATTGACGACCGATTGATGTATTCCATTATTCAAGAGAATCCTTTGATTGTGTCGTATTATGGCTTGAAAGATTATGAGCCGAATATCGTTGACTTCTCAGATATGGATATTCGCTACGTCCAATTGGAAGAATCTAATAATCATCAGCTGAAACTAAACATCAAGAAGAGAGGCCATGGCAATGAGGCATGGCACAGAAAAGGAAAAATCGGAATTGATTTCTGCGGTTTCTTGGTGTCCAACTGGGCAAGTGGAGGTAAAAACAACATGACTTTTTCTGGCTCGTTGGCATACGAAGCCATTTATGAAAAGAACCGTGTCCTATGGAACAACAAGTTTTCGTGTGTCCTCGGATTCCTGTTCACTTCACAGGATTACGACTCTTTGCGAGCAGTCCGTGTAAATGAGGATGAATTGCTTGCGAATAGCCGTTTACTATATAAAATGCAAAATCACAACAGCCTCTATTATGGTCTGATGGATTTGAAGATCAAGACATGTCTGTTTACCGGTTACGACACTTATAATGCCAGCACACCGGCCACTTCATTTTTGTCGCCAAGCGATGTGTTCTGGGGACCAGGAATGTATTTCCTGCGAAAAGGAAAGGCTGAGCTGTTTGCTTCTCCTATAAGTGGAAGATGGACGTGGGTGTTTGGCGACAAACTGGATGCTAAGGAATTTGGTTATGAGGAGGGAGAACGTACTATGCAGGCGGCTCCGGGATTCCGTATAGACTCCAATCTGAAGTGGCAGTTCTCAAAAGATTTGCGTATCTCTACCGGATTTGAATCATTCCTTCCGTATAAAGGACCATTTAAGGATATGTTGTTCTTGCAATGGGATTTGACTGGCAAATTCAACATTAATAAATATGTGTCGATGGGATTCAATCTCAAACTCCGTTCTGATGGACATGCCCGTGGCAAGTATCGCGATAAGGCACAGTGTCAGAGCAAGCAGACAATCGGCTTTACGTATGTGTTCTAAAACTCCGGAGTGGAGAGACGAATTTGTTCTCTTAAACTTTCCATACTGCGGATTTTTAATGAAAAACTGAAGTAGTACTGCGGATTTTCAATGAAAAACTGAAGTAGTACTGCGGATTTTCAATGAAAAACTGAAGTGATACTGCGGATTTTCGATCTTTTTGATTATTTTTGCGGAAGAGATGACAAAAAGGAAGGCAATGATAGAAAGAAAACTAAACATAGAAAACGAAGAAGAAAGTATTTTCTTATTTGGAGCAAGACAAACAGGAAAGACTACATTCTTGATGGAAAAGTTTCCTGAGGCGACTTATGTGGATTTGCTAGAGACTGATTTGTTGGATCGTTTTCGTAAGAAACCATCGTTGCTAAGAGACGCTTATCAAAATTTGCCAGAGTCGTCTTTGGTTATTATTGATGAGATACAGCAGGTGCCGGAGCTGTTGAATGAGGTGCATTGGCTTATCAATAGAAAACATTTGCGTTTTATACTTTGTGGTTCAAGCGCAAGAAAACTGCGTAGGGAGGGTGTCAATACATTAGGTGGTCGTGCTGTCCCTTATTTCTTATATCCATTGGTGAGTGCGGAAATCCCAGATTTTGATCTCGACAGGGCTTTGAGAAATGGAATGCTACCTCGTCATTATTTGAAAGAGGATGCCACATCTCTGTTGAAAGCATATGTAGGAATTTATCTGAAAGAGGAAATTCAGGCAGAGTCGCTTGTCAGAAATCTGTCAAATTTTTCAAGATTCTTGGAGGTGGCTGCGTTGACTGATGGAGAAATGGTGAACTACCAAAATATCGCTTCTGATTGTGGCGTTAGTGCAAATACGGTAAAGGAATATTTTCAGATATTGGAAGATACTCTGCTAGGCTTTTTTGTCCCAGCTTACGCTAAAGTTAAAAAGAGAAAGGTGGTGCAGTCTCCTCGTTTTTATCTTTTTGATGTAGGTGTGGTCAATTATCTGTTGGGACGTAGCAATCTTCAGTTAGGAACTCCTGAATATGGACATGCGTTTGAACATTTTATTATGCAGGAGATAGTCGCGTACTTGGGATATTCCAATAGCAGGACAAAATTGTCTTATTGGCGGACATATACACAGATAGAGGTGGATGTGGTGTTGGGTGATGCCCAAGTCGCTATAGAAATAAAATCAGCATTGGAAGTGCAGGGTAAGCATTTGAGGGGACTTAAAGCCTTTAAGGAAGAGTGTCCGGATGCTCGCCTGATTATAGTTTCGCAAGACCGTATCAGTAGGGTTTCGCAAGATATTGAGCATCTCTACGTACATGATTTCTTGAAAAAACTGTGGGGTGGGGAAATTGTATAGAAGTATAGTGGTTGAATAAACGCAATGATAAAACGAGTAAAAAAAATAAAACTATGATTGACGAATTGATAAAAACCATCAGATATGCGATGGAGGATCTGGGAGACGAAGATATCCTAAACTACATCGACGAGCATGAGTTGACTGCCGATACTCCTTTTGATGAGAATGGTCTGAATTTCGATGAGATGTGTGCCATTGAGCTTATGACTGCGATATCCCAGGATCTGCGTATCGAAATCAAGGACGACGTGGAATTTATGGACATCCTTCTCTACGGCACGATCGGTGAGGCTGCCGACTATTTGAAGGAGTGCTGATATGATGTATAGACGCCACAATGCGATGTCTCGATAGAGGGTGCACGGATTTTTTCTCATAAAAAACTTTCTACACTATAAAGTGGAATGTTTTCCATCCAGTCTTGATCTATGTAACTTTTCATTGAACATCGCAATCCTTTTATTCCATTGTATTTTGATGTGCAGAAAGTGTGTAGTGATTGGGAATGAACTGAGACTTCTGCCTTTATTTCGATAGGAATTACACTATCTTCTTTTTGAATCATAAGGTCGATTTCACATTTTGAGTCGTTTGAACTCCAGTAGTAGATATTGATGTATTTTGACAATAACTGCTGATGTACGAATGCTTCTGTAAAAGCTCCTTTATATTCTTTGAAAATATCATTGCTTGTAAGTATAAGTTTGGCAGGAGCTTCTGCCATACATCCCATTAACCCACAATCGAGGAGAAAAAGTTTAAAAATGCTGATATCTTCATAAAATTTTAATGGAATACGTGGCTCTTTTGCTAGATTTACCTTTTTTATAATGCCTGCATCAATCAACCATTGAATGGCGAGTTCGAAATCTTTTGCCCTTGCCCCATTTCTAAGCATGCCGAACACAAATTTTCTGTTTTCTTTTGCTAATTGGGATGGAATAGAATCCAAGACCATATTTATTCTTGGAATCTCGTTGATGGGTGCGTGTTTGCTAATGTCATTTCTATAAGCAATAAGAATATCGTGCTGTATCTTGCGAATACGTTGAAGATCCTTGTTTTTTATATAGGAAGCAACAGCTTCTGGCATTCCTCCCACAAAATAGTATTGCCTTAAAAGATCCACATATTGAGGGTCGAGGAATTTAATGATTTCCCATTCTTTCTGTATTAACATATTGAACTTTTGCTCTTCTCCCATCGCCAACAAAAATTCATTGAAAGTAAGAGGATTCAATGAAAGCATGTCGACTTTTCCTACAGGGAAAGACATTCCTTTGTGCATGGCTACTCCAAGTAAAGAACCCGCAGCCATGACGTGGTAAGAAGGAGTCTCCTCGCAAAAATATTTTAATACGCTGAGACCTCTCTCTGCTTCCTGTATCTCATCAAATATTATAAGAGTATCTTCTGGCTTTATATTTATTCCTGTTTGTGCCTGAAGTATTAGAAGAATTCGTTCTATATTGTAATCTTGGATAAAAATTGATTTTGCCCAATTGTCTTTGTCGAAATTTATATATACGTAATTTTTATATTCGTTTTTTCCAAATTCTTTCATTAGCCATGTCTTTCCGACTTGTCTGGCACCCTGCAGAATTAATGGCTTTCTGGCACTGTCTGCCTTCCATTTTAGAAGGTCATCATATAGAAATCTTCTCATAATCTTGTTTTTTGCAAAGATATTGATAATTAGCGTAATTAAAAAATAATTTACACTTTTTCTGCCCTTGAAAGTGATAATTACAACACTTTTTCTGCCCTTGAAATGTTGGTGTATTGCATTTTTTTTACCCTTGACGTTGAATCTCCAATTGAATTGCTACTGATATGTGCGTCTCTACAATAATAAAACAAAAAAGGAGAACATTTCTGCTCTCCTTTGGTGCGGATGACGGGACTCGAACCCACACGTCGCAAGACACTAGATCCTAAGTCTAGCGCGGCTACCAATTACGCCACATCCGCATTTGCGATTGCAAAGGTATAGCCATTTCGTGCGTTCTCCAAATGTTTTGCTGACTTTTTTTGAAAAATGTTCGTTGCTGTTTGAATTTCAATGAAATAAAAATCAAGATTTCTGCGGACGATAAAACAATTTTTGTGGGACGCACGACATATTTGTGAGACACACGACATATAAGGAGACGCACGACCGTGCGTCTCTACATGGTTGTTTTGATTTCAAATTTATCTGCGTCTTTCCAGACGGGAAATTTTCTGCGGAATTTTTCCAATGCCTCTTTGTCGAATTCCGCAATGATGATTTTTTCATCGTTGTCTGCTGTGGTGAGCGTTTTGCCTTTGAAATCAAGGATGGTGCTCTGCCCGTTGTACTCCAGACATAGATTGTCCACTCCTATACGGTTGGCTCCGCATACGTAGGCTTGGTTTTCGATTGCTCTTGCCTTCAACAGTGTCAGCCAGCTGTCGATGCGGACCGTTGGCCAGTTTGCCACATTGATCAGAATGTCGTAATTGTTTTCTGTGTTGCGCATCCACACAGGAAATCTTATGTCGTAGCAGACGCTTAGATTGATGTTCCAACCTTTGTAACTGACAATAGTTTGCTTTTCTCCCCCTGAAAAAGCTTCACGTTCCATGCCGATGGAGAATAGATGCTTTTTGTCGTAGTGGCTCACAGCTCCGTCTTCAGTGATGAAAAAACAACGGTTGAAGACATTCCCGTCTTCTTTTATTGGCAGCGACCCGCATATCGCCATTCCGTATTCTTTTGCCAAAGACTTTATTTTCGTGAGCGACTTGCCAGCCATCTCTTCAGCCAGATTGTAGGCGTCTGTTGAAAATCCGACGTTGTACATCTCCGGCAAAACAAGAAGATCCAATTTGGGATTCTTCTCGTCACCACAATATTTTTTTATTTCTTCTTCGACGCGAATGTTGTTGGCGTCGGGATTCATCCATTGGATGTCGTATTGAAATATTCCGATTCTCATATTGTTTTATTTGTCAGTTTCCGCCGATTCATAAATCATTTTCAGTTTTTCCTCCTCTTTTTCCCAACACAATTCGGTTGCCACTTTGCTGAATTTCTCATGGTCGATCGGTTCGTCGAGCATAGAATTGATTGTATTTGCCAAAGATTTTGGAGAATAGTCGGAGATCAGTTTTCCAGTTTCGTATGTGGCGACGATTCTGTGTATTTCCGGAAAATCGGTGGCAAGAATAGGCACGTGGCATTGGATCATGTCGAACACACGGTTGGGCAAGGCATAATAGTAGCTCAGCCCTTGGTTTTTGAGCAGACAAACGCCTATCGACGCACGTCTGGTGATGGATGCCAGTTCGGCATAGGGAATATGACCGAGGAATATGATGCGGTCGTTGGCTTTAGTTTTCAGATCATCGTACAGGTCGCCTTTACCAGCGACGACAAAAATAGCGTCTTCTCTGACGAAAGGCATAGCGTCGATAATCCATTCCACGCCACGCCCCACGTTGACAGCACCTTGGTAGAGTATTATCTTCTTGTCGGCGGGTATAGAGTTTATTGTTGTTGACGGGATGTCATCTAGACATTTGTAGGAAGGCATGTTGCGCACCACGTTGAGGTTGACGCCATATCTGTCTTTATAATAGTCTGCGATTGATTGGCAGACGGTGTATCCATGTTTGACTTTGGGCAGGATCCAGTCTTCAATTTTAGTCCAAACTCCCTTCACAAACTTGCGGTTAGTCACCTCCGGCACCTCAGGGAAAAGTTCGTGCAGATCCACCACAAGAGGTTTGTGACGCAGTTTTGCGGCAAGGTAAGTGCCGGCAAGAGCGTCGGTGTCGTTAGCCGTGAATATATCCGCATCGGAGAAAATGAGATGGAAGAAGAATCTGATGTTGATTTCTGCGTAGAAGAGGACCCCGCGTTTGAAGAACACGTTGAGACGCTCTGTGGCATACTCTTTCTGATATGGTTTGCAAGGTCGGCTTTTGCATCCCACCACCTCGACTTCATAGCCAAATTTGTGGAGCGACGTCGCCACTTTGTTGACACGTTGGTCGCTTTCAAGGTTGTTTGTGACAGTGAGTGTTATCTTTGTCATTATTATAGTCTTTCATGTATCACGCACAAAAATAATTTGTTTTTGTGTTTTTTCTCCTTCATTTTTGTATTTTCGCAAAACAAGTTGATAGATAATATGAAAAAGATATTTTCCCATATAGTAGAATTAGTCTTTCTGTTGATGTTAAGTGGCTGTTATGCAGACCAAAAGCGTGACTTTGCAGGAATGCCATCGCCGCAAAACGAGCAAAAGCAGAAAGGAAACAGTTTGGATCAACCCTCTATGTCGACAAAGAAAACAACAAACAAATATGGCACTGCCGACGCGATTGCTGATCTTGCCAAGATGGGCGTGGGCGATTCTATTTTCATGCATTCCACTCGTCGGGGAAAATACTACCGTCACAAACACTATACTCTTTCGTATAGTGAGAGAGATGAGCAGGCGGAATGGGTGAGCTACGAATTGACATATGATGAGGTGACTAACACCTCTGCAAAAAAAGAGGATTTTTTCAACGACGATCCGATAATAGAGACTGGGTCTGCCACATATTCGGATTATTCAGGAACAGGCTACGACCGTGGACACATGGCACCGTCGGCAGATTTCCGTTTCGACAAGACTGCCCAGATAGAGTGTTATTATATGAGTAACATGAGTCCGCAGGTCCACGCTTTCAATGCCGGGCTATGGAATGATCTGGAGAACATGACCCGTTATTGGGCGAGACTTTATGACAGGATCTACATTGTCACGGGCCCGCTTTTGACAGGAAAAGAGCAGAAACTTGTGAAGAAGAAAGGCGATCGCACAATCAAGACGAGAGTGTCGATCCCGACGCATCATTTCAAAGTGGTGTTTGATTACAGCAACAAGAAACATCCAAAGATGATAGCTTTCCTTATGCCTAATCAGAAAAATGTAAAGGGAAAAATTATGGATTATGCTATGTCGGTAAGAGAGCTGGAAAACAAAACAGGTCTGGATTTCTTCAAAAACATGCCAAGAAGAACGCAGGATTATCTGGAAACATACGTCAAAAAGAGCGAGTGGCAGACGTATGATTAATTTTTAACTATTGATTCTTAATAGTAAGAGTAAAAAGTGCTATATTTGCCAGTATGAAATGGAATAAAGTAATTTTGATTAATATATTCATGCTCCTAGGCCTATTATTCAGCCCGGTGCATGCTGCTTATTATGGCCTTTTTGAGACACCATCCACTACGGATTCAATGGCTGTGATGAAGTCGAGAAAGAGTGATGAGAATATCACTTGGCTTTGTAAAAAAACAAAAATCACTCATAAGATTCATTTGCGTCGAAGCAGATATAAACTATCTAAAGAGGATCAGTCGATGCATGAATTGAGTGAACCTGTAAATATTATTGTTGCATCTCCATTCAGTGTTGTTCGAATGACTAAACCAATGTCTTTCAAGGAAATGGGATTTCCAACGGAAGATTGGATCGACGGTGCAACTATCACATTGACATTCAAACGAAGTGGTGCACCAGACACTCTATACGTCGGTATGCCGGCTCCTGAAAAACAACGTCCTGCCCCACAAATCGTAGAGGAAAATGGCAAGAGCATGTTCCTTTGCCGAGGTGAGTGCAGAAGTTTCCGCGCAAGTGTGCCAAAGGGTTTGCCTGAATCAAATCTAATCTACAACTGGTATATCGATAACGAACTGATGACCGGACGTTACGACCGCTGGTTTGAAACTTATTCCCGTGCAAATATAGAAGACGGTGAGCATATCATCTCATGTGACGTCAGAGTCGGTGAAAATGGAACTCCGTCGCCTCGTGCGGAATATAAGATTGTGCAGTCTACCTCAAATGAGAACTGTCTGAAAAGTGTACGCGCTTTCCCATACTGGGGTGTGGAGTGTGCCAATGAGACAGATCCAAGTGATTTCCGTTGGAATGAAACTTGTGAATGGGGTTCTTTCTCATGGATACCTATTGAGAATTACTCCCATTTTTATCTTGAGGCAATCAACCGCAAAGTGGTGGCAAAGAAAATCACTAACGACCCGGCAATCAAGAACTTCCAGTTGGTGGAGGATAGTGAAGTCGACGACGAATACAAATTCTTTGATCTCCCATTGAATGTAAAGGCATACGCGGAAGAGCCGTTTGAAGGTCAGACTATCTATTTCCGTTTTGTCGGTGATACAGTACATTTCACAACAATCCCATACATCCGTCCTCATGTTGAGGTGAATCCTACTTATATTGATATCTGTGAGAATGCGTTTGACGCAGAAAAACTAGAGCTGACAGCAAAGGCAACAGGATTCATGCCAGGCACCGCCCATTATGTGTGGATGTATAGCAAGGAGAAGGATGGAGTGTATGAGGAGTTGAAAGCACCTCATGTAAGGAATTTTGTGCCGTCGCGTGCAGGATTCTACAAGGTTAAGGCAACTGATAGAGTATATTCTTGTGAAAGTGAACCTGTAGAGGCAGGTCTGAAGACAACAGACTGCCAACCAGTGGAGATCGTTTGTGTAGGTCAGGATTATGTATGTAAGGGTACAACCACAATATTGAAGTCGTCGTTGGAAGGCTCTGCATACAAATATAAATGGTATGTCGGACGTATGGACGCACAGAGTGTGGAGGAATTGCGTGAGATACCAGGTGAGACTTCCGCTACTTTGCAGGCAGGAGCAAACAAAGAAGACGAGGGCTATTTCCTTGAAGTAGAGAAAGACCACCGCACAATATTGTCTTATCCGTTCCATGTGCGTAAACTTGCTACTATCAACGGAAACGTCACACTGGATTTGCAGATGTTCCCTGCTACAGTTTGTGAGGGTAGCATCGTGAATATCAAGGCTTCTGTCCTGACAAATGTGTTTGATTTTGAATTGATCAACGGAAAGTATGACTATCATTTCTTGAAAAAGTCACTTTACGATTATGATTATCGCGAGGTCAAATATGTGAAGGGTGCAAGTTCAACTGCTATTCTTCAGGAAATTGCTTCAGCACCAGCTTCGTATAAGGTGGAGGTAATCGGCTGTAACGGTAAATTCAGAAAGGATGAACCAGTCGATATGGTTCCTAGAAATGACAATAGCTGCAACGCGAATGAAATATATGTAAAAGAAGACGGTAATGACGACGAGAATGACGGACGTAGCTGGGCTACAGCGTTCCAGACTCTCGACCGTGCTATCCAAGAATTGGAGGCAATGCGTTCCACCCAGACTCATGCCACTGACCATATTGCAGTATATCTTGCTGAGCAGGTATATACACCTACGTCGGAAGAAGGATTTATTTTCCCATCTAATGTGACTGTCTATGGTGGTTATGATATTTCTCCTGTCGACGGTACTGCAAGTGGAAAAAAACGTAATCCGCGTACGCCAGCAAATCCGGAAGGAAATATGACGGTGTTCAAGGTGGAGGATCCAAATGGCAGATTGGTGTCGTTGGTAGACAAACATAATATCAAGTTCTGTGGTATTATATTTGATGGATCAAGCCTTGCCGGTGAGAGCACTCTGACAGGTAGAGCAATGAGAATAGAAAACAGCTCGGTAGTTATTGATTCATGTTTCATTAACGGATTCTATTTCAAATCGACTTCAGATAACCCAGTGACTGCGATCTCAATAGAGAAGGGAAGTGGTAAGGATCACTCCAAGGTGGAAATCAGAAACACAACAATCTCGCAGATCAAGGGAGGACAGGTTGGCGCTTGTATCTCGGTGATGGATGATTGTGAGTTGAATATCTGGAACTCTTGTTTCACCAACAACTCATCTTTATATAAGGGAGGTGTGACGTTGCTGAGCCATAATGTGAGCCCGGAAATCAACATCTATAATTCAACATTCTACGACAACCAGTGTACATCACCTATCGGTTATTATGGACGTGTGTTGATGCGATTCGTAGGTGGAAACCCTACCGTCAACATCTATAGCTCTACTTTGAGCGGACGTTTCTATAAAGAGGCAGGAGCTTTGAAGATATACAACTCTTTGGTGGAGTGCGCAGGTCGTTGCGACGAATATGTCAACAACTATCCGGCTAAATCTAAATTCAAGGAGGCTACTAAGGATGCCAACGAAACATTGTGGGCTAAAGAGTTTTTGGCAAACTTCAAGGGAACTATCGCTTCAAAATTGTCATCTCGTGGCGGTATCACGCAGGTGTTGATGCCAAGCAACAAACTTGAGATTGTCGGTCAGGCTGGTGCTCCTCACAAGTTGACACCTACAGACCAGCGTGGAATTCAGCGTTCTTCTATCTCAAGTACGTTTGGAGCTTGTGACGCCGACTATTCTGCTGTGATTGAAATGACAGATCAGGGTTGCCCTGACCATAAGAATACAAGAGCATCATTCAAATCTACTATCTCTGGTTTGACAAATGCTATGTACCAGTGGGTCGACAACTATAATGATCTTCCAAATGAGAAGAGTAGCACAATGAAAAACGCTCCGATCGGAACATATTGGCTGGATGTGAAGGGAATTGACGCTTCCGGCAACTATGTCACTATATCAAGTAACGAGATCCGCGTGTCTGATGTCTGCGAGGAGCCTGGAATATTCTATGTGAAGACGCAGGAAAAAGGTGGAAGCGATGAGTTTGCCGGCACCACTTGGGACCAGGCATTCCAATCTTTGGAGAAGGCTGTTGAAGCCGTGGCAAAATATAAGAAGGAAAACGGTGCAGACGCTACTGCTACTATTCATATAGCAGGAGGAGAATACACATTGCAGAAAGATGCAGGATTGACTCTTGGAGATCTTCGAAATGTTAACGTCCTTGGTGGTTATGGCTCGTCTCCTATCAAAGGAGCTAAACGTGCTCACAAACGTACACCATCGGATCCTGGATTCGAGACAAGGATTCTCGCCCATAGTGAAAAGGGTAAGTTCGCAACATTTTCGTCTTCAAATAAGGACTGGAAATTCACCACTATTCATTTTGTGGGAACGGAGAACGGAATTAATCCATTCATCACTATGAACGGAGGTGGATTAAGACTTGACTCATGTCTGGTGAGCGGATGTTGGTCGGAAAACAATGCTCCATTCTTGAATGTTGCAGAGACATCAAAACTGTTTGTCAACTCTTGTTATGTCTACTCAAACAAGGCGGTCAACGGTGCCTTCTTGAATGTGGTGAACAAAGGAAATAAGTCTCACATAACAATATGTGGATCTACATTCTCCGACAACACTTCGGTCAAGAACGGTGGTGCTGTAATATACACAGCTAATTCAGCTCCGACAATCAATATAGCTAACTGTACAATGTTCAACAACTCTTGTATCAACAACGCGTTCACTGGAGTTGAGACAATCAGATTGTCGAGCGGACACCCGTCGCTCAACGTCATCCACAGCACTATGTGCGGACCATTCTTCTTCGAACAGGGAAATGTTAAGTTCTCAAATTGTATTGTTGAGGCTGTAGGTAACGCAGATGTGAACGGCGGATACAAGCAGGGTAAAAGTGATCTGACAGGTGTTTCTCAACCTGTTAATCCGGCTGATCATGAAGAGTTTAAAACATTATTCTCAAATATTAAGCTTGGTAACAGCAATACTCCTGTGTTGACACTGATAAAGGAGTTGCCAAAAGTAAATGAGACCAAAGCTTCTTGCCCAGAGTGTTCGGTCGAAACAGACCAGACAGGAGCCAAAAGAAAGTCGGATTCTGTCACTCCAGGTGCAGTGGAACAATAAAAAAACTACTTAGGACTACGATGGAAACATTGATATCAAATTTGAAGGAGCAGTTGTGTGAGGCATTGTCGCTTGAGGATATCAAGCCGGAAGAGATAGGGACAGATGATCCTCTTTTTGGTGATGAAGGTATCGGACTTGACTCTATTGATGCACTTGAAATCATCCTTTTGATTGAGAAAAAGTATGGCATCAAGATTACTGATCCTAAAAAAGCGAAGGAGGCATTCACCTCTGTACGCACTATCGCACAGTTCATTTCCGACAATAAGTAAAGAGAGGAAATGAAGATCCTTTGTTGTGCAAGTAGCATCGTGAGTGTGTCGGGTATAGGGGTCGGTAAGTGTTTTGATGATATTGCCGACGCGGATTATTCAGCGAAGACGCTGCAATATACCAACACTGCTGTCGATGTGCCATTGCGTGAGATCCCGTTCAGCAACGAAGATATTATACGGATGTTGGCAGACGACTATAATGTCGAGCTGCCTTCTCGTGTTTATACACGGGCTGCTTTACTCTCAATGCTTACCGTGGCTGATTTGTTGGAGTCGGCTCCGTCGGTGGATGGAAAGAAAGTTGTTGTTGTGAATGCGACAACCGCTGGCGGCATGGATAAAAGTGAGATCTTTTATCGTGATTTTGTAGCCGACGGTGATGCCGATATCGCTTTGGTGGCCGGGCATGAGCCTGCCGATTCCACGAAACATGTTTGTGATCTTCTTAAAAGCAGAGGTGCTGATGTGGTGTGGAGCACGACAGTCAGTACAGCTTGCTCATCGTCTGCGGTGGCAGTGGGAGTAGGCATGGATATGCTGGGGAATGGCAACGTGGATTTCGCCATCTGTATGGGTGTCGACCCATTGTGCAAATTCACTATAAACGGATTCAACTCACTTGGAATCCTAAGTAAAAATGTGTGCCGGCCATTTGATGCCGACAGAGATGGACTCAACCTTGGTGAGGGGGCGGCAAGTGTGATGCTGACAAAAGACGAGAATATTCCTGTGTTGTGTGAGGTGTTGAGCTGCGAAACGGCTTCCGACGCATATCACCAGACTGCCACAAGTCCGGATGCCCAAGGCCCTACACTTGCCATGAAAGCAGCACTGAAGAAGGCTGGAGTCGACGCAGATAAAATCAACTACGTCAACGCTCATGGCACAGCTACTCCAAATAATGATGAATCGGAATCAACAGCGATGGTCAATGTGTTTGGTGAAAAAGTGCCTCCATTCAGCTCAACGAAATTCTGGACTGGCCATACTCTTGGAGCATGTGGCGTGTTGGAATTGGCGTTGTCGGCAGAGATGTTGAAAAGGCAACAGATACTTCCGACACGTAATTTTGAAAAAGTGGAGAGGCTTACTCCCGTCTGCAAGATGGAGAAAGCTGAACTTGAATATATAATGACAAATTCATTCGGATTTGGCGGTGGCGCGACATCCATAATAATAAAGAGAGTATGAGTTGCTATATAAAAAAAGTATCCACTGTCTCTCCAATAGGAGATTTAGGAGAGAACTTGAATCTGAATACATTCGCCGCCAACAATTTCAATGCTGTAGAGCCAGATTATAAGGAGGTGATCGCCAATGCCAACCTGCGAAGAAGAATGAACAGAATGCTGAAGATGGGCACGTATGCCGCAATGAAATGTCTTGCCGACACGGATGTGGATATGATGCTCACAGCAACGTCGCTCGGATCTATCTCAGACACGGAAAAGATGCTCGACACTATTTATTCGAGCGGCGAAACACTTGGCAACCCTACCGCATTCATCCAAAGTACGTTCAACACTTTGGCAGGCAATATCGCTCAGCTGAAGTCGACACATATTCCCAATGTCACTTTTGTGAATCGAGGCGAGACGGTGGCAAATGCACTCGGATATGCCCAGGTGAAGCTCTCTTGCGACGCTGATAATATATTATATGTGTCGTCGGATGAGAAGACGGAATTGTCGGAAACTGTCTTGAAAAAGTTCAAATTGTCGGCAAATGGTATGTATGGCGAGGGCTCGGCTGCCATGATACTTTCGTCGGAGAAGACGGGAGCTTTGGCCGAAATTGTCTTTTCAAAATGTGAAATTGATGTCATGTCCGCATTGAAAGAATTGGGTATACCAATGGAAGATGTGGAGATACTAGATTATAAGCGGTGGTGTGGGGAGTATGCCACAGCCCTGGCGTTTGGCGTGGCTCTTGCAGCGCGAATGTTGGAATTCGGCATGTTTGAGGGAAAGACTCACGTCGCTATAGAACATAGATATGGACATGAGATAAGTGTGGTAGTACTGAGAAAATGTTGATATCATGGTCTACATTATTATAATAATATTGATATTTGCTTTTTTGGTTTGGTCGGCCGCCGACATATCATCAGGGATTTATGTAAAAACATTTTGTGGAATCAAGAATTGTGATGAAAAAGTAGTATCTTTGACGTTTGATGATGGTCCTGAGTCGGGCACTACTGAAAAAGTGTTGGAAATATTGAAAAGGTATGATGCCAAGGCAACTTTTTTCTGTATTGGAAAGAAAATTGAGCCAAATAGTGAGGTTTTTAAACAAATTATAACATTTGGCCACACATTAGGCAATCATTCTTTTCGTCACAACGATAATTTTTCCCTACTTTTGCCCTCGAGGATGAGAGAAGAGATTGAGCAGTGTCAGGCGGAGATCAAGAAATATGCCGGATATGAGCCACGTTTTTTCCGTCCACCGTTGGGGGTAACCAACCCGATGCTGGCGATTGCGTTGAGGAAGTTCAGGTTTGATGTCATCGGATGGAATGTGAGGTCATTCGACACGTCAGCGAAGGATGCGGAAGAGGTCAGCCGACGGGTGATTTCCAAAATTAAGCCAGGGGCAGTGGTGTTGCTTCACGACAGAATGCCGCACACACCGGAGGCTTTGGAAACGATTTTAGACTGGCTCTATGCCAATGGATATAGAGTTGTACCGTTGGAGGAGATGATGAGCCGTCTGAAATAAAAATAGAGAAGGGCAATTAAAAAATAGAAAAACATGAAGAATTTATTTAAGAATATCACAGTTGGCGTTATCGCCATGATGATGTCTGTAGGCTCTGTATTTGCAGAGGTCCCTGCTGGTTTCAAGGCTTCTTCTTCAATGGAGAAGTTCAAAAACGACATGCTCTCATCGGCAAAGTCGATGACAACAATGAAAAGTGATTTTGTCCAGATCAAGCATATCTCTGGAATGACGAAGGATATCGAGTCGACGGGAGAATTCTGTTTCAAGAAGGAAGACAAACTTTCTTTGGAGTACAAGAAGCCGATGCCTTCACAGATTGTGATGAATGGCTCAAAGATCAAGATGGTGAGTGGTGGCCGTTCTACAGTGATGGATGGAAACTCAAATCCGGCGATCGCAAACTTGAAGAACATGATGTCGTCTTGCTTGTCGGGTCAGCTTCCTACAAACTCTGACAACATCAAACTTGATTTGTATGAGAACGACACTCAGTATCTTGTGTATGTCACACCAAAGGCAGGTAGCAACCTTGCTAAGCGTGCTGAACACATGGAGGTCGTAGTGACAAAGGCTGATTACACAATCGTAAGTTTCAAGATGGTGGAGAAGCCAAAGGGCACCAAGGGCAGTGATTATATGCAGTTTACATTCAGTAACATGAAGCGTAACATTGCAATTGATGACTCAGTTTTTAAAGTACAGTAAGGTACGGTGATTAAAAGAGTTCAAAAGATTTTTATATGTGTTTGTGCGTGCATCCTCTCTCTAAGTGGATGCTCGGACAAACACTTTTCTGCTATGCAGACAGCAGGGTCGGGTGTATACGACCGTAATGAGCTTTATCCACTTTTGACCAAAAGCGGAGAGAGTGTCATGTATAATATGACCTTGACTTATAAAGAGTTGAGCATGAATGGATTCATGGTGGCGACGATGGAAGAAAACGAGAGTATTCACGTCGTGTGCACCGCTTTTATGGGAATGACGTTGTTCGACTTCACTATCAAAGACCGTGGGTTTGATGTCAATTCCTGTATGGAGCAGCTCGACCGTCCTATAATCAAAAATATATTGAGAAAAGACCTCGTTACGTTGTTTACACGCAACGTCAACTCAACGTTCAAAGCAAAAAGATATAGGGAACCGGCTAAGACAAAACTTGGCTACAAGATTCGTACGGCAACAGGAAAGGCTCGCTATGTGATTGACAATGATACACGGAGACTCAATCATGTAAGTTTGTCTGGAGGTCCGTTACGAGCAGAGTTCTCTTATTCGGATGAGGCAATCCTCATTTCTCATCCTCGTTTAGGATTGGAAATTACACTATATCAGTAAAATACAGTCTATGCGATATTGTGCTGTAATCCCAATATACAATAATTCCAAGACAATCAGTGAGGTCGCAAAATCTGTGACGCAGTTTGTTGAGAGAGTCTATGTGGTTGATGATGGCAGCGATGATGAGACTAAGTCCGTTTTGGCTGATTTGAGTTGTCTGCTGGACAGAATAAAGATACTTACTTTGCCTGAGAACAGTGGCAAAGGAAAAGCATTGACCACTGGTTTTGCTGCTGCTTATGCGGATGGTTACGAGTATGCAGTGACGTTAGATGCTGATGGACAGCATTTTGCGGAAGATATTCCAGTGCTAGTTTCGAAAGTTTCAGAAGAAAGAACGACACTTGTTTGTGGAGTGAGAAATATCACTACGCAGGAGAACATGCCGTCGAAAAATACCTTTGCAAACAAATTTTCAAATTTCTGGTTTAAGGTGGAGACGGGAAGAGAACTCCCCGACACACAGTGCGGATTTCGCGTCTACCCATTGAAGGAAATATCGAAAAGACATGTCTTTTCAAGCCGTTATGAGGCTGAGTTAGAGATGCTTGTGAGATTATGTTGGGCAGACGTGGATATTCAGACAGCCCCGATAAAAGTTTATTATGCACCAGACGGCGAGCGAGTGACTCATTTCCGTCCGTTTGCCGATTTTTCCAGAATATCAGTCATGAACACAGTGTTGTGTCTAGGAGCATTGTTCTATTATTGGCCTAAAAAAATATTCAGATATGTATGCGGGAAAAAATCAATCTGACAAACAGCAGACACCACAGCAGTTGACATGGAAGCAGAAACTGAAGAATTTCCTCACGTCGGATTTTAAGATCAAGCATGAGAGCAACGAAAAAGTGGCGGCAGCGGTGGCTGTCGGAGTGCTTGTCGGAATACTCCCGATATGGGGATTCCAGATGATGGTTGGGGTGGCGATTGCACAGTTTTTCGGGCTTAACAGGTTGGTGGTTTTAGCAACGTCTAACATATCTCTGCCACCTATGATTGTCGGAGTGCTGTATGGCTCATATTTGTGTGGATGCTTGGTTTTCAATGATGTACCAGAGGCTTCTATGGATAATATTTCTCTGGATATGATGCTGTCGAGTGGAAAGTGTTATTTTGTTGGAGCGATAATATTAGCAATAATTTCTGCCGCTATTGCGTACATTATAAGTTTTTTATTACTACATTTGCTACGAAGAAAAACACAACAACAATGATATTTCCAGAATTTCTGCAACAAGGTGATTTGATCACTATTGTGTCTCCAAGCGGAGCTATAGACGGCGAAGTGATTGAGCAGGCGGCGACTGCCATCCGTCGGTTGGGCTACTCTGTAAAGATTGCGGAGCATGCCAAAGGTAAACATCATCGTTTTTCGGCGACGGACGAGGAGCGTCTTGCAGACCTTCAGTCGGCTCTTGATGATCCTCAGACACGAGTGATCCTCTGCGGACGTGGCGGATATGGCTTGACGCGTATTGTCGACCGTTTGGATTTCTCAAAATTCGTTGAGAATCCTAAGTTTGTTGTGGGATTCAGCGACATCACAGCTCTACATGCCGCATTGCTTACCAAGGCAAAATGTTGTTCTGTCCACGGACAGATGGCGAAAGCTTTCGTAGGTTATGATGCGACATTGGACAAGAAGGATGCTGAAAATCCAGAGGTTGCGGAATCAGTGGAAGAATTGTTGAATATTTTGACGGGAGTCCGTCGTCGCCAGACATATTTCTCTTACAACCAGCGCAGTCGTGTGGCAAGAGACAAGGTCAAAGGAAGATTGTTTGGCGGAAACTTGAGTCTGATTTACGCTCTCCGTGGTACGGAGCTTGATATTACAAAACAAAGCGGAATCCTGTATATAGAAGACATTGGAGAGAGAATGTATTCGATCGACCGTATGATGCAGAACTTGCGTATGAGTGGAGTGTTCGGACGTATCAAAGGTTTGATTGTCGGCAAGTTTACAGACACCGATATCGACAGCTCTTTCGGTAGTATAGAAGACCTGATCTTCAATGTGACAAAGGGTTATGATTTCCCGATCCTGTTTGACATCCCGTTTGGCCACGTCGACAGAAACCTTCCGATTATAAATGGTTCTGTGGCTACGATCGCAGCCAATGCATTGACATTCAAAACAAAGAAATAATATATAATAAACAATATCTGTAGGGGTAGATCTCGTGTCTGCCCCTATTTTTTTGCTACAGATGTATTAAATTAATCATGACACGCACGTCCGTGCGTCTCTACGTGAAGGTTGGTTTGCCAGATGTGCGGATGTCCAACAATTACGAATTATTTTTTGCTCTCAATGATATTGTTGATCTGGACAAAATATTCATCTCTTTTCAGATCCACCTCGTTGCGGGCCTCTTTTATGGCATCAATACAATTATTGAAAGCATCTTTACATTCTTCCCAATAACGATTTCTTTCTCCGGTATCATCATTGGAAATGTTCATTCCGCTTAGAGCGACCTCCACTTGCGATACTTGATCGTAAGCTTTACGCATATTTTCAGACGCTTCAAACATATCCTTCAGCTGGTTTTTCAGCTTTGTAAGATAAGAAGCGGCTCTTTGAGTGTTACATCCTTTGTCGTTTGTGGCGGCTTCCTTGGCCTGGTCTAGTTCTGTGCGGGCCTCTTTCAACGTATTCATTAAGGTGACGGAAATATTTTCAGAATACTGTTGGTACGCTCTGTACTTTTTTACCATTTTGACAAACAGCTCTTGAGCGTTCTGTGTCGTGAAGTAGACGGTGCTTTCTCCGAATGTGGCAGAATATTTTTGCTCAGTTGATTGAGCAACTGCAGTTTCTGCCTCAGCAGCGTAGCTTATCTGGCCACATGCACAGCCTAAAAATATGAATAATTGAAGTAATCGTATTTTCATGAATGAATGGTTTTATACTTTTAGCCCAAAGATATAAAATCAATTTGAATATTTTGATAGATTCTTAGAAGCAGTTTAATTTCATTTAAGAATTTTGTTATTGAGTTGAGTGTTGTTTAGGAAAAAACATTATTTAATTTAGTGCGAGCTGAAGTCGAGTGCAATAAAACTACAAAGAATAGAAGTTTCTCAGAGATGTGTGATTTGAAAATTTGAGCCATTCCAATAATTTGTCCAAGAAATAGAAAATATCTATCTTTGTGAAAATTAAAAAGTAGAGGTCATGGGCTTATATCTGAATCCGAATGCGGATGCGTTCACACAAGACATAAATACAAGAATATACGTGGATAAATCCTTGGTGATAGATGAGCTGAACAAACTTGTCTGTACAAAGGATGATTTTGTCTGCATCTCCCGTCCACGCCGATTTGGAAAGAGCATGGCCGGCAATATGATATCTGCCTACTACTCAAAAGGTTGCAATACTCGTGATGTGTTCAGCCAGATGAAACTCGGCCAAGTGTCTAATTATGATAGATATCTGAATAAGTTCAATGTCATCAAACTTGATCTGAACGGATGGTATCAGAATGCCAAAGTTGAAAATACGGTTGATACATTGATAGATGAAATCAATAAATATCTTTTGAAGGATTTCCGAAAACAATTTCCGAAGATAGATTTTGCAGACAAATCTTCTATTGCAAGATGTATTAAGGAGGTTTATATGGAAACAGGTGAGAAATTTGTTATAATCGTCGATGAATATGATATTTTGGTACGTGAACGTGTGCCACAGACATTGTTCGACAAGTATCTGAGTTTCCTTAACGGTTTGTTCAAGGATACTACTCTTCGCCCTGCTATAGCTCTCGCGTATATTACAGGAATAATTCCAGTGGTCAGGGATAAAGTGCGGTCGAAGCTCAATGAATTCACTGAATACACGATGATCCGTCCCCGCCAATTCGCAGGTATGATTGGTTTTACAGAGGAGGACGTTAAAGAATTGTGTGAAAAATATGGCATGGATTATGAAGAATGCCTAAGATGGTACGACGGATATAAGATGTCCGACACCATACGTGTGTGCAATCCGTTATCCGTCGTCAACTCCATTCTCGATCGTGAGTTTGACAGCTATTGGTCGATCACTGGTTCGTTCGAGGTGCTCCGCGACTATATTCTCATGGATTTCGAAGGCATACGTCAGGATGTCATCAAGATGATTTCTGGTGGAAGCGTCCCTGTCAACGTCTTGAAATTCCAGAACACACTGGATAGTGTCAATTCAAAAGACAATGTGTTCACGTATCTTATACACTTGGGCTATCTGGCATATAACCGTGCGGATAAGACTTGCCATATACCTAATGAGGAGGTTCGTATCGAGTGGGTTAACTCAATAGAAGATTCCGCTGATTATAAAAAAGTGATGGCTGTGGTCAACGCTTCAAAGAAACTACTCGATGCCACTATTGTCGGCAATGAGGAGGCTGTGGCAAAAGCTCTTGATGCTGCTCACACAGAGGTGACTAATCCGTTGACTTACAATGATGAACATTGTTTCCAGAGTGCCATCTGTCTTGCCTATTTCTATGCCAATACCCGCTACACACTTATCAAAGAGTTGCCAACCGGCAAAGGCTATGCAGATTTGGTATTGATTCCGTACCTGCCAAACATACCTGCCATGGTGATAGAGTTGAAACATAACAAAAGTGCGGATAGTGCGTTGCGACAGATAAAAGAGAAAAATTATTGTCAGGCTCTCAACCAATATAAAGGGGATATCCTTTTCGTCGGCGTCAACTATGATGAGAAGACTAAGATGCACCAGTGCAAGATAGAGCGACTGGTTAATGAGTAGAACCTGTCTTGGTTGATATTGAGATTATTCTGCAGCTAAAATTTAGGATTATAAAAGGAGGAACGCTATAACTCTATGCTAAACTGAGAGCCGAAACGGGCACACAGAATTGACTTATCAAAGTTTCATCATTTATGTACAAGGAGCGGATTTATTCTGCTCCTTTTTATTTGTTTGTGGCTTTTCAAGTGTCATAATATTATTAACACTGTATAATTCCTATTGCTTGGCAGGTTTCAAACCTGCCCCTACGCTTGGAATTAATTGTCTATTGCGGAATGGTCTATTACAATATTATGATACCATGTTGGTTTCGTCAAACTCATGTAAAATCGCTTATAAATATCCCTACAATTTGATGCTCTTACGAATTATTCCAATAAATTATAGTATTTTTGCGTCTGAGAATACATTATAGAATATGAGTAAATTTTCAGTCATAATTCCCGTCTACAATCGCCCTGATGAGGTGGTGGAACTGTTGGAGTCGCTCACAAGGCAGACCGCTAAATGTGATGTCGAGGTGGTGATTGTGGAGGATGGATCAAAAAAGAGATGCGAAAATGAGGTGGCTGCCTTTGCCGACCGTCTGAATATCGTCTATCATTATCAGGATAACACGGGACCTGGAGGCGCGCGTAACACCGGAGCCAAACTTGCCTCTGGCGACTATCTGATTTTCTTCGATTCCGACGCGATTCTTCCCGACACATATTTTGAGAGCCTTATCGCTCACTTGGAGAAGGAGCCGCTCGACTGTTTTGGAGGCCCCGACCGTGAACATGAGGATTTCACACCAATTCAGAAGGCAATCTCGTATTCGATGACTTCAATCCTGACTACGGGAGGTATACGTGGCGGAAAAAAGAAAATGGATAAGTTTTACCCACGCAGTTTCAACCTTGGTGTCCGCCGCAGCGTCTTTGATAATATCAACGGTTATGCCGACATGCGTTATGGTGAAGACGTGGATTTCAGCATGAGGGTGGTGGAGAGCGGATGCACTGTCGGACTCGTGCCTGACGCTTATGTCTTCCACAAACGTCGCAACACATTCAAGTCGTTCTTCAAGCAGGTGTTCTGCTCGGGCACCGCACGTATCGCGCTTGCCGAGCGACACAAAGGGGCAATGAAGCTGGTCCACATGCTTCCTGCCGCTTTCACATTGGCTGTGCCATTCAGTATTTTGCTTGGCATCTTTGTTTGGTGGGGATTCGCGCTTGTGGTGCCATGTTATCTCGCGTTGATTTTCCTTCACTCGTTGGCGACGACGAAATCTCTTCATGTGGCAGTGCTCAGCATCGGAACAAGTTTCATCCAGCTTTTCGGCTATGGCTGCGGTTTCCTTACCGCATTTTGGAAGAAAAAAGTGTTGGGACAGAAACGTTATGTGCCGTTCACAAAAACATTTTATGAATAATTTTGGGTCTGACCATCAGAAAGTCAATTAAATTATTATTTTTGTAGATAATATTAAGATGACATTAAATTGTATGTTTATGAAGGGATTTTTTAGGACTTTGGCATTTGCTGCCGTAGCATCTGTTGCTACCGTTTCGATTTCATCTTGTTGTAAACATGATGAAGAAGAAGAAAAAAACAATAAAAAGGATGTTTTCATTTTGGATCCAACCCGCGAGTCTGGAGGTCCTGTGGATCAGATGTCGGGTGCTAAATCTGATCAGTTTTATAATGGATTGACTAACAATTCACCTGAGTCTACTATAGTTATTGACACTCGTAAGAAAAGTGAGTATGATGCAGGTCATGTGGTGAGGGCAATTTCTATTCCTCTAGAGACAGATGCAGCCTACTATTATGACGATGAGTTCATATATAAGGAGGTTGAGCGACTTGATCCGAACCACTCTAAATTTATCCTTCTCACTGATAATGGAGCAGATGCTATGATGCTTCATGTCGCCGGAAGAATCTCTGCAATGGGTTGGGGTAAACAGAAAGTTTATCTTCTGATGGATAAAACTTCTGATTTCTTGAAGAAATATCCTGATGTAAAGGAATAAAAACAGACTGACACTGATGAATGTGGCGGGAAAAATATTAAAGATAACATTGGCAACGGTGGGAATAATCCTGCTGTTGCTTTTGTTGTTATGCGGCCTGCTCACAATCCCGTCCGTCCAGACTTCAATCACTCAGAAAGTGACCGATGAACTCAAATCTCGGTTTGGTGTCGACATCTCCGTAGGCTACGTCGGCATCAATTTCAAAGGAAATGTGGTGATGGAGGATCTATATCTTCCCGACTGCAATAAAGATACTCTTGCTTATATAAAAAGATTGGAGGCAGGATTCAATCCTGCGACCGTTTGGTCGGACTCCAAACTAACCCTGTCGAAGGTGGATCTCGACAGTTTTAAAATCTACGTGTCAAGCAATGCTGATGTCTATAATTTTGAATATCTGATAGACGCATTCTCGTCGACAGACACAACAGAGGTCGACACAACTCCGTCGAAATTTGATATGGAGTTGTCTGATATCTCCCTCAAACGGGGAATCCTTAAATATGACATTATCGACAGTTCGTATGCCCAACCTGGGGTGTTCGACTACAACCATATACATCTGTCTGAGGTCCTGATCTCAGGCTATTTGAAATCCATACAAACTGACAATCTCCGAGCTGAAATATCTCAGCTCTCTGCGTTTGATGATCTTACCCACGTCAGAATCAACGACTTGAAAATCCTTGATTTCGCTATGCTGACGGATGGATTCTCGTCTGAACAGATCTATCTGCAGACTCCTAAATCGTCGTTGACTCTCGATGATATAGCTTGGAAATATCCTTCTATTCTCGACAATATCGACGATGCCGTCCATCATGGCGAGTACAATGTGGATATCGCACCGTCGACGGTGGTGCTTTCAGAAATAGCTCCTTTCGCTCCGGTTTTGTCTGCATACAGTTCGCCAGTCAGTCTTTGTCTTGCTGCTAAAGGAAAACTTCCGATGGTGGATGTGAAGGTGCTGCAGGTGGATTGTGAGGACGCTTCCATACATGCTGTGGCATCGATGAGCGACTGCTACGACTACAAAAATTCATTTTATAACGCCGACATTCTCGTCTCTGCTGAAAATGGAGATGTCCTTACTTTGATTGACACTTCGTTGACTCATAATGAGATAGTGATGAGGCTATTCCCTTTTGCCACTAATTTGAAGGCGAATGGTAATCCCACCAGCCTGAAATTTGATTTGGGCGCGAACACTCCTGTCACCAAACTGAAAAGTGCTGGAAAACTTGTTTATGACAGTAAGTCTGACGTGCTGAATATTGCGGCTTCACTTGCCTCAGATACGGCTGATATAGCCAAACTTATCGGCGATACCACACGTTTGAGAGCCAAACTTGATGTTGATGCTGATTTGTGTTTGTCGGACACCGGTTTGGTGGTGCGGGCTACAGGAGCGGTACCATATTTTGTGTATGATAATATTGCGGCGACGTCGCTGAAGATAAGCAATGCGGTATACTCGTCGGAATCCGCTACTGCCGACATTTCATTCAGTGAGCCCTATGGATCAGCGGAGTTGTCGGCTTCATATATCCCGTCGGAAAAAAATATTTATATGCTGAACGGTGTGGTGAAGGATTTCTCTCCATACAAGTTGGGAGTCGTGGATTCCACATGGAATGATTTTTATGTCTCGCTCAATATCGACGGACGAACAATCATGTCGTCGCTCAACGATGTTGTGGGGCAGGTGGATATCGACTCGTTGGTTGTCAGAAATGGAAATAAGACACTGGATGTCGGAAAAATCTCCGTCTCATCCGACGACAGAGATTCGCATCGTCAGGTGCAGCTAAGATCGCGTCTGCTCGACATCTCTTTGGGTGGAAAATATGACGTGAATGCGATGGAGGCGAGCGTGGTGAATATTCTTCATCCGTATCTGCCTACGTTTTTCGACCATAAGATTAGTGAGGGAATCGACACGACAATAAGCAACAATGCCTTCGATTTGCAGGTGGATGTGAAGGATATCGTGCCAGTCTGCGAGTTTTTTGATGTCCCTTTGTCGGTGACAGGAATGAGGATGTCTTTCAATATCTCCGACTCTTTGAGCAGGATGGGGGCTTTTGTGAGTGCGGACAGCATAGTATACAATGGAATTGTGGCAAAAGACATCGATTTCTCTTTCAAGCAGAAGGATAAAATGTATGTCGGAGATGTGCAGACGGTTGTGTATGCCAAGGAGATGAAGCCGATTAAGTTTGATTTGGCTACAGAGTTAGAAAACGATGTGGCTCTGACCACTTTTGTGTATGATAATTTCGACGAGGAGCATAAGATAGAGGGGGATATCAAAGCTTTGCTGACGTTTCCGAAAGATTCCATCACTAAGGAGATTCTGCTGAAGACGTTCTTCATGCCGAGCGACCTTCTGCTTCGCGACCTGCTTATCGGTTTTGAGCCGTCGGTGGTCACGACAAGGCAGGATGGCTATACGAAAATCGACCATTTCGGTCTGACGGAGGATTCCCGCCAGATTCTTCTTATAGACGGAGCAGTAGGCAAGAGTGTGGACGACTCGTTGAAAATATCTTTCGACAGTATGTCAATATCGAGTGTGATCTCCAAATTGCGAATGGGATTCCCGTTCTCTGGATTCATCACTGGAGACGTTATGGCAAAGGGAGTGATGGGCGACATGCCACGGTTTGGCACCAAAAACCTCAGAGTGGATTCGCTTGCAATAGATTCGATATGGGTGGGCGACGTGAGTTTGCGATGCGGATGGAGCCCAGAAAGAAAGGCTGTCGGCACGAAGATCACCATTTATAGAGACTCCGCAGAGGTGGCTACTGCAGGAGGAATAGTCTCTCCTGGCACAGACTCGTTGAGGTTGAGGTTTAATGTCAAGGAATTCCCGTTGGCCACGGCTCAGATGATGCTTGATGATTATCTCGACAAGTTGACGGGAACGGTCTCGTCCAAGATTGATGTCACAGGCAAAATCTCCGAGCCAGAGGTGAAGGGATATATCTATCTTGACAAAGTGTTGGCGAGGGTGAAGGCAAACAATGCGTCGTACAGGGTGACGGACAGTATTCTTTTCACTCCGACGAGTATGATTATCAAGGATGCGAAGATAGTCGACGACTATGGTCGAGTGGCTAAGCTGGAGTGTAATGTCCAGCATAACAATTTTAAGAATCCGAAGTATCTGGCAACGTTGACCCTTAACGACTTCATTTTGCTGAATAATCCTAAGAACAAGGATGAGATGGTGTATGGAAAACTTACGGCTGACGGTAAAATACGTGTGGCAGGCGATGCTGATGGAGCGTCGATTCGAGGAAATGTGTCGACGGGGGAGAGTGCCGTGATGACGGTGGTGTTGCCGGAGAGCGCGTCGTCTGCAACCCAATACTCCACTATAGTCTTTGTGTCGCATGAGGATACTGTGGATTTGAGAAAGAAGTACGACGAGACAAAGTTCAATATAGACGCGAGTGTTGATCTCAAGGTGACCGACAATACCGAGATGACGGTTGTGTTGTCGCGCTCCTCAGGAGACAAGTGCACTTTGAAGGGCGGTGGAAACATCCGCGTCGAATACACAACCACATCGGATGAGTTTAAATTGTATGGCGACTATATCATTGAAGAGGGACAACTGAAGATGAAGATCTCAAGTCTGCCACAGAAAACATTTGCGATAGAGAAGGGAGGAACAGTCAATGTAGGTGGACGACTTGAAACACTCAAATTTGATTTGTCTGCGCTCTACACCACTCGAGCCGATCTCGCCACACTCGACGAATCCTTCTCCAACGACCCGACACTGACGAACACACGTCAGACGGTGGGGGCACGTCTTGGCATCAACGGCACAATGGATAAGTTTAACCTTTCATACGACATCACGTTGCCGAATGCTGGCGATGATCTCAACCAGCGTCTACAAAATATCATTAATACCGACGACTTGAAAATCAGAGAGTTCGCCTACATACTTGGATTCGGCACCTTCTATCCGGTATCGTCGTCGCAGTCTGCGGGCGTTGGTTCAAGTATGCTTACGTCAATAGTCTCCTCCAGCATATCGAATGGAATGAACACATTGTTTGGCGACGTGCTTGGCAGCAGCTGGACGATAGGCGCGGATATGTCGTCGGCCCAGTCTGATGGCAGTGATATGGAGATGAGCCTTTCCCTTTCACGCTCCTTCTTCAACGACCGTCTGATATTCAGCACAGATTTTGGATATCAGAACAACTCAAGCACTAATGCTGATGATGAGCTGACAAAAAATTTCGATCTGGAGTATAAGCTAAACAAGAGCGGAACATTGCGTCTGAAAGGCTATCGCCACACCAACACGGAATTCTACCGTTCTGGAACGAGTACTGAAGGCCTCGGCTTCATCATCACCAAAGAGGCCGATACGTTCAAGGAACTGATGAAGATAAAGAAAAGTAAATAAGAGGGCAACGTCGCAACAAGCCTTCCAAGTTTATAAAACTAATGTATTTTCAACAAAAAAAGCAGACTCAATAATGAATCTGCTTTTTCGTGTGGTACCACCAGGAATCGAACCGGGGACACAAGGATTTTCAGTCCTTTGCTCTACCAACTGAGCTATGGCACCATTGTAATTTCTCTCTAAACAAATATGTGCCCCGAACGGGACTTGAACCCGTACAATCGCAATGATTACAGGATTTTAAGTCCTGCGTGTCTACCAATTCCACCATCAGGGCATCATCTTGTAGATGAGCGGAAAACGGGACTCGAACCCGCGACCCCGACCTTGGCAAGGTCGTGCTCTACCAACTGAGCTATTTCCGCAGTATGTTAAAGAACGCTGTTCCTTTTTTGCGAGTGCAAAGGTAGTCTAATTTTTGTTTCTCACAAACTTTTATAGAGTTTTTTTACCCGCCTTTCTTCCTTTTTTTTGCAAAATGCTGATTTTTCCACACTTTTCTATTATTTTTGCAGATAATTATAATCCTTGTTTTATATTTGCCTATAAAACTAACCGGTAATGGACATGAGTACTGAAAAAGATAAACCTATGAATCCAGACAAACAAAAGAAAATTGACTACCGTTATATACGGATGGCAAGAATATGGGCGGAAAACTCATATTGCAAGCGTCGTCAGGTGGGGGCTCTTCTTGTGAAGGACAAAACTATCATCTCTGATGGTTATAATGGTACTCCTTCTGGATTCCCTAATGTCTGTGAGGATGACAACGATACCACTTTCCCTTACGTGCTCCACGCTGAGGCTAACGCAATCGCCAAAGTTGCCCAAAGCAACAACAGCAGCGACGGCGCTACTCTCTATGTCACTGCGTCGCCTTGCATCGAGTGCGCCAAACTGATTATCCAGGCCGGAATCAAACGTGTCGTCTATTCGGAAAAGTACCGTCTCACCGATGGTATCGACCTTTTGGAGCGTGCCGGTGTGAAAGTGGAATTCCTCAATGAGCAGGATTATAAAAATGAATAACCTAACAATAATATGAACGATAAACTGAAACAGGCTATCCTGCCTGTCATACTTGGTGTCTTCACTGCGGCAGCTTTTATCCTTGGCACTAAATTCGGAGAAAACCGTGTGCTCACGGAAGAGGGTATTATGCAGTCCCCACGTAAAATGTTTGAGGGTGAGGATGATGTGATTGCGGCTAGGAAGATGTCTGATGTGCTTCACTATGTGTCGCGTATGTATGTCGACACTGTCAACATGTCGGAGCTTGTCGACCGTGTGATCCCTCAACTTACCGAGACACTCGACCCTCACACTGCTTATATAAAGGCTGAGGATCTCCAGATCACTAACGATGAGCTGGCAAGCAGTTTCTTCGGCATCGGTGTGCAGTTCAACCTTCGCAACGATACTGTCAATGTGGTGCAGGTGATCTCTGGCGGACCATCTGAAAAGGCCGGCCTTCGTGCAGGTGATAAGATCATCGCTGTCGACGATAGTGCTTTCGTCGGCCCTAAATTGAATAATGAGGTCGTTGTGAAGACGTTGCGCGGTCCGAAAGACACTCACGTCAAACTTGGCATCAAGCGTGCTGGCGTGGCTGAGACTCTCAGCTATGAGGTGATTCGTGGAGAGGTGGCTCAGGAGACTGTCGACGCTTTCTATATGGCTGACGATCAGACAGGTTATGTCAAAGTGGACCGTTTCGGTGAGAAAACTCATGCGGAGTTTTACGAGGCTTTGCTTAAGCTTCAGGCTGAAGGTGCAAGACGTTTCATTGTCGATTTGCGTAATAATGGAGGCGGATTCCTCCCTGTGGCAGGCGAAATGCTCAACTTCCTTCTTGACGAGGGCGACACTATCGTCTACACTTGTGGACGTGGCGAGACACGCGCAAACGCTGGCGAGGTGCTGATGTCGAGGGGCGCGCCTATCATTTCAGATCCGATTGTGGTGCTCATCAATGAGAATTCAGCCTCTGCGAGTGAGATTTTTGCCGGAGCTATCCAGGACAACGACAGAGGTGTCATCGTGGGCAGCCGTTCATTCGGCAAGGGACTTGTGCAGCAGCAGATCCCAATCTCAGGTGGAGCGGCATTGCGTCTTACTATAGCAAGATACTACACTCCTTCTGGAAGATGTGTGCAGAAATATTATGGTCAGGACTATGATTATCGCGCGGAGACGGCGATGCGTTATGAGCATGGTGAGATGACAAATGCCGACAGTATGAAGAAGGCTGCGGAGAAGGACAGCATGGTCTACAAGACTTGCAAACTCGGCCGTACCGTCTACGGAGGCGGAGGAATCATGCCGGATATCTTTGTGCCGCTCGACACTAATATGTCGCCATTCGCAAGAAAAGTGCTTTTGAGCGATTTGGTGTATGAGTTCTCATTTAAATATGCAGAAAATCATCCGTCGGAGATTGAGGCATATAAGAGCAATGGCGATTATAAGATGACGTACAAGAATCTGATGCACGACAGTGTCTACCGTGAATTCCTTGCGTATGCGAAGAGAGAGAAGAATTTCTCGCCTGCCGACAGGGAGCCAGCGTCGACACAGAAGAAGATCATGCGTCTGCTTGTGGCTTATCTGATTCGCTCGATCCACGGATCCGACGACCATCACCAGCGTCCGTTCTATTGGGCATATAATTTGGAGGACGATGCATTCAGTGAAGCTTTGAAAGCATTCACAAGCAAAGAGATGAAAGAGATTTTGGAGAGATAAAAATGGAGACGGTGGAGAAAAATTCCGCAAAAGCATGGGTTTTGGCGGCACGTCCGAAGACATTGGCTGCGGCAGTCGTGCCGGTGCTTGTCGGATCAGCATTGAGTGTATTTCTGGGCGACGGTGCGGCGTTTGATTGGCGAAAATTCACAATCTGCTTTTTATTCGCGTCGCTGATGCAGATAGCCGCAAACCTTATCAATGATCTTTTTGATTTTCTGAAGGGTAGCGACGGGAAGGATCGTCTTGGTCCGGAAAGGGCGATGGCTCAGGGCTGGATCACGAAGAATGCGATGTGTGTTGGTATAGCGATTGTGGTGGGGCTTGCAGCTGTGTGCGGATTGATGATGCTTCCCATTATAGAGGAAACGCAGGTGACGACGATGATAGGAGTGGGCATATTCTGCATTTTCTTTGCCTATTTCTATACCTCCGGACCATTCCCGCTCTCATACAACGGGCTTGGCGACGTTGCGGTTGTAGGATTTTTCGGAGTTGTCGCCACATGCTTCACATGCTACTGCCAGTCACCGGGTTGTTTTTCTGATCCACGATGTATAGTGGCAGGAGTGGCGACGGGATTGGTGATCAACGCATTATTGGTGGTCAACAACTATCGCGACCGTGAGACGGATGCCGCTGATGGCAAACGCACACTGATAGTGAAGTTTGGCGAAAGATTTGGAGAGATGTTGTATTTGTGGTGTGGATTGGGAGCAGTAGTGATGATGTGCTACGTCTTCAAGGACAATCTGGCTCTTGCATTCTTTTATATACCATATATAATATTGCATTTGATGTCGTATGTCAAGCTGGTGAGAATCAAGAAAGGCAAAGCACTCAATCAGCTGATAGGTGAGAGCTCACGCAATATGATGGTGTTTGCCATAGCGACGGTTGTGGCGATGGTGATGTAGTTGGAATTCAAAATTCTAAATGCGAAATGAGTTTGTTGCCTATTGTCTATCGTTATATTTTAAATATGAATTACAAGAGAATTTTACTCAATATTTTAGTCGCATTACTTCCATTAGCATTGAATGCGAAGACGTCAAGAGACAGCGTTGTAGTGAATGCGGTGTTGAATACCTATTCTATCAATTTTGATAAAATCGTGCCTTTGGTGGAAGAGTATGTCAACAGCAATTCATTGTTGGTGCAAAAGAAGACACAGAATTATGAGCAGATCTATTACAATCTTGTGATGACAGAGGCTCAATACAATGATATCAAGCAACACCTGGAAGGGTGGAAGTGTGCGGTGATTGATTCAGAGGAGTCGACGACGAATATTTCTCGTGAGATAGAGAACCAGACTGTTTCAATTGAGCGGTTGAAGAGTGATATTTATGAGCTTGAGGATAAGTTATCAAAAACGAAAAACGACTCCATCGTGGAAGAGTTGGAATCCGAGCTTTATGATATGCGAGAGTCGTTGAGAAAGAAAAACAGAAATTATGCTGACAATTGCGCTTCCATCGGCACCGTCAACCTCGAATTCCGTCTTATGCGAGACGAGACATCACCAAGGCAGACGAAGGTTCGCTTTGTGAATATGCCTGGATTTGAGTACAGTATCCTGATGATAAGCAATCCGAAACCAGGCTTCTCTGCCAGCTACTATAACGGATATAATTTGAAGTACCTCTTCACAAGAGGCAAGACATTTGTAAATGTTGGTGTTTTTAAGGCCAAAGACGTGGCTGCCGCAGACACCACCACGCTTACGGATGCCTTCAATATCAGTTTCGGGCAGGATTTCTATTCGCGTCATTTCGGACGAGGAGCAAGAAAATGCTTTAATATGTATTCCGGATACAATGTCGGATTCATGGCGTTCAGGGGCGAGACAACATCAACAAAGACTATATATGTAAGTCCGACGGTGGGCGTGGAGCTGTTTAAGAACCGCTTTGTGCTATGGGATTTGCGAGGCAGCTATTACCTGCCTTTCAAGCACAACTATGATTTGCGAGGCTGGCAATTCTCCACGTCGTTCAATGTGGCGTTTTAGAAAATGCTGAATTATAAATGTGAAATGCAAAATTCGTAATGAGTTCATCGATTCAGTAATTAAGTCCGAAAGCCCACAATGGAATGATGTTGGCAAATCCATATTCAATGTCATCCTTCACAACAAATCCCTTTTCTACAGATTCGATTTGTTTTTGCCCCTTCTTTTTTCCTCCTATTTCGAATGACATGTCATCTATCTTGAAATCGGTAACGGAAGAACTTATTACGGATTGCCGTACTCTCATCTGATTCATAAAGAAGGTTTCTCTTACATTTCCGATATTGGCAGTATTGGGCGTGAGTGCATATATAATATTGGTATTGTCCAAGTAGATTTTTTCTACTTTTCCTAAACCTCTGATGCCTCCTGTCTCATCACGTAATTGAGAAATCAATCCTGCCTTTTCCATATATATAAGGTATTCTGGAATATTATTTCGACTTGATCCAGTTAAGTCGGCTAATTTTTGTATTACAGGTTTGAAAGGGACACTTTCTGATATGATCATCAAAAGGTGTTTCAATTTTCTGCAGACAGAGATATTCATTTTGGCATATTGAGGAATATCAACTTCCATAGTTTGGTTGATTACTTGATATAATATCATTTTGTATTCCTTCTCGTCTTTCCCAAAAGGGTAATATCCGCGTCGCAAATAATCTTGGAAGTAGACGAGAGGATGCTGGACATTGGGAATGGCAGCTTTATTGTTAACGATATCATGTAAAGAGTAAGTGGGCACATCTATGTTGTGAAACAATTTCAAATATTCTCTGAAAGAAAGACCTTGCATTTCGTACATAGGTACTCGTCTGCTTAAATCAGCGAGACCTTGGTAAATGTCAAGAATGGAAGATCCGGAAACTATTAGTTGGAGATCACTATAACTATCATATATTTGTTTCAGTTCTCGTGACCATCCTTCATATTTGTGGATTTCATCAATAATTAAATGTTTCCCTCCCAATTTCACAAATTTATCGGCTAAATCTACCAGTGAATGAGAAGAGAAATACAGATGGTCTGCAGAGACGTATAGTGTATCAGCAGTATTAAGATTTTTTTTGATGTGTTGGAGCAGCAAAGTAGATTTGCCGACACCGCGTGGCCCGATAAGACCGAAAGCTCTTCCTTCCCAATTGATATCCGCATATTTATATCGTACGAACTCATTAGGAGTTTCATCTAGTTTTCTGTTGAAAAATTCGTATAGACGTTCCATATCCTCTACTTTTTTGTCAAAATTAGCTCAGTTGCACGAAAAAAATGCAGAAAACGGCAAAAACTGCACGAAAAAAATGCAAATTTCACGCAAAACTGCACAAAAAGAATGCGATTATGCTTTTTTGAATGGCTATGACGGTGGAATTTGATATGTGATCAATTTGTTTTCTTGGTTACAAACAGCGGGTAGGTTTGAAACTTGCCCCTATATGTTGAGGATTTTCCAAGCATCAAAATGCTGTTTTCAGGTTGTACAATTTTTTAAGATTCATATTAAATAACGTGATTCGACGAAAAGTTGGGGTGTCATAACTGAGGATTGTTAAGGGCCCATGTTTGATTGATATTGGCCCTAACCCCTTCCTTAGTGCGAGCCGTAGGCGAGCACACAGAATTAATAAAACCACAGAGATGCAAAGTTCACATAGAATGGGTACGCCTTTTTATGAGAAAAAGGTGTAAGAATTCAATCAGAAAGTGAAAAGCCTTTCTTTTTATGATTGCTTGTTATTGCGTATTTGCTGATTACAAATTGTCGGACTCATATTAATATAACGTAAGTTCGATGAATTCTATTATATTTATTTTAGTGTTTCCCCATGTTCCTGTTTTCTCCGTTGGGGAGATTTCCCGCACACACTTGTTTGTGGGTTTTCCAAGTGTCTGATATTATAGATGACACTGTTTCCTGTTTGAACATTATTCCTATTGCGGGCAGATTTGAAAAACTGTCTGGTATCTGAGAGATTCGTCTGAAAGACGCTACCAAGCAAAGCGAGAATAACCCGTGACAACGTCTCGGGAAGTGCAGCAATGTCATAAAATTTTGTCTGAAAGGCAATACAATAGAAATTGCTTTAACGTCTTGTTTCCTCATAAATGTAGAATTTCTCTTAAAAACTCTATGTCTCTGTATTTATATATGCTTGCCTTCGGCTCGCATTTTGGGAGGGGGAAGGAAGGGCGTTCCGCCCTTTGGAATCCTCATTTATGACACTCCAACTATCTTTTTGATTTCGCCGAATTGACGTTAATATATATTGGTAATTAACAAATGGAGCCCCCACGTCGAGGAAAAAATTTACAAAAAAGACATGCGAATTCTCATTTTGCATCTTTCTTTTTGCATTTATTTTTATGTTATGCAATATATTTTTGGATGAAAGAAAAAAGAGACGTGAAAAACTAAGGAAAGAGAGAGAAAAACCTAAATCTTTGAAATGTTGATAAATAACGACTTTTTTTCTCGATTTTTGTTTGCCATGTAAAAATATATGACTATTTTTGCATTCTAAATGATAGAATATCAGTAAAAATTTAAAAAGTAAAAACAAAAATGCCTACTATTCAACAGTTAGTTAGAAAAGGAAGAGCTAGTCTTGAAGACAAGAGTAAGTCTCCTGCGTTGGATTCATGTCCACAGAGAAGAGGTGTTTGCATGCGTGTTTATACAACAACACCAAAGAAGCCTAACTCTGCAATGCGTAAGGTGGCACGTGTGAGATTGACAAACCAGAAGGAGGTTAACGCCTACATCCCAGGAGAAGGTCACAACCTACAGGAGCACTCAATCGTGATGGTACGTGGAGGTCGTGTTAAGGACCTACCAGGTGTACGTTACCACATTGTTCGCGGTACATTGGATACTGCAGGAGTAAACGGACGTACTCAGAGACGTTCAAAGTATGGAGCTAAGCGTCCAAAGCCAGGACAGGCAGCACCAGCAAAGGGTAAGAAGTAATTTCGGACTTGCCGACTAGCAAAATTCTTTTTAAGTAAAAAACAGAACTAAGTTTTAGTTTTACTGGTAGCGTGATGAGGGTTGAGTAAATGGTCAAGAGGAACCGTTGAAGCGACAGAAGCAACCAAGACAAAAACGATTTAAGAAAATGAGAAAAGCAAAACCTAAAAAGAGGATCATTTTGCCAGATCCAATTTTTAACGAAGTAATGGTAACACGTTTTGTTAACCATTTGATGTACGACGGTAAGAAGAGTACAGCATTCAGTATTTTCTACTCAGCGTTGGAGAATGTTAAGAGCAAGCTTCCAAACGAGGAGAAGGAGCCACTAGAGATCTGGAAGAAGGCTCTAGAGAATGTAGCTCCACAGGTAGAGGTTAAGTCTCGCCGTGTAGGTGGTGCAACATTCCAGGTGCCAACAGAGATTCGTCCAGAGAGAAAAGAGTCTATCTCAATGAAGAACCTTATCATCTTTGCTCGCAAGAGAGCAGGCCGTTCAATGGCAGATAAGTTGGCTGCAGAGATCGCAGACGCATACAACAACCAGGGTGGAGCGTTTAAGAGAAAGGCAGATATGCACAAGATGGCTGAGGCAAACCGTGCATTCGCTCACTTCAGATTCTAATCAATCTAGTTTTAACACTTCAACAATTTAGGAAAAATGGCAAAAGCAGATTTGCATTATACGAGAAATATCGGTATCATGGCTCACATCGATGCTGGTAAGACTACAACATCAGAGCGTATTTTGTTCTACACAGGTCTTACACACAAAATCGGTGAGGTGCACGATGGTGCAGCTACAATGGACTGGATGGTTCAGGAGCAGGAGCGTGGTATCACTATTACATCAGCTGCTACAACAACATACTGGAAGTACAACGACAAGAAGTACAAGATTAACTTGATTGATACTCCAGGACACGTTGACTTTACAGTAGAGGTAGAGCGTTCACTTCGTATCCTTGACGGTGCAGTGGCAGCTTTCTGTGCTGTAGGTGGTGTGGAGCCACAGTCTGAGACTGTATGGCGTCAGGCTGACAAGTACAATGTTCCTCGTATCTGCTACGTAAACAAGATGGACCGTTCTGGAGCAAACTTCTTCGATGTGGTTGCTCAGGTTAGAGAGGTACTAGGAGCTAACCCATGTCCTATCCAGATTCCAATCGGAGCTGAGGAGACATTCAAGGGAGTTGTCGACCTAGTAAAGATGAAGGCTATCGTTTGGCATGATGAGACAATGGGAGCTGCATACGATGTAGAGGATATCCCAGCTGATCTTGTAGACGAGGCAAACGAGTGGAGAGAGAAGATGCTTGAGGCTATCTCTGATTGCGACGACGCTATCATGGAGAAGTTCCTTGAGGGTGATCTAGACTCAATCACAGAGGATGAGATCAAGGCTGCTATCCGTAAGGGTACACTAGCCATGAAGATCTTCCCTATGGTATGTGGATCTTCATTCAAGAACAAGGGTGTGCAGACAATGCTTGACGCAGTTTGTGCGTACCTTCCAAGCCCACTTGACACTCCAGAGATCATCGGTTCTGAGGTAGGAAACGAAGATGTTAAGATCGTTCGTCACCCAGACGAGGACGAGCCACTTTGTGCTCTTGCATTTAAGATCGCTACAGACCCATATGTAGGACGTCTTTGCTTCTTCAGAGTATACTCTGGTAAGCTAGAGGCTGGTTCATATATCTTCAACACACGTTCAGGAAAGAAGGAGCGTATCTCACGTTTGTTCCAGATGCACTCTAACCACCAGAACCCAGTTGAGGTTGTAGCCGCTGGAGATATAGGTGCAGGTGTAGGATTCAAGGATATCCGTACAGGTGATACACTATGTGGAGAGGACGAAAAGTCGCACATGGTACTTGAGTCAATCGAGTTCCCAGATCCAGTTATCGGTATCGCAGTAGAGCCTAAGTCACAGGCTGATATCGACAAGCTAGGAATCGGACTTGCAAAACTTGCAGAGGAGGACCCAACATTTACTGTAAAGACAGACGAGCAGTCAGGTCAGACAGTTATCTCAGGTATGGGTGAGCTTCACCTTGATATCATCATCGACCGTCTACGTCGTGAGTTCAAGGTAGAGTGTAACCAGGGTCGTCCACAGGTTAACTACAAGGAGGCAATCACTCAGACAGTTGACCACAGAGAGGTTTACAAGAAGCAGTCAGGAGGACGTGGTAAGTTCGCTGATATCGTGGTTAAGGTTGGACCAGTTGATCCAGACTTCCAGGGCTCACTTCAGTTCGAGGATATCGTTAAGGGAGGTAACATTCCTAAGGAGTTTATCCCATCTATCCAGAAGGGCTTCCAGGCATCAATGAAGAATGGTGTGTTGGCAGGCTTCCCAGTAGACCAGTTGAAGGTAGTCGTAGTTGATGGATCATACCACCCAGTAGACTCAGACCAGTTGTCATTCGAAATCGCAGCCAACCTAGCATTCAAGGCAGCATGTGCAAAGGCACATCCAGTATTGATGGAGCCAATCATGAAGCTAGAGGTTGTGACACCAGAGGAGAACATGGGAGATGTTATCGGCGACCTTAACAAGCGTCGTGGACAGGTAGAGGGAATGGAGACAAGCCGTTCAGGAGCTAGAATCGTGAAGGCAAAAGTTCCGTTGTCAGAAATGTTCGGATACGTAACATCGTTGCGTACAATCACATCAGGTCGTGCAACTTCATCAATGGAGTTCTCACACTATGCAGAGGTATCTACAGCTATCGCAAAGCAGGTAGTGACTGAGGCAAAGGGTAGAGTAGACTTGCTATAAGAAAAATAGTGTGTCCTCAGGAATGAGGACGCACTTTTCCAAAGAGATTAAATTATTTATTATAGATTCAAAGCGATGAGTCAAAGAATTAGAATTAAATTGAAGTCTTACGATCACAACTTGGTAGACAAGTCAGCTGAGAAAATCGTAAAGACAGTGAAGACAACGGGAGCTGTTGTAAGTGGTCCAATTCCGCTACCTACACACAAGCGCATTTTTACAGTCAACCGTTCAACATTTGTCAACAAGAAGTCGAGAGAGCAGTTCCAGCTTTCTTCATTCAAGAGATTGATTGACATCTATTGCACAACAGAGAAGACTGTAGATGCACTTATGAAGTTGGAGCTTCCAAGTGGAGTTGATGTAGAAATTAAGGTAAACTAATAGTAATCGAAAAGAAATGCCAGGATTATTAGGAAAGAAAATCGGAATGACATCCG